>DASVXV010000193.1:0-73444 GCA_036392495.1 Pyrinomonadaceae bacterium | reverse complement strand
AACGCGCCTTTGAAGAGACCACAGGAAAATCTCTGGCCTGGTTCTTCGACCAGTGGGTCTATAAAGCTGGTTTTCCGGAACTTCGCGTCCGCTCTCTCTACAACGCCAGGTCGCGCACGCTGACTCTCGACGTTGCCCAGACACAGACGCCCGACGCGACCACGCCCGCGGTCTTTCGTCTCCCGGTCGCGATTGAATTTGTAACGGCGCAGGGCGCGCGCACAGAGGAGATTGAGATTAACCAGCGGAGCCAGCGTTTCACCTTCAAGCTGGAGAGCAAGCCTTTGTTGATCCATTTCGACAAGGGCGAGCGCATCCTGAAGAAACTTGATTTCCCGCAACCGGCGGCGCGCGTCGCCTACAAGCTGGCGCATGGCTCCGACGCAACAAGCGTATTCAATGCGGGCGCGTGGCTGCAAAGATGGTCCGCCGAAAGGTATAGAAGACTGGCGACGACGGGAAGAGCGCGCGCAAACGTTCACGGTATCTGACCATGAAAGGTTCCCGCAGACTCTCCGGCAGGCGCTCGAAGTAAGGGACGAGCGTCGTGCCTGCCGTCCAGTCCGCCATCGCGTCCGCATCTTCCAGCAGGCTCGGATAAACCTTCTCCAAAACGGTGATTTTCTCTCCGCCGCTTGCGTACAGCAATTCCGCGTATTCGTTAATAGAAAGGACGGGCGAAGCGCGTGTCCAGCCCGCGAGCGCCTGACGAAAAGGCTCTTCCGCCGCAACCTCATTAATCAGCGTGTGCGTCGGGTGCGTGTGATTCGACGGAAGTTGTACGGCGAGTTGCCCTCCAGGATTGACTAACCGTAGAAGACGCGGCACAAGCTCGCGATGATCGTCTATCCAATGAATCGCCGCGTGAGAAAAGACCAGGTCCCATCGGCCCTCTACATCCTGAATCGAATGCAGCTCAAAGCGCAGGCCGTTGCGGGCGAGAGCGCTAGCGCGTTCGAGCATTTCAGCCGAGGAATCAATTCCGAGGACGTCGCTTTCCGGCAACCTCTCCGCCAGCCTGAGGGTCAACTCACCCGTTCCACAGCCCAGATCAATGACGCGCATCCGTGGGCGAACCTCCATCAGCTTGAAGAGGTCCTCAAAAGGCGCGAAGCGGTCGGCCTGAAATTTGTGGTAGCGTTCGGGATTCCAGGGCATGAGAAATTATGAATTATGAGTTTTGAGTTTTGAATTGAAAGCAGTAATTCAACATTCAAAACTCAAAATTCATAATTGTCTTTTGCGTCCTCAAAGCCTCAGCTCGACGTTGCAGGCGCGGCAGTGCGAGCGCCGTTTGGCGTTGAGGGTTCCGCACTCCCCGCAGCGGTTATACATCTTGCGCGCGAAAAGGTTTGTGATAACCGCGCTCAAGACGAGAATGCCGCCCAGGACAGCGATGCTCAGGAGCGTATCTTTCAACCTTTGTATTTCTCCCTCAGGCTCTGCTGGTAGCTCGCCCCGCGCTCATATCCACGTCGGAAAGCGTCCACCTCGTAGGCATCGCTATAACGCTCGCGCAAGCTCTCCCTTACTTCATCATAGGATTTGCCGCGATGGCGCGGGTGCTGCGCGGCCTCGAAGCCGCGACGATAGACGAGTTCATCCGACTTAAAATCTTTATCCTCACGGTTGTACTCTTCCTCTTCGGCATCGCGCAATCCGACCCACCATTTTTCGCGCGCCGCGTCCACGCTCTCGGCCCCACTTTGCGCGAGCACGCCGCGCACCGTCTCTGCCTGCTCCTCGTCGTCCGCCACGACGATCAGGACCGAGCGGCCTTGTCTAAGCGCGTCTTCGTAAACATACAACTCGTCATGCGGCAGGCCCTCCACGGATTCTTCAAACTTGCCGCCGGCCGCTGCGCCCGCCGCCGCGCCGCCGATGCCGAGGATGGCCGCGCCCAGAAGCCCTCCGGCGAGCACTGGCCCGACGCCTGGAATGAGCAGGCTGGCGAGCGCAGCGCCGATGTGCATGCCCCCGGCGGCGCCGAGAGCCGCGCCGACCGTCCCGCCGAGAGCGGTCCCCATGCCTGGCTGCTCAGTTTCAGTAGTCGGCACAGAGGCGTTCACTTCGCCCTCGGTCGTGCCCGGCATGAGAAGGTTGATTTTGTCTTCGGCAACGTTTGCCGAGCGCAAATTCTCTACGGCGCGCTCTGCGTCCGCGCGTGATTGGAATATTCCCGCGACTGTACTCATTGATGCCTCCCTTATTTTGGTTTTAGATAGTTTTATCTTTTTCGGGCGACTCTTTCAAGCATTCCGCGGCTTGCATCTGCCACGTTAGCAATATTCCCGGGAAAGAACGTTGAGCGAAACAGCCCGGCCATGTTAAAGTTGACTCGGTTCTCATCAACAAGAGCGACGGAGCCAGGACCGGATGATTTCGATTATCGAGAAACACTTTCCGATGTCGCAGGGCGACGGCAAAGCCACGCGCAAGAAGAAGCCTAAGATTTTAGCGATCACCACGGATTGCTGCACCGGCTGCGCCGGCTCGCCCGCCTGCATCGAATACTGCCCCATAGAGGCCTGCATGTTCTGGGTCCCGGACGAAGACCACCCGCCCTTTGGCCGGATAGAGGTGGACCCGAACCTCTGCATCGGCTGCCAGAAATGCATCAGCAAAGGACCGGACGGGGCGTTTCTCGACGGCTGTCCCTGGGATGCAATCGAGATGGTCCCGACCGAAGACTGGGAGGCGGCCCACGGCGTGGAGCTAACGGACGCGCCCGTCGCCGCTACTGCTTAACCTCTGAACTTTTCTGCTCCGAGCGGCTGCGGATGGCTTTCGCCGTCTCAGCCGCTTGTCGTTGGACGCGCTCCGGCATCCCCTCAACTCCCTGAGCATAACGCTCGACATCAGGCAGCTCTTCCGCCTCGCCGATGAAGAAGAGACCGCGCAGAGCCTCGTAGACGAAGTCCCCATCGGGCGCGATTTCGAGCACCGGGTCGCCCGCCCCGACTTTCGTTCCTTCACGCGCCGCGACGTTTATGAGCTTCCCGTGGAGCGGCGAGCGCACTTCCTGAAGCTGATTCTGATTGTTTGTGATGCGCGCCAGGAGCGCGTTCTCCCGGACCTCCACGCCTTCCGTCAGGACGCTGCTGACTGTGCCCTCCACAGGGGACGTGACCGTGTATGGCCGCAGGGTCGCGCGCAACTCCGCTCGCCCGCTCGCGTCCCGGAAACGAACCAACTGCACGGCTGCGTTGCGGCGCACCGCCGGGTGCTGGTCCGCGAGCAGCTTCAAGAGCGCCGCGTGAAACTCCTCCGAGGTATTGTCCTGCCCCATCACCCAGGCGACCGTCTTACGAATCTCCACTGTATTGCTGTTCGCCAGGACGAGAACTTGCGGATACCAGCGCTTAACCTTCTGGTCCCCGGCCTCGATGCGCTCCGCAATCTGGTTCAGAGCCTGCTGGACGTGGCGCACGTTCTTCTCATCCTTCAGATAGCTCTCCATGCTTGCGTCCGAAAGCGGTCGCCCGAACCAGGTCAGATACCAGGTCAGAAACGGGACCACGACGAAGATGACGGCCAGGATGATGAACGGGAGCGGTGTGCGCCGCCGCTTCTGCGGGGCGGAAGCGGAGGCAGCCTCAGGTGCTGGCTGAGATGAACCGTTTGATCCGTTGTCAGTCATCGAATCTACTGTGATCCTCCCGCAAAGTCCGAGCCCGCAAGCCCGAAACGAATGACAGCTATCCGCGAACTCACACGAAAAGACACGAAGATATGACTCTTTATTTCGTCTCTTTTCGTGTGGATTCGTGGATCATTCATCGCTCGTACGCTTTTAACTAGGTTCCGTTGATATTTGGTTTTTCGTTTTAATTGCCACTAGCTTGAGCTAGTGGGGTGGAGCGCACACATAAGGCGGCTTGAGCCGAACTCTATGTTTTCAACTCTCCTCGCGGCTTCAGCCCAAAATTAGGCTGAAGCCGCAAGGAAGGTAGTTTGTCCTCAAATTCGGCTCAAGCCTGCGCCCTACCATTAAACCTATCCACTAGCTAAAGCCAGTGGCAATTGAGAAACCAAATATCAACACGACCTAGCGCGAAGGATAAAGCTGATAGAGAAAAAGATAGACCAGCACGCCCGTCACGGAGACGTAAAGCCAGAGCGGAAATGTCCAGCGCGCAATCCGCCTGTGCTTTTCATCCTGCCTTTTCAACCCGCGGCGCAACGTGATGATTACGAAAGGGACGATGATGATTGCCAGGACCGTGTGCGTGAAAAGGATGAAGAAATAGACCGGGCGGATGAAGCCCACGCCCTGGAACTTAGTTGGCCCCTGCCCCAGGTAGTAAGCCAGGAGCGAATGGTAAAGCACATATGAGATCAGGAAGACGACGGAAGCGACGAAGGCCGCGATCATGCAGGCGCGGTGGGCGTTGATGCGGCGCCGACGGCGAATCATGACGTAGCCGATGATGAGGCAGAGGCCGCTTGTGGTATTGAGAAGCGCGTTGACGTGCGGGAGGGTAAAGATAAAATCCTTCATGCTGGGTTGCGGGCGCTGCTTTAACTCTCTTTCACTAAACCTTGCGCCGCTCTCTTTCCCTCTGCCGTCAGTGCGTAGAAATCGTTGCCGCGTTCTTCCAGCAGTCCCTCTTCGACCAGTTGCTCGACCGCGTAGAAAACCTCTCGGCGGCGGTCCGCGTCGTTCCCGCCGGCCTCAAACAGTTCGTGCAGATCGAGCGTCTCCTTCTTCATCTGCTCGAACATTGCGAGCACGTCCTCTTTCATCCCTTTACACCCGATCCCCACTCGGCCTGATTCGACGCGTTACGGTTTCTCAGTCTCCTTCATCTGCTCGACCATCTTTCTAACGTCGGGCGGGACCGGCCGTCCCTTCGCATCTCTCATCATCTGCCCCGCCGGGATGGTCGTGCCGGGACGAAGCGCAGCCGCGCCGCCGCGCCCTGGCAAGGCCGCCGCTGCCGCTGCGCCGCCCGCCGCCTCGGCGGCTTTCGTAGCCTTTTTGTCGGCCCTCATGGAAGCCAGAGGGATTAGCAGAAAGATGAAGGCCATCATTCCGCTCACCGTCGTAAAGAAAAGGCTGTCAGTGCTGATGAAGTTTCCGGCCGAAAAGTAGTTCAACCCGGCGAGCCCCAGAAACAGCAGCGCCATCACGACACACACGCCGTAGAGAAGCAGATTCTCACTCTTCATCAAACTCCCCCTTCGATTTCGGATTTCGGATTGCGGAATGCGGATTTAAAAGAGCAGAAAGCAGAAGGCACAAGGCAGAAGGCAGGCCAAGCGGTTTTTACTGCTTTCTGCTTTCTGCCTTGTGCTTACTGTTTTTCAATCCGCAATCCGAATTCCGAATTCCGCAATCGGCTCAATGTTTGCCCTTCTGAGGCTTCTGCTTTTCGGACATCTGCTCGTAGCCGCAGCGCTCGCATTGCCAGAGCGGAAAGATGTCTGACGGGTTCGTTCGGCTCTCATAAACGGCCCGGTCCGACGGAATGATCTTCCCGCCGCAGACGGGGCAGGCGCGCCCGCGGACGCTTCTTTTATCGATCTCTAAAATCAGCTCTTCCTTTTCTGACATCACGACTCGTCTCAAGCTTCGGAACTATCTCGCCGGAAGCTGAAAAAGGCTCCTGTCTTCAGGCTATCGCGCTACTGCCGCCGCCCTCACGTTCTTGCTGTGGCTTTCTCCGCCCGCTGCTCTGGCGCGTCAACCACCTGCGCCCTTTCTCACCCGCCTCGCCCGAGGTCTTGCGGTACTTGAAAGCCGCCAGGAAGATGCCGCAGAAGATCATCACGGGCGGAATCAGTAGAACGAGGATTGCCAGATTAAGGCTCTTCGAAAGCCTCACGCCCGTGGGCGAGCCGGAGAGAGCGCTCCGGCACAAGGAGCACTGGGCCGCCCCGGACACGGTCGCGACCAGGAGAATCGCGACCGCGCCGAGCGCTATCAACGCAAACCTGATTCTGCGCTTCCCTGTCATTCGGGCTCCATCTTTTCCGCGCGCGGAGTCGGCTGGACCTGGTAACGATTGTTTTTCGACCTGAAGCTGTCCGGGAAGAAGACCAGCAGCAGGCAGATGCAGATGACGAGCATCGGAACAAGCGTGAGCACGAGGCTCAAGCGCTCAAAGCGCAGGTGCATGAAGTAGGCGACAATGAGCGCGGCTTTGATGACCGAAAGTCCGATGAGAATCGTCAACATCAATTGAATCGGGATGTGGATGTAGCCCAGGAAGACCTCGATTCCTGTCAGGAGCAGCAGCCAGAACCAGACCGAGATGAAAAGCTTGTTGCTGCCGGCAAAGTGCTCGTGTTCAGCTTCAGCGTGTGTCGCCATCTCTTGATTCCTCAGAAAGTGTTAAACCTATAACCACAGAGGCACAGAGGCACAGAGAAGAGGAGATAAAAGAGTCAACGGCAGGGGTTGATACAAAAGCAACTCTTTCCTTCATATTCTTCCTCTGTGTCTCTGTGCCTCTGTGGTTCATTTTCATCCCTTGAAATCTATCGAGAGCAGATAAATTAACGGGAAGACGAACATCCAGACCAGATCAACGAAGTGCCAGTAGAGGCCGCTGATCTCCACGTCTTCGTGCTTCACCTTGTTGACGCGCGCGGCGATCACTGCCAGGTAAATCGCGCCCGTCAGGACGTGGAACATGTGCAGGCCCGTGATGCCAAAGAACGTCGCGCCGAAAAGCGGCGAAGCGTTCGGCCACTTATGAAGCCATTCCTCCGGCAGCGAGAAGGGGCGCAGCCCTTCGTCCAGAAGATGCTTCCACTCGATTAAGTGAAGCACAATGAACGTCAGGCCGAAGACAATCGTCAAAAGAATCCATTTTCTGACGGCCTTCTTATCGCCCCGCGCCGAAGCTGAAACGCCCATCACCATCGTCAAGCTCGATGAGAGCAGGCACAGCGTCATGATGGTCGAGAAGACGATGCTGGGGTTGAACGGGAAAGGCGTCGGCCACTGGTCTGATGAGGCGCGCACGTAAGCATAGCCTATCAGGAGCGCCGAGAACGTCAGCGAGTCCGAGATGATGAAGAGCCACATCCCTAGCTTTCTGTGGCCGATGCGATATGGATGCGTTCCTCCGCTCCATTCGTTTGCGATTAGCTGGTCTGCCCTTGCTTCCGTACTCAACTCGTTTACCTCCAAAGGAAAAGGAGTAAGAACAGGTAAATCCAGAGTCCGTCCATGAAATGCCAGTAGAGCGAGATGGCATGGACCGCCGCCTGCTCCTTCAACGCCGCGTTCCTCTCACGCCGCTTGCGCCGCGAGCGCAGCAACAGGTAATCGAGCGCCAGAATACCGCCGAGCAGGTGCACGGCGTGCGCGCCCGTCAAGACGTAGAAGAATGAGCTGTGGGGATTGCTGGACAGATAAATCCCCTGAGCAACCAGTTGCCGCCAGGCGAGCAGTTGCGTCGCCAGGAAAGCGAGACCGAGCAAAACGGTCGCCACCAGCCAGCGGTTATAAACAGCGCTCCGACCATTCATTAAAGCGCGCCGCGCAATTTCAAAAGTGACGCTGCTCAGCACTATCAATGCGGTGCTGACCCAGAGCAGTGACGGCGCGGCGAGCGGATGCCAGTCGTTCGAGGTGTTGGCACGCACGATGTAGGCGCTCGTCAAAGCCGTGAACATCATGGCCACCGCGGCGAGCGCGACCCACATGCCGATGCGATATTTCGAGGGAGAGAAGCGTTCCGTGGCATCATCTCCGCCACGTCCCTTGCCCCCGTCGCCACGTGAGCTCCCGTTCGGCCCCGCAGGGCGTTCTCCGCCGCCGGGGACGATCTTTGTCTTGACGACTCTGTCAGTGCTTATGACCATCGTGCCCGTTACCACCACTTCCTGCTTTCGTCACACCCGGTTCTTCCGACGGGTCTGGCTCCGTCTGCATCACGAAATCGTTGGGCGCGCCCGGAACGGAATATTCATACGCGCCCCTGTAAACCACCGGCGGAATGCCAGCGAAATTGTCGTGCGGCGGCGGAGTCTCTGTCGTCCATTCGAGCGTCGTCGCTTCCCAGGGGTTCTTCTCGGTTGTCTTTTTGCCTTTGAACAGGCTCCAGAAGAAGTTAAAGAAGAAGAGAAGCTGCGTCAGCGCCGTGATGATAGCCGCCACCGTGACGAAGAGAACGAGCGGGTGCAGCGACTCCAGGAACCCGTAAATCTGTACGCCGTTATTTTCCGCAAACTGCGCGTAGCGCCTGGGCATCCCGACGATTCCCATGATGTGCATCGGGATGAAGATGCAATAGACGCCGATGAACGTGATCCAGAAATGGATTCTCCCTATCCGCTCGCTCATAAAGCGTCCGAACATCTTCGGGAACCAGAAGTAGATTCCGGCGAACATCCCGAAGATCGCCGCCACGCCCATCACCAGATGGAAGTGTCCGAGCACGAAGTAGGTATCGTGCATCGGAAGATCGAGCGAAGTCTGGCCGAGCACGAGCCCAGTGATGCCGCCCGCCACAAAGAGCGAGACGAAACCGAGCGCAAAGAGCATCGGAGTCGTAAAGCGAATCTTTCCGCCCCAGAGCGTCCCCAGCCAGTTGAAGGTCTTGACGGCGGAAGGCACGCCGATCGAAAGCGTCAGGATGGAGAAGGCCATAGCCGAATAGGGACTCATGCCGCTGATGAACATGTGATGTCCCCAGACGAAGAAGCCAAGGAGGCCGATGGCGAAGATGGCAAAGACCATCGCGCGATAGCCGAAGACTGGCTTTCTCGCGAACGTCGAAAGGATATGCGAGGTCAATCCCATGCCCGGCAGAATCGCGATGTAAACTTCCGGATGGCCGAAGAACCAGAAGAGGTGCTGCCAGAGAATCGGCGAGCCGCCCGCGTGGTCCTGTATCTTTCCGGTCACGGAGAGTCCGGCGGGAATAAAAAAGCTCGTTCCGGCGTTTCTATCAAGATAAAGAAGAACGCCGGCTGCCAGCAGGACCGGGAAAGCCAGTAGCGCCAGCACTGCGGTCGTAAACCAGGCCCAGCAGGTCAGCGGCATCCGCATCAGGGACATCCCCTTGGTGCGCAGGTTCAAAAGCGTCGTGATGAAATTGAGCGCGCCGAGAAGCGAGCCGACGCAGAAGATGGCGATGCTGATGATCCACAGGTTCATCCCTGTGCCCTGCCCTGGCCCCGCCGCCTCGCCCAGCGCGCTTAAAGTCGGGTAGGCAGTCCATCCCCCGATGGGTGCGCCTCCTGAAACGAAGAAGGCGGCGACGAGCACGACGAAGCCGACCAGCGTCACCCAGAACGAGAGCATGTTCAGCACCGGAAAGGCCATGTCGTCCGCGCCGATCTGGATTGGCAGAAAGTAGTTGCCGAATCCTCCCTGCGGCGCGGTCGTCAGCACGAAGAAGACCATCATCGTGCCGTGGATGGTCAGAAACGCCAGATAGGTCTCAGGCTTGATGACTCCGATGATCGGCCATTCGGTCCCGGGCCATGTCAGATTCATACGCATCAGCACAGAGAGCGCCATGCCGATCATGACGGCTGCCAGCGCCAGCATGATGTACTGGATGCCGATGACCTTGTGGTCTATGCTGAAGATATACTTTCGGATAAAGCTCTTCGGGGGCTCGTGGCGATGTACTGCCTCGTGACCTTCATGAACGGTTGCTGCGTCTGCCATCGCTCATCTCCTAGAAGTCATTTTCGGGTTTTCCTGGAGTACGGTTCAATTATTAATTAGCGGATATTTGCCGATAAAATCTTGAATCTTTTTGCTGACCGCGGCCCTTTCCTCGATGGTCTTTCTCGGCATGTTGACCAGTTCGTTGAATTCGGCCTCGGGAAGCGCCAGCATCTCGGACTGCATTTTGTAATGATTCATCCCGCACAACTCGGCGCAGGCGATCTGATACCTGCCGGCTTTATCGGGCATGACCAGAAAGTGGACGGGGATTTCCATGCCCGGCACGAGGTCTTGCTTGAAGCGAAGTTGCGGGACCCAGAAGCTATGCGTCACGTCTTTCGCGCGCAGGATCAGCTCGACGGGGCGACCGGCCGGGACTATTAACTGCTTGGCTATCAGATCGTCCTGCGAGCTGGGGTCCGATTTATTGAGACCGACTGTGTTCTGTTCCTCTTCGTTAATGAATTTGGGGTCGGTGGGGCCAAACTTTCCGTCCGGGCCCGGATAATGAAAGCTCCACTCGAACTGCTGCGCCAGGACCCTGATGCGGAAGGCGTTTGCGGGTGCCTGATTGAAATGGAGCTGCGCCCAGACGCGCTGTCCCATCACGGCCAGCCCGATGAAGATGGCCGCCGTGACGACGGTCCAGATCACTTCGAGGCGGTTGTTGCCGTGCGTGTAGGTGGCGCGCTCGCTTCTGTTCTGCTTGTTCGCGCCGTAACGCCAGACCATGTAGCCCAGGCCAATCTGCGCCGCGACGAAAGCTATGCCGACGACCACAATGGTGATTAAAAACTGCTGGTCAATTCTTGGCCCGTGCTCGGCGATGGTGACCGGAAACCACCATCCGCTGAAGAACAACACCACCGAGGCAAGCGTCAAGAGCCAGATCAGGACAGCCAGAGCGCGACCCATCGGTATATCTCCTTAGTGATAATTATGAATGTTGAATGTTGAATGTTGAATTAGAGGACAAAAGCTTTTAATTCAAAATTCAAAACTCATAATTCATAATTGATTCAAGACCATCAGTCCGAACAGCAAGGGCAGGTAGAGCACTGAGGCGAGCAGGAGTCGCCGTGCTTGCTGCCTTGATTTCGAGAGCGCAGCCGAGATGCTGCTCCAGAGGAAAAGCGAACCCAGAATTATCGCCCCGTAAAAATAGACCCGGCCGGAAATCCCCATCACGCCGGGGAGCAGGCTCACCGGCAGGAGCATCAGCGTGTAGACGACAATCTGCTGACCCGTAACGCGTCCTTCCGGCTCGACCACAGGCAGCATCCGTATCCCGGCCCGCGCATAATCCTCTTTGTACATCCAGGCGATTGCCAGGAAATGCGGGAACTGCCACAGAAACAGAATGGCGAAAAGCACCCAGGCGCCCACACCCGCCTCGCCGCTGGCCGCGGTCCAGCCCATCAGAGGGGGCATCGCGCCTGGAAACGCGCCGACCACTGTTGAAAGCGTCGTCCGCGTTTTGAGCGGCGTGTACATAAAAAGGTAGCCCGCGATGACCGCGAGTCCCAGAAGGGCCGTGAGCGGGTTGACCAGCAGCGCGAGGTAAATTTCAGCAGCCAGCGTCAGACTCGCGCCGAAGACGAGAGCTTCCGTAGGGGTTAATTTGCCGGACGGCAGCGGCCTGAGCATCGTCCGCCGCATTAAACCGTCAAGCTCTCGCTCCATATACTGGTTGAGGGTGGCGATTCCGGACGAGAGCAGGGCGATGCCGAACATTGCATGAGCAAATCGGATGTAGTCGAGCCCTGCCTTAGCGCCGAGACAGAACCCCGCGGCCGCCGTCAACACGATCAGGAAAGTGATGCGCGGCTTGGTCAGGTCCAGATACGCCTGAAGCCTTTCGCGCGCAGAGAGTTCTTCGACCCTTTGTTCGCCCATCCCGCCCGGATTAAGTTCTATCGCGACACTCTTCATTACGATTTAAATCTCTCAACTACGTTCGAATTGTTCCCCTCAGCTCGTCTCCGCCCCGAGCGGCTTGAGCCGCCGGGCAGGCTCACGCGATTCTTTGAGAAGACGAAAGACACGCAGCGTGAGCACGATGGTCGCGGCGAAGACGAGCGCGCCGCAGGCCACGTGCGCGACCGTGATGCCGACCATAGGGTTGCGCGGCTGCGGAGCATTGGGCGAAGCCTGTCTGGTTAAATAGGCCGCCAGCCCCAGAAACAGCTGCAAGATCAGAAGCCCTGCGGCGATTGTTGCCGGCCGCGTCAAATATTTCTCGCGCGCATGACGCCGGATGACAGTGATGATGGTGCCGCCGAGCAGCATCGTGACCGCGAGCGCGCCCGTAATATGCAAGACCAGCAGATTTACCGGCAGATACTTATCCCAGGTGGCCGAGTGTCGCAGGACTGCGCCCAGCACCAGTTGAGCCAGGATGGCCCCGGCTGATAAGACGCACAGATAACGAAGCGTCTGGCTTCCCTTCTCTTCCTTTGACTCGCGAGGCTCGCGCCATCCCGGCGCGGTAAAAACGGAGAGGCTCACCATCGTGCAGAAGAAGAGCTGTGCGAGGGTCGCGTGCATTGCCGAGACTGCGAGCGGCAGCAGCAGCTTGACAGTCAAACCGCCGAGCAGCCCTTGAGCGATTACGGCGCCCAGAGCAACAAGTCCCAGACGCCGGACCCAGAGCCGCTTTTCGCGTCTCCAGAGCCAGATATTAAGAATGATGACGAGAATTCCAACTGTGGCGGCAATCAGACGGTGGCCGTGCTCCCAAAAAACATTTCCTTGCATCTCCGGGAACAGCTTACCGAAAGAGAGCGGCCAGTCAGGCACGGCCAAACCTGCGTCGTGGCTCGTGACGAGCGCGCCAGCCAAAATCAAGATCAGAGTCGCGCCCGTCACGAACAACGTGAAACGATGTAAAGCAAGATTCATAAAATCGTGAATCGTGAATCGTAAATCGTGAATCGTGAATCGTAAATCGTCAAACGGTCTTCTATTTACG
The DNA here is from genome assembly GCA_036392495.1 of Pyrinomonadaceae bacterium. Taxonomy (GTDB): domain Bacteria; phylum Acidobacteriota; class Blastocatellia; order Pyrinomonadales; family Pyrinomonadaceae; genus QHXM01. Next base: position 60,836 of record DASVXV010000193.1, on the reverse strand, counting down.
ATTCACGATTTACGATTTACGATTTACGAACCTAGTGTCTGCCGAGCATCGGGATTTCGAGCGCGGGCATCATCTCCAGCGACGTTCCGTTTGAGATGGTGGAGGCAAGCTCCGAGGCATTGAACGTAAAGTCCGCAGTGGCATTTCCTTTCGCGGGAACCTTCACCTGCATAGTCTTTTGCGTTCCCTTGCCGCCGCCGCCTTTTTCCTGCCAGGCGACGACCGTGTAGTCGCCAGCCGGAACGTTCTCGATCTTGAACGTCCCGTCCTCTTTGCTGACGGCGAAGAACGGATGACGGACGACGCCGATGTAAGCCTTCATCCAGGGATGCTGGTTGCACTTGACCGGCACCAGAATCTCGGAGCGAGCGAAGGTCTTGCTGAGCGGAGCCGCACCGGGGCCTTGCGACTCGTTGAAGGGCGTGTTGCCCTTGGAAGAGTCAGGCATCGCATTGATATTGTGCGTGGTCTGGTCGCTGTTCTTGATTGTCAGCTTCTGGTTGGGCTGCATGCCAAGAACGTGCGGGGCGTAGTGGCAGCCGTTTTGATCCAGAACGACTTCGGTCGCCGGCGTCTCAAACTTGAAGTCCGTGATCTTCTTGCCGTCGGCCAGCGTTCCCTCTTTGATATAGACGAAGACGTACTGAATCTTCTGGTCCTTGACCACGAGCGTTTCCGGCATCAGGGTCGGGTTCTTCGCAGCACAGTTGTTATCTGCACTGGTATTGATCGGTTCCAGCGCGGGAGCCGTCCCGTCCAGAGAGACCTTACCCGTAATGGTGCCTTCCTCGCCTGTGGCCTTCCACGGCGTCGCACCGGCCGGCTCTTCAGACCCGACCTCTGCCGTCTCCTTCTTCCCACAGGCGAAGCTGAGGGCGAGAAGCGAGAGGATAAGTATGTTCGCAAGCCAGAAGCTTGCGCGTTTCTTCAACATGTTTTGAGTCCTCCAAAACTTAAGATAAATTCCAGATTGCTTTTAGTGTTGAGCTTACCATAACGACCGAAAACTTCACGACCTGCGAACGAACGAAGCGCGGCGCACTGGAGCGCGCGCTCTCGCCGGCAGGGCTTTTCTGATGCCGTGACTCTTCAACCCGAGACGAGGCGGTCGGCGCGGCGCGTGCGAGGTTGACCCTTGAGGCTTCGCCGCAGGAGCCGCCGCAGGTGTGGAGCCACTCGTCGCCGGAGGCGATCCGACAGTCAGGCGCCGCTGCTCCTCGGGCGTGAGCAGAAACATGTAACGAACCAGCAGTTCGGCATGGTCGCGGCCATAAGCGTTGAAGGCCGCCGGTAACTGCTCGCTGTTGAGCACCATCCGATTATTTTCTCTCTTGAACAGGCCCGAAGGCATCACCACGCCCGGACTAATCTTCTGCGGGTCCAGCACCCAGCGATAAGTCCACTGCGGTTTCAAGCGCTCGCCCGTCAAAAGGAAGTTGGGCGCGGTGGCCGTCTCATCGTGCTTGGGATCGCCCGTGATGTGGCATTTCAAACAGGGCGATTCGTTCGACGTAAAGAGCATGCGCGCCAGCGCCACCTCCTGCTCTGTGAGCGGCTCTATGGGTTCGGGGATATACGGCTCCTGCTGCGAAGAGACGGCCATGAAGAAACGCACCAGCATCTGCAACTCGTTCGGCGAGAAGTTAAACGTCGGCATGCGCGCCTTCAAATAGGTCCGAACGCCGTTGCGGTTAGCCCCCGGCTGCGGCATAAACTGCAAGGCCGCTTGATTCTGTGGCGGAGCAGCGGCAGCGCTCGTTCCGCCATCGCCCTGTGTCGCTGGTTGAGCGCTGGCCGGAGTCGCGCCCGGTTTCGCCTGAGGCGCTTGAGCCTGCTGCGGCTTCTGATTGGCGGTCGCATTTCCGGAGGGGGTCGCCCCGGCACTGTTGTTAGCGCCCGGCTCCGCTTTACCTTCCGAGAGCGAAGGATCGTGCAGGAATTTGAGCAGCCAGTTCGGATTGACGCGCGCGCCCTCGCTGTTCAGCTTCGGCGGTAGTTTCTCCGCATTATCCGGATTCTGGTAATAAGGCAGGTCCATCAGAACGGAACGCTGCCCGACCTGTATGCTGTGACAGCCCATGCAGTTGTATTTCTTGATGAGCCACCAGCCGTCCTGCACCGCTTTGCGCCTGTCTTCGGGTCTGTAGAAGAGCGAAGACGGGACGTTCGCGCCTTCCGCGCCCACGCTTCCCATAAGGAAGGTCGTCAGAGCTGTCTTCCACTGCGGAGTCAGATAGGGCTGGGGCATACGCAGGCGATCCTGCGGCTCTTTCTCTTTGCCCTGGTCATAAATCCAGGGAGTCTTCAGCTTGTGCTCGAAGAAGCCCTTATGGTTGTACCACTCCTTGCCTTCCTTATTCGTCTCCGGGTCAATTCCCTTTTCAGCCTTCTGTGTGAGAAGCGCGAAATCCAGGCGCTCAATCGGCGTGCTGCCTTCGGCCGTCAGCTCCTTGCCGATGCGCTGCTCTTCCTCAAAACCTTTGATCTCGTGACATCCGGCGCAGCCATATTGCTTGATTAAATATCGGCCGCGGTCCTTCAGATTCGCGTCCTCCATGTAGGAGGCGTCCGGGTATGATCCTTTACCGCTCAGGGAGAAGAGATAGGTGGCGATGTCGCGCGCCTCGTCCTGCGACAGACGGAAATTAGGCATCACCGTCATGTTCTGGACCTGAAGCTCTGCGCCGTCCACCGGGCACTTCGAGTGCTGTTCGGTGTCGAAGACCATTTTGCCATCGGGATAGTCGGCGGGCGTCAGATCGCGGCCCACTCCGCCATCTTCCCGCTTATGTTTCGGGCAATAGGGTGCCCAGCGCTGGCGCGGATTGTAAATCCAGCGGACGATGAATTCGAATTTCGACTTCTCGCCGACGCGTTGCAGATTAGCGGCAAAGTCGCCGCCCACGCGCGAGTCTTCCTCGCCAATCGAATGGCAGGCCATGCAGCCAGTGGTCTCGAAAAGCGCTCTTCCGTTTTCGACATTTCCCTTCGCGATGTCCTGCGGCGGCATGCTCCCGTCAAAACTCTCCTGCCAGAGATACGCCGCAATAGCTTTCCTATCGTCATCGGCGCGCGGGTCGTGTGCCGCCTGCGCGTTCAGACGCCAGAAGGTCGGCATCTTGGTTCCGGGCCGGAAGCCCTGCGGGTCTCTGAGCCATTCCGGAATCCACTCTTTGACGAGTTTCAGGCGCACGTCCTTGAGATTCGGGCCAACCTTCTTTTGATCCTGCATCAGGTAGCGCGCCTGTATGTTCAACTGGTCAATCTGCGCTGCGATGATGCTGTTGATAACCGTCAGGGATTCCACGCGCGCCTGTAGCTTCGGCGCTTCCGCTTCGCTGGCGCTCGGGATGGCCTCTTTCGCCTGCTGCGCTTCGCGTTGATTGATCTTGACGTTCTCTTCAAGCTGTAGAATCTGCTGCCGCGTGTTGGCGAGCGCGTCCGATTCGCGGTCGAAGCCTTCGGACCGGTGGCAGCCGACGCAGCCTCGGTTCTGGAAGAGGTCTTTGCCGAGCGTCAGGGTCGGAGCGCCGTCGAGCACGCGGTCCGCCGTGTGGCATTGCTGGCAACCGGCCTCCATGTTCTCTTTTTCATGGAGCGGGTGCAGCCAGAAACGGTGTCGCCCGTGCCCTTTTTCAACGCTCGTGGTCGCGCGCCCGTTGCCGCCATGACAGCCTGAGCAGCCGAAGCGGTCCGGGTTGTGAATCGTCAGCAGCTCTTTGCTCGGGTGGCTGACGAAGGCCCTGGCCCACTCGTCGGGCTTCTTGCCGGGCCCGTCCGGCGCTAAATCCGAAGCCTTCAGCGTCAGCGGCTCGCGCATCCCCAGGTGACAGGTCTCGCAGCGGTCAACGATGTTCGCCGCGGAAACATTGATCTGTTTGAGGCTGTAATCGAAGTTCTCATTCTTCGTAATCAGGGAAGAAATCTGCGCGGGCGTTAAACCCGTCATGTGGTCCTTGAGATATTCAGCCTTCTTCTTCTCAAGCTCAGTCGTCTCTTTCGACAGCTCGGCGTTGGCTACGAGCAACTGCGCCTTCTGGTCTTTGAGCTTTTCGTAAAGCTCCGCCAGCTGCGTGTAATTGAGTTTCTGGCGGGTCGTCTTGCCGGAGCCGTCGTCCGCTGGCATATCAACGTTGACCTGCTCCTGCTTCATCTTCTCGACCTGCTGGCGGAGGTCCGCCTTCTTGGCATCCGGAGCGGTTTCGATGCGATAGTTGACGACAGTTATCTGGCCCCGCACGTTCTGGAAAGGGTCCGTGATGGCGGCGAGTTTCTCTTCGATAATTTTGATCTGGCGTTTGTTCTCTTCCTTCTTCGGTTCGCTGAGCTCTTTCGCGGCTTTCAGCTCCTCTTCGATGAGCTGGTAATCCGCGCTCTTCATGACCTCGGCCTGCGTCTGTCCGGCCTGTCTCTTGATGCTGTTCAAGTAGCGCGTGTAGCGCTGGACAAACTCCTGCTGCGCGCGTTTCCAGGGGCGCTGGCCGTAAGCCTCGTCGTAAAGCGCCCAGGCGAGCACGCCGATCAGGAGCAGCGCGCTGATGAGCATGGCCGCGCTCGTCGAACGGCTCACGATGGGGTCGCGCTCTGGCTGTTCCGGCTCTTTTTTAACTATCGCATCAGGCGTTGGCGTGTCGGCCACCTTATCTCGCTCCTTCGGCTCTTGTCGCTGAAACCTCAGATATTAAACCAGGGTGTTACCCAGACGTACTTGATGTGAATAGGCAACAGACGCAGGATCAACTTCACGGGCAATGCGAGCAGCACCGAGATGGCGAAAAACTGGAAAGTCAGGTACTGCAACAGGCTGGTCCGAGCCAGAATCTTCCGGTCTAGCTCGGTGCGCGTCATCAGCCAGTGGAAGAACAGTCCCCCAAGGACGTAAAAGAGCGTGACGACGAAGCCCCCGAAGAAGAATTTCATCCAGGTGCTGGTGATTCCGAGGTACTCGTGCAGGTCAACGTTGCGGTCATAGACGACAGCGTTGTGGTCCCAGGTCTGTCCGGGCCAGAACCAGATCCAGCCGGGCCCGCGGATGAACGTGCCGATGATGATCAGGATGATCCACATGAAGAATCCCCACGCGAACATCCCGATGGCGAAGCGGCGCTGCTTGATAGAGTAATAGCCATTGCCGAGCGGGTTCGAATCAACGTAAGGGAAGACCATCAGCCCGACGATTAAGAGGCTCGGCATCACGACGCCCGCGATCCACGGATCGAAATAGACGAGCATCTCCTGAAGGCCCAGAAAGTACCAGGGCGCTTTCGAAGGATTCATCGTCAGGTTCGGATTGGCGGGCTCCTCCAGCGGGGCGTTGAGCGTAATTGACCAGACGAACAGGATGATCGTGACGATCAGGGTCGCGAGGAATTCGACGCGGACCAGGTAAGGCCAGACGTGAATCTCGCGCGCCCAGCCCGGCCGCCAGGGCAGCGTCTTGCGGTGATGAGTTTTGGCGAGCGGCGGGTCTTTCTCCAGGCGCTCGATCAGGTGGTCGTTGTCGCGCGCCTGCTTGACCCCGAGCCAGGTGAAAAAAGCGACTAGCGGAATCAGGGCCACAATCGGCACGTTGTCCGGCGCGGAGGCGATGACCCAGAGCTGATGCCAGTCCTCGACGACGAAGAGGGCGTAAAGGACGAGCAGCACGACGAGCGCCAGCAAGACGATCTTGCCCGTGGTGATTTTAAAGAATCCGCCCTTTCCAGTCCTCAGTGTCTCTGCCGTGGTTGCCATAAACCTTTGCCCTCTTTAACCTGCGAGAACGCTCTTCTTCTTCGGCGCTTTTATCTCGGATTCGAGAACCACTGGCGCCGGGCCGCTGATTCCGCCGTCCTTGCGGATGCGCCAGAAATGGACCGCCATGAAGATCGAAGCGACGAGCGGAATGCCTATGCAATGCCAGATATATGAGCGCAGGAGCGCGTTGGCGTCCACAATCGAGCCCCCCAGGAGCCCGAAGCGGACGTCATTGAAAGGCGTCATTCCGAGTTGCGGACCTAATGGCCCTTCACTGCCAAGCAAGGGCGTGGCGCGCGCCATGTTCGTGCCCACGGTCACGGCCCAGAACCCTAGCTGATCGTCCGGCAGGAGATACCCGGTAAATGAAAGGAGCATCGTCAGCACGAGCAGGACTATGCCGACGCACCAGTTGAATTCGCGCGGCTTCTTGTACGACCCGGTCAAGACGACGCGGAACATGTGCAGCCAGGTCGTAATAATCATCAGGTGCGCCGCCCAGCGGTGCATGTTGCGAAGCAGCTTGCCGAACGGCACGTCATGTTCGAGATACAGGATGTCCTGAAAAGCCTGCCCCTTCGTGGGGTGGTAGTAGAACATCAGGAGCACGCCCGTGAACGTCAGGACGATGAAGAGATAGAAGGTGATTCCGCCCATGCCCCAGGTAAAGCCGTAGCGCGTCGCGTCGCGGTTGACCTTGGCCGGGTGCAGATGCAGAAAAACGTTCGAGAGAATCGAGAGCGAGCGGTTGCGCGGGTCCGAGCGGTCGTGGCTAACGCGGAAGATGGATTTCCAGAGCTGCGTCTGTTGCGGGTCTTTAAGGGCTTTGGCCTCTTCGACGGCCTGCGTGGTGACGGCGCGCACCTTTCCCGTCAGACCAGGCTTCTTCTCTTCGCCCGTTGCGAGTTGCTGGTTCTCCGTTTTGTCAGGACGTTCAGGCTCCACCCAAATCCTCCTATTGCGGAATGCGGATAACGGGATTGCGGATTTAAGAAAGCGCGGCAGCGTGCTTCTTTTCAATCCGCATTCCGCAATCCGAAATCCGCAATTGTCAAAGTTGTATAAAGGCTCCTTCGTCGTTGAACTGGTTCTCCCCGCCCTTCTCCCATTTATAAAGTCTTCCGGTGTCCACGACGATCTGGCCTTCGGCGTCTTTCTCGACGAAGGCGCGGTCCATCGGGCGCGGGGCGGGACCCTCGAAATTAATCCCTTCGCTGTCGTAACCGCTGCCATGGCACGGGCACTTGAACTTGTTTTCGCTCGCCTTCCAATCGGGCGTGCAGCCCAGGTGCGTGCAGCGCGCGTAGATGACGAACATCCGGTCGGAAGTCTTATCCACCCAGATGCGGTATTGCTGCTGCCACTTCGTGTCCACGCCCACGGAATAATCATCCGGGAAACCGATGCGGAACTTGGTTGACGGCTCGAAGATGCTGCGCGGCAAAAAGAAGCGCACGAACATCAGAAAGCTTGTGACCAGGAATCCCGCGACGCTCGCCCAGACGATGCGGCGGCGCATACGATTGACGGGCGGGTCTGGAGCAGTCTCCAGGAGCGCCCCCGTCTGCCTGGAGGCTGCGGGCGTTGTGATACCTTTAGCCACGGTCGCGGTCGGCGTGCTGCCGGCATGGGCCGCGCCGGGAGCAATGCGCTCGGCGGGCTTGGTTGTAGCCGGAACTTCCTTCTGGTCCGTGGCTCCGCCCGCAGCGCCAGGCGCTGGCACTGTCGGCGCTAAATTGGAGCCAGGAGGATTTTTCAGGACTAATGTCGCTTGAGGGTCGTCAACAGGGGCAGACAGGACCGCGCCGTCATCTAAGCAATAGGTCAACGAGTCGTCTGAGTAAGTGCGATTACAAGTAGGGCATTTTTTCATAGTCTTGTCGCAACTAAACTAGAAATTCTATAGCCACCTACTGACGCTTAAAGAGTTCAGCTAAAGATTCGATATAAACTTCGCCCCGGCTTTAAGATAAGCATTCTTCGGGCCGAAATATCGTTTGGAGCGCAGAGGTAGATTATACAGGTCCTCATGCCAGAGGATAAACTCTCTCTGCGGCGACCAAACCCGGCAATCTAAGCGTTATCATGAAGAGCGCCGCGCCAGATGAATAAATAAAATTGGCTCGGTTGCGTTATTTATACTATTTTCACAATTCTGTGGCAAGGGGAATTAAAGGCGGAATTCAGGAGTCAGAATTCAGAATCCAGAATAAATAAGGCGGAGAACCATTCTTTCTTTTCTTCTGGCTTCTGACTCCTGGATTCTGAATTCTGCTTTTACTATGCCCACGAAAGCGCAAGTCATTCTCTACACACGGCCAGGCTGCCATCTCTGCGAGGAGGCCAAAGAGGAGATGAGGGCCGCGGGCTTCGAGGACGATTACGTCCTCGAAGAGATTAATATCGAATCGGACCCGGCGCTCCGAGAGCGCTACGGCTGGGAGATTCCGGTCATCCTCATCAACGGCGTCAAAGCTTTCAAATACCGCCTGACCGCCGATGAATTCAGACAGAAACTCCGCAGACATTTACATGCTTAACCCCCCTGACGAGATGATTTGAATTTCAGCCCGCGTCAGCGGGCGGCGGCATAAAGCCCAGGGCGTCAGCCCTGGGTTACAGGCAGTGAAGAATATTCAGCCCATGAAATGGGCGGCAGCTCGTGCACACCCGCTCGCGTTTTAAGGGCCGTCGCCCGCTCACGCGGGCTGGCGTCTCAAACCAAGTTACCCAGGGCTGACGCCCTGGGCTTTACTCTGCCGCCCGCTTGCGCGGGCTTTCTCTTTTTGTTGGGGCGCTCAACCCTCGTGCTCGCGCACGGGGCTTTATGCTGCCGCCGTCTACGACGGCTGGAACATCTCTTTATCGCTTTATCGAATGATTGAACAATTTCATTTCTCTCACGGTTGGCCGAATCTGGACCTGTATTCCGTGGAGTTGATAAAACCGTTGACCATGACGCGATAATCTCCGCCGTTCTGATCCATCGTTCTGATCCATTCCAGGTAGAGGATGTCCGGGTCGCGTCTCAGATAGCCGAAGTATTGCATCACCACAAACGCTGTGTTGTAGTACCGCACATAAACTTCGACGCTCTCGGCCACGGCTCTCAAAGTCTGCGCCCGCGTGATTCTTCCCGCCTGAAGGTCTGCGATCAGGCTCTCCTTATTCGGCAGCACGACGCCAGCGGTCGCCTCCAAAGCGTTAATGTATCCTCTGGGGTCTGTGAGCGAGTCGTACCTGTCCCGGAACTCCTGGCGCGCCATGAAGTCGTTAATGAAGGCGACCTTGCTTGCCTCCTCCTCTGCGGGCGACTGAAAGCCGCTGACGCGCGCCATGTCTGGGATAAACTCCGAATAGCGCGGGTTGCGGGCCAGACTCGCCGAATAGAAGCGGAAGACGAAATAGCCGCGCGTCGCAAACTCCAGAGAACGGAAGAAGGCCGAAGAGACCTCTATGCGGTCGCAGAAGTTGCCGTTTGCGTCACGGCCCGACGGCGGGCAATTATTGATAATATTGATCCAGCCCTGATAGCCTCCCTGATCAGGCACACGATTAAGAAAATCGTTGTAGTGCTGGCGCACGAAGGTGGGCGTGTCGTTGATCGGATTCGTTGACGAACTCGTATCGTTATCCGTGATCGTCAAGGTCGCCGCGCTCTGATTGCCTAGAACAGCGCCGCCAGCATTCCGTAAAATCAGATTGACGCTCTCATTCCCTTCAACATAGGCATCGTCTGTCAGCAAAACCGTGATGGTCTTGCTGGTCTCGCCGGGCGCGAAGCGGAGCGTCCCCGTCAGCGTCGTGTAGTCGCTGCGGTCCGAAGCTGTGCCGCCCGCCGCCGCATAATCCACGGAGGATTCGACCGAACTGTTATTCGTGCGAGTCACAATGATATTGAGGCCCCCCGAATTCTCCGCCGCAGTGTAGCCTACGGCCTCGAATTGCACTGTCGCAGGCAATGCCGTGAACGTCGCCGTGTAGGTAGTATCTGTCGCCAGCGTCGAGACGTTATGAGTGACGGCACCTGCGTCCGACCAGGACGAGAATTGATAGGTCACGCCGTTAATTGTTTGCGGGGAAACGACGCCGAGGGTGCGCGTCATGCCGACGACGCTGACGACCTGTGCCGGTGTCGTCAGCGGCTGGCCGTCGAGCGTGAGTTGAAGCCCGGCGGGATTCGTCGCCAGCGTTAGGGTCGCCCTGCGGGGCGTGACGTCGCGGAAACTGGTGTGCGTCAGCCCATTGGAATCTCTCACCGTCAGGTAGATGCGATACCAGACGTTCGCGGAAGTTTCGCCCGTGGTCGGAATTGTGAAACTTCCGCTTTGCGAGCCTGTGGTCGCCGGGATGAACGGATGCGTGTGCGTGTCGTGATGAAAATCAACCTGCCAGGTGAAGGCGCTCGCAGGAAGCTGGCCCGTCTCAGGGTCCGTGCCCGTGCCGCTGTAATTGATCGTGTCCCCTGCATTGTAGAGCGCGCCCGTAGCGGGCGCTGTGATGTTGCCGACCGGAGGCTGGTTCGCGGTCACCGTCAGAGTCGCCTCGTTGCTCGTCGCGCTGCCGAAAGAGTTTGTGACGACGACGCGGAACCGGGCCCCGTTATCCGCCAGGGTGGCCTGCGTCAAAGTGTAACTGGCGGAGTTCGCGCCCTGTATGTTCGACCCGTTTCTTTGCCATTGATAGCTGAGCGTCGGCGTGCCACTGGCCGTGACAGTGAAGGTCGCGGACTGCCCCTCGGCGACCGTCTGATTCGAGGGCTGCGTCCCGATGGACGGCGACTGATTGGCCGTGAAGCTGATACGGAAGACCGCCCCGCTGCCCCTCGCCAGATAGTAGAGGCCGCCATCCGGTCCGACCTTCAAGTCAACGGGCTGGCTGATGCCGGAGGCGAAATCCGTGACCGAGTTGTTCGCCGGGTCGTATCTCCTGATCCACCCGCTGCACAGGTCCGCGAAAAGGTATTTGCCGACGTAATCACTCGGGAACTGGTTGACCGGGGGGTTATAGAAAGTTCCGCCCGTGACGGCGCAACCCGTGGTCGGTCCTGTCCCGTGCCCGTACTGAAAGAGCGGGTTACGAAAATTCGGATTCGAGCAACTGCCTTCGCACGTCGGCCACCCGTAATTCGACCCGGCGATGCCGTCGTTAATCTCCTCGGCGGCGCTTTGGCCGACGTCGTTGATGAACATGCGCCGCGTCACCGGCTGGAAGGCGAAGGTGAAGGGATTGCGGAGTCCGAGCGCCCAGATGGCGCGATTATTTCCCGTCGCCGTGTTGAAGAAAGGATTATCCGTAGGGATCGTGCCGTCCGGGTTAATACGCAGAATCTTGCCCAGCAGATTATTGAGTGTCTGTGCATTCGACGGGCTGGCGTTTTCGCCGACGGCGATGTAGAGCTTGCCGTCTTCCCCGAAATGTATCGCGCCGCCGTTATGATTCGTAGCTGCGCTCAAATTGTTCAGCTCAAGAATGACAACTTCGCTGCCGGCCACAGCCGTATCGCCGTTCGCCGTAAAACGGCTGATGCGATTGTGTATGGGCGCAGTTGGGACCGTGTAGTAAATGTAAACGAACTGATTGGTCGCGAAATTCGGGTCGAATGCCACGCCCAGAAGCCCGCGCTCGCCGCTCTGGTCCGTATTCACGGTTAAAAACGGCGTCGCCAGCAGAGCGCCATTCCTGATGACGCGAAGCTGGCCTCCCTGCTGGCAGACGAACAGCCTCCCGTCAGGCGCAAATGCCATCGCCGTCGGGTTCGTGATTCCAGCAGCGACCTGCGCCTCTGCAAACCCGATCGGAAGCGTGGCGGCTTTTATCGAATACGCAAATGAAGCGAGCAGAAGCGCGATGACGAAGAGGCAGCATCGCCCGCTCCCTTCGGTGCGCCCTCTGTGTCCCTGTGGTGAATGATTGCCTGACCAACACGCAACTAAAATCCCGCCCATATTCCTTGCAAACGACTTCATGCAACACACCCCTTACGGATGACGATCATAACGCGCCGTCGTGTGGGGCAGACGGCGACAGGTCCAAACAAATTTTCACAGGGGGCCTGAGAGCGGAAGGGGTGGATGCGAGTATTCTAGAGAAGTTCGGACCTAATTTCCAGCACTTGTTTCAAAATTGAGAGAGCGCGCCGTCTCTTCAATCGTCGCGAAGAGTCTCTCGCGTTCCCGCTCGCCGGTCGCCTGTCTGTAAGCCGTCAGCAACTCCTTGAGCGAGGCAAGCTCTTTGTAGAGGCCCGCGTTCTCAATCGGCGGCGTCAGATACGAGATCAGCTCCGCGTAAGACCTGCGCTTGGCGATAGAGCCTTCCGAAGGATTGTTGACGCTGTAGATGTAGATGTTCGGCAACTCCCCTATCAGGCGGTCCGGCCAGCAATCCTTTGAGAGCCCGACCTGCTTGCCCGGCATGAACTCCGTCGCGCCGTGCGTCCCGACGTGCAGGACCGCGTCCGCGCGAAAGACTTTCTCGATGTAGGTATAAAGCGCCATAAAGCCATGATGCGGCGCGCCGCTTTGAGCCATCAGGAGGCGCATCGGGTCGCCCTCGTAGCCGAAAGTCGGCTGCACGCCCAGAAAGACGTTGCCAAGCTGTACACCCTGAATCAAGAGGTCGCCGCCGAAGGAGTTGATACGCCCCGGCGCCGCGCCCCATTCCTTTTCGATCTCCTGAACGTAGGGACAAAGACGCAGGTACTCGTCAACCGTCATGCGATAGGCGATATTGGCTGTCGCCCCGAACCTTTCAGAGTTTCCGCCCAGGAGCATCTCTCGCAACTCGTCGGCGCTCGACGGCACTTCAACCTCGTAGCCGTCGCTCTTCAAACGCCTGAGCATCTCCCAGACGCTCGGGAAAACATCCAGGTCGGCAGCCGTTCCGATGTTTCCTTTGTTCGGCGGAAAACAGAAGACGAGCATCCCGAGCCGCAACTCCGCACGCGTGGCCCCTTGCAAATGGTTCCAACGCTTCAACCGCCGGGCCAGACGACGGCAGCGATCTTCGAGCGGCACAGGCTCGCACTCTTGAGCGTGGACTCCTCCGTAAACGAAAGGCTCTGTCGCCCCGTCAATTTCCGGAATACTGATCTGCATCCCGGCCTGCACAGGATTCAAGCCCGTGCCGGACTCCTGCCACGACTCAATCGTCTGCATGTCCAGGCTCACGGCGGAACGAAACGGGCGATTCAACTCGCGCAGGAAGCGCGCAGCTGCCGCGCTATCATTCATCGCCGGTCCGCCCACAAAGCTGAATCCCGTCAAAGAGACTAGCTGGCTGACGCGCGACTTCGATTTTTCCCCAACGGCTTCTTCTTCTTCACTTTTACCTTTTACCTTTTTCCTTTTGCCTTCCTCGCGCTTCTCTTCGACGAAGAACTTGCCGCACGCTTCGCGGTTATCCATCAGGGTCGAGATGGCTGGAATCACTGCCAGACCTTCCGCTTCAATCGCGCGAATCAGTCCGTCGTAATGTTTGCGCGTCCGGCTGACAATCTGCGGGCGCATCAGAAGCAGTCCGATAGTCTTTGCGGGGTCGAGTCGCTTTTGCCCTTTCGCGCCGCTACGCCGCTCATACCATTTCCGGTATGCACTGAAAGTCTCGAAGAGCGACGGCGCATCCGGGTGATAAATCGCCACGGCGGGCATCCGCTCTGGCGGCGGCAATTTGATCCCGGACGCACGCTCATCCGGCACGTAATATTTGATAGCGTAAAGCAGCATCGAGCGAACGTTGGCGGGTGTGGGTTGCAGGAAATAGCAGAAGAGGTAGAGATAATTCTTGACGTCGCGCAGGCGTCCGGCGCTCGGGACGAAACGCAGGAGCGCCGGCAAGCGGTCTGCGAGCTTCAGGTATTGCGTGTGGCTGCGCGACTTTTTCTCACGAAAGCCGCGCGCCTGCTCGCCCACCCACGCGCTGATTCTGCTCGCCAGATGCGTCGCACGCTTCTCCTCGCCGTTTGCGCTCTCCGCATCCATACGCTCGCGCGTCTTCGCATCCCTGCCGCCGAACATTCTGCCGAAATCCAGCTTCCCCATGCGCGTCCGCCGCATCAGGTCCGGCATACAGTTGATGACGATCACTGCGCCATGACGTGATTTGTAACGCTCAAGCGCTTCCAAGAGACGCAAGGCATTCTCGCCATCCATGACGTGAATGACAAAGACCACGTCTGCCGCGCTCAAATCCCGCTCGACATCTCGCCACTCACTATCCGTCAAACTCGCGCCGAAGTTGTATGCCGCTACACGCAGGTCAAGCGCATACTCACGATTGATCTCACGCTCCGCCTGTTTGAGCGGTGCGAGAAGACTTGATCCGACGTAGAGAGCTGTAATGTTCATCTGACTCTTTTCCGGCGCAAGAACTATCTTTCCGCGTCTTTGACGCAACGAAAGCCGATGTTGCGTAATCCCTCCTCCTCACGGCTTGTAGCGAAATTGCGGCGAAAGGTGGTTGTCGCCTGCTCGCGCGTGCTCAGGTATGATCCGCCGCGCACAACCCTTCCTGAAATTTCTTGTTCGATATAGCCGACGTCGTGGACCGTGATTTGGGAATTACTCCGAGCAGCGACTGCCAGGCCATTCAAAGTCGTGGGATCAGCAATGCTTTTCACGAAGACAATCAGGATAGGGGAGCGCCCATCAACCTGCACGCTCTGTACTTCCATATTTTGCGCGCGAAAGGCGGCGGCAACACCCTCTACTGTCACGTTGTAAACGCGCAGCCTTTCAGAATCCAATGTGACCTTAACCGTTATCCAATGTCCGCCGATATATGGATACATCAGGCTGTCCGTCCACTCCGACGCATTGCCGCCCATGTCGAACGCGCCGAATGGCGATGCCCCCTTGTGTGTACCCACGTCAGCCAAGCGATCGCTCGCGCCATCTGCGTTAGCTAGTCCGGCGCTCCAATCATTGCCCCAGGGATAACGTCGTCCGTCCGTACCGCGCGCGGCGAACTCCCATTCCTGTTCCGTTGGAAGTCGTTTGCCAGCCCATTTGGCATAATCCTCGGCATTATTGAATCCCACTCCCGTTACCGGCTGCCGGCCTGTACCCACAGGATAACTGATAGTTTTATGGTCCTCGTCAACAACCCAGCCTTGCGGTATCACACCGCGGCATTGACCGGCCATAAAGCATGCCTTCCATTCCTCGTTTGTCACTTCATAGATGTCTATGAAGAACGGCTTAACCATCACCTTGTGCGCGGGTCGTTCATATTCGCTCGCGTCGTCGCGTCCCATCATAAACTCGCCCCCAGGCACATAGACCATCCCCGGCGGGAGCTGCGGTGTAGTAACCGAAGCGGTTTGATCCTTCCCGGCCCCTGATCGTCGCATCAAGAAAAAGACGCCTGTAGCGAAGACGCCGACGCCAATGACGATGCTGATGATGAGATAGCGTTTCTGCAAAAGCGTTTTAGGTATGTTCACATTTTGACGAACCACGAAATCACACTAAACGACACGAAGAAAAACACGAAGCATTTTTCGTGTCGTTTAGTGTGATTTCGTGGTTCATATCACCAATCTTTTCCATTCAAGCTTACCTGGACTGCAAAAATTGAACAGCAAGCCGACTCGCATTTTGGTCGCCTTCAAATAGTTTATAAGCTGCGCCATGTCTCTTCCAGAAAGACGCTCAATAGCCTTCAACTCAACAATGATTTGTCCATAGCAAACCAGGTCGGCAATGTATTCTCTCTTCAGTGGCTGGCCTTTATAAAGGATGCCAAGGTGTTTTTGTGACTCGTAGGGTACACGCCGGCTACGCAACTCAATCTCCAAAGCCTCCTGATATACCGGCTCAAGGAAACCTGTCCCAAGTTGCCAGTAGACCTCCATTGCCGCGCCGACAATCGCGAACACTTCATCTTTCAGTAACAGCTCGGTCATTGTGTGAGGAACGAACCACGAAAACACACGAAACAACACGAAACGTTGAGAGGCAGTTTTTCGTGCCATGTCGTGTGATGCGCGTGGATCGTCATGTTACGCCTTCAAGCTGATCTTCCAATCCTGCGAAAATCTCCCTCAACTGTTCGAGCACATGGGCATCAGCTTTCCAGAAACCTCTCCCCTGTGCTTCCAATAATCTTCCGACGAGCGAGCGCGCAGAGTGTGGGTTCAGCTCGCGCAGGCGGTCGAGCATCTCTTCGTCGAGGACGAAGGTTCTGGCGACTTCCGTATAGACCCAATCGTCCACGGCGTCGGCGGTCGCGGACCAGCCAAAGGTGTTCGAGATGTGGCTCTCGATTTCGGCCACGCCCCTGAAGCCGTGCTTGAGCATTCCTTCGTACCATTTCGGATTCAAAGTCTTGGCGCGCGTCTCCAGACGCACGGTCTCTTCGAGCGAGCGAACCTTCGAATCGCGCGAGAGCGTGTCCGAGAGATAAACCGCTGGACGCGCGCTCGCACGCTTCTCGACGGCCTTGGTGACGCCGCCCAGGTACTCGAAATAATGATCAACGTCCGTAATGCCTATCTCGAACGTATCTATGTTCTGGTAAGCCGCCTCGACGCGCGACAGCGCACGCTCCATCGCGCGCCGCGCCTCACGCCCTTCGATGGCGCGCCCTCGCCCGTCGCGCCCGTAAGCAAAGCACTTGCGTGTGACGAAGAGATCGCCCAGCGTTTCGTCGCGCTCCCACTGGGAGTCCATCACCATGAAGTTGACGTTCGTTCCGTAATTGCCAGGGGCGTTGGAGAAGACTCGCAGAGCCGCTTCGTCAAATTCGCAATCTTCCGCCTTCATCTGCTCCGCGACATTGCGACGCACGTAGTTCATCTCCAAAGGCTCATCCAATTCGGCGACCGCGCGCACGGCTTTGTCCAGCAGCACAATCGTCGCCCCGAAGAGATCGCGGAAGATTCCGGAGACGGTCATCACCACGTCAATGCGCGGGCGTCCCAACACTTCGAGCGGGATTACCTCGATTCCGGTCGCGCGGTTCAAAGCGTCGCGCACCGGGCGCACGCCCAGCAGCCACAGGGCCTGCGCGACGCCTTCGCCCTGCGTCTTGATGTTGTCTAATCCCCAGAGCACCAGGGCCATGGCGCGCGGGTAACGTCCACGCTCCGAAAGGTGGCGTTCGAGCAGGTTTTTGACGACACGCTCGGCGCGCGTGTAGGCGCTATTGGAAGGAACCGTGTACGGGTTGACGGCGTGCGTGTTGCGCCCCGTCGGGAGGATGTCAGGATTCTGGACGATGTCTGCGCCGGGTCCCGGCTCTATGTATTCGCCGCGCAGAGCGCGCACGAGACTGTCCAGCTCGTTATTCGTCTGAAGCCGTTCGCAAATCTTTGCGAGCAGGGAGAAGACCCCACTGGAATCCTCTCTTTTCACGCCCGCCGTGGCTTCGAGCCAGACGAAGGCTGCCTCCGAATCTTTCCGCACGAAAAGCTCTATCGCGGCCTGAACAATCTCATCAATTCGCTCGCGCTCGGCCAGCGACGCAGCATCGTGCTTACTTCTTTCCAGTAATTCACTGTAGCCGCAGAATCCTAAGCCCTCGGCGACCAGGTCCGGGAGCGAGCGAGCGCCCCCTTCCGGTCTGTCGAAGGAGGCCACCATCCGCAACAGGTCCACCTGCGCGACGCCTACGGGCGCGCGCCCGAAGACATGCAAGCCGGTCGGAATCAGCCGCTGCTCGATCTCCAGGACCTGCTCGCACAGCTCCAGCACGCGGCGGTCGCGCTCCGCCGCAGCTAACAACCCTGTTTTGTTTCGTTCGTCCACTTATCCACGTAGGACAGGCATTCTCGGCCTGTCGTGGGACAGACATTCCTGTCTGTCATGAGCGCCGTCAGGCGCGAATACTACTTTTAATAAAACCATGAGCGTGCTCGCGCACGCTTAGACAGGCAGGAATGCCTGTCCTACGACGCTTTCGAGTTGAACGTAGTGGGCGCTGAGCAGGTCCGCCAGTTTCTGACTCTCGCCGCTTGAAGTAAAACGGTTCTGCGTATCAATGACGAAGGCGGCGACGCCTGCTTTCCGGATTGCCGCGCCGAGCGCCGCCAGCTCCTCCTGAATCAGGCGGCGGAGCGCGGCCTTGTCTGTCATCGCCTCCATTCGCAGCGGAACATTGGCCCGCCCGTCCGTGAAGAGCAGTAAAACGATTCGCTCTGTTCCCTGGCGTCCGGCGCGAAGGGCCACATCAATCGCGCGCTCAAGACCCGCCGCCAGCGGCGTCGCCCCGCCGATGCTCAACTCATCCAGTAATCGCCTCGCGCGCGTCACGCTTGCGCTCGGGGGCAGGAGCACCTCCGCCTCCTGTCCACGAAAACTGACGAGAGCCACGCGGTCGCGCCTGATGTATGAATGCTGTAACAGCCGTATGAGCGCGCCCTTCGCCTGCGCAATCCTGTTCAGAGCCATGCTCCCGGAAGTGTCAACGGCGAAGATGAAAAGCGTGCCCGCCTTGCGTTTGAATCTCTTGTAGCGGAGAGCCTGTGAAGGGAAAGGGGTCAGGTGTCGGGTGTCGTGGGCCAGAGCAAGAGCACCAGCCCCTGGCCCCTGGCCCCTGGCCCCAGCCTTCTGTGCCGCGGCACGTAAAGTTGCGTCGAGGGCTATTCTGGCGCCGGGCGTTTTCAAGTCGCTGGCGCGGACGTAGCGACCGCGTCTGGCGTTCTCTGTGCTACGTTTCGGTTTGGACTGCCGGCGCGAGGAGACGTTCTGGAAGTTCCGCCTGTTTGGCGCCTGCGAAACCGAGTCGAATGCCTCGTGGGATAATTTCGCATCGAGGGCCGGAGGCGAAAGCTGTTCAGGCCCATCTCCCGCGCCGTCTCTTTTCTGATCGAGTTGTTTGCGCGCGCCGTTACTTCCATCCGAACCGCCGGGAGGTAAATTGCGCTCTGACTTCTCTCGTTTCCGCTCCCCTCCCTTTGGTTCGGTCCGTGCCGCGTCCGAGTCCTGTGGCAAGAGCTTGTCTAATTGCTGTGCGACTCGCTGGCCGCCGGAATTCTGGTCGAGCGGGTCGCGGCGCAAACGATGACGTAAGGCAAACGCCGCCACACGCCGCACATCTTCATCCAGAACCTCTTTGCGACCTTCGAGGGCCGCAAGCGCGCGGGCCGCGCGCGCGATGGTCAATTCCCCACGATGGCCGTCAATCTGAAGCGTCTGGCAGAGTTCGGCGATGACGCGCAGCATCCGGGGCAAGAGTTTAACGGCATGAAGGTTTTTGCGCGCGCGCGAGATGCGACGGCGCAAACTCCCCTGCTCGTTTTCGAGAGAGGCGCGAAAGCTTTCCGGGTCGCGCTCAAACGCTTCGCGCTGCTCGACGATTCGGACGCGCTCGTCAAGGTCCGTCACCGTCCTCACTTCGACGCTCAGGCCGAAGCGATCTATCAACTGCGGTCGCAGCTCGCCTTCTTCAGGGTTGCCGGAGCCGATGAGCACGAAGCGCGCCGGGTGCTCAACCGAGACGCCTTCGCGCTCGACCGTGTGGTGTCCGGTGACCGCCACGTCGAGTAGAAGATCAATCAGGTGGTCCTCCAACAGGTTCACTTCGTCAATGTAGAGAAAGCCCCGATTGGCACGCGCCAGGAGTCCGGGCTCGAACGCCTTGACGCCCTCTTTGAGCGCGCGTTCGAGATTGATTGTGCCGCAGACGCGGTCCTCTGTGGCGCCGAGCGGCAGGTCAACCACAATTACTTTCCCGCGCTCAGTGGAGAGTTTCCCCAGCTCTTCGAGGCGCTCCAGGCATTCGCCGCAGAGATGCCTCTCTTCCGCCGGGTCGCAGCCGTAAGCGCACGCGCGCACGCGCGCGATCTCCGGCAAAAGGTCCGCCAGCGCACGCACCGCAGTTGATTTCCCGGTTCCTCTATGCCCCATAATCAACACCCCGCCGATTAAAGGGTCTATCACGTTGAGCAGGAGCGCCAGTTTCATCTCGCCCTGCCCGATAATCGCCGTGAAAGGATAGACGGGAGGTTTCATGCGTGGACGCTTGCTGCTCTGTGAAGAAAGGGACGCGCTGCGCTTCATCTTTTAATCTTCGGAGAAAATTTATTCGGGGATGGACACTCGGCCTTCAGGCTTTCGAAACCTTTTTAACCGAAACCGAGCTTGACGGCAAGCCTCAGCCATTTGATGACGAGTGAGCCACAGAGGCACAGAGACACAGAGAAATGCAGAAGGCAGAAATCAGAAAGCAGAAAGCAGACAAGGTAGCACCTCTTTGCTGCCTACTGCCTTCTTTCCTCTGTGTCTCTGTGCCTCTGTGGCTGAATTCTCATCCCCCGTGCCTGAATTCCGGATAGAGCGTCATGCCGCCGTCAACGTAGAGAGTTGCGCCCGTGATGTAGCTTGCTTCGTCCGAACAGAGGAAGGCGACCGTTTTGGCAATCTCGTCAGGCTCGCCCATACGTTCGGTCGGGATTTTTCTGAGCAGGTCCTTCAAGCCTTCAGGGTCGCTCCAGACATTCTTGTTAATAGGCGTTTTGATCGCGCCCGGCGCGACCGAGTTGACTCGGACCTTCTCGGTCGCGAGCTCGACCGCAACAGTTTTCGACATCAGGTCGAGCCCGGCCTTGGCGGCGCAGTAATGTGCGAAACCTCCCCAGGGGATAACCTGATGGACCGACGTGATGTTGACGATTGCGCCCCCCTGGCCTGATGAGACCATCAAGCGCGCTGCGCGCTGCGCGCAGAGGAACGCGCCCGTCAAATCAACCTCGATAACTTTTTTCCAGGCATCGAGCGGCATCTCCAGAAAGGGATATTTGGTCTCCATCCCAGCGTTGTTGACTAAAATATCCAGGCCCCCAAACTCCTCCGCGGCTCGCGCGAACATCGCATCCACCTGCTGCTCGTTGGTCACGTCAGCCTGAACGGCGATGCCTTTCGTTCCAGCGCCCTCAATCTCTTTCACGACGGCGTCGGCGTCCTCCGGCCGCGATAGATAGTTGACGGCAACCGCCGCCCCTTCCAAAGCCAGGCGCAGAGCTATCGCTCGCCCGATGCCGCTGTTCGCCCCCGTGACCAGGGCACGCCGCCCCTCCAGCCTGCGGCCCGTCGGACCATCAGAGTTTCCCATCCTTTTTCCCTTCTTCGCGTAAGATAAACAGGCTCACCCGACTTCAAGGCTCGATTGCCATTCGCAGGACGTTTGACATCGGCTGTCTTTCGATTTTGCCGTTCTTTGTGACCACTATGAGCTGGCCGTTCTCGACCGTCACGCGGCGCACGGTCGTCATAAAGCGTTCAACTCTCATTCCGTCACGCGTTTCAATGATGAGGCGCGGCCCGCTCGCTGGCTCGACCGCAGGCTCTGCCGGCGTCGGGGTTGTCCTCGCGGTCGTCGTCGGTCTAGTGCGCGTTGTGCGGCGCGTTGTGGGGCGCGGTCGCCTGTTGCGTGATGTGGCGGGTTTCGGAGCTGTCGGCCGGGGTGTTTCGGCTGTCGCAGGCGGCGTCTCTGCCGGCGTCTCTGCTTCCGTTGAAGGCGTTGTGGCGACCTCTGTTTCCGCACGCTTCGTTTCGGGCACTTCCGGCGCGGGCTCGTCAATCCGTGCGCCCGTCGAAGTTACACGCCTTCCCGTCTTGCTCGTAGATGAAACCGTCGGGATGACAGGCTCCGGGTCCGGCACGTCGCTGCCTATGGGCTCAAACGTTCCCTCGAAACGCACGCGAAAGCTGCCATCAAAATCGTTCGGCGTGCGCCCCTCGATTCGCAGGATGAGAGATTCTCGATTCTTCAGGTAGATTGTTTTTGAACCGCCCGAGGCTGTGCTCGCCGCGTACATGCTGACTTTGGCGAGCGGGCGCAGGGCACCCGCAGTGAAGACGTCAACGTCGCCTTCGAGATTTCGGCTCTCGATGGTGACGATGAGATCACCCGGCGTGCCTGTGAATGAGTAGTAGTATCTGGTCAGGCGCGGGTCGCCCAAATCTCTAGGCGCGATTGTTCCGCTGATCTCGTTAGACCGAACGGGCGTCGGGTAATCAATCTCCGTTGATTGCGCCTGGACCCCGCAAGATAAGAGAACCAGCAGGACAAACGGACCGGCGAGAGTGATTAATCTTTTCGTCAAACAAAGAGGAGCGCTGTCTATCTTCATTGATGCTCCTTTGTGGTACTGGTAATCCGGACGAGGAAGGCGGGCGGCCGCGAGCACGACGCGCCCGTTCCCCGCTGTAGTTAAGTTCTGCCGGCTAAGGGTAACAGATTCGCGTTCAGAATCGAATTGGCCGCAATGTCAAACGAGTAGTTTTCGAGAAGTTTAATCCTAACCGGGACGGCCTCGAAACGCGGGACGAACAATTTAATGGCCTATTTATTCTGTTGACTCGTCCGTGGGCTCCAGATCGTTTAGCTCGGCTGCCGTCTCTTCACGATGATCCGTCCCGAGCGTCCAGGAAGGCGGGTCGCTTGCAGGGAAGCTTTCCTTCAGAGTCTCGTCAATTTCGTCCTCCTTCATTTCGCCGCCGCCGGAATGCGTAACGGATTCTTCAACGTTCTCCTCATCTTTCGTCATCGCAAACAGTCCTCATCTTTCAGCTCCTGCCCGCCGCGGCGCGGCCAGCGTTTTCAGGCCCCTGTCTCAAAGGATGTTGACGGCGCGTGCCGCCAGCATAGCGATGACCAGCAGAGAAATCATCGCCTGAATCATCATCAGGATTTTCGCCCAACGCGACAGCACCGGCACGTCAGTCGGCGAGAAGGCCGTGCTCGTGTTAAATGCCAGAAACAGATAGTCCACAAAATTCGGTTCCCACTCATGTTCGCCCGCGGCTCGTTTGGCAGCCGGGTCCATAGTCATCTGCGGAAACAGGAACGCTCCATCCGTATGACCCCGCGTCCGATCCCGCTCATGGGGCCCACCCGCATCAAGGTGCCAGTACCAGGAGGCGAAGACCAGGATGTTTGCCACCCACAGAGCGGCGGCGGAAAGAAGAAGTTGTTGAGGGGTTATCCGGTGCTCCGGCAGTGCCGGGATGAGCAGCGCCAGCGAGCCGGTCAGGGCCACCGTAACGATGCCATTCAGGATGAAGCCCAGGACCCGATTCAGGGTGTGGTTCCCCTGGCGGTGCGAGATGATCGTCGGCACAAGCAACACAGAGATGATCAGCAGGAATAGCCAGCGCGGGCCGCCGACCAGCAGCGAAGAGGGTAACGCCGAGTACAGGCCGCCGAGCGCCAGCAAAGCTACGAACGCAGGCCAGCGGGGCTCCCCGGTCTCAGACAATCGAGCGTCCGCCATCGTTTCATTATAGAGCAAGCCAATCCATTTGGTTAATTCTAATACCCCTGCTCCATCCTGATCCGGATTCGTCGGATCTTGCGGCTCGACGGCTTCCAGGCGAACAGTCAATGGTCCATTGGAACACTCGCGCCAGCAGGTCCAGACAGCCCCTAAATCACACAAATTTTATTGACATATTTAAGCAGCAGGGTTAGGCTCTGTCTGTTTCTCGATAAGGTTTTTGCCCCTCGCAAAATTATTGGCTAGAGATTCTATCCTGATACATTCGCTTTACTTTCGTCTAGTCTCACGACGACATCCGACCTACACGGATGTTAAGTGTTGAAAAGTTCGGGATACTTTGGGCGGTAGCTTTAGCTTTTCACGGGCCAATTATCGCTTTCTGAATCTGCCCAAAATCTCACCCTTATTCTTCAATGATCCAGCCAGAAAATGTGGCAGATCACCGGCAGGGGTTTGAACTCTTTGATACCGATTGAGTGGTTCATCCCGCCAATGTAGTGCACTTTTTCTACAACGGGCGGCGAGGGGTTTGGGCTCTATCTCACTGAGGCAATTCCAGGATTTGAAGGATTCCGCCTCGGCAATCAAATGGCGTACTTGATTATTATCTCCCCACTATGAATTGGCTTTTTTACTCATACAACTCAAGCCACTTCTAGTGAGCTGAAGTATTCCCTAACCCCGGATGAGCGCCGGGCTCCCTTTATGATTAAAGCAACTCTGATCGCTAGTTTAGTGACACCTCCCTCGCCCGACGGCCATGAACTATCGGCGCTGCCTGACGTGGTTGACTGGCTGGAGGTTCGCTCCGACCTGACGGGCGACCTCGATCCTGAATGGCTGCGCAACCGCTTCCGTGGGCGACTGCTCTATTCTTTGCGCAGCCGGGCCGAGGGGGGAGATTTTGAAGGGCCGCCCGATCAGAGGCAGGAGCGACTAAAGCGCGCTGCTCGCTCCTACGATCTCATAGAGCTTGAGGGTGTGCGTGATCTCTCCCCAGACATCCTGGACCTGATTCCAGCAGAGAAGCGGCTGCTCTCCTGGCGGGGGCAGGCAAACGGTCTCGCCGAACTCAAGGACAGGTTCGCGAAACTCTCTTCAGTCCCGGCCACTCTCTATAAACTCGTCGTGGAGGCGGCGAAGGTCAGCGACGAGATGGCTCCCCTTTCCCTGCTAAACTCGCTCGGCCGCTCGGATACAATCGCTTACGCTTCCGGCCCGCTCGGTTTCTGGAGCCGCCTGGTGGCGGCGCGTCTCGGAGCGCCAATCATCTACGGCCTGGTCCCCAACGGACCGGCTGTCCCGACGGAGCCGACCATCAACAAGTTGATTGAAGACTACGGGCTTCCCGTGCTGATGCCGGTGGAAGGGATCTACGGGATTGCCGGAAGCCCAGTGTTTCATTCGCTCTCGCCGCGCCTTCATAACGCCGCGTACAGGTCCATGAATTATCCGGCGCTCTATGTGCCGTTCCACGTCGAATCCTTCGGTGAGTTCTGGCGAGAGGTGGTCGAGGGGAGCGTGCTTGCTGCTCTGGGCATGCCTGTCAAAGGTCTCACAGTAGCTTCTCCACATAAAGAATCGGCGCTCCTGATGACAGGGAGGGCGAGCCTTATGGCCGTGCGTGCCGAATCCGCCAACATCCTCGTGCGAGACAATGGCTCGTGGAAGGCTGATACCACAGACCCCGAAGTCGTTTTCATGGCGCATCACAAGCGTGGGGTCGAGATGAAGCAGAAGCATGCGGCCGTCATCGGCTGCGGCGGAGCGGGAAGGGCCATCGCCGCGGCGCTCGATCAATCCGGCGCCAGGGTCACCCTGGTCAACAGGGGCGCGGAACGCGGCCATCATGCGGCACGGCTTCTTTCGTTGCCTTATATCCCTTTGCGCGAGTTTAGCGCCGAAGGTTACGGCATCGTGGTCAACGCCACCCCGGTCGGCCGCGATGACGGCGAAGCCCCTTTCAAGGTCGAGACGCTCGGCGCAGACGCGGCGACTATTGATCTCGTCTATGGCTCTTTGCCGACGCCTCTGATTACCGGCGCACGGGAGTTGGAGCGTGTGGCGATTGACGGCCGCGAGGTGCTGTTGGCGCAGGTGCTCCGCCAATTTCAGATAATGACGGGCAGGGAGATGCCCGCTGCTCTGGTGCGGGAGAAACTCGGCTTTGAAGTCGAGCCTTCGGACTTAATCGCCACAGGTTAGCTTTCGCGCGAGATGATGATGATTGCCTTCGACATTACTTTTAACTTCTCTTTCGTGCTGACTTTTTCTAACAGGAGATAACGCCATCGAAACTCAACTTGATATTGCGTGTGATCGGAAATCGCTGGTGGACCGCACAAGGGAGCTGGCGCGAAATAAGTTTGCCCCTCGCGCCGCCGACTACGACAGAGAGGCGCGCTTTCCGGTTGAGGACTTTGAAGATCTGTTTCGCGCCGGATTGATCGCCCCGGTCGTTCCACAAGGTTATGGCGGCCTCGGCCTCGGCCCGTATCGCGGCGACGTCTTCACGCTCTGGATGATGACCAAGGAGATAGCGAAGGCTGACCTCTCCCTGGCGCGCTGCTGGGAGGGCCACGTCAATTCGCTCGTTCTGCTGGACGGCATGGCTAACGAGGAGCAGAAGGCTCGCTGGTTCAAGCGTGTCGTCGAGCGCGGAGACCTCTGGGTCGCCTGGAGCGGCGAACCGCAGGCGCGAGCGCCAGGCGAAACGTTGCGCTTCGGGACCACGGTCGAGAAAGTCGAAGGCGGTTACGTCGTTGACGGCAACAAGGTTTTCTCGACCAGCGCCGGCGGAGCGCAGTGGGCGATTCTCTTGGTTAACACGGCCGGACCGGGCGGCGTCCGTCATGCTACGGCCTCGCTCGACACACAACTTCTCATGGCCTGCGACCTCTCCGACACGACCGTGCAGATTGACGGTTCGTGGTGGGACCCCATAGGGATGCGCGCGACCGTCAGCTACCTGGTTAACTTCAGGCGCACTTTTATCCCGGACGAGAACCTCATCGGCTATCCCGGCCAGTATTTGAAAGAGGGGTGGCAGACCTGCTTCATCCCGCACTATGCCGCAACCTTTACGGGCGCAGCCGAAGCCGCTTACGAGTACGCGCTGAAGTATGTCACCACACAGAACAAAGTCGAAGACCCGTATATTCAACATCACATCGGCCAGATGTCCGTAAATGTGGAGACGGCGCACCTCTGGCTCAGGCACGTCGCCAGTCTCTGGGAAACCGGCAAGTACGCGGAAGCGCAGATCGCCGGCAGCCGCGCGCGCCATGTCATCGAACATCTGGCGGAAGACACCGTCAAGCAATGCATTCGCGCCTGCGGCGCGCGGTGTCTGAATCGCCCGAGTGCGCTGGAACGCATCTACCGTGACCTGTCCTTTTACGTCCGGCACGACAACGACGATCACATCCTCGCGATGATCGGCAAATCACTACTAGGGCTGACTCATGATCCATCATTCTACAAACCGTGATGAAGCCTCAACGATGAAGTAAGTTCGCCTCGACCGAAATCGGTTGAAGACAGGGGTGTTTCAAATGGCCCTCACGGACCGCCAATTCAAATTGAGAATTTGGGGACTGGCTCTTGGATACTTCCTTTTCTATGCCCCCTACAGCGCTTTCATTAAAGCCACGACCACGGGGCTGTGGCCGGGCCTCAACGGCACTGTTTCCGGTTTCCGGTTGTTGCCGGCGACCCTTATTTCCACGGCCATTACTCTGCCTCTCATCATCTCGCTCATGGGGTGGTGGAAATATGCCGGCCGTCGTCAGGTCTTCGGGCGGAGCATTCCGTTTCCGAGCGGGCCTGTCCTTCTTTCAGGACTTGGCACCGCCATCATCATCTGTGCCACGACCCTCGCATTTACCTCCGCGGGGGTCTCCATCATCCTCGCGCTCATCCTGATGCGCGCTGGCGTGCTCATCATCGCGCCCGTCATAGACCGCGTGTTCAAACGTCGCGTGCGCTGGTTCTCGTGGGTCGCTCTGGCGCTGAGCTTCCTGGCCCTGCTGGTCGCTTTGGCGGATGTCAACAGCTACCGGATGACAGACGTCGCGGTGCTGACCATCGCAGCTTATCTGTCGGGCTATCTCCTTCGTCTCCCTTGCATCAACAAGCTGGCAAAGTCGAACGATATGGCTGTAACCCGCCGCTACTTCGTTGAAGAGGTGATGGTCGCAGTTGTCTTGCTGGTGTTGATACCTGCCGTCCTGGCCTTTGTAGGTCAGGGCTCCATCATGGTAGAGCTGCGCCAGGGCTTCGTAGATTTCTTTAGCAGCAGCGTCACTCTTCCGGCCATCCTTATCGGAGCGCTCTACGCCGGTCTCTATTGCTTCGGCACTCTCATTTACCTGGACTGCCGCGAGAACACTTTCTGCATTCCGCTGAATCGCTGTTCCAGTCTGCTGGCGGGCGTGTTCGCTTCCTACGTGCTCACGCTGGTTTCCGGCTTGAAGTCGCCAAGCAATGCCCAGCTCGTCAGCGCCGAGCTGATTGTCGTGGCGCTTCTCTTCCTATCGCCGCTTCATCATTTTCAGCGCACGCTCGGCAAAGTCAGGCGTTCGCTCGCCAGCGTCTATCGAATGCTGCTAAATTTCATTCCCGGCCGGGAACGCGTGCCCGTCAATCCGCTCCACGCCCGACAGACACTTTTAGAGAATGCGCAGGGGACAAACGATCAAGAAGAGTTCGACAAACTACGGCAGATATTCCTGTTTGTGTGTAGCGGAAACACCTGCCGCTCTCCTATGGCCGCGGCCATTGGCAACGCGGAAATCGCCATGCGCTTGAACGTTCCGCTTGAAGCTCTGGGTAAAGCTCAGGCGCAAGCCTTCAGCGCCGGAGTCTCAGCAAAAGTCGGAGCGCCGATGACGGACGAAGCGCAACAGGCGCTGCGCCTCATCGGCGTTCCGTTGACGCCCCACAGCGCACGGAATCTGACCGTCGAATTGGCGCATCAGGTCGAGAGAATATTTTGCATGACCAAAGATCACAGGAATGCTGTCATCAAGATGGTCCCGGCGGCGGCCGAGAAAACGCACTGTCTTGATCCGGACGATGATATTGAAGACCCCATCGGCAGTGGGCTGGAAGCCTATGTGAAGTGCGCGCTGCGCATGCGCGGTCTGGTTCGGACGCGCCTGGACGAGCTCGGCTTGCAGGGTAGCTTTTAAGTGTAAATCGAGTAAAGGCGCGTCAGACGCTTTAGGAAGCTGTTTGAAAAGTCTTTTGCGCCAGAGGCGCACACCAGAAGGTAGCCAGACGTGCAACGTCTGGGGGCGATCATGCCCCATCAAGCGCGCATTGAAGATGCGCAGAGAATCGTTGACAACAGATTGGCTCAGCGCGTCTTCAACGCGCCGGCCTCTTATCACCCATGTTCCAGACGTTACACGTCTGGCTACCTTCTCACGCGCCGCTTGCGCGGCTAAAAGTAATTTTCAAACAGCTTTTAAGATTTCATTTGATCCCATCTTAAGTGGGCGGCAAGTTTATGGCGGCCTGCTGCTTCCGCGCCATGAGCACCTCATCATCCCTAAAGAGCTGGCCCACCGAAGCCGAGTGGGCGAAACGTCAGGAAGCCATGGCAGCATTGACAGCCCGTAAGTTGGGCGTTGCCCCGAAGAGGGCTGTGTATGGCAGCATCGGAGCATCGAAAACGCTCGATATTCTGGGACGCGAAGCCTTCGCAGAAGTGTCCGCCACCAGGATCCCTGGCCGCGTCCTGTGGTGCAACTTCGAGTTGGCCCGGGAGTTGGGTTTCGATGTTCCGCCATTGAACCGCATGACCCCGGAGTTCCATGAACAGCTTCTCAACGCATTTTCATACCGGACGGTACGGACGCGGGCAGAGATGAATGGAGCCAAAACCATCACCATGTATGCGGACAGATATGGTGGTGACGGTGTTCGGCCGGCTATGGGGGCGGCGCGCGCAGGATTTCTACCTTTCGGAAACCTCTACATTAAGGGCATCGGGTTTACACCTCTTTTCAGGGATGATCCAGATGATTTCGCGCACAATCACGGCGGCGTACATATGTCTGACTGCCTCTCCGAAGCGGTGTTCGGAGAGGTTAATCAGAATCTTTTTACGCACGGTTCGACGCGCATCATCGCCATTATTGATCAGGGCAAGGATGTCACGCCCCCCTCCGGTCCCAGAATTCCAATCGCCCTCGTGGTCCGGGCGGGGACGCAACTGCGACCGGGCCATCTATTGACCCGGTCTTCGCGAACGGGCAGCTCGCTGCTGGAAAAATTCGTCAGGATGACCACGGCCACAGGGCAACTTGTCAAACGCAGAAATGCGGCCACGGGCAATGAGATCCCAAACCTTAGAGCGACCATGCTCCGCGTCATAGACGATCACGCGCGGACTGCGGCAGAGCAACTCCGCTGGCGGATGATTCATGGCGCGCTCAGTTCTTCGAACATGGAACTAAGCGGAGCGCAGCTTGATTTGCCCACCCAGTCGGCTCAGTCGCGGACCGCCCCCGTCTGGGCGCTCGATTTCCCGAACTCCGTTTTCGGCAGAGAGCATATCGAGCGCGCCAACCAGTTGACGCCGGTTTACCGGAAACTCCTCAAGAGTATTCCGGCGCCGCAGCGCCCCATCCTCAATGCGAAAGGGCTCAACTTGAGGGGCGAGATGGACAGGGCCTATTACAAACATTTGCAGGTGAAATTGCTGTGCGCCGTCGGCCTCAAAACTGGAGTCGCCCAACGGATGCAGGCCGAGCAGACAGAGTTAGTCTCTCGCTTCATTAACTTGCTTCTGAAGATGATTGAACTCAGGAATCCCGGGAGCGTGTGTATTTCAAAATCGCTGGTTGAATCCACCTCGGCCCTGGATGTCTTCCATCTCCTTGAGAAGTTTCCTCAAACTTATTTCGCCGATCCGAATGCGGACCATACAAAGCGGATTCGCCGTTTTCTGAAGCCGATCCTGAAGGGCAATCGTTACCACGTTGCGAAAAAGGATGTGGACATCCGAGTACTGGTCAAGGAATTCGACGGCCTTTACCGGGAATTAATGCATGCTTGCGAGGGGTACGCAGGACAGTATTATGGCGACCGGGCAAGGATGCAGGCGTCTATCAAATCACGAGCGGCATTTGAGAATAAACCGCTTGAGGCTCTTTACGCCAAGAGGCTGCATGAGGAACTCAATCGCGCCATCGCTCAATACAAAGCTACCGGCGATGTGGATATTATTCGGGCGGCCATAGATCAAAGAATCCTCTCTTCCCTGCGCAGCGTAGATGCGCTATTGGCTCAAGGGAAATCCCGACTCATTAATGGCGGGGGCATTGAAATGGAGATGCGGACCATTGACGGCGTCTCCTATTCCGTCAGGGCCTGGAATGACGAGAGACAAACTCGTCGGCTTCACGTCCGCCTCCCGGCGGATCGTGAGCATGGCGCTTATCTTACTTCTCTCCCCAATCTATCTCGCCTGACGAGACGACAGATTCAATCGCTGCGTTATCGCTTCACGACAGATGGCTGGATGAATACAGGTGAGGCGCGCGCGCGCCTTGCGCAAGACGAGAGCGGCAATCTCAGTATTGCTTTCGAGATCCTTACTTTTCCTCTTGTCGGACAACTCGAAGGCGCGTTCTATCTGTGTGGGTCTTCTGACCCGCGTTCGGCAGATGAAACACCGCGCTTTGGCGGGTATATATTTGCGATACCGGACCGGGAGGAATTGATTAAGCTGGTCGCGCGCCCTTAAGCGGCGTACAGGCAAAGAGGGCCGAGGCCGGGTTAATCAAACTTGTGTGGCGATCTCCGCAAAGAATGCCGGACGCCTGGATGTCAATATCCGAACCTCGAAGGTGAGACCTCTTTGATGAAGCTGCTTGTATCTGACCTTGAAGGCTACAAAAGCTATATCAGCCGGGAATTTTTCTTTGTGATGACCGATCTCATGACTAAGTATGGCTGGAGACAGATTGACCCGTGGAGACTATGGGATGGATCAAAGACAATAAAGAATCAACTCTTAAATGAGTTCGGAGAACTGCCAGAAGCCATTTTGTTCTGGGAAAGCTTTGACCTTGTCTCGGAAAAGGCAGGCCAGATTCGCCGCCTTGAGTGTAATAAATATATTTTTTCCGACGACCTGCATTGGTGGGATGAGGAAATGAGGAAGGCGAAGCTGACCAGCTTCGCCTTATGTAATACTGTACTCTCGACCTACGGTTACACCTGGAAGGACTATTATCCGGAGATTTCCACCAAGAGGGTGGAATGGGTTCCGCACTCAGCTTCTCCGGATTTCATGCTTCCCTACAATCCTCAACCGAAGAATTCAATTTTCCTCAGTGGGGCCATTACTATACATTACCCTCTGCGCCAGCAGATGAAGCTGTTACAGGAGACTCAATGTTACCCCATAGTCCACCATTGCCATCCGGGGTATCACAGCCAATATGACTACGATAACGATAAGGATGTTGGGCGAGGCTATGCCGAACTAATCAATAAACACAGGGCGGGCTTTACCGATAGCTTGATATATAAATATGTAGTTGCTAAATATTTTGAAATTCCTGCCACCGGCACACTTTTGTTAGCAGATGATAGAGTCAGCGCGCCGCTGTCAAAACTCGGGTTGATGGAGAACAGCCATTATCTTCCCGTCTCAGGAGATAATTTGGAAGAGAGAATCCGATATGTCCTGGACGAGGACAATCACCCGGAACTAGATGAAATCAGGCGAAGGGGGCAGGAGCTGATTTGGGAAAAACATAAAACCAGTGATCGAGCGAGGCAAATAAATGAAGTGTGCAGGGTTTAAGGTCCGGGCGCTGCAATGCAAACGCAGATACTCGTCTGGAAGCGTTTCTGATAACTAACAAAAGATCATGTGGTCAATCGGCATTTATACGGGCGAATCGCCTTATCATCTTCTTCCGGCTGCCGGAATCTCGAACCCGGTCCTTTCGCACGAGAATGTCTCTGACGTGCCTGCTGATTTTTTGGCCGATCCTTTTATGGTGCGCGCCGAGGGCATGTGGTACATGTTTTTCGAGGTCATGAACCGACAGACTAAAAAAGGTGAGATTGGACTGGCAAGCAGCGAGGATGGCCTGGCCTGGGCTTACCAGCAAATCGTGCTCAGTGAACCGTTCCACTTATCTTATCCTTACGTCTTCGAGTGGCAGAATGAGTACTATATGATTCCAGAGACGCTACAAGCGAACGCCGTGCGCTTGTACAAAGCAGAAGCCTTCCCGACTCAATGGTCGCTTCTGGGCTCGCTGGTCGAAGGGAGCCTCGCCGATCCTTCGATCTTTTTCTTTGAGAATCGGTGGTGGATATTTGCCTGCTCAACTCCTTACCAGCATGATACCCTCCGACTCTATTTTGCCAGCGAGTTGCTGGGTCACTGGACCGAGCACCCGGCCAATCCCATCGTTGAAGCGGACAAGCATCGCGCCAGACCGGGCGGGAGAGTGTTAGTATCAGGCCACAAGGTCATACGTTTTTCTCAAGATTGCTACCCGATTTACGGCAGTCAGGTCAGAGCGTTCGAGGTTTGTGAACTAACCAGCGACAGTTACCAAGAGAAAGAGAGTCGCCAGAGCCCGATCTTAAAGGCCAATGGCAACGGTTGGAATAGCCTGGGAATGCACCACATTGATCCTCATCAGGTGTCCGCAGGGCAATGGATCGCCTGCGTTGACGGCTTTAGTGAGCGCCGTGAGTGAACAGAGTTTTCAACTCGGACTCTTAAAGAATAATATGCGTCTCTTGATCTCATCCCCTCATAAATACCCGGCCTTTAGCGAGGTTGGGAGCGGTCTTCATCCCAAAGCTTTCCCATCCGGGTCCGGGTTTCATGTTCACGACCTGCTGGTCAAAGGCTTGGCGGAGTTGGGCCATGATGTCTTCTACATGTTACGGGAAGGAGCTGACCAACCTCTGCCCGCCGGAGCTACTCTGATTTCCGAATTAAGGTCCGACGTGGACATTCTGCATACGATCTCAGGTTTCGACGTGGATTTGATCAAGGAGATGCAAAACCGCCGAAAGCCCTGGGTCACGACCTGCCACCTCGACCGCAGAGCGCGCGGCGAAGAGCTTAGTCAAACGACAGATAACTGGATATTTGTTTCTCGAACGCTGGCTCAATTACATAACCGGGATCGGTACGTCCTCAACGGCCTGGACCCGTCAAATTATCTCTACTCTGAGACTAAGGATGACTATCTTTTCTATATGTCAACGATGGATTGGGAGATGAAGAAAGGGCTTGATGTAGTGCTCGCTCTCTCCAGAGAAATGGGATTTAAGCTGGTCATCGCCGGGACGGGCAGGGATTACGAGTCCATCAATAGAGTCCAGGAGATGTGTCAACAGATTGGCGCGAAATATGTCGGCGATGTTAAGGGACTTGAGAAGGCGGAGTTGTTGGCCGGAGCAAAAGCTTTTCTCTTTCCTACAAAAGTGGATGAAGCCTTCGGGCTTGGGATGGTTGAGGCCCTGATGTCGGGAACGCCTGTCATCTGTAGCGACAGGGGCGCTTGTCCAGAGATCATCTCCTCCGAGGTAGGGTTTGTTTGCAAGGATTGGGACGACTACGTTGCCGCCGTCAACCGTGTCGCCGAAATTTCTCCGCAGGCGTGTCGAAAAAAAGCCATGAGTGACTACCATTATCTGAGAATGGCAACCGATTATGTTGCGGAATATCAAAAAGAGATCGAACGAAATGGCAGCTAATGAGAGCCTGTCGGAGCAACCGCCCCGGAACGATAACGAAATCATTCAAGGATTATGGATTGGCCCTGAGCTGTCTGTAATGGAACAGTTGTCTATCTCTTCATTTCTGCGCAACGGGCATCAGTATCATCTGTATGTTTATGATGAGGTGAGGAATATCCCCTGGGGAACGATTATTAAAGATGCTGGCGAGATATTACCTTCGTCGAGTATCTTTCAATACAAGCATCAGCCAAGCTATGCTGGCTTCTCCAATTTCTTTCGCTATAAGCTGCTCCTGGAACGCGGTGGATGGTGGGTTGATACTGACACCATCTGCCTGAAGCCGTTTGATTTCACAGAGGAGTATGTTTTCTCCAGCGAGATGTGCCGGGGGGTTGAAGTGATCACCAGTGGAATTATCAAAGCTCCGGTCGGGAGCAAGGTGATGGCCTATGCCTGGGGAGTCTGCCAGACCAAAAAGCCTGAGAACCTGGTCTGGGGAGAGACCGGCCCAAGATTGACGGCGGAAGCGGTCAAGCTGCTTGCGCTGGAGAAATATAAGAAACCGTATCAAGTGTTCTGCCCGCTCGATTATCCGGAGTGGCGCAGGGTATTAGAACCGGATTTCGATATGGTGATCGGTGAATCCAGTTACGGGATTCATCTGTGGAACGAGAAATGGAGGGCTGCCGGTCAGGATAAGAATGCGCGATACCACCCGGACTGTCTCTACGAACGACTCAAGAGAAGATATTTGGGCCGACCAAGTGCGAACTGACACAGCTTACCAAAAGCCCCAATATAGACCCTCCCTCACGCAATCGAAGTCTAGATCTTCCCACCTGCCATCACTTTTTCGCTGACCACCCTCGGCAGCTAAACAGCTCATTTATGATCCATGGCCTCCGTAATCACTTTGACAAGCGTGGCGGGTGAGGACAGGCCGTATGTCCTAGTCCAGTAGCCGGTCGCATCATTACCCACCAGAATCATCGGCGTGTGGTCGTTTTTGTTTGCGACAGCGGCCCCGAGCGCTTGAAGCAGCGAATCAATCTCACCTTTATCCCCTGTCACGAAGGTCCACCCCGGTCCGGTCTTAAACTGTGCGGCGAAGTCAAAGAGCCTCTCCGGGGTATCAATCGTTGGGTCAACGCTGATGGAAATCAACCACACGTCGCGCCCCATATGCTCACCTAATTCCTGCTGGACGCGGCGAAAGGTGGCAGTTAAAGGCGGGCAAATTGTGGTACAGGTCGTAAAGATAAAATTGATGGCGATGACCTTGCCTTTGACGAGATCGGTGTAGAAATTCAGCCGCCTCCCGTTTTGGTTGTAAACAGTGGCATCAGGAATCCGCACTGACGAGGCGGAGGCGATGTCTCCGGTCGCCGGGCCAGGCGTGCTGCTCGCGACCACAGGCTCGTTAGCTTTGTGATTCACTAATCTCAAAGCCATGCCGCACTTGGAACATTTGCCAGGCTTCTTCGCGGCGACTTCCGGATGCATCGGACAGGCATAGCGCATCGTTCTCCTGTTCGGAGCTTTTCGTTGCACCTGCCCTGCCGCCACAAGACAGCAGTCGCTCGGCATCAACGCCAATGTCATGAAAGCGGCGAGCGTGAACTTAAAAATCAACTTCGTAGGCATTGAATCTCCCTCCACCGAAGACTTGACTGATTTATCATTGCGGGAGTTTCCCACTCCGCCTCAATTTGTCTTCACCCAAGAACTCACAGGCGCGAACTGTTTCTTTTCCAGATCGATTGTTACGACGTATGCCCCCATCGCGCCGATGCGACGGTTTGGACCGTAAGTTACGGCCGGCATCAGACCCGTCCCATACTCGTAAAGTCCTTCCAGGACCGCGATCAGCTTTTCCCGGCTGACCTCCTTGCCGACACGCTTCAACCCTTCTACCAATATCTTGGCGGCACTGTAAGCCGAAAGCTGGGTGGCCGGATGATCCGCGGGCAATTTGTACTTTGCCGCCAGGGCGCGAAATGATTCGATTCCTTCTGCGGTTTGGGCGGCGGGCGAAGTCGGGAAGGAAAGAAAAATTTTTTGGTTGAAGCTCAGCGGAGCATCAAACATCTCTTTCCCGATGGCCGCCCCCGGCAGGTAAAGGAGTGGCGACCAACGCAGCTTGTCAGCCTCCCTCATCAGTGCCAATGCCTCATCGCCCTTACCCAAAAAGAAAACGACATTCTTGCTCTTCTGGCTTAACTCTCTGGCCAGGGCCGGAGCATTAAAGTCTGCGCGCCTGTAACTGAAAGTTTCCAGTGAGCCGCAACTGTTTTTTTGACATTGGTCCTTAATTGCTCCCACCGCTCCGGCGGCAAGCTCGCCTTCGGGATGCACGATCAGCGCGCCAGCTTTCTTATCCGGAAATTTCTGTGAAGCGAAATTGACCAGCGCTCGTGACTGTTCATCTATCCCTGACAAGAGATAAAAGACCTGGCGGTTCAATGGGTGGCCGACCTGCGGGAAGAGAGTGAGCGGACCAACCAATGGCACTTCCAGTTCTGCCATCAGTGCGGCGATTTCCTTATCAGCGCCAGCCGTGAAGGCGCTCGTCATCGCAAAGATATGCTCGTCCTGAATAAAACTCTTAACGTTAGCGCTGGTCGCCGCAGGCGTAGCGGCTGTTTCGACGAATTTCAACTCGACCCGACGATTGTAAATCCCGCCCTGGCTATTAACCTCATCGAAGAAGGCAGTGGTCACGGCTTTGACAGCCTGACCGATGCCCGCCAAATCGCCTCTGACCGGAATGAGAATTCCGATAGTCAGATGGTCGTCAGCCACTCCGGGGTCGCGGTCCAGACCTAATCGTTTGAGATAAGCGATGAGGTCCGCCATGTCCTCGCGTGACATCTGATAGCGGGGCATGACGTTCATGAGCTTGTTGCCAGCCGGATCGAGGCCGCGTGTCAGCGCCAATTCGAGCGCGCGTTCGGTGTAGGGAGGATGTTTGCGCCCGCTCGGATGAGTTACGCCATAGGGCTTGGTCAAGTATTCCCAGGTCAGGTTTGTGGGAATGACCCCACCCTCCGGCTTCCCCTCCCCATTCAATCCGTGACAGTTAGAGCAGGGCATGGCACTGCCTGGGACCTCAAGTGAAGCGTCACCGAGATAGGCGAGAATCTCGCGGCCAGAGGAACTGGTGCCCTGCATATAAATCTGTCTGCCGCGCTTTTCCTGTGGTGTCAGATTATTCTGAAAAGGCGTATGGACCGAGGCGCGACCGCCATTTTGGAGCGCCATGAAAAGAGTTGCCAGGATTGCCAGGCAGATCAAATAGGCTCGAATCTTTGAGACAAACTGGGAACGCAAAGCTCTTATTTATCGCTGACAGGTTGATCCTCGATGACGCTTTCCACAACTTTGATTAACTCATCGCTTCTGGCTAAGCCAAAGGCTTTTTTCCAAAGTCCTGTACGCTCGTTACCGATGATAAAGATATTGGTGTGATTTTGTTTATCGTCAACGTACTGCCCCAGTTTGCGCAGAGCGAACTCGACATTCGCTTTGTCGCCACTGAGAAAGTACCAGCCCGGCCCGGCATTCAGTTTTTTTGCATACTCTTTGAGACTGGCGGGCGTGTCCACGGTCGGGTCAACAGTGATGGAGACGATATAGACATCTTTACCCACACGGGCTCCTAAAGCCTCCTGAATCTTCTGGAGGTTACGGTTCATTGGGAGACAGCTACCCTGGCATGTGGCGAAGAAGAAGTCGAAGATTACTACTTTACCTTTGAGCAGATCGCTGTAGAGGCGCATCTTCTCGCCATTCTGATTAATCAGCACCACATCGGTGAAATACTTATGCGCCGCTGATTGCCCCGTTGTCTGGGTTGGGGATTGCTGCCCGGTGCGCGCATCTTGCTCTACCAGAGCCGTCCGCAGTTGACTCTTCACCTGCGCTACGGTCGAGAGCTGACCTAGATATAAGCTCACCATCGCCGTGATCGCTAGCGCAAACAATCTCACAGGCGTTGTCTTATTAAGCTTTTCAGCGATTACTATTTTCATGCTCCTGTATTTCTCCACTGACTCTGATGATTTGTCCTGACTTAGGGCTGAGTCCCTTTCATCTTGGGCGTGGTGTTACTCTCGGTCGCCCGGAGAGTCACATTAGGTAGCTGGTTGAACTGGACTTCCAGCGAAGGAGACTGGAAGAAGATATAGTACACGCCAGCCTGTGGCGGGACAAAGCTTATTTCATAGACTCCGTTGCCAACGGGTTTGGCCCATTCACGTTGCTGCCAGATACCGGGGGCGAGAAAGACGAGCACGCCCATGTCCTTCAGGTTTGCTTTCGGCTCTTTGGAACTTATATCAGTCACCTTGAAGCGCAAGCGATAGCTCTTTCCAACGTGAACGACGCTTTCCGTCAACAACGGCTCAATCTTAATGGGGACCACTTTCTGCTTTGGCAGATCGGGATTTTCCTTAACCGTGAAGTCGAAGCAGTTCACCATGCGGGGCGCGTCTAGAAGAAAGACCAGGTCGTAATGTCCTCGTCCGTTGAACCTCACAGTGGTTGTGTAAACGCCCGGCGAGGTCTCGGTCAAACTGTTGTTCAGGACGAGCACTGCCCTGGGGTCGCGCCGGTAATTCTGAAAACTTCCCATCGGCGCCGCCATGCCTTCGGAATAGTAGTAGATTATTTTATCAGCCGGGTTTGCCACCAGCACCGCCCCGCCTTCCGGGGCGGGAACGATGGCGTCAGCAAGCGAGGTGAAGGCTGATTCTTGCGGCGACTTCTGTCCGGCGGGGAAACGATTGACCGATACTTGCTGACCTCCCTTTTCGAGTTCCGCGATGTTAATCATCGTGACGAACTCATTGCCGCTTGAGCGGACGTAAGCGAAATCCCTGGTGAAGGTAATCTGATCGGGACGTGATTCGACCGGCACAGCCTGGATCAACCGATCAGTAGAGACATCGAAGATGTAGACCTCATTGGTCTCACGATTAACCACGAAACCAAAACGATCATCGGGCAGGAAACGTATCGCACGCAGCCCCGGTTGAGCCTTCATCCGCGCCGTAATTTCGTGTCTCAAAGCGTCCGCCGCGACGATCATTCCATCACCTTCGTGCGCCACGTAAACGGCTTTGCTCAACGATGAAAAAGCCAGTCCAACCGGAAGCTGGCCGGTCTTGAGGTCCTTGATCTTGGCGAGCTTGCGCACGTCAACTATTGACAGCGTTCCATCCTGTTTATTAGTGATGAAGGCGTAGCGGTCGTCGTTAGAGAAAGCGATTTCGTGATGTCCTGCGCCGGTGTTGAGTTGAGCCGCGACTTTCAACGTCGTCGTGTCTATTATTGTGACGCCACTACCGGCCTCTTCCGCGCTATCATTCCCGACCCACAGGTATTTCTCATCATGCTGCAAAGTGATGCGCGAGGGTTTTACTCCGGCATCAATGTTCGCGAGCACCTTCCAGGTTACGGTATCAACGACGGCCACTTGATTGACGAGCGGCATGGAAACGTAAAGCCTCTTTTTGTCTCCGCTCATGATCCAGTCTTCGCCGGGGCTGCGCAACGAGACCAGTGTATATAGTTTACTATTACCGAAGCTGCGAAGAGGGTCTATGACTGAAATGTTGGGTTCCTGATTCAGGGTCAGAATGAAATAAGCGTTAAGGTCTATGTCCGGGCGTTTACTGAAACTCGCTTGCAAAAAAGATTGAATCTTCTCGCGACATTCCCTGGCGTCTGAAGCTTTGGCGCTCGGGCGAAGATCAATCCAAGCCGCTGGCCGCAGGTTACTGAGAGCCTTTCCAGCACTGGCTTCTGTGATCTTAAGTCGCACCGTTGCTTCCGTGCCTTCTAGCAGCTCAGAATTCTTTTCGCGTGCAACGGGTTCAATACTGAGTTCGACCGTTACGCCCTCTCGCGTATATCGCTGCGGCAGTCGCGGCTGTTTGCTGCTCTCTTGCTGCGCGTAAACTTGAGAAAAGTTTACAGTGAACAGGGACACAAAGATTATTAGAAGCCTGAGGCGGATGCTTTTCAGGCGAGTTTCCGTTTTACCGCTCTGAGACAGAGGATGTGCGAAGGGCTTACTTCTCATAATTTTCCGACATGAAAACCAGCGGATCAAGATTCCACAATGTTCTGGGGAGATTTATCATGACGGATCAGACAAACAATCCGGCATGTAAATGCTGGAGCTCTGGTTAACGTGCAAATGTGAAAAGTAGCGGGGCTAGGCGCTACGGGAATTCCCATAAGAATCGTTGTGAATCTATGCTCGTCATGAGGGACTGTCAAGTATTTTCTTTTGATGACGCCGCTTTATGAGTCATAGCCTTTCCTGTAGGCTTGATGAGCAAGGAGCGGTGCATAGATTCGCGCTGATATTTACGGACCATGAGCATCAGGTCAGCATGGAGACGGCTCGCTGAGTGAGGTCAGGAAGCTCCGAACCGGAGCCACCTGTCCGCACGCTCGTCCACACATTCGATAGCATCTTCCCACTGGAAGCTACCCTTTGACCGTTTAACTGTTGAGGGCAGGCACAGGGTAATCAATCGCCTGGATAAGCAGCCACGACCTCAAGCATGACCAACGCTCCGGCTGGAAGCGCCGCCGCCTGGAAGGCCGTGCGCGCTGGCAATGGTGTCACTCCCAACCCTGGAAGCCATTCTGCGTAGATGATGTCCACAGCCTTGAAATCTTTGATGTCCGCCAGCAAGAGTGTCACTTTGACAATATCGGCTGGCGAGCACCCGGCGGCATTGAGAATCGCCTCGATATTGGAGAGCATCCGCCGGGTTTGGGCCTCAAGTCCTTCTTCCAGTTTGCCGGTGGCCGGGTCGCGTCCGGTCTGGCCCATGACGAAGACCAGGTCACCGGTCCGAATAGCCTGCGAGTAGGTGCCGACGGCCGTGGGGGCCGCGTCCGTTTTGATCCGAATCTTGTTGACCATCTGTCTTGTTCCTTTCACCGATGTGGGGTGATCTCTCTGGAACTATCTATCCATCAGCTCCGCTTTGAGCGGTATCTCAAACTTGACCTTGACAGGCCCTCCGCTCAGCGGCGCAAGGTCGAGGAGCTGCGGCTGGTCGGGATGGATGATTTGCACAACGACGACGTTGGTGGGATTTGCGAACTCCAGGTCGAAGTAGTGAAATTGCGTGATGTTCGAAGCATAGATCCAAAGGTTGTTCTGGTCGCGTATCCACTTGCTGAAGCTTTCGCTCTCCATGGGTTCGGTACGGATATCAAGAGGAACTTCGGTCAAGAGCTGCTTGGTTAAGTCGAAGTTCTCGAAAGCGTACTGCCAACTCTGCTCGTAGGGGCGTTTGGTGGAACCGCGTGAGCGTGGCAGACACCCCTTCTGCTTCATGATGATATTCTCTTGCACGAATTGTTCCAACTCGGTCTCAACATCGTAGTCCCCGGCGGTGAGCCGAGCGAGAAAGTGCTCGACGTTTCGACTTGTCGTAAACACGTGGCGAATGATGCGAAAATAGGCGATGGCTGCCGGGTTGATGTCGAAGATCGTAATCCGACGGGGACGCCAGAGCGGAATGAAGTTGAGACCGTACAGGCCACCGACGACACTAAGCATATGAATATTCTCACGCCTGTGCGGGGCCACACCTTCGTAATGAGCGCGAAACTCCGCAAACTCACCGAAAGACCCGTCCTGACAGCCGTCATCCGTACCGTAGAAAACGTTTTCTGGATGGTCGTGGTACATCTCCCGATTGAAGGCTCTAGGTGCTTCTGATGTCACGCGGTATCTCCTCTTTATCTTTGATAGTCTCTGAGTGAAGATTGCCTATCTGATGCTGTCGAAGCATCACGCATGGCTACAGACTCGGCAAAGAATCATCGTCCCAGCTTGGTTTGTAAAGCTGTTTATCGAAGTGTTGCAGTCGTTGCGACCATTGCTCTCCGACCGCTCCGTTCGAAGGCGCAGATAATTTCGGCTGGTTGTAGGTGATCTGCACGGTTTGCGCGATTAACTGAAGGACATCTTCGACAATCTGTGTCTCGTGATGGCGAACGGTGATATATCCGTCCCCCGTATACGTGACCGCCTTCGCAGCGCCGACTCGCGGCAAGCGAGCCTCTACCACGAGTTTCCCAACTTGCTGCTTTACAGCGTCGAGGCCGCGTACATGCTCCACCGAACCGCTCCCCATTCCACGCAGAAAGACCGTGCCCACAGCATACTTGCGTTGCCACGGCCCGTCAAAACGACCGTCCACGGCGACCCTTGCCCACGCTAGGTACGGGTCTATGTCGTATGCAAACGCGAGCATCGGACCGATCCTTGCGCCCGCAGGTCTGAGCGTGGCGTCGGTGAAACTGACTCCTCCCTCTTTGAGCAGGAACCCTTCCATATGAGTCATGGCATTTCCGACCGACAGCGCTCGAACCGCCGTCAGACCCTGTTCAATGAAATCATGAAACAGATCGCCGCCGATATCGCGTGGCATCACGCACGTCCACTGGATAAGCGGATTTTCCAACGCCTCCATAATTGACGGACGGTAGCAACAGATCGAATAAAATCGTGGTTCATTCGCAATCGTGATGGTGTCTATGCAAAGCTCCTGACCGTCAAGGTAGTCTTCGGCCAGAACAGCATTCTCTGGCGAAGGCTGCATCAACGAGAGAGCGAATTCGAGTTGCTCGACATCGCGGATGCACCAGGTGGCGAGACCGCCGCTTCCTCCGAGAGGCTTGAGCACAATCGGAAAACCTACCTTGCCAACGAACTGTCTAGCGTCCGCGTCGCTGGTTATCAACTGATCAAGAGCCGTTTTGATCCCGGCGTGCTCAAGCGTTCGTTTCAGACATGACTTATCGAGTGCCCGACGAACAGTGGGCACGCTGATGCCTTGCAGGCCGAGCGCCTCGTTGGCCTGAGCTACAGGTTCAAGCAACGTCTCATGCGCCGTAACAATCTGTTCCAGAGGGCCGTGCTTCTCGCCAAGCCCACGCGCGGCAGCGATCAGTTGATCGGCATCGTGAGTGTCTCCAACGCAGCTCAGGTCGGTGAATACTTCCGCCCTGTCATCGCCGGGTGGGCATTCGCAGATGCCGAGCAAGCTAACACGGTCGAGTTTCTTGACCGCCCGCGCACTACGCAGGCTTTCCCCGATCAGCCGGCTGGCAACGAAGACGATATTCCGCGTCTCTTGCTGTGGCAATTTCACGCAGTAGCCTCTTTGGTAGCGGCGAGAATCCGTTCACGAAGTTGCGCCTCGCGACCATGCCGGTCATAGACGACATACTGAATCAAATCACGGTCGCACGTTTTGACATCCTGCTCCGAGAGCGGCTCGACGCCGTGGAATGAGACGTCGGAGCGCAGGAATGCGAGCAGTGAATTCGGCTTGTAGGGAGCAGTCTTCACTCTAACGAAATCCTCGAACGGATAATGCGCGCTGTCGTGGCAGGTGAAGCTCGGATCTTTGGGTCGGTAGAGCGAAGTTCCCAGATGCGCCCCGCTTTCGTCAGGCGCGAGATAAATCAGCAACACCGCAATCTTCGTGTGAAAGTCCGAGTGCGGCTGAAGAAAATATCCGGCCCGATGACGGATGAGTTGACACTCGACCG
The DNA here is from genome assembly GCA_036392495.1 of Pyrinomonadaceae bacterium. Lineage (GTDB taxonomy): Bacteria > Acidobacteriota > Blastocatellia > Pyrinomonadales > Pyrinomonadaceae > QHXM01. The sequence continues at coordinate 17,554 of DASVXV010000193.1, read as the reverse complement.
AGAGAGGCGGCCACGCGTCCTTTTCGCCCAAGCGCGGGCGCAACGGCTGGGCAAACGAATCGAGCACGGCCTCTGCCAGGTCCGGCCCGAGGAACCATTCGTTGAAACCGTTCCAGAAGTCCCTGAGTTCAGCGGGTAACTGCTCGGTCCAGCCGTCGCCCAGGTCTCTCTGGTCTCTGTAGCGGAAATGGTCGAGCTTGAGAGTCGTCACTTCAAACAGGTTTTGATAGGCGGTGCTGCCGGGCAGATGGCTGAGCAGCAGTTGGTAGAAATCATCTGGGAAGACGTTTTCGAGGTAATAGTGGGGATAAGGCTCCAGCAAGACTTCAGACGTGCGCAGCCTGGCGATAACGTGAGCAAGAGGGCTTGCCGATACGCCTGATTTTTCTGCCATCGGCTGAAAGCCTCCTTTAATCTAGCTCTGCCTTCCGGACAAGTGGCAGGACCTCGCGCCCGAAGATAAGCATCTCGTCGAGCTTCGGCCAGCCTGAGATGATGAACTGCGTCACGCCGATCCGCTTGTACTCAAGGAAGTTCTCTGCGAGGTCTTCTGGAGAACCCAACAGCGTCATCGCCGACGATCCGTAATATGGCACCAGCCCGGCCCACAAATTACGATTCAACCAACCAACCTCGTCCGCCGCGGCGAGGGCCTGTTTCAGCGTCTGTGAATCGCTTTTGGTGAGAATGGCGCGCTCCTGCTGACCTATATCTTCGCTCGGCAGCATAGCCCTGGCAGCACGGACCGCTTCTTCATGCGTCGGCCTGCAAATTACGCACAGCCTGAGACAGACTTCGATTCCCTGCTCTCGAAAACCGCTCACCAGAGGGCTGAGCTTCTCGGGCGTATCAATCAGACGTAACCAGCAAGTACCCCGAGTGAGAGCCAATTGCTGGGCCTGTTCGGAGTGGCCCGAGACGTAGATTTCGGGAGCGGTTCTGTCCGGCGCTTGAAACGGCGTGGAGCTTTCCCTGCTTGACTCGACAATACTTGCCATCAAAATCAACTTCACCGTCGTTCCGCCAGAAGGAACGACAAATCGCCAGGTATTCGTCGGCGCGGGCATAACGCTCATCGTGCTCAAGATAGTCCCCGTAGCCGCGCTGCTCTGCCGTCGAGCTGCCCGCGACGATATTCAAGGCGACGCGTCCCCCGATCAGGCCGGAGAGGGTGTTGATCTGCTGCACGAAGGTCGCAGGCTGCATTAGCCCCATGCGATAAGCAACAATGAACTTGAGCTTTGTGGTCGCCCGACCGACCGCACACGCGACCAAAATAGTATCAGGCTCGTACCGGCTGAAAGAAAGCAACACCGACTCAATTCCCGATTCCTCTGCGCTCCGAGCAAATCGGACCCAACCTTCCATGTCCGGCAGCGCGGCGGGCGAGGTGCTTTTGGTCGTCAGCACGCGGGACGTTTCCTGTGCCGTCTTCATGGCTACTTCGCCGCCCTTGGGCAGCATCCAGTGGAATCTCAGATTCATGGCTGTTTCTATCGAGCTATTGGTCCGTACCGCCTAAGGTCTCGGGCGGGCGTCTGAAACGCGGAAGTCGGAACGCTGAACGCGGAATGAAAAGACTGCCGTTCGGTTCAGCGTTCATCGTTCAGCGTTCATCGTTTAGTCTGACCCGCCCGCTACCGCAGGCGGTACTGACTTTTAATCTTCCCATCGGCGCTCGGCGTCCCTGATGAGCGGGAGAACCTCTCGGCCGAAAGTGACCACAGTATCGAGTTCCGGCCAGCCCGAGATGATGAACTGGCTGACGCCGATCCGCTTCCACGCAAGAAAGGCATCGGCGAGTTCCTTCGGCGTGCCGAGCAGCGTCGTCCAGACAGGACCGTAGTGCGGCACCAGCCCTGCCCAGAGGGAACGGTTCAGCCAGTAAGCGTCGCTCGTAACGCTCGCGCCCTCCTTGTACATTTGCGAGTCATCTTTGAGTCTGGTTGTGCTTTCCTGTTTATCCTCCGGCAGCAGAGCCTTCACGGCATTGACTGCTTCCTCATGCGTCGGCCTGCACATCAGTCCCATCCTGAGACAGACCTCAAGCCCACGTTCCCGGACACGCGCCACCACGGGTTGAAGCTTCTCAGGAGTGTCGGCCACGCGCAACCAGCATGTGCCCTGTGAGTAAGCCAGTTGCTCGGACGCCTCGGAATGACCTGAGACGTAGATTTCCGGGGAGGTTCTATCCGGCGCTTGAAACGGCGTGTGGAGCTTTCCCTTCTCGACGCGATAATACTTGCCGTCGAAATTAACCTCACCATCATTTCGCCAAAAAGAATGGCAGACCGCTAGAAACTCCTCGGCGCGGGCGTACCTTTCATCGTGCACGAGAAAATCTCCATAGCCGTACTGCTCCACCTTGGAGCTGCCCGCGACGATGTTGACGGAGAGGCGTCCCCCGATCAGGCCGGAGAGGGTGTTGATCTGCTGCACGAAGGTCGCAGGCTGCATCAGCCCCGAGCGATAGGCGATGATGAACTTGAGCTGCTCCGTGGCTTGACCGAGCGCGCAACTGACGAGAAAGGGGTCCGGTTCGTAACGGCTGAACGAGATCAGCACTGAATCAATCCCGGCTTCCTCCGCGTGGCGAGCAAAGTGCGGCCAGCCTTTCATGTCAGGGCGAGGAGCGGGCGAGGTGCTGCTGATAGACTCGATTCGATAACGGGCAGCCTCAAGGGGAGTCTGAGGTGCGTTAACGGCCACTTCGCCGCCTTTAGGAAGCATCCAATGGAACCTCAGATTCATGGCTGTTCTTCTCAATCTCTCAGGCTTTAATCCTGCGTGTAAGTCAGGCTCTTTCGTTTCTTATAATGCAGCAGTGCTGCCATTCAGGGCTGACCGGCGAAAGCATTGTCGCGTCCGGAAAGAGCGACGCCATATAGTCCGTGGAAAAGTAAGTGCAGTAGGACTCCCCGGCCTGGCCCGACCGCTCTTGTTGGCAGAGTTCGTCGCCCGGTTCCACATAGAGTTTGTCATCAATGAGAAGGCACCAATTCGCTTGCCGTGCGGTCTCGACCATCCCTTCGATCTCAAGAGACGGATTCTTAGCCTGCTCCCACTCAAGCATCTTTCGGACATCAGTCCCCGAAGGCAGTTCGGGAGAGGATAACGACCTGTCATAGCTCGGCTCACAGTAAGTAAACGCGAGGACGCCGCGAGGCGACAACATGCCGCGTAGTTGCCCAACAAGTTCGAGCATCTCGCTCCGGTGAGTGTGAGTAAACACAGAAAAGGCGAGGATCAGGTCGAATTTCAGCCCCAGGTCCGGGATAGGTAAATAGCGAACCCCGTCCGAGTTGAAATATGAGCTATAACGATTGTAGTGCACAAAATGAGCGCGCGGGAACCTGCGGCCACCTTGTTCAACTGCACCTCGGGTGAGGTCCAGGCACCAATAGTCATCGTGGTCAACCTGCTCGTCTGCACCTGCCAGGAAGCCGCCGACATTGCCGCCGAAATCCAAAATTTTACGCCCCTTCCAGACCGGATGTTCGAGCTGTCGGTCGAAGTAGGAGAATTGTGTTTCCCGAGTCGAGAGGTGTGTCACCATAAGAATTTATCGCCTATGTAACGAGTGTACTTTCAAGAACGTCGCCTAAGGTTGCAATGATAGTCATGGAAAGATGGTGCTTAACCTTGCTCAAACTTCAAAGACCAAGGCACTGATTTCGGGTGGACGCCATGCCGTTTGGCTCATTGCTGTAATGCCCAAGGTGCCGCTGAGGTGATGCTTGCCGACTGGATTCGATAATGGGCAGCCTACTTAGACGTTTGAGGCATGTCAACGGCTACTTCGCTGCCCCTGAGGAGCATCCAGTGGAATCTCAGATTCATAGTTTATCTTCTCGACTCGGTCCGCTTCAAGTCGCACCCGAAAGATTACTCGGTCTTTTTTAGGATACAGCAGTGCTGCCACTCAGGGCTGATCGGCGGATGCACCGTTGCGCCCGGGAAGAGCGCCGCCATATAGTCCGCGGTAAAGTATGAACAGTAGTCCTCAAGAGGCGTTCCCACACGTGTCTGATGGCAGAATTTGTCGCCCGGCTCCGCATAGAGTTTGTCGTCAATGAGAACATACCACTGCGCACGCTTCGCAATTTTATTTGTGCCGGGGGACCCGAGATAATGTCCCACGGCAGAGCCTGGGGGCCGCGCGGGATCGGACAGGGACAGATCATAATGTGGGTCGAAGAAGGTAAACGCCAGAACGCCTTCGGATGCCAGCATCCCGCGCAGCTGCCCGACAAGTTCGAGCATCTCGTTTTGGTCCACGTGAGTGAAGACGGAGAAGGCCAGAATCATGTCAAACTTCACGCCACAGTCCGGGATGGGTAGATGTCGGACCCCGTTCGGATTGTACTGTGGGCTATAGCGGTTATAGTGTACGAAATGAGCCTGCGGGTAGGTGCGGCGGCCTTGCTCAACCACAGCCGGATTCAGATCTATGCACCAGTAATCATCGTGGGCGACATGCTCGCCCGCGCCCACCAGAAAGGTGCCGATATTACCGCCGAAATCCAAAATTTTACGCCCCTTCCAGACCGGATGTTCGAGCTGTCGGTCGAAGTAGGAGAATTGCGTTAGCCGGGTAGAGATGAGATTCCACGCGAACGCCCGCCCTTCCGCAAAAAGAGCCTTCGCATCGGCAAGCATCAGCGCGTCATCGGCACGTGACATTAAATTCCCCTTTAAACCTCTACGGTCCACGGCACTGGCTCGGGAAGGACGCCATGACGTTTGGCCCATTGTTGTAACGCCCAGGGCGGGGTGTCAACGTCCCTGTATCCACCTAACAGTTGATAGGTAATCGGATCAGCCTTCTCCAGTTGCTGCTTATCAGGTACTTCGAGATATACCTCTGGCTTCATCCAGCGATAAGAATAGCCGTACATCAGCACCTTGGAGATGCGATCACTCAAATTAGGGGCAGCAGTATGAAAGATGCGGTTCTCGAAGAGAAAGGCGTCGCCAGCGTTCAGCTTCAGTTCGCATAGTTCCACATTTTCCGGATCGAATTGGCCCTTGCGTATAGCAAGAGGTTCGGTCCTCAAGTGGCTCCCGCGGGCCAGCATGGTCATACCGGAATCAGGTTTGTGAAAATCCGTCAGGCAGTAACAGATTTTGATGCCCACACGCGGCAGGCACTGATGCCCCAGGTCGCGTGGAATGCGAATATCACGGTGCCACCCGCGCCGAAACCCCGGGGCATTCGGCCTGGAGGGTCTCTTGTAAATGAGTGTCGTCGAGTGGAGATGAATATTGGGACTGAGCAACTGAACGACCAGCGGCACGGCAGGTGAATTAGAGATTAGCGCGAACAACGCTTTTTCTTTGATTAAGCCCGGGCGCAAATCCAGATGATTATACTCCGGCTTGCCAAGAACCTCTGGCTTGCGCAGAAACGATGCCGCCAGTCGGTCGCCCTCCTCGGTCAGGCGCTCGACCGTCTCCGCGTCGAGAACGTCGCGCACGACCAGAAAACCGTCCTCGTTAAAGGATTGCCGCTGCTCCGGTGTGAGTTGAGTGAAGTCCAATGGCCCTATCCTTTTCTGAATTCAGGTAATCATGACTTCCTGATGATGCAACAATGTTGCATCTCGCTGTTGACAGGGGGAAGAATAGTAGCATTCGGAAACAACTTCTTCATATATTTTTCGGTGTAAAAGGTATGGAAAGTTCTTTGTCGCTCCGGTTCATAAGGCTTAACATCTTCAGTCTCAATGTATAAATCATCCGCGTTTACGAGTATGCACCAATCGGCAGGTTGTGCTCTTTTCATTAAGTTCTCCACATCAAGATTTAAGATATTGCCTTTTTCTCCTTCCAGGAATATTTCTCGTTCTAATCGCCACTGAAAATTATCTCCGTGATATTGCCCCGGCCAGGAAAAATAATGCGGATCAATGAAGGTAAAGGCCAGTGCGCCATCCTTCGCTAAGAGACCTTCTAATTGGCTAACCAACTGAAGCATGTCGGTCTGCGATGTATTCGTGAAGACTGAATAAGCAACAATGTAATCAAATGTCTGGCCTGGATCAGGAAGCGGTAGATTGGGGACTCCATACGGATTGAAGAAGAAGCAGGCGCGATTGTAAAAATACCAATGGGCCTTCGGGAAAGCTTGCTTTCCCCGCTCAATCGAGTCTTTGACGACATCAATGCACCAGTATCGTTCTTCATCAATAGTCGAATTCGGGTCCCGTAAAATATTGCCGATGTTTCCTCCAAAATCCAACACGTTCTTCCCTCTCCACACCGCTTCGCCCATTTGTAAAGAGAAATAGGTAAATTGCCCGGTTTTGGTCGAGAAGAAGACCACGATCATCCTCAAGGTGTATTGTTTTGAGCGTAAACTGGAATCGGTTTCCGGTCGCCCGAAGGATCAATCCTGGCGGTAAAAGAACTCGCGATTAACGTAGTTCGACCTGCCACTGTGGTCTCTGAACGTATTGAACAGCACGATAACGAGTACGCCCTTATTAACCCGCAGATAGGTCTCCGCTCTCATGAAGTCAAAGTCGAAAGTAGCCGATAGAGCAAGCGCACGCTGCCCGGCCTCTTCCTCAAGATTCGCCAGCGCTGTCGCCCTGGACTTGGGCCACTGAATCGGACCATCCGCCCCAACCCCGACCACGCTGACGCTGAACCGTTCGCCCTCCTGCTCGATGATGATCTCGGCGACCCCTTGAGTTTCGAGGTTTGTATTCACCCAGCGACCCAGCAGCTTTTCGGCATTCAAGGTCCTCGTCGCGGGGTCCGTTAGCGCGGGGTTCAAGTGGCCGCTCTGCCTGAACTCATAGGATTGTGTCATGATGAATTCTCAAATAGTGACGCACCACGGCGGGGGCGCTAGTATCGCCCGTGGGCCAGTGAAAAGTATTCACGCACAAAATAGTCAACGCGCTGGCTTTCATCCTTGAAGTGATGGATTTGGGCGAGAACGATCAGGCCCTTGAGGATCATTCCCTGAAGCACTGTTTCCGCGAAACCGAAGTCGTAGAGGCACGTAAACCCCGCAATGACCCGCGAGGCTGGCCCTGCTGCCAGGATGTTGACGGCGGTCGTCCCCCAATCAATCAAACCATTGGGGCCAACAGCATAGACCTGAAGCGAGAGCTTTCCGTTCGTCTCGGACATCACCAGCCGCGCGATGCCAGTCGTGTCGGGATTTGAATTAAGCCAATTTCCGGAGAGCGCAGAAATATCCAGCGGCGCATTGGTCGCCCCATCAATTTCGACACGATCACAAATTTGAGCGAACTTCATTGCAACTCCGTTTAAGAAGTTCTGATCCAACTGCGAATCATCAAACGATTGGAAGCGTCGCCGTCTAAGATTGGCGTGCGAGCATGAACCGTGCGCATATTATCCGAAAACAGCAACTCGCCCTCGCTCATTAGAAAGTCAACGGTCCGGTTGGTAGCCGTGATGGCCTCTTCAAAAGCGGTCAATGAGGTTAGCATTTCATCCGATAGCTGAGCACCTTCAGAATCCAACGCAAGATTAATCGTATAACGTCGCCAACACATCCTGGATTCGCCCAGGACGGTCCGCCACTTTACGCCGCCCCCGCAATAAGCGGCCAACTGCCACGGCACAGGAGCGGTCTCCAGGAGTTTGAGCGTCTCAGGTCCTAAACGGGTTTTAACTTCGTCTCGGACGGTGTCAACATCCAGGATTCGAGAGCGCCCGCCCCCCTTCGGGTCGGCGCGGACGCAGACCATCGAGATCAACTCGACGGGTGTTTCCCAGTCCGCGGTATCCGTGTGCAGTCTTTCGCTCTCACGACCTCCTCGCGATGAAGGGATGTCGGTCGCCGGCTGAATATAATGAACGAGTTGAGCGCGAGGCTTTTCGTAAGGTCCAGCAACCAGTTCCCCAAAAGCCCGATTGATGGCGACGAACAATCTGTTCCCCTCGTCGAAACATAGACCCCGAATTAAGACGCAGTAGGGCCGCTGAGCGATTCGCTCCTTGACCGTTTGGACGAGCCAATCGAAACCATCCCGGCAGGCTTCGCGAACACGATTGAGAACCAACTCCTGAACAGCAGGCGAGTAGAACTCTTTGTTATCGTATAAGGGGAGGCGCTCGGCACTCTTTAGTAGCTCGCTCGCCAGCGTGGGCGAAACTTCGATTCTCCCCGTATCTGGAAACGGCGCTAACATCTCGGGTCTGATCCTTTGGTTTATATGAGGCTCAGAAAATGATTCCACCCGGCTATGCTGGTGGCGATAGTCTAGGAGACTGTTATGGTCCTGTCAATTAGTTTGATCTGTTCTCGGGCGCCAGTGCTTTCCCGGCGGCCCCAGGTCAAGTCTCCTGCCGAATGATACAGCAATGCTGCATCTGGCCGTTGACCGGGGGACGGATCCTCGCCCGCGGGAACTCTCGCTGTAAGAACTCCACTGTGTAGAAAACGTTATAGGTCATGCAGGTCCGGGCTTCGTCGCCCCAGACACCATTGCCATTGAGATACAACGCCGCGCCGTCTACAAGAGCACACCACGCCGCGCCGCGACTTTGTTCCAACAAGCCATTGACATCAACGGTGGGATTAGCTTTGTGAACCTTGTCCAAACGCCATTTCAAATTATTTCCCTCGTAAGTTCCGGGCCAGGATTTGAAGTGCGGATCAATGAAGGTAAAGGCCAGCGCGCCGCCTGGCGCGAGACACCTTCGTAATTGCTCAACTAGCTCTTTCATTTCCTCGCGCGTGGTGTGGGTGAATACGGAATAGGCCAGGACCATGTCGAACTCGATTCCAAGATCTGGAACCGGCAGCCCCGGGATACCCTCAGGGTTGAAGGAACAGTTGTAGCGATTGTAATGAATCCAATGGGCCTGAGGTAATCTCTTGCGCCCCTCTTCCAGGGCTTCTCTGATGACATCAACGCAGTAGTAATTTTCAGGGCGTATTGTGCAATCTGGGTCCAGCAAAAGATTTCCTGTATTACCGCCAAAATCGAGCACCGTCTTACGGCTCCAATCCGGATAGTCCAGTTGCTGGTTGAAGTAGGCAAACTGGCCTGACTTGCCCAACTGAGAACGAAGCGCTCGCTGCTCAGCCGAACCGCGCCATAGATGGACCTCTTCCATTATTCAATCTCCCCGTTCTTATCGAGTGAGCGGTGAGCAGCAAAAGCTTTTTCTTCAACTGCTCACTCTTTTTCGCGTTACTGCTCAAATTTTGCCAATTGAGCGAGTTGCCGAACGGTGTCGTCACGAAAGCGCTCAAGCTCGTCGGCTAAATGGGCGTCGAGTCCGCTGAGCCAATGCGACCGCTCCACGACCTTGAGCCGGTCACGGAGCAAACCTATTTCCTGTTCCCTGGTGGGAGGCTTTCCGGGGACCGCACGGCCCAGCCGGGCCCCGTCGTCTAAACGCCGAATCCAGGCCCAGACTTCCGGCAACACGACGACGCGGCCCTGGTGGTAGATGCGCATCTCTAATTCCCAATCTTCGCAGGAAACGAGGTCTTCGGCAAACAACGTGTCCCCTAGACGAGCCAACACTCTACGACGCAGAGTTATCGAACACGTTGCCACTCCGTTCTGACTGTTTGTCCATAACCACCGACATTCACTCATCCAACGCACTTGCCCTTCGGAGGCTGCAAGCAGACCGTTTCGCCCGAAACGACTGCGCTCCTCAGCCTGTCCCTGCACGAAGGTCAGGCTATCCGACACCACTGCGTCCGCGTCCGGGAAACGCTTGAGCACGCCGAGTTCCGCATCCAGCTTCCCAGGAAGCCAGAGGTCGTCGGAATCCAGAAAAGCGATCAATTCCCCGCTCGCCAAACGGATGCCAGCATTTCGCGCCGCGCCTGGACCTCGGCGCTGGGGCAGGCGTAGCAAATGGATGCGGGAGCCAAAGCTCCTTGCGAGCACGTCCACGGTATCGTCAGTAGAGCCGTCATCAACGACGATGACCTCAACTTGTCCAGCACGCTGATTGAGGGCACTTTCAATTGCCTCGCAAACCAAGCGAGACCGATTCCAGGTGGGGATTACAACAGATAAGATTGGGGTGGTCACGTTGAAGTCCTTACTACGACATTACGATGTCGAGGTTCATTTTGTGGATAACCCAGACGATGAGGTGCTGAGTTGGCGATTGGCAAAGGTTCTCTGCCGGTCATGCGCAAGATAAGCGGCGACGGCGTCCTCCAGAGGCGCATCGGGCGGTTTGTCAATCATCTCGAAACAGTGTGTGGGACCATTACCACGCACCCAGGCCACAGCAGTCAGGCTGCCGGGCAGCGTCGAGGTGGCGTAGCTGGCAGAAAAGCCGATGCGGGGCTCCGCTGTTCGATTCGGGTTTGAAGCATGGAGGACGAGCGGATGATGCAGGCTCATTTCCCCGGGGCGCATAACGAGATCGCGCGGCGAGTCAATCTCAACCTGTGCTGTCACGCCCTGATAGGTCAGGTTGTCAGAATCGGGGCGCTCGATGTGCGGAACCAGACCGAGACGATGCGACCGGGGCACAACGCGCAGGCAACCGTTTTCTACAGTCGCGGCTGTCAGCCCAAGCCAGATCGCTGGCACGTGAGCGTCTTCCAATCTTTCTGTGATGCCATCCTGGTGCCACCCGACGAAAGAAGCGCTCCGGCCATGCTTGTAAAACAATCTGGTCGCTTTGAGCAAGATATTGGGGCCGAGGAGTTGTTCCAAACAATTCAGCAGGCGCGGATGTGTGCTCAGATCCCAGGCCCAACGAAAAAAGAGATGGAGCCCATTCAGCCGCGTGTCACGACCGCCAACGGCCTGGCATGTTTTTTCGACCGCGGCGCGGTAGTACCGAACTTCATCCTCCGACAGGATCGGAATCGAGTGAATGAAACCCAGTTCTTCATAATCCGCCAACTGCCCGTCAGAAAGAATAGAGGTCTCGCCTTTAGCCATGTTCATGACTCCGCTTTACCCGTTGGGTCCGCCCAGTGTAAGAGACATTTAGGGAACCGTCAACCAAAACGTCTCCCAGGCTTCCTCTCATTAAGCCATTGAGGAATAAGCACAAGCATAATACAATTCCGGCGCTTTCAACATTTATGCCATCACAGGCGGCGTTTCGCATTCCAGCTTGCGAAAAGTCCCTAGCGAAGCCTCACTAAATTAGAAAAGATGCCCAAAGCTATAACAAACCGGCTCAAGGGAGGAATAAACGAGGCATTCCCGTATAAGGTATGCATTAATCTCGATAGACGGCCGGACCGCTGGCAACAGATGCAGCTTAAATTCGACCGACATGGAATCCACTCGGTCCGCCGGTTTCCGGCATTGGACGGAGACAGGTTGAAAATTCCGGCGAGATGGATTCATACGTCAGGAGCCTATGGATGTTTACGCAGCCATTTACAGGTCGTTCGCGAGGCACGCCAAGTTGGCGTGTCCAGCGTATTGATCTTTGAAGATGATGTTGTCTTTGATCCTGACCTACAGAAAAAGTTTAGAGCACACATTAAACAATTGCCGCCCGATTGGGACATGCTGTTTTTTGGCGCTCTACATAAGGATGAACTGATCAAAGTCTCTGATAATATCGCCCGAATCAACCAGGCGAATTCGACCTACGCCTATGCCATGAGGGACACGGTGTTTGATGCGTTTATCGAAGTGAATCGTAACTCGGAGGATGTTTTAGACAACAACAACCTTATTCTGCAACGACGGTTTAACTGCTACTGCTTCATGCCGCATCTAGCCTGGGTAGAAACTGATTACTCAGACGCCCAGAGACGCCTTGAGCAACATTGGTACTTACAGGAATCGTTAGTGTTATTCAGCCCACAAGTGGACCGCCTCTTGAGCGACACAACTCTCATTTTCGCGCATCAAGATCAGAGCCTGACAGGGCGCACGACAGAGAACCTAATGTATCTGGTGCATTACTATCATGAGTTTTTCTCTCCGTACATCGCTATCGTGATTGTCGAACAAGGCACTCAACCCACTGTTAATCCGGCGACTTTACCGACAAACTGCAAATATGTTTTTTTGCGAGATGGAGGTCCCTTTAATCGGGACCTGTGCTTTCATACGGGTATCAGCAACTCGAACCCGAGAAGGAAATTCCTAATACTCTCAGACAACGACATCTATTTAGAGACTATGGATTTTAGAGCTAATCTGCGGATGTGCGAACGCTACGATGGCACCACGGGCTTTAACAAAATCATTGACCTGACAAAGGAAGACTCTCTACGCCTGCGCAACACGAAAACTACGCGAGGGATCGACGTAACGAAAAACGCTTTGCAGGCAAATAACAAGCGCCAGGGTTATTGCTGCTTCTTTAACCGTAAGGCGATTCAACTGCTGGGAAGATATGGCGAGGGGAATTCAGAAAAGGTTGGGGGCTCTCTATCACAGGCCAAACAGAAGCTTCGAGTATTCCAATCCCCCAATCATGCCTTACGTCTACAGAAAGATTGAACTTGCGAACACTCTAAAGTCAAACTGAAGGAGGATGAGGCCGGGATGAACGCGTATATATCCGATGCTTTACCCATTGATGATGTGACAGATGGCCTTATAAGAACGTATCCATGGACTGAAAACGAGTCTTACGCTGCTGACAAGTATTATGATTTCAAAGCAAATCCAACACTGATCCCGCAGGCGTTAAATAGCTTCAAGGGCTGGGCGGATTGGTCGGAGTGGGAAGGTGTCCAGTTATTCTACAGATTATTGGAGTGGCTCAACGGCCCGGCCTCGCGGCTTGAGTCTAACGGGTGCGGATTTCTTGGTCCGCACGAAAATCCGCAGAAAGATCTTTGGCCCGGAGAACTGCTCACGACGGGTGGCTTGATCTTTCTTTTTAGGGACATAGAGTTGAATCTCTCAGAACAGAGCGCAGCCTGGGCTGCGCTCACCATGCCAGACGATGGGGCACTGCCGCCGCTAGCGCCCAGTAAGAATATCAGTTGGCTGCTCAGGCGATGCCACGAGTATTTGCAACAGCTAAATCCAGAATTTATTTCGGGATGTGTTTCAGTTATTTTGTTTCCGACGTTTTACTCAGAGCTACCGTTGAAACGTAACGACAAGTTTGGACACCAAGTTGCTTTTCAATGGTGGGTATGGGGAGATACGGAAAAAGAGACGATGGCCCATTTCAGGGAAGTAGTAGCGGCAATGTTTGAATGCCTGAAAAGGGTCTCGGCTGAGGCCGAAACAGCTATCGAGAAATTGCGCCTCGAACTGAAAACCAGATAATCGCTCGTCATTGGAGCTGTAGAAGCTGACTATGTTGACCACTGCCAGCAACTGAGCCGCCAATCACGGCCTTCCGCCGCAACCGCGGCTATGTAGCCCGGCCCCGGCGACAATTCAAGCAGAGACCAGTCTGAGCCCCCTTGTCTCTCTGCCCTCACGCTTAATAGCGCTGCCGGCTCACCCGGCGCGAGCGACACATCGAATCGGTCCAGGGGAAGTGAGAGACCTTTTCCTCTAGCCTTGACATAAGCTTCCTTGCGCGTCCAGCAGTTGAAAAAGCCTTCCATTTGTTGATCAGTCGGGAGCGCACGAAGCATTGCTATTTCGCTGGACGAGAAGAACTGCTCGGCGAGTTGGGCGCTGGCGAAACCCTCACGCATATACTCAATGTCGAGTCCAAGCTCCCGGCCCCGAGCTACGCCAAAAAGGACCAATTCATGGGAGTGAGATACGTTGAAGCGGAGCGCCTCACGACCTGGGGTTTCTATCAGAGCAGGCTTCCCGTAAGGCCCGTAGCAAAAGCGCAATTGATGCGGCTCTACGTGAAGATAACGACTGAGGATTATCCTCAGTATTCCACGAGCGACGATAAAGTAGTCTTGATCCTTCTGAGAATAGAACCTTTTGGCCTTGCTATGCTCATCCGAAGTGAGAATCTGAAGAAAAAATTGCCTCGTCAGTACTGACTGGCTCAACTCGGCGCGCCAAATATGAATATCGTCGTGTTCCAGCTGCAGCCGCTCTGGCGGAATGCGCCATGAAGTGGAGTGATAATTCATGGAGGTGTCGTGCGACCGATACTACCCACAAGTTGATTTAGCTCCGATGAGAGTATCTGCAGTAGAAGCGATTCGGCGGTATGCAGATAGAAGTGATCGCCCGGGAGCATACGCAACGAGAAATGTCTGGAGGTCTGTTTGCGCCAGGCTTCAAGGCGCTCCTGTTTCACCTTGTCATCTTGCAGTCCGCCGAACGCAGTAATTGAACAGTTAAGCGGCGCGTCTTTTGAATAGATATAAGTTTCTACCATCTCAAAATCCGCGCGCAGGAGCGGGAGCATCAGCCGCATCAGTTCGGGATGTTCAAGAATTTCACCGGGCGTACCCTTGAGTCGTTGCAGGTATGCTAAAAACCCTGCCTCCGGCAGGTTGTAAGTGGACGGCTCTGTATTAAGTATTTGAGGAGCACGCCGCCCGGAAACGAATAGATGGACAGGCTCAGGACTCTGTTCTTTTCGTAAATAACGGGCAAGCTCGAAGCCGATGAGCGCGCCCATGCTATGGCCGAAGAAGGCGAACGGCTTGCTGAGGTGTGGGAGGAGAGATTGAGCGATAGATTGGACCAAAGGCGTAAGCCTGGTAAAAGGAGTCTCAAGCAGGCGACTCCCCCGCCCGGGGAGATTTACGGGGCAGACCTCCACCGTCGGCGGTAAACTCTCCGGCCATGCACGAAAAATGTGGACACCCCCACCAGCATAGGGAAAACAGAAGAGGCGCAAGGCCGCAGAAGGATTGAGCCGGGGATATGAAAGCCAGGGACTCGTTGCTCGTAATTCTGTCATAATCCGGTATGCTCTGCTCAATACCCGAAAGCACCTTAAACTTGCTGCACAGAACTTTCTGTTTAGAACGCCCCCAATTCAGTTGAACGAGTCCGCCCCCGCAGACAAGAAAGATGCCCGAGACGCTCCGCGTCTTCAGCTCTATGATGATTCCAAGCCAGACGGAGATTTAGCCCCACATACAGGTTCTTTGCTCTGAAATTTGCACCAGAACCTTTTAAGAAGTGGCTTCAACGAGGGTACGCAGGCCAAGCACCTCACTAATTTGGTTCTTCTCATCCACCAGGACTACAGCAGGCTGCCAGTCTTCCGGCACCGGGTCATAGACCTGGACGTAAGACATTATTATCACCAAATCACCCACGCCGACTAAGTGCGCAGCAGCTCCATTCAACTGCACAATTCCACTCCCTGCTTCGCCAGGAATGGTATATGTTTCCAGCCGATTACCGTTGTTGATATCAACTACCTGGACTCGCTCAAAAGGAAGGATGCGTGCTGCTTCCAAGAGCAACGAATCAATCGTGATCGAGCCGATATAGTGGAGGTCTGCCGCAGTGACAGTGGCGCGGTGAATCTTGCCGTACACCATGGTTCGTATCATCTGTATGAACCTCCTTAACAGAATTAGCGCCTATTAATAACTATTGGAAGTTAGCTTGATGATTAATATCAAAAGATCATGCGTACTGGTTTAAGGCTCATGAAGATAAGATTGTCTCTCTCAAAGCGGGGCTGTGAGACAACATCAAGTGCTCGGGGAATCTTATACCCCAATATTCTGTGTTTGAGAAGTATTCAAATCAAAATCTGCTCATAAAGTCGGGAGCAACGAACCAGTCTAACCCTTAATGTGCAGCTCTGCTTGTAATTTGGGAGAGTTCCCTCCTTAAAGTCTCGGGATTTCTATCAATCCTTGTGGAGAGACCCTTACTCGATATTGTTCCCTGGACACCCTGCCTATCGCTGGGGGTTGAACCTCGGCGCTCCTTTCCTTGTTCTTTGATTCCTCGATTGTTGCGGCCAAGCCGGCGACCGTAGAAGTTTCAAATATCCGGCGAAGAGGTAACTCTACACGGAAGACATCGCGTATTCTGGAGATGATTTGTGTGGCTAATAAAGAATGCCCACCTAACTTGAAGAAGTTGTCATGGATTCCGATCTGCTCAAGGTTGAGCACCCCGGCGAAGATTTCCGCCAACGACTCTTCGACTGGGGTGCGAGGCGCCACATACGCGCCTTCCATATCAGGTCTGGCATCATCGGGTACAGCAAGAGCCAGCCTGTTAACCTTGCCGTTCGGCGTTAAGGGTAACGCATCCATCAGCACGAAGGTGAAAGGTATCATGTATTCAGGCAATCGCTTGCTTAAGAAATTCTTCAACTCCGGGACTAACTTACGCGCGAATCTTCCCTGCAAAGGATTATTGGCATACTGGCTCCACGGCTCAGAATGTACTGGTATCCTGATAGAATCTCTTAATGATTCACCCGACCCTGCCCACACCTTTGAGCTACGTGTAAAGCTGCTGTCAAAGCTGCCATCCGCAGACGCACTCGCCCAACTGATTTCCACCTCGTAAGGCAAGTCATGGCTCAAGGACCATAAATCTTCTGGATCCACCCCATTGTTTTGTACCTTGCCTAAGATGTCGCGCAATTGGCCCACAGTTTCCGGAGGCTCTTCGCTTCTGAGCAGTTCCAATGCTTTAACAGATTTGAAGACACGGGCGTTCGGGACATGCGCGAGGCGCAGCGTCTCAGGTCCCTTTTCTCGCAAGAGTCGTCGGATGTCCGCTACCGTCAGATCATGCTCCTGCCACTCCATTGGCTCAGGCCCCATATCATGAAACCGTCCAGTTCCGACATGCAAAATCACATCGTAACGGAACTGCGTCAATTCATTATTGTAGCGCCCTCGCTTTGGTTGGATGTGTACACTGCTAATCTGCGGTAGATGCTGCTTGAGGGCTGTGAAGAAGGTTGGATCAATTACCAACTCTTGCTCCTGGCTCAGGTGTTTTTGCACGCGCTGCCGCAGACGTGTAATGGGCAGCGACGCAGGCGCTCTGTGCAGTTCAATCGAGGTGTGGAAAGCTTCCAGGAGAGGCAGGCTACGCACATCTCCCACAAAGATAGAGCCTTCTGGAGACAGTACCTTGACAGCCTCTTCCAAAACACGCAGCAGATATTCGCCGCCCGGGAAATACTGAACCACGGAATTAAGAACTATCGCGTCAAAGGCTTCCGCCTCCATACCCTGAAAATTATCTGCCAATCTTTGATCAATAGTTACTTGTGGCAACTCAGACTTCGTTAATTGCTGCCGCAGAAGGGCCACTGCTGTCGCTGAGAAATCCGTTCCCCGGTAGTAGCGGCAATGAGAAGCAAGACGAAACAGCAACAACCCACTACCGCATCCGATCTCCAACACACGGCTTGGCTTGAGAGATAGAATTCGCTCAACTGACTGATCTACCCATTCACGCATCTCCTCTGCTGGCATTGGTGATCTTGTATAGCTATTGTTCCAGCCAACAATATTGAATGTAGGGTCTTGCTCCGGAGAAGTCTGCCTATACATGTCCTCCCAGACTGCCTGCCATTCCGAGATTTGTTTGTTATCTTCAATTTGAATCTGCGCGTTCTGAACCAAATAAGCCACCAGACGCTTATCGCCGGGAACATCTTCTCTCATGGTGACAACCACATCGTCTACCATCTCATGCTCTCTTAACGCCTCTTCCACCTCTCCCAACTCGATCCG
>DASVXV010000192.1:0-16167 GCA_036392495.1 Pyrinomonadaceae bacterium | reverse complement strand
CCCCAAAGCGATTGCCGTTGTAACGATATTGCTCGCCGGGGTTCCCCTCGGAGGTGTGCGACAGCAGGTGCCGCACTCTAATGACTCCATCGCTCTCCAGGGTAATGCCGTACTTTGAGACGGGGTCGTCCAGCTTGATTTTTCCTTCCTGCACAAGCTGCATCAGAATCGTGGAGGCGAACGTCTTGGTCAGCGAAGCTAGGTGGTAAGGAGTATGTTCGGTCGCAGGGATTTTGTTCTCCACGTCGGCGTAGCCGAATCCCTTTGCCCAGAGCACTTTTTGATCCTTCACAATAGCTGCCGAATAGGCCGGTATCTTCAGTTCCTGACGCAGATTCTCAAGGAGTGTTTCCAGGCGGGCGATCCGCTCAGCGTCCGATGCTTGACCCGTCTGTCCAAAAGTGCGCGAGCCTCGAACAAACATGGCCTGCCCGGCAATTGCAACAGCCAGAACCACAATCCCTAATCCTCGTGCTTTGAGCTTCATAACCATCTCCTTCATCAAGAGCGCGCCTGTTGACTTTGCTTTAGAACTTAGTTCCATCGGGGAGCCATTAGAACATAGAACGCTTTTTTCTCATTACCTTATTCTATCATTGAATCTGCCGCCAACCCCGAACTACACGGCCGCGTACGAGCATGCACACAGCTTAGTGGCACTTCCCCGTGGATGACTGTGGTTATCAGGGTTCAACCCTGTGGCCGCGAACATTATGTCTCTCTCCTAAGCGTCTTAGGATTCGGACTGTTTTAAATCTTCTACAGACTGTTTGGAGTTGATTCCATGATGACCGATATAATCAAATTCAAAGCCGCGCTCTCGCTCTGCCTGGTGCTGGTTGCGATAGCAACTGTTTCCTCTGCGGTCTCCGCGCAGACTCAAGACGACAGAACTCTTTCACCATATTTCTTTGTCAAAGGTGACCCTAACATAGATCACTTACCTCTCAAGGATACACGTGTTGAGATAGCCGTTTCAGGAGTCATCGCAGACGTGAAGATCGTGCAGACATATCGAAATGAAGGCATACGGCCAATCAATGCGTCTTATGTTTTCCCGGCATCCACGCGTGCCGCTCTCTACGCCATGCGGATGCGAATTGGCGATCAAGTGGTCGTCGCGAAAATCAAAGAACGAGAGGCAGCAAAGCAAGAGTTTGATACGGCGAAGAAGGAAGGGAAGAGCGCCTCTCTGCTGGAGCAAAACAGGCCAAATGTGTTTTCGATGAGCTTGGCGAATATCATGCCCCAGGACCAAATTGAGATTGAGCTTCGTTATACAGAGCTTTTGGTGCCGACAGATGGAGTTTATGAGGTGGTCTATCCTACAGTTGTCGGGCCCAGATATTCCTCGCAATTGGAGTCTTCTGCGCCAAAAGGAAATGGCTGGGTCAATAGTCCATACACTCATCAAGGAGAAAAATCGAGCAGCACGCTCCATATTTCAGCCAGAATCTCTGCTGGCATACCCATCCAGGACCTGAGTTGTCCGTCGCATCAGATTCTGCCGCAATGGCAAAGCCCAGCTATAGCTCAACTGACGTTGGACGATGCTGATCCATTCCAGGGAAATCGCGACTTCGTCCTGCGCTACCGCTTGGCGGGAGATAAAATCGCTTCCGGTCTCATTCTTTACCAAGGTGAAGACGAAAACTTCTTTCTTTACATGGCTCAACCGCCCAGGCGAGTAGCGACTGAGGAGATACCCGCCCGCGAGTACATTTTCGTCGTAGATGTTTCCGGCTCGATGGAGGGTTTTCCTCTGAATACCTCCAAACAATTGCTGAAGGATCTAATCGGGCAATTGCGACCAACGGACCTTTTCAACGTCGTTTTGTTTGCCGGAGACTCGTCTGTGCTTTCTTCCAGGTCGCTACCGGCAAATCAAGAAACTATCTCAAGCGCGATTCGATTGCTGGATGAGCAGCGTGGGAGCGGAGGGACGGAACTTCTTCCAGCGGTCAAACAAGCCATGAGCCTTCCCCGTCAAGCAGGCGTCTCGCGTAGCATCGTGCTGGTGACAGATGGTTACATTACAGGAGAGCAAGGTGTCTTCGACTACATTCGCGAGCATCTTCATCAATCGAACGTGTTCGCGTTCGGTATCGGCTCAGCGGTAAATCGTTATCTCATTGAAGGCGTGGCGAAGGCTGGAATGGGTGAGCCTTTTATCGTGACAGATGAGTTGGAAGCTTCAACGATTGCCGCCAAATTCCGGGAATACATTCAGACTCCGCTCTTAACTGACATTCAGATACGTGCCCTCGGTTTTGAGACATACGATGTGCACCCCGTTTATCTTCCAGACCTGCTGGCAGAGCGCCCCGTGATTCTCTTCGGCAAATGGCGAGGGGCTGTAACGGGAAGTTTCGAGCTGCGTGGAAAAACAGGGCGTGGAGATTACGTGACGAGTTTGGATGTGGCTAATGTTCAGCCGGATGAGGCCAATCGGGCGCTGCGATATTTGTGGGCTCGCTCCCGAATCACTGAGCTGTCGGACTACGGATCAGGGGATGTATCCGCTGAGAGAGTTAAGGAGATTATTTCACTGGGTATAAAGTACAACTTGTTGACTCAATACACGTCATTCATAGCGGTTCGTGAAGAGGTGAGAAACCCGGACGGGTCTGCAAAGGATGTGAAGCAACCGTTACCTCTTCCCTTGGGCGTGAGCGACCTGGCAGTAGGCGAAGGCATCGGGGTTGGAAGTGAACCGGAGCTCGTTTGGCTGACCCTTGCGTCTCTGGCGCTCGCGCTGATTATGATTATCCGTTCGCGGCGGCGGCGCCTGATATGATTCAGAAGCTTATTTCGAAACGCAACGCACAGCTGGTTGTCGTGTTGCTTTGTGCCGCTGTAGTCAAGTTCTATTACTCAACGGCAAGCGTTAACCAACTACGCTGGATTCTCGCTCCGACGACTCTGTTGGTAGAACTAGTCAGCGGTTCACGTTTTGAGTTTGAATCCTACGCGGGTTACATGAATACTGAGCGCAATTTCCTCATTGCCGCTTCCTGTGCGGGGGTCAATTTCCTGATCACCTCATTCCTGATGCTTTCGCTAAGAAAGCTGTGGGGAGACCGAGAGCAAGACACAGCCTGGAGATTCATTCCGTTTGCCGCCCTGTGTGCTTATCTTGCAACAATCGTCGCGAATACAGTCCGTATTTCCACTGCGTTGCTACTGCGCGGGATGCATCCGGAAGTGGGCTGGTTAAGTTCAAATCAACTTCATCGCCTCGAAGGGATTTTTATCTATTTCGGGTTTTTGCTGTTGTTGTTTATGGTCAACGAAAAGATGAGTTACGGAAGTGCGTCGAGTTCCAGGAATGCTTCCGGTCTGTTTCGGCTAACTTTATGCCCGCTCCTGGTCTATTACGCGACAACGTTAGGAATCCCGTTGGCCAATGGCGCATATCGTCAGGGAGCTGACTTCTGGGAGCATTCGCTCTTCGTACTACTTACTCCTATACTATTGATTCTCCCATTAGCCACTTTCCGCTTTCGGAGAACCTGCCGTCTAACACGTCCTGCCAGCGCATCTTCTGAATAAATGTGCAAAGCCATGAGCGGCCAACTTGGCACATCCAGAACTATAGATGATTGCAAGTGTATGTAGACTACGAGTCAGTACCGCCTGCGGTAGCGGGCGGGTATGGGTGAGCTAAGAACCCGCCCGCTACCGCAGGCGGTACTGACCTGAGTGCTCTTCGCTCCTCAAAAGCGCCTCGTGACATCTGGCGTGAAGCTGGCGCTCCCCTTCGGTCCAAATTCGGTCGCCCGGTGTTGGAGGCGAGTTTCGTGCAGATGGTTTAAGATGCCAGGATGATTGAGCAAGAGGTTGACCTCTTAAACGAATTGAAGGCTACTGGGGCGGAGGAGCCACGTATCGAATATGCGCGCCGCCGTGAAGCGCGCCGTATGACGGCGGCGCAGCACTTTCAAAGCTTTCGCAAAGTCGGAATCGTGCGCCTGGTGTTGCTGGCAGCCGCTCTGGTGCTGGCCTGGCTCGCCATCAAAGGGCTGATCGTTTGGTGGTGGCTGCTTCCTCCGGTCGTTGCTTTCCTCGCCCTGGCCGAAACTCAGGCGCGCATTACTCGTGCGCGGCGGCTCTCGGAGCGTGCCGCAGACCTTTATGAGCGAGGGCTCGAAAGGCTCGAAGATCGCTGGGCTCGCGGGCAGAACACGGGCGAGCGGTTCATAGAGGCTTCACACCCTTATGCGGAAGATTTAGATCTTTTCGGCAAAGGCTCGCTCTTCGAGTTGCTCTCAACAGCGCGCACACGCGTCGGGGAAGAGACGCTTGCCGACTGGTTGCTGGAACCTGCGACGACCCGTGAGGTGCGCGCTCGACAGGCAGCCGTCACAGAGCTTCGTCCGCTACTCGACCTGCGCGAGGATTTGGCGCTGCTCGGCGAAGGCGTTCGCTCCGGCGAGGACGCGCGGGCTTTAGTCGCGTGGTCCGCTCATCCGCCGTGGCTCATCACGCGCGCGGTGCGCCTCGGCGCAATAGTGCTGGCGGCGCTCGGCCTGATAACTCTGGTCCTCTGGATCGCAGGCTTCGGGGTGATTCCACTGCTCGCTGCGTTCATCCTCGGCAGAGCCTTCAGCTATCGCTTGCAAACTCAGGTCAACAGCGTCATCAGCGCCGTTGATCAGGTGGGGCGTGACCTGACGCTCCTTTCCGAAGTTCTGGCCCGCATGGAGCGCGAGCGGTTCTCGTCGCCGCTCCTGGTCGAGCTGCGTGCTGCGCTCGATGTCGAAGGTCTAACCGCGTCCAGGCAGATTGCCAGGCTCAATCTATTGATTGATCTGCTGGACGCCAGACGCAACATGCTCTTCGCGCCCATCTCCATCATCCTGCTCTGGCCGCTCCAGTTCGCCATCGCCATAGAGAGATGGCGCCAGGCTTCGGGCCACGCTATCGGCCGCTGGTTGAAGGCTGTGGGCGAGCTTGAAGCTCTCAGTTCTCTGGCCGGCTATGCCTACGAGCACCCGCTGGACCCATTCCCGGAACTCGTGGAGGGCGAGGCCCGTTTCGAGGGCGAGGGATTAGGCCACCCGCTGATTCCCGAATCCAGAAACGTGCGCACGGACTTACGGCTATCTGGCGAATTGAGAGTGCTGATCGTCAGCGGCTCCAACATGTCCGGCAAGAGCACGCTGCTGCGCACGGTGGGGACCAACACGGTCCTGGCTCTGGCAGGAGCTCCGGTGCGCGCAAGACGTTTGCGCCTCTCGCCGCTTCAGATTGGAGCTTCGATACGCATACAGGATTCGCTACAGGCCGGGGCCTCGCGCTTCTACGCCGAAATCACGCGCCTGCGTCAGATTGTGGAATTAACCAAAGGGGAGCGCCGCGTGCTCTTCCTCTTAGATGAAATCCTTCACGGGACGAATTCACATGACCGTCGCATCGGAGCCGAAGGCGTGGTCCGCGGCCTCGTCGAGCGCGGCGCTATCGGGCTCGTCACGACTCACGATCTGGCGCTGGCGCGCATCGCCGAAGAGCTCGCCCCGCACGCCGACAATGTCCATTTCGAGGATCATCTCGAAGCAGGCAAGATGACTTTCGACTATCTGCTGCGCCCCGGCGTGGTCGAGAGAAGCAACGCGCTTGAATTGATGCGCTCAATAGGGCTTGAGGTCTGAACAAATGATGCGAAGTGAGCTATCAGCTTACGGGTGGAGTGAATTTTTTGAGGAGCATTTCCTCCCCTTCGCCGCCGCCGGTTACAAAGCGGGCCGCGTTGTGCTCGAATACAATCATCTCTACCGTGTTTACACTGAAGACGGAGAGCTGCTCGCAGACGTGGCAGGCAAGCTGCGGCATGAAGCCGCGACTCGCGCAGACCTGCCGACGGTCGGAGACTGGGTCGCCTTACAGTCGCGCCCGGAGGAAGCGAAAGCTACGATTCAGGCGGTCCTGCCGCGCCGGAGTAAGTTCGTGCGCCAGGCCGCGGGCTCTCGCACAGAAGAACAGATTGTCGGCGCTAACATTGACATCACGTTTTTAGTTACTTCGCTCAATCAGGATTTTAACTTGCGCAGAATTGAGCGCTATCTGCTGGTGGCGTGGGAGAGCGGCGCCAGCCCCGTCGTCGTTCTCAGCAAGGCTGATCTGTGCGATGAGGTCGAAGATAAGATCGCGTTGATTCATGAGGTGGCGCATGGAGTGCCGGTCCACGCTATCAGCGTGGTTAAGGAAGATGGATTGGATGAGTTGAGGCAGTATTTCCGGCACGGCCAAACGGTGGCGCTTCTAGGCTCGTCCGGAGTCGGGAAATCAACTCTCATCAATCACCTGATCGGGCGCGACGTTCAAAAAGTAAAAGAGATACGTGAGCACGACGGGCGCGGTCGGCACACGACCAGGCATCGCGAGCTGATCCTTTTGCCGCAGGGCGGGCTTGTCCTGGACACGCCGGGAATGCGTGAGCTGCAACTATGGGACGGCGGTGAAAGCCTTCAGCAGACCTTCGACGACATCGAAGCTCTGGCCGCCAGTTGTCGCTTCAGCGATTGCCAGCACAGAGACGAGCCCGGGTGTGCGATACAGCAGGCCCTGGCCGAAGGAGAGATTGACGCCGCCAGATTGCAAAGCTACTTGAAGCTGCAAAAGGAGCTGGAACACATGGCTCGCAAGCAGGACATCAACGCTCAGCTCGCTGAGAAGAAGCGTTGGAAGAAACTGACGCGTCTGGCCAGCCAGAGAGGGCAGGAGAAGCGCAAGTGAAAATGAGTCGAAGACCTCTTACAGTTATCCCTGGCTCGACTTTAATTGGAATTCAACAGGTCATCTATAAAGACTTGCAATTGGGTGTGGCCCTGAGCCGAGCGGTCAGGTCAGTACCGCCTGCGGTAGCGGGCGGGTGTGGTGCGTCTCAGACCCGCCCGCTACCGCAGGCGGTACTGACATTCACTTAATGCATTAGGCCGGAAGGATCGTCTCCCTCCGGCCTGATGCGTGTTTACTTGAAGGTAAATCTATTCCGGATTGGTGGAAGAGGTTCTGCCCGAAGTCATCTCCGGCGCGCCTTGCGTCAGCCCGCGGTTGACCAGGAGTTTTATCTCGACGCGGCGGTTCTCCGCTCGCCCGGCACGCGTCTTGTTGTCCGCGACCGGCTGCGCTTCGCCGTAGCCGAAAGGCGTGATGATGCGCCTGAGCGGCAGTTTGTGATTCTCCACCAGGTAGCGTATGACCGTATCGGCGCGCTGCTGGCTGAGGCGGCGGTTCAACTCCGTGCCGCCTTCGCGGCTGGCAAACCCGCTCACTTCGAGCAGATAACCCTTGGTCGAAAGGGCCTTCTGCGCCACCTCGTCAAGTTGTTCTTTGGCCTCACGCGAGAGCACTGCGCTGCCACTCTTGAAAAGAATGCTGGCGCTCTCCTGCGGCACGTAGTCGTCCAGAGAAGAGATGCGCTCGTTGGTCGCGTTGACGCCTACCAGCGCTGCGTCGGCAGTCTCCTGCGCTGCCTTCGCGCCGCCACGCGCCGCGTTCGAAACCGCCGCTAGTTCGTCAATCTGCCCCGAAAGGCGCTGCGAATTCTGCTCGACCTGCCCGATGCGGCCTTCGGCCGAGCCGACGCGCGTTTCCACAGGGTCAACGCGCGACTCAATCGAGCGCGCGACTCTCAAATCCGACTCGTTGAAGCGAACCTTCTCGGCCACGAGTTGTCCTGAGGAATCGCCGCGTCCTTCGACCTCCAGGTTGAGACCGCGAAGGATATTGCCCGCATTATATCTAGTGCCGCCTCCGAGGAAGCCGCCCTTGGTTTTCACGCTGGTCTTCTCGGTCAGTAACACTGTGACAGTGCTTCCGGTCACGTCTTGAACTACGAAAGTGTCTGTCGCGCGCTCGGTCACAATGCCTTTGACTTTCATCTTCTGCCCGGCGGCGACCGCCGACGTGTTACTGCGCTCGGACGACGCGTTGCCTGCGTCCTGCGCTACCGCAAAAGGCGCAAGCGCAAGCGCGAGCATGAGCGAGGCACACAAATAGTTAAAGTTTCTAAAAATGTTTGACTTCATCAAGAATGTCTCCCTTATCACAAGAAAATTTTGAATCGACTGCAACACCGTCGGCGAACACGCGCCTTTCGGACAGCGCGTGCGAGGTTGCACCCGTAGCAGCAGCGGGCGATTCGTTGGCGAAGAGAAAATAACCTGACAGGCAGAGCGACGGGGTTGCGACCCTGTTACGAATCGTGTGCAGTATGGTTGTTACGCGCGGGCCTGGTTACAAATGGGCATGCAGAAGCCGGGACGCCAAACACCCGACAGGTCTGGCGTCCCGGCTTTCTTGTGAAGGGAGAAAAAGTTCTTCCCCTCGTGGCAGGCATCTTATGTGGACGCGAGCGAGGCTTGGTTGCGACTTCGTTGTGTTGCCATTGCGACCAATTAACATCCGGCCTCACACGAAAAGCCTGATGGTTACACTGCTACGGAAAGAGATGAGTGTCAGCCCACCGTGAGGAGCGAATCCCAGCCTCGTGATGACTCCCCTTCATAAATGAAGGAGCTTCTATGGATTTTCACCAATACATGCTCATCCACATGTACACTGCACTGTCTGGTTTGTTTCTCTCATTCAGCGTTCTAACTTTTACGTGGTGGACTTCCCACCACAACGCCCTAGTCAGAGTTTCAAAGAGCCGCACAGGTGACTCTGACAGTGTTTGCAACTCGCCAGACAAAGCCTGTCGTAATGAGGTTGAGTATAGCACAAGCTGAGGACGCAAATTTGAAAGCCTTTGCGTTGTGGCTACGCATTCATTCTGCGCCATAAATGGCGGGGTCTTCTGCGAGGTTTTGATAAATCGGCTCACTGTTTGGTCGGAACGAGACCTTCGATTTTCGCGGCCAGGTCTTTGATGACCTGATCTGTAGCGTGCTCGTTCAGATGCGAGTCTTCAGGGCCGACTATCGAAGGCTCCACCAGGACCGGGATGTCATAGCTGATGAAGCCTTGTATCAGGTAGTTAATGTTCTCGTTAAATTGAGTTTCAGACGTTTTATAGTACTTCCCGTTGAGGAGATGCACCACTTCATCCTGACTCGCTGGTTGAGCTTTCGGGTCGTTGGGGTGCTTATCCGTCGTGAAGATCACAAACTGCGCATTGTGAGAAGCCGCCAGACGCTGCATCTCTTGCATGAGACTGCGCGTTAGATCAAGACCATATTGCACTCTTGGGCTGCGTGGAGTGAGTTTCATCGCCCGATCATTTTTGTCGGTATCAAAATTCTCGTATTTCAAATAGTTCGGCAGCTCATTCATTCTCTTTTGCCAATCATCTGAAACAGGACCGTCGTACCGGGCCATTGGAGCGTATGCCGGGGGAAGAATGGACCGTGCCCACTCCTTCTCTCTAGGGTATGGGAAAAACTTGCGCCAGAGGCGCATCAACCTGAGCGAGGGGGTTTCTCTGGCTGGCTGCCCCGTCAACTCTGTCGGGCCGCGCAATTGACCGTTCTCCAGCCAGAAGGTTGGCTTGGGTGTGCGGTCGTCCGGCACATTCGTTGGGAAGGTATTGTTCCAGACATCATTTGCAGGGGTGAACCAGAGGATCACCAGATCGGCGCGAAACTTCTCGTAGTACTCTCTGAGGGATAAGAGCTGTTGATCTTGTCCTGTGGCAGGGCCGCCCAGGGAGAAGACTTTAACTTTCTTACCGTTGGAATTTAAATAGAATTGAAGCCGCTGTTCCGGCATCCAGCCATACGCACAGGCTTTCGCCTCGACCTGTGAATCCCCCACGAGGACGATGACAAAATCGTCCTCGTGATATTGTATGGGCTGACCCCTGAAGCCTAATTGGTGTCTCTCCGAGGTGTAACTGTTTAATGTCTTCCAGCCGCTGATGACTAGCTTCGGAGAATTGAATATTCGGAGCACAATCTCTAAAAGAATCAGAGTGACGCAAATACTAATCGCTACTGTTAAAACTTTCTTGATAAGAACGCGTTTCAAAGTAGCCTCCCTTTGCCCCTCTTCATCGAGCAAAACCTTTATGCCAGGCTTCTCATAAAATGCTTCAGAAGATCGAGTAGATGAAGGGAGATAGCGCCGAGCTCTGCGCGAAGACGAGAAGGATGCCCATTAGCAGTAGCACGATAATGATAGGAAGCAACCAGAATTTCTTGTTACGACGCAGATACAGCCAGAATTCGCTGACGAGCCCCAATTTACTCATGACCAAAGCTCCTCTCAATCAAAACGTTCTTAAAATAATCGCTCAAATCGCTCCTTCGTTTGCCTCGTAGTCTCACGCGGAATCCAGTAGCTTTCGCGCCTCGCCTTCCGGCGATTCAAAGAGTCACGCCCGATCACCCGCATAACCAGACTGTACGGGACGAAGATTAAATAGAAAACCAGCGACAGCAGGATCCTGCTATTCACATAGCCAAGAACGCCCGCGAGCTTCATCCAGAGAACGTGAAAACGGCGGGCCAGAGCTGGCAGCAGTAAAGCCATCAGGACCAGCGCGCCCGCCAAACTGCCCAATACTATAACTACCGTCATCCGCCCGCGATAAAAACTCCATGCAGCAATTAAGGACAAGACACACGCCACGACGAGCGCGCTCTTTCGCGCCTGCGCGTTGGTGACTTCAGACAACTTCAGAGTCTTAGTCAAGCTGAAACTCCTCCTGCCAGGCCTCTTCGTCAATGAACACGCTCTCGCCCTGCTCATCTTTTCTGATGACGAACTCTTCCATCACCAGACAGTCCATCTCCGTCCGCATGAAACAGGTGTAAGCCTGTTTGGGCGTGCAGACAATCGGCTCGCCGCGCACGTTGAACGAGGTGTTGACGAGAACGGGACAACCCGTGAGCCTTCCGAACGCTGCGATCAAATCGTGGTAGAGCGGATTCTCCGCGCGGCTCACGGTCTGGATGCGCGCGGAGTAATCAACGTGAGTCACTGCCGGGATCGTGGAGCGCGCGACGTTGAGCTTCTCAATCCCGAAAAGGTTCTCCTCTTCTTCTGTCATCGCGAAACGCAGACGTTCCAGGACGGGCGCAACCAGCTGCATGTAGGGCGAGTCCACATCCAGCTCGAAGTAATCCGAGACGCGCTCGCGTAAAATAGAGGGCGCGAACGGGCGGAACGATTCGCGGAATTTGATCTTGAGATTCATCTGCGACTGCATGCGGGGCGAGCGCGGGTCGCCCAGGATGCTCCGCGCCCCTAGCGCCCGAGGACCGAACTCCATTCTGCCCTGAAACCAACCGACGACCTTCTCTTCGGCCAAAAGCTGCGCCACATGCTCCGCCAATTCCGCGCGATCCAGGCGTTGATAACGCACACCCGTCGTCTCAAGAAACTCCAGTATCTCGTCGCTCGTAAACGATGGCCCGAGGTAAGCGCCTTTCATCCCGTCCACGTGTCCCTGACAGACCTCATTCACGTTTCGCCCGTTTTCGAGATATTGATACCAGACCGAAAGCGCAGCGCCCAATGACCCGCCCGCATCGCCCGCCGCCGGTTGAATCCAGATGTTTTCAAACGGACCCTCGCGCAAGATTCGCCCGTTGCCGACACAATTTAAAGCCACGCCTCCGGCGAGACATAAGTTCTTCTCTTTGGTTTCGCGGTGCACGTGCCGCGCCATCCTGAGCATCGCTTCTTCCGTCACTTCCTGAACAGAGCGGGCCAAATCCATCTCCCTCTGCGTCAAGGCGGCTTCAGGTTTGCGTGGCGGCCCGCCGAATAGTTCGTCGAAGCGCCGGTTGGTCATCGTCAGTCCCTGCGCGAAGTTGAAATATTTCATGTTGAGACGGAGGCTTCCGTCCTCTTTCAGCTCAACCAGCTCATCAAGAATCTTATCAACGTAGCGTGGCTCTCCATAGGGCGCAAGCCCCATCACCTTGTACTCCCCGGAATTCACCTTGAAGCCCGTGTAATAAGTGAAGGCGGAATAGAGCAGGCCGAGCGAGTGTGGGAAATGAAGCTCGGCCAGTAGGTGTAGCTCATTGCCTTTGCCGTAGCCATAAGAGGAGGTCGCCCATTCTCCGACGCCATCCATTGTCAGGACAGCGGCGTTCTCAAACGGTGAGGGGAAAAAAGCAGAGGCGGCGTGCGATTCATGATGCTCCGTAAAGAGCACTTTGCCTTTGTAGTTTGCGCTCTCGGCCACCTGCTCACGAATCCACAGCTTCTCGCGCAGCCACAAAGGCATCGCCCTCAGGAAGGACCGAATCCCGTGTGGCGCATAATCAATGTAGGTCTCAAGAAGGCGCTCGAATTTCAGCAGCGGCTTGTCATAGAAAGCGATGTAGTCAAGGTCTTCGCCCTTGATTCCGGCGTGCTTCAGGCAAAATTCCACAGCCTGAGCGGGAAAATCCTGGTCGTGTTTCTTGCGCGTAAAGCGCTCTTCCTGCGCGGCAGCCACAACTTCGCCGTCCCGCACAAGACAAGCAGCGGAGTCATGGTAATAAGCAGAAATTCCCAGAATGTACATCTAACTCGGTTAACGTCTAACCCCTCTTTTGGCCTCAGTCGCCAAGTGTGTTGTTTAGGATAGTGGAGCGCAAATCAGATAGTCAAACCACATATCAGGCGGGTGTGATCAATTAAAAATTAAAAATGTAAAATGCAAAATGGACGGTGAGGATGATGTTCCCTGTTTTCCCTTTTGCATTTTTAATTTTGCATTTTGCATTGTCTGACCCGCCCAGCTTAAGCAGGCGGTACTGACCTTAGTCATTTCCCAACAGGGTTGCGCGATGGAGAATCGTGTTGGGGACGGGTTCGAGAAATCTGGAGACGGTGGGCAGGGAATCCGCGCCTCTGTCGCCACGGTAGGCGTTGAGCGGATAGGTGAAGTAAATGTATTGCCTGGCCCGCGTCGTGGCGACGTAAAGGAGGCGTCTCTCTTCCTCCTGGTCTTCAAACTCATCGTAAGAGCGTGTGGACGGAAACCACCCGTCCGTCATCCAGATGACGAACAGGGCGTTCCATTCCAGCCCCTTCGCCGAATGGACCGTCGAGAGTGTGACGTAGCCACCGCCACCGCCGCGCGCCGCCGCGCCGCCCGCGTCCGACGGATCGAGCGCCACGTCCGCGAGCAGCTCCTGCGCGCTCTTGTATCGTTTCGCAATCCCTTGCAGGTGCTCCAGGTCGCGCGCGCGCCGCGGGTGATCGTCGTATCTTGCTTTCAGGATGGGCCTGTAGAAGCGCAGCACGTGTGAAAGTTGCGTGCTCGGCGATTTCTCCTCGACCAGCCTCCCGAGAAGACGCGACAGACGCAGCAAGGGCTCTTTGTAGCTCGCGCGCGCCGGAAATTGCGCCAGCTTCCTGAACAGACTCTCTTTCGTCCTTGTCGCCCTGAACTCCCTACGCTCGACGCCCAGGTGAGCGATGATCTGCTCGACGGTCGCGTCGCCGATGTGGTCAATCAATTTAAGCGTGCGGAACCACGAAAGCGTGTCGGA
This sequence comes from Pyrinomonadaceae bacterium, assembly GCA_036392495.1. Taxonomy (GTDB): domain Bacteria; phylum Acidobacteriota; class Blastocatellia; order Pyrinomonadales; family Pyrinomonadaceae; genus QHXM01. The sequence continues at coordinate 2,731 of DASVXV010000192.1, read as the reverse complement.
AGGATTGGCGACGACGCGCAGGAACGAGAGCGCATCTTTGACGTGTGCGGATTCGGCGAAGCGTATGCCGCCGAACTTGCGAAACGGGATGCCATGTTTGCCCAGCTCGATTTCCAAGTCGAACGAATGAGAGCTGGCGCGAAACAGCACTGCGATCTCTTGCAGCGGCATTCCCTCCTCGCGCAGCTCTTCGATGCGCTGGGCGACGAAGCGCGACTGTTCGTTCTCGTCGCGCGCGCTGACAACCAGTGGTTGCGGTCCTTCAGCAGCTCGCGAGTAGAGGCGCTTGGCGTAGCCCTCTTTCACCTCGGAGATGAGCGCGTTGGCGACGTCCAGGATGGGCTGGGTGCTGCGGAAGTTCTCTTCAAGTTTGATGATCTGTGCAGCGGGGAAAAGCTCTGGGAACTCCAGCATGTTCCTGAAGCTCGCCCCGCGGAACGAATAGATTGACTGGCACTCGTCGCCGACGACAGCCACGTTGTCATGCGTGGCCGTCATCAGCCGCACGATCTGCGCCTGAAGCTTGTTGGTGTCCTGATACTCGTCCACCATGATGTAGCGGTACTGTTCCGAGAGACGCTCGCATAACTCCGCGCTGCCTTCAAGCGCCTCACGCAGCCGCGAGAGCAGGTCGTCGTAAGTGAGCATCTGGTGACTGCGCTTGAAAGTCTCGAAGGCTTCGAATAACTCTCGGAGGGCGTGGCGCTCGTCCGCGAACTGCGGGTAGAACTGATCGAGCACCTGCTCCAGCGGCAATACCTTGTTGACCATCATGCTGAAGATGGCGCAGATGGTGCGCTTGCGCGGAAAGCGGCGGTCTCTGGTGAGCCGCATCTGACGGCGCAAAAGGTCAATCAAATCTTCCGTGTCGCTTCCGTCCAGCACTGTAAAATTGCGCTGGACTCCGGTCAGCTCCGGGAATTTTCGCAGGACGGAGTGGGCCAGCGAATGAAAGGTGCCGCCGGAGACTCGCTGGCAACGTTCGTCCGCAAGAGCCGCCGCGCGCGCGAGCATGCTCGTGGCCGCGCGCCGCGTGAAGGTGAGCAGCAACACCGATTCGGGCCGCACGCCGGACTCCACCAGCCGCGCCATGCGATAGACGAGGGTGCGCGTCTTCCCTGTGCCCGCGCCCGCGACGATCAGAAGCGGCCCTTCCGTAGTCGTCACGGCCTTGTATTGCGACTCGTTTAACTCCTTCTCGTAATCAATCCGGCGAGAGCGCGGCGCAGCCACCACGCGTTTCAAGACCAGCTTAGGTGTGGCCGGGGCAGGCGCGGCCCGGCCCAGTTCGAGATCGCGCTTGAGACTCTTGAGCTCAGCCGAAAGTTCCGTGACCTTTTGATAGCGGTCCTTCGGAGCTTTCGCCAGAGCTTTAGAGAGGATTCGTTCGAGGACGAGCGGCAGGTCCGTTTTGACGGCGTGCGGCGGGCGCGGCTCTGCGTGCAGAATGGCGTGCATCGTGTCAATCCGGTTTTCGTTGGCGAAAGGACACTGCCCCGCAAACATTTCGTAGAGGACGATGCCGAAGGAAAAGATGTCGCTGCGCAGGTCCACACGCTGGCCGAGCAGTTGCTCCGGCGACATGTAATTGATCGTTCCCATGATCATCCCGGATTGGGTCTTGACGAGGATGCGCGTCTTCTCCGCGCTGTCGGCGGCGAAGGCGCGCTCGCGCCGCGCGACGAGTTTCGCCAAGCCGAAGTCCAGAATCTTCGCGTAGCCATCGCGACTGATGATCAGGTTTTCGGGTTTGAGGTCGCGGTGAATGATGCCGTGCTCGTGTGCCTTGGCGAGTCCCTCGGCCACCTGAATCGCGATCTCTAAAGCCTCTTTGAGGGCGAGCGCACGCGCCGTGATTCTCTGGCGTAACGTCTCGCCCTCGATATACTCCATCGCCATGTAAGGGATGCCGTCGTCTTCCCCGACTTCATAGACCGTGAGGATGTGCGGATGATTCAGGGCCGAGGCGGCGCGCGCTTCCTGAAGAAAACGGCGACGGCGGTCTTCTTGAGAGATCGCTTCGGGCGGTAACACTTTGAGCGCGACGACGCGTCCGAGCTTTTCGTCGTATGCCTTGTACACCGCGCCCATCCCACCCGCACCCAGTGCTTCCAGGATTCGGTAGTGCGCGATTGCTTTGAGTTGAGGCGTAGCTTTCATGCTCGGATGTTCAGGTAATTTTAATCTAAATCGGGTAAGAGTATGAAGAAGTAAGATTCAGTCGGGAGACTTGATCGGATATGGCGACGACACGGACCCGCCCGCTACAGTGGGCGGTACTGAGCTGGGACACCTAGCACCAGCACAACCGACAGAACCCCCGCTAGCACAGGGTATATTATGTAGGATACTAACAAAGTATGCCATGTATCCCGCGAGTTCCGAGACGGGAAGTATTAAGGTCAATACCGAGTCTGATTACTGGCATCCAGTTATAAAAATAGATCAGCATCCGCGGGGGTATCAGATTCTTAGATCCAAAACTCTGCCACTCTTTCACATAGTCCTGTAGCTCCGGTAGCCCTAACCCAAGATGCGAAGCCAACGCAGGTGAAATCGTCCTGCCTCCTTGCAACTATGCTTATGGGTGGTGCATCATAAGTGGCAGCTAATCCTTCTCTCTTGCATCAGCGGTGATGCGCCCCTGAGTCAGCGGCGTTCGGATAGTTCGAGAGCGGGTTGATTTCAACCACAGAAGTTGCTCCAAGAAGAGCATCCGAACCTGAGCCTT
>DASVXV010000191.1:0-29176 GCA_036392495.1 Pyrinomonadaceae bacterium | reverse complement strand
GCGAGCGCCCCCGTATCCTTGTTGTTGCACTTGACGTCAATTCCTCTACCTAAGGCAAGCTCTATCCCCGCTGCCGGTTGAAAAGGATCGAAGCGCGCCCCCTGGAAAGGGCGATTCAGGCTCTTCTCGCAGTCCTGGCAGGTGGCGTCTGCGACCCACTCGTCGTCCGCGAAGAACCCCAAAGCCTTAGAGAAGCGCGAAGAGAGAAACTCGCCATAGACCTCGCCGTTTCGCTTCTCCCTCGATTGCCCCTTGAAGTGCGGTTTCACTTTATACCTGACCAGCTCGCCGTCCTCGTCCATATTGTTCGCAACGGAACAGTAGAACTTCGGCGTGGTGCCCGCGCCCTCGTTCGCTTTGGCGTTCGCGACGCAGTTAACGGGCAGCCCGAGTCCGTTGTCATCAACCGGAGGCGAGCCTGGACGCGGCCCCTTGCCGGTGCTGTAGCCGAGGACAGGATCGTAGTCCGGGTCCGGCTCCTGCCAGACTTTCGCTGTCCGCTCGGCGAGCGCACGCGCCTCCGCCGTGAAGCAGTTCTTTTTGTCCTGCGCCGCGGCCGGCAGCGCCAGGAAAAGAAGGAAGAGGGGGACGATGAAGATTTGTGGCTTACGAAGCATGTACTGTCCCTTTCGTCATCAGATTAGTTATCTGCTCAAGGTCGCTAATTTATAGAAATCCTACCGTTCTTATTTCTCTAAATACATCTTGGCGGCCATCTTCGCAAGCTGTCACATCTTGCCCACTCAATGCGGCCTTTTATTCTGCTTTCTCTATAATGCATGCGCGCAGCCATTCGGTGAACTCAGCCCGCCCTAACTCGCCAGAGGCCACTTTCAGGATTACTTGCTCCTGTTCATCTACGGACGCATCAATTTCATGTTTATTCAAAACGAGATAAGTTTCCATTGCGGCGTGGCCGATTCGCTTGTTGCCATCAAGAAAGGGATGATTTTTGATAAGTGAAAAACCAAGGGCTGAGGCCTTTTCGACGATTGTAGGATAAAGCTCCGCGCCGCCAAACGTCATCAGTGGTTGGGCCAGTGCGGATTCCAGCATGCCCACATCCCGAATACCTGCCAGCCCGCCTGACTGTTCAATGATACGACGTTGAAGTTCAAGGATTTCTTTGAGAGTGAGGTAGCGCATCAAGCCAGCCGCCGATAAAGCTCAGCATTTTTCTTAAGCACATAATCTGCGGCTCGCTCAAAATTTTCCTCCGGTCGAGCAAGCAGTTCTTCAATACTAATTCGAGCCAAATCTTCCGGCGAAAGTCTCAAGCGTTCAGCAACCTCTTTGAGTTTCAATAAGTGCTCGTCCGAAAGGTGAATGGTAATAGAACTCATCTTAATCAACTCCAGATCGCATCATTCCTGGTCGCATTGTAAAGCATCTTCATCTTTCAAGATACATCTTGGCAGCCATCTTCGCGAGCTTCCAGATTTTGCCCCACTCGATCCGGCCGTCCGTTTCGCGCCCCAGCAACTTGTTGACGAGCATCTGCCGGAACAGACGCCCCTCGCGCCTGAGCATGAACTCTTTGGCGTAGGGCTTGGCCGTGTCGAAGAAGCTGAACTCCGGGTCCGTGACGATGCCGATGCCTTCGAGAGTCATCAGCGCGCGAATGATGTAAGTGAAGTTGGCCGGCAGCCGGAAAGGATACTCGTACATCACGTCCGCCAGATCGTAAGTCAGCTCCTTGAAGTTGACCTCGCCGAGTTTCAGGTTGAGGTAGTGCTGGAAGAGCCCTTCGACGATGGGGCGGATCTGCTCCGGGTCCACGCCCGGCTTCAGGAAATCCAGGTTGATAAGGTCCTGAGCGAGCCCGTGCACGTCGCGGCTGACGACGTGGAAGAAGGCCGTAATCATCAGGGATTGCAGGCGCGGCGTGATCTTGCCGGTCATCCCGAAGTCGAAGAAGGCCAGCCGCCCGCCGTCCATCACCAGTAGATTTCCAGGGTGCGGGTCCGCGTGAAAAAAGCCGTCCTCAAGAAGCTGCTTGAGATAGGTGCGGACCAAGAGACGATTGACCTTGACCGGCGAGAAGCGCTTGGCCTTGAGGCCCTCCAGGTCCACGACCTTCGTGCCGCGGATGAACTCCATCGTGAGCACGCGCGCAGTGGTGTGCGACCAGTAGATTTGGGGGACGTGGATGGTCTTCCACTTCTTGAAGTTCTCGCGGAAGAGGTCTGCGTTGCGACCCTCCTGAACGTAGTCCATCTCTTCCGTGATGGTCTCGGAGAACTCCCGTAGCATCCCTTCCCAGTCCGCGTTCTCGTTCATCTGCGGGAAGCGGCGCATCATCTCCGTCAGGCGGCGCAGGATCGCGATGTCGAAGCCTATGATTTCGGCGAGGCCCGGGCGCTGGACTTTGACCGCAACCTCTTCGCCGCTGTAGAGCCGCGCGCGATAGACCTGACCGAGCGAGGCCGCGGCAATCGGCTCGGCGTCAAACTCCGCGTAAGCTTCGTGCACCTTACGGCCCATCTCCGTTTCGACGCGCGCCATCGCCTCGGCGTGTGGGAACGGCGGCACCTGGTCCTGCAATTTGACGAGCTCCTTGACGTAGGAGAGCGGGAGCAGGTCGCCGCGCGCGCCCAAAGCCTGGCCGATTTTGATGAAGGTCGGGCCGAGCTTGATTAAGCTCTCCTTGAGCCAGACGGCCTGCTTCTCCAGCCGCTTCTCTTTTCTCCCGGAGCCTTCGGCGCCGCGAAAGACGACGTAGCGCAGAACGCGTATGAAGCGGTCCAGAATCTTGCGGTCAACTTCGCGCGTCCACTCCTGAAACCGCGCGATCCGCCCGCGCTGGCGCGCCTCTTCGCGTTTGCGCTCGCTGAAGCGGCGATTGAAGGTCGCGCGGATGTCGTAGCTGTCCAGGAAGAGATAGAGCGAGAGCAGGCCGAGCACGCGCGCGATCTTCCCTGTGCGCCGCCAGCCGCGAAGCCCATGGGCGCTGATCGCTTCGTTGTCCTTGAGGATGTGAGCGTGCGTGCCCGGAATGATGATGAGCGGCTCTTCCGCCTTATAGCTGTCGCCGCGCGAGCGCGCGATTCCGAGCGCGGTCCCCTGCCTGATCGCCTGGGCGTCATGCGCCGCGCCTTTCTCGCCCGCAGCGCCGCGCGGCACCACTTTGTTCTGCTCATCAATAGCCATAAGGTTCCAAGTTTCAAGTTTCAAGTTTCAGGTTTCAAAAGCGCCCAACTTGAAACTTGAAACTTGAAACTCTATACAATCGCCAGCATCCGCCGCACGCCCTCGCGCCTGAAATACTCCAGAGCCCTGTCACGGTCCAGCGCGATCTGCCGCTTCAACTCTTCAATGGAAGCAAACTTTCGCTCGTCGCGCAAGCGCCGCAGGAAACGAACGCGCACAACATCGCCGTAGAGGTCGCCCGTCCAGTCCACCACATAAGTCTCAATCGTCGGCCCACCGGAGTCGCTCCCGAACGTCGGGCGCGTGCCGATGTTGGTCACGCTGCGCCGCCAGGCTCCTTCGATCAGAGTCGCCGTCACGTAAACGCCCTGTTTCGGGATGACGCGGTTCTGCGCCCTGAGGTTGGCGGTCGGAAAGCCGAGCGAGCGCCCGCGCTCGTCGCCACGGACCACGCGTCCCTCGACTCCGTAAGGCCGCCCGAGCATCCGGCGCGCCAGATTCACATGCCCTTCGGCCAGGAGTTTTCGAATCGTGCTGGAGCTGATGCGCTGACCGCGCAGGCGCACCTCCGGGACCTCTTCGGCGCGGAAGCCCAGGTCTGCGCTCACCTTTTTCAGCAACTCTATGTTCCCTTCGCGGTTGTGGCCGAAGGCGAAGCCGCGTCCGAGATAGACTTCAGCGGCGTGCAGACGGTCGCGCACCACGTCGCGCAGGAAATCCTCCGCATCAATCTCGGCGAACGCTTTCGTAAACCGAATGACAATCGTTTGCCTGATGCCGAGCACGCCGAAGGCTTCGACCTTCTGGTCGAAAGTCTGCAACAGGGGCGGCGCGGTCTCCGGGTGGAGTACGGCGCGCGGGTGCGGGTCAAAGGTGATCACGGTCGGGACCGCGCCCAGCTCATTGGCGCGCTCGACGATGGTACGCATCACCAACTGATGGCCCAGGTGCAGGCCATCGAACACGCCCAGCGTCAAAACGGTCGGCCGCGCAATCCCGGCGTTGTCTGTTCCGTGGAAAAGTCGCATGAAAAGTTTTGAATTTTGAGTTTTGAATTTTGAATTAAGGACAAAAGCTTTTAATTCAAAATTCAAAACTCAAAATTCATCATTAATTACTAATCCGTCGTAAGCAAACTCAACCCCGTCGGGCAGCTTCGCCGAATCGCGCTCGTGCAGGACGTCGTGCGCGATGTGCGTCAGGTACGTGCGGCGCGGTTTGAGTTCGCGGATGTATTCGAGAGCGCGGTCAACCCAGAGGTGCGTCGGGTGCTCTTTGAAGCGCAGGCAATCGAGCACGAGCACGTCGAGGTCGCGCAGGCCGTCCATAGTCTCTGGCGGAATCTCGTTCAAATCGGTCGCGTAGGCGAAGTCGTTGAAGCGGTACGCGATGACCGGGAGACGCCCGTGAATCACTTCGAGCGGCATGACGCGCAGATCAGGACCGATCGAGAAGGGCGCGCCCGCCACGACCGTGTGCGCCACGACCTGCGGCAGCCCGCCGCCGAAATAGGTCGGCTCGAAGACGTACTGAAAGATGCGGCGGATGTCTTTCCAGGCGCGCTCGTTCGCGCAGACGCCGAGCGAGCCGTAGCGAAAATTCAGAGGCCGGATGTCGTCGAGGCCGAAAATGTGGTCCGCGTGGCAGTGAGTGATGAGGACCAGGTCGAGCCGTTTGAGCTTGTGGCGGAGCGCCTGCTGGCGGAAGTCAGACGAAGTGTCAACCAGAACCGTCTGCCCGCCGTGCTCTATCAGCACGGAGACACGCAGCCGCTGATCGCGCGGGTCCACGGACGTGCACGTCTCACACTCGCAGCCGATGGAAGGCACGCCCGTCGAAGTCCCTGTACCGAGGAAGGTCAGCTTCATTATCGTAAATCGTAAATCGTGAATCGTAAATCGAAGGAAGACCAAAAGCCACGCTCGTCTATTTACGATTTACGATTTACGATTCACGCGCTTTATCTTCCTCCAGTGATGTCGCTGCCGGTGAAACCGCGTGGGGCTCTGGGCTGGCGCGTGCTGGTCAGGGAGACGTACTGCATGCGCAGGTCCGCGAGCAGGCCTTCGAAGATCTGCTGCTCCTGCGGGGTCAGGTTGCCGCGCGTCTTCTGCTGCAACATGCCGAGCACGTCAATCCAGTGTTTGCCCAGCTCCGGGTCCAGCGCGCGCTGGCCCGTCACAGGGTGCTCCATCATGCCGAGCGCGGCGGCGGCGTTCGAGGCGATGGACATCAGAAAGTTGATAAAACTGGCCGGGTCGTCCGCGCCAGGGATGTCGCCCTCCACGTAATCATCTTCAGAAGGCTGCTCAATCGCTCCGGCGCTCGCTGAATCTGTGGCGGTCGTCTCAGGTGCGCCCGCAGCCTGTGCCTCTTCTGCTGGCGCTTTGGAAGCAGATGGCGGCGTGTCGCTCGCTGTCGAAGAAGCCTTTTCTTTTGCTTCAGCAGACTGAGTTTTGGCCGCCTCTTCCGGCGGAACGTCGCGCGGGGTTCCGTCCGCGTTAAAGAGCCTGCGGTCCGTGACTTTGAAAACCGGTTGTTCTTCGCTCATGATTTTTCCCTGAAATGTTTGTTTGAGATGGAATGTTAGCACCTATAAGAGACAAGTTCCAAGTTTGGGGTTTCAAGTTTCAAGTTCCAGGTTTCAAGTTCGAGGATCGCGCTTGGAACATTTGGCCGGAGGCTTTAGACTTTAGACATTCAACCTGAAACTTGAAACCTGAAACTATTTTTATGACTACATTCGATGATCTGGTCGCCTTGATGGCGCGCCTTCGTTCGCCGGAAGGGTGTCCCTGGGACCGCGAGCAGACTTATGACAGCCTCGCGCCGATGCTTCTGGAAGAGGCTTACGAAGCGTTCGAGGCAGTGGAAGAGGCGCGGGAGGGCCGGCCTCTAGAGTTGCGCGACGAGCTCGGCGATCTGCTTTTTCAGATTGTCTTCTACGCACAGGTCGCACGTGAGCGCGGGGAGTTTACGATTTCCGACGTCATCGGGGCGATTCACGCGAAGATGGTGCGCCGCCACCCGCACGTCTTCGGCACAGCTTCCGTGCGCGATAACGAAGAGCTGCTGCGCAATTGGGAGGCGATGAAGGCCGAAGAGAAGCGTGCGGCCGGAAAAGACAAAGAGGCGGAAGATTCCTCCCTGCTCGACGGCGTCTCAAGTAAAGCTCCGGCGCTGATGGAGGCGCATCAGCTTTCGACGAAAGCGGCGCGGGTCGGCTTCGACTGGCAGCGCGTCGAGGACATTTTCGACAAGCTGCACGAAGAGGTGAACGAGTTGAAGGCTGCAATCAGCCGCCACGCGGAGTCCGAGGCAGAAGCCGACCACACGCGCGTCCGCGAAGAACTCGGCGATCTGCTCTTCGCCGTCACCAACATCGCGCGTCATTTAAGGGTCGAGCCCGAAGCAGCCTTGAAATCAACGAATCGCAAATTCCGCCGCCGCTTCCGCTTCATCGAAGAGGGAATGAAGAGGCGCGGGCGCTCGCTTGACGAGGCCACGCTTGCTGAGATGGAAGCGCTCTGGCAGGAAGCAAAAGTCGTAAATCGTGAATCGTAAATCGTAAATAGAAAAACCAAAACCTCAAAGTTGACGATTCACGATTCACGATTTACGATTTACGATCTAAGGAGAGTTACATATGGCAATGATTCAGTTCGTCAACAATTATGAGGACCTTTCGACCGACAAGGGGTTTCAATTCAAGTTCTATTGCGACAAGTGCGGCAACGGTTTCATGTCGCGCTTTCAGCCTTCGGTTACCGGAACCGCCGGCTCTTTCCTGCGCGCAGCGGGCAGCCTCTTCGGTGGCTGGGCAAGTTCCGCTGGCGATTCGGCCTATGAGGTCCAGCGCGCGGTCGGGGGCAAGGCGCACGATGCGGCGCTGCAAAAGGCCGTGCAGGAAGGCAAAGAGCATTTTCATCAATGCTCGCGCTGCGGCAAGTGGGTCTGCCCGGAAGTCTGCTGGAACGCTTCCGCAGGGCAGTGCGAGGAGTGCGCGCCGGATTATCAGGAAGAGATGGCCTCCGCCCACGCGCAGGCCAAAGCGGAAGCCACGCGCCAGCAGCTTTATGAAAAGGCGCAGCAGACGGATTACGTCTCACAAATAGATATGAGCGCGGGCTCAATAGCTCAGGCCCCGGGGCGCAGCGCGCCGCAAGCAGCGGCTCAGACGAGCGCCACTTGCTCCTCATGCGGGGCGGAGGTGGGCCGCGCCAAGTTCTGCCCGGACTGCGGGAAGCCTACGAAGCCCGAGCCGTTGACCTGCGCGGGCTGCGGTCACCAGCCGGAGAACCCGACGAAGTTCTGCCCCGAATGCGGCGCGAAGATGCCGCTCATCGGTTAGATTCCTTCAATCGCGAAGAAAAACGATCCACGAATTCACACGAAACTACCGAAGAGACCATCGCTCCTGATTCGTGTAGTTTCGTGTGAATTCGTGGATCGTTTAATCCGCACCCGGTATTTCGCGTAGTTTAGCGAGTCAACGACTCTCATTCACTGCCGGCAGAATATATCGCGGAACGTAGACCCACTGTGGTATGAAAAGCGCTCGGTCACTGTAATTACCACCGTAGAACGCCACTACCAGGTCGAGTTCGGGAATCCCCATGACGATCTGTCCGCCGTTGCCGCCCGCGAAAAATGCGCGAACTTTCCGCCCCTCGTAAGGGTAATCTTCCACCCACCACAAATAGCCATACATGCGTGTGCCGATAGCAAACTGATTCGTCTGCGAGTCGTAGGTGGTCGTCTTATCCATATTAACCAGGTGAGAGGTGGAACGCCGCGACCATTCCGGCGTCAAAATCTTGCGCCCGTTCCACACGCCGCCGTTCAAATGAAGCTGACCGAGTTTCATAAAATCGCGCGGTAGAAACCTGACGCCGCCGCCCATATAAGCGTCCCCGTTCGGCGCGAGATTCATATAATACTTTTTAATCTGTAGCGGTTCGGCGAGAAGATTTTGAAACAGTACCGGCAGTGATTGACCGGAAGCGCGCTTAAGGAGGCCGCCCACTAAGTTATTGCCGCCGGTGCAATAAATAGCCCTTTCGCCCGGGTTGCGTATCATCTTCAAAGCCAGAATGTATTTGTAATAATCCGGCTCGGCTGTCTGCCCCTGCATGACATTTTCGCCGCCGGGCGATTTCGGGTCGCCATCGTCGCAATCCAGGCCGGATGACATAGTGAGTAGATGTTCGACCGTCAAAGCACGTTTGTGCGACTCAAGATCAGGTGGAAAAGCGCCGCCGTTCATCACTTGATAAACCGGAGTTGAAACATTAACAGGGATACCGGCTTTCATGGCCGCGCCAAACAAAGTCGCGGTCAAACTTTTTGCGGCAGAGCGCGTGTCGTGCGGTTTGTCCCGGTTTTCGCCGTGAAAGTATTCTTCCAGAACCAGTTTCCCGTGGCGCGCAATCAACACTCCATGAATCTCTTGAGAACTGACAGAGTCTATCGGCGTATCAATAATCATCTGGATAAATTTTTCCATACCCGCGCGTGAAATCCCGACATCTTTGAGCGAAGCTGTTTGCCAGCCGTCATCGAGCGCGGGCGGCGCCGCGTAAGCGTAAGTCCCTGTCGGGTAGCCGCGCGGGTAAAAGTCGCTTGCCTGGTTTGTCCCGACGCGCTTGAAATCGAAAGTTACGCCGACCTGCGGAAAATATATCGAAAGAATTTTGCTGTCAGCATCATACTTGCCTTCCGCTAAAACGCTCCCTTTCTGATTACCCGTGTTCGCCGCAAGAAGTTTTACCGCGTCGCCTTCGCGCTCGATCTGGTCAACGCGAATAAATCTGCCTAGATTGCGTTCAGGGTTTTTGAGAAAAGCGCCAATCGTATTGTCACCTCTTGGCCTGACCGACAGGTAAAGAGTTATCGCGTCGTCAAGCGGCGAAACCTCGCCGCGCCAAATGTTTTGTCTGTCTTTCGTGAGAATGACGGGCGAAGCGAAGCGAGCACTGAACTCAACCGTAGCTGGTTGAATCCAGTGGCCGACTATCTTCGTTCGGCGCGAATCAAACTTCCCCTGAAAAGAGCCTTTACCGTCCGGCAATTCAAACTCGATTGCATCACTCAACAATTTCACAGAAGCCGTACGACCGGCGATTTCCGCCTGCCATCCGGTGCCGCTTTGCCGGATAAACAGTGTCCCGCGAATATCAGGACCGAAACGGCGCTTTGCTTCCCAAAGTCCGACGAGTTCTTTGCCCGAAGTAGCTTGCGCCTTCGCCGCTTGCATCCGTGAAGTGACGGGGAGCAAAACTGACGCCGTGATAAACCCTAAAAACAGAAAAAATTTCATAGCCAACACGACCCCGCGAGTTTGTGCAAAAGAGCACCGGGAACAATGCGACCCGGCGCTCTGCCTAAATAGCTGACCGACAACTATTGATTTCGTACGGGTTGAATCGAGTGCACGTGTGGAACGTTTGGAACAGAAGGAAGCGGAAGATTGAAATCCGAAAGAGGCTTGTCTGCATCGGCTGCTGCGCCTTTGGTGACTTGGCCTCCATGTTGAGTCGAGGACGTGACCTGGGCGTCGCCCCAATAGGTAATGATGCCGCCGTTGACGACGCTCGCTAACATGATCGTCCCCGGCTTCGCGAAAATTCGACCGCCCTCGGCCACGGCGGCCGTGATCTTGTCGGCCAGAATCGAACGCGTGTCAATCGTGCCACCGTTGCTGACGGCGAGGCTGATTTCCGCCTGGCGCGGGAAGCTTCCACGGCTTTCGATTGTTCCCCCGTGGGCGACTGAAATGCCAGCGATTTTAGGAGTGACGATCTCGATTTCGAGTTCATATCCACGCGGGCACTTGTCCCTGCATTTCTCGATTACCAGCCACTCCCCACCTGCGACTGCGACCTGGGTAACTTCTGGACTGCCTTTGAGCAGAGTCACACGCTGAACCGGCCCATACTGAAGAACAGCTTTGACGCCATCGCGCAACTCGACCGACGTAAACGGCGCAAGAGGTACGACCGCTCCCGCCGCAACCGGCGCTGTCGGCTCCGGCTGGGCTCTCATTGCTTTGATAGCTGATGCCAAAAGAGTGAGAGCGATAATGCTGACTACCAGGACTCTACGAATTGTGTACATTAGCTTTCTCCTTGAATTTGGAGCTTGACCTGAGAAGCCGAGATTCGAGTATTCCCAGGCCCAGTCCGGACCTTCTCAGGAAACATAAGATGTGTCGCATCTTTTCCTTTGCACCCGCTATGTTGATCATTTCGGCGGCACAACACGGCTGCCATCCTTTGACGGGCCATACGGGCTTTTGTATTCGCGTTCAATCACCGGAGCGTTTTTGTCGTCGCCGCGCTCCCTCACCGCCGGCAAAATAATCTGGGGCACAAACTGGTGAGCTTCACGCTGAGCTGAACTGCTGTAGTTTCCGGCAAAAACAGCTATCACTAAATCGAGCTCAGGGATAACGGTGATGTGTTGACCACCCGCGCCGGTCGCCCTGACGGCGCGCACCGTGCGATTTTTATATGGATAGTCTTCGCCCCACCAGAGATAGCCGTAATAGATTCCGCGCAGGTGGTACAAAGGAGCGGACGCGCGCGCGGCAAAGTCACGGCTCAAGATTCTGCGCCCTTCCCACATCCCGTCGTTGAGCATGAGTTGACCGAACTTCAGGAAGTCGCGCGGCAGGAAGAGCACGCCTCCGCCACCATAAGGATTGCTGGCACGATCCAACAGCCAGGCATATCGGTTGATCTTCATCGGACCGCCGACCAGGCGATCAAAGCTATATATAGGAAACTCCCCTGTCGCGCGGCCCACCATTCCGAGAGCAAGATTCGGGCTGGTGCTGCAATAGACGGCGTTCTCCCCCGGCGGCGTTGCGAGCGGCACCTTCAGCACATAGCGGTAAAAATCCGGCTCCTCGGTCTGCTCCCACATCTTTTCTTCGTTCCCCGGAGCTTCCTCGTTGGTGTCATCGCAGAAGTAGCCGGATGACATGGTCAGCAGATGCTCCAGCGTCATTGAACGCTTCCGCGGATCAAGGTCTGCGGGAAATCTGCCTCCGTTCATGACTTGATAAACGGGGCTTGAGAGCTTGAGCGGCGCGCCCGCCTGCATCGCTGCGCCCACGACTATCGCCGTCACACTCTTCGCCGCCGAGCGCGTCATATGTAGCTTGTCGCGGTGCTCGCCATGAAAATATTCCTCCAGGACCAGACGCCCGTGCCGCGCGATCAATACGGCATGGATCTGTGGGGCGTCCATCGAATCCATCGGCATTTGGATAAGCTTCTGCACGAATCTTTCCATCGCCGGACGATCAATATCAGCCTCTTCGAGCGTCGCCGTGGGCCAGCCATCGTCCAGGCTCAGCGGCGGATGATAGAGATAGCGGGCTGGATTCTTGCCGCGTGGATAAAAGTCGCTGTCGTCGCCATCGCGGGTGAAGTCGTAGCTCCCACCACGATTCGGAATGTTCAGGGTTATCACCTGAGTTTCCGGATCGTAGCTCCCGACGCCTACCGCCATTTCCTGGCCGCGCCACTTGCCCATCAGCTTCAGCCCGTTGGCTTCCCGGATGAGGCGATCAACTCTTCGCTGAGTGCCGTAATCAAACTCCGGATTACGCAGCAGGGCGCTCAACGACCCATCGGGCCGTTTCCGCACGAGTAGATAGAAAGTCCAGTCATCCTGGGGTGGCTGCACCTCACCGCGCCAGCGGTTGGGGCCGTCTGTCTTGAGAAGCAGTAGCGAGGCGGCCACAGGGGAAGTGTTTCCGGCGCCGTTCACAGGCGTTGCGGGCCGAAACCAGTGGCCCAAAATATTTTTCGCTTCGAGCTTGCCCCGAAACGTGCCCTGATTATCCGGCAGATCGAAGGTGAGTTCGCCCCGGTCCATGCGGACAGGCACTCTGCGCCCCGCCATCTCTGCCGTGTAGGCGGCTCCATCCTTCTGAATAATCAGCGGGCCGCGAGCGTCTGGACCGAATCGCTTCTTAGCTTTCCAGAGGCCCGCCAGTTCATCAGCCGCGGCGGCGGGGGTGGCTGTCGGCTGCGCCTGTGGTGGCGTCTGGCCGGAGGCGACCGAAGAGAGTAGAGCCAGCCCGCAGGCCAGCGCGCGCAAGAATCTCATGCCCACTCCTTCCTGATCTTCTTATTTCTCTTTCGGCTTCAATTCCCACAGCACGTTGACGATCACCCAGCGGCCGTTCCATTTGGCGATGTGCAGGTAATCTATCCAGTCCGACGCCACGACTTTGACGCTCGCCGCGTTCTCGAAGACGTCGAGGATCGTCACGTCCTTCTGCTGCTTCTCTTTCGGGGTCTCCTTGCCTCCGCCCGAACGGGTTCCCTGCACGAGCGACATGGCGCTCATCTGCCCCAGCCCGCTCCGGCCGCTCTTCGGGTCGGTCCTCACGATTCTCTTCGCCAGCTCCGGATGAAGCGCACGCTCCATACGCTCTGCATTCCCTTCGTACCAGCCCTCTATGTAATCCAGGGCCGTCTGCTTGATGGCCGCCGCGTCCGTCGCAGACTGTGCGCGCGCTCCTGTGGCGCAGGCCAACAGAATCAGTACAAACAAGAAGCTGAATCTCTTTTGCATAATCGTGTCCTTTCGACTTGTTACAATGATTACTTCCCGACTCTCCAGAGACGTACCTTTTTATCATCGCTGACTGAAGCGAGCCACAGGCCATTCGGGCTGAAAGCGACGGCGTTGACGTCCGCGGCGTGCCCTGTGAGCGTTCGTCTCAAACGTCCCGAAGGGACTTCCCAAACCTTCACGGTCGAGTCGAAACTTGCGGACGCCAGGAGACGGCTCCCCGGGGCGAAAGCGACTCCATGAACGGAGTCCTGATGCGCGGCCAGCGTTCGCTTCTCTTTCCACGTCATGGCGTCCCAGAGCTTAACCGTCCCGTCTCGACAGCCGGAGGCTAAGAGACGCCCGTCAGCGCTGAAAGCCACGCTGTAAACGCTGTCACGATGTCCTGCGAGGACGGAGAGTTCTCTTCCGGCGCTCACGTCCCACAGCCGTATCGTTCGATCTCTGCTCGAAGAGGCGAGCACACGTGCGTCGGGGCTGAAGGCCAGCCCGTAAACGCTGTCTGTATGCCCGGTCAACTCGAAGGCTTCCGTCCAGCGGTCCGTCCGCCAGACTTTAATGACGCGGTCCCCGCCGGCCGAAGCCACCAGGCGACCATCTGGGCTGTAGGCCAGCGCCTCAACTTCCATCTTGTGCCGCAACAGATGAAGCTCTTCACCGGACCGGACGTTCCAGACGCGCACAGCGTTGTCGAAACCCGCGCCGACAAGAAGTCGGCCGTCCGGGCTGAAGGCGACTTCGGTAAAGTTTTGGCCCGAGAAGACGCGCTCCTTTCGTCGTCGCGCGAGATTCCATAAGACGATTCTGCCGCCGTTATCGGCAGAGGCAACCGAGCGTCCGTCCGGACTGAAGGCCACGCCCTCGACATCTTTCTCGTGGCCCCCGTCAAGGATTTCGGACGACCATGCTCGTGTGTAGACGGTCGTCGGGTCGTTCCTCTGGCTATCGGCGGGAACCGATACCGCAAACGTTAAGAGAGCTATGAAAAAGAGGTGCCCCATTTTTCTAAAATAGAATTGTAGGGGCAGGGCTTGTCCCTGCCCCTACGGTCTGTTCCTCGCCCGGCATTAATTTGAAAGCCGCTCTTGCATCACCGAATCATGAATACTCGGGTTGGCAGATTGCTAAACTAGCCGTAATCCCTGCCGGTGAAAAGAGGTTTGTGGCGAAATGCGAGGTTTTATAGGTGAAAGACACTTGTGCAGGGGCGGACCGCCGGACGGCTCAGTCAGAGGTTGCCGAAAAGTTCTTGCAGTTTGTCGCGGTAAACGCGCCCGGAGGCCAGGCGTGTGCCGTCTTTGAGCGTGATTTCATACTCGCCGCGAAAGAGCGGTTGAAGCTCTTTGATGCGCCGGACGTTGATGATCGTGGAGCGGTGAATGCGTAGGAACTGTGCCGGGTCGAGGCGGCCCTCCAGAGAGCTCATCGTCTCGCGCAGCAAGTGCGAGTCACTGCCTAGGTGCAGGCGCACGTAGTTGTCCGCGGCTTCGATCCAATCAATCTCTTCGACGCCGAGGAAGAAGATCCGCCCTGCGGACTTGACGACCAGACGCTCCGCGTACTTCCGATCAGTCTTCAAATCATCAATCAGGGTTTGAAGGCGACGACTCAAATCCGAAATGTTCCGCCGCTCAATCTGCGCCCTGGCCCGCGCCAGAGCTTTGGCGAAACGCTCGGCGTCGAAAGGCTTCAGGAGATAGTCAAGCGCATGGACCTCGAAGGCGCGCAGGGCGAACTTGTCGTAAGCTGTGACGAAGATTACCGCAGGCATGCGTTCAATGCCGACCCTCTCGACCACGCCGAAGCCGTCCAATTCGGGCATCTGAACGTCCAGGAAGACCAGGTCCGGCGACAGCTCAAGAATGGTCGCGACCGCCTCGCGCCCGTTGCCGCATTCGCCGATGATCTCGAAATCATCCTCGGAAGCGAGCTGCGCGCGGATGCCGCGCCGCGCCAGAGGCTCGTCGTCAACAATCAACGTCCGAATCATCACTTCTTACTTTCGACGCCCGGGACCGCGCAATCTCGAAACGGAATCGCTATGGTCACCACAAAGCCGCCCCCGTCCGCGTCCGTCATCTCAAAACGATGATTCGTGCCGTAGAGCTGCTCAAGGCGCGCACGCGTGTTCGAAAGGCCGATGCCGTCCGCCAATTTTTCCGGCGGCGCGGACGCGAGCCCTGGTCCGTTGTCGCGCACCTCCAGCTGAATCGTCCCGTTCTCGCGCCGGGCACGAATCTCGACCAGCCCCGAAGAGGCGCGGGGCGCGATGCCGTGCCGGATGGCATTCTCGACCAGGGGCTGAAGAATCAGGTTCGGGACGCGCGCGTCGAGCGTTGCCGGGTCCACGTCCCAGCGCACCGTCAGCCGGTCCTGAAAGCGCGTCTCCTCTATCTCAAGATAGTTTTTGAGGAATTCCAGCTCCTCCCTGAACGAGACTTCATGCGTTCCGCTGTTCTCAAAGCTCGCCCTCAGAAGATCGCTCAGACGCGTCAGCATGCGCCGAGCTGCCCGGACATCCTCCGCCATCAGGACGGAGATCGAGTTCAAGGTGTTGAAGAGAAAGTGCGGGTGCAACTGCATCCTCAAAGCGTCGAGCTGAGCGCGGGCCAGTCTGGTTTCGAGCTGCGCCGCCTCTATTTTCAGTTGCGCGGCGAACTGCTCGCGCTCGCGATACTTGCGATAATAATCGAGCGCGTGACAGAGGCCGATGACCGCCCAGTAGGTCAACACATCGGAGTGGAAGTTCGAGATAAAGAGGTTACGGAAAGCGTCGAAGAGGCTCTCCCTTCCGTTTCTGATACCGAGCAACGAAGCCAGCGTGACGTAAGCCGCGAGTTGAAGAGTCGCGAAGAGGAAGCTTGCTGCGAGGTGTATGAATGAATTTCCGAGCCACTTTCCCCGCTCCAGAGGAAAACGACGCGCCAGATAAAGGGCCAGCGGCGTGAGCGCCAGCCAGACGTAGGCGCAAGTCAGCCACGTGGCCAGGGCCGCCCCCAATCTCAGTGAGCTCCCGGCGTAGGCGCGGCTGACCACCGCCTCGCTGGCGAAGAAAAGTCCGAAGAAGGTCCAACCCAGCGTGATCAAGCCCCACTTCATCCAGCCCCGCCGCTTTAGTGCTTCCCTGCTCATAGCGCTTTAAGCTTATCCCGAAATGCCTGAGAAGCAAAAGGCCCGCTCCCCACGTAGGGAAGCGAGCCCTTTGCTTCTTGCTTTGACCGCTGCCGTAGCCCCGTGCTGCTAGTCGTTGAGCCGAATGGAGCTGAGGACGTTGCGGAATGCTCCGCTGAAGCTGCTGTATTGGTTCTGCGGCGCGACGGCGATCACGTAGAAGAGGCTGCCGTTACGCAACAGCGTCGTGTAGACGGTCACAATCTCAGAGCGGCCCGTCGCTTCGTTGACATTCGACAGGTTAATCGCGAGCGCGTTGCGCCCGCTGATGGTTCCGCGCTGGTAGTTACCCTGCTGCCGCAAGTTTCCACTGCCCTGCGCCAGAGAGCTGATGAAGGCGTCTGTCGCCTGCCGCAAGTTATTGCTCTGCGCCTGCGACACGCCGACGTTGACTCCGTGTGTGAAAACAGCCTGCCCCTGGACCTGCCCGTATGCGCCCTCAGGAGCGAACCAGACAGAGTTGTTGTCCCCAAGCTCGCGCCAGTTGTTCGGAAAGCTCAGGCTGAAATTACCTCCGTTGTAAGTGCGGTAGCGCGACGAAGGATAGGCGACACGACCGCCGACGTTGCCTTCCGGGTAATTGCTGCCGCCGCCCCCCTGATTCGGGTAGCGCTGGCCGCTGCGCGCGATCTCCGACATTGTCGGAGCACGCCCCATGCCGTTCAGCCGCTGTTTGGCTCGATTGAACTCCGCCGACTCGCGAATCGGATTATCAACACGCAGCATGGCCGCTTCCTGATTGATGCGTTGATAGCGGTTGCTCGGGTTGGGGTGGCTGCTCAGGAATTCCGGTCCGCCGCTCCCGCCCTGCTGCTGAATGGTCTGAAACATGTTAGCCAGATCGCGCGGGTCATACCCGGCGCGCGCCATAATCTGCGCGCCCAAGAGGTCGGCTTCCGTCTCATACTCGCGGCTGAATTTCAGAAAGTAAGTTCCGACCGCGGCCTGGCCGATCTGCCCGACCGCAGGACCGCCCAGGATCGCGCCGGCGATGCCGGCGACGCCCGCGAGAATAGAGTACTTCTGTGCCTTGGTCGCCTGGGCCGTACCGTGTCTGAGCGCAACGTGGCTCAACTCGTGCGCCATCACGCCCGCCATCTCGCCCTCGCTGCGCGCGGCCTGGATCATGCCGCGGTTGATGTACATCGGTCCGCCCGGCAGCGCGAAAGCATTAATGTCGCTCGCGTTGACGACCTTGAAATAGTATCTGAATTCGGGGTGCTGAAACTCCGGCGGGATCGCGCTCACAAGACGCTGCCCGACGTTCTCGACGTAATTCTCAATTTCTGAGTCGCGCACCAGCGGGAACTGCTGTTCCGCTTCGGCTGCCGCCTGCCGACCCACCTGAACGTCGTCGGTGACTTTGTATTTGTTGCTGTGATAACGAATCTGTGTTTGCGCGAACGCTGCCAGCGGCATGGCAAACAGCGCGAACGCCATGAGGCTCACGAGCAAGGTTTGCGCGCGGCGGTAAATGTTAACTTTCATTTTCTCCCTCCTCACGATGCGCGCCCGGGACCATGAAGCCTGGTCGAGGCGCGTATTCGTCTTCTCTCCTGCAAAGTTGAAAGAGCGGTGCGCTCTCAATTCAAAGCATCGAGGGCGAGCCGCTCTTCCGATAAACTTCAGCATCTCCCCCGAGACTTATTTGATAACTGCTCATCAATTCACGCGCAGGGGGAGAGAGCGCGTTGATCTCCGCCACCCGGGAGCGCCGAATTAATCAAGCGCCTTATTTCTGGTGGCCCCTTTATGATGAAACGGGCTACAGATGGGTTGGCCTTGTTTAACCGCGGCGGCCCCGTCTGCGAGTCTTACGCAATGGATAGCTTCGCTTTTCTGCGTTACGATTTTGTTCTAATTTCTTTGCTTCATCTTCAAACTTTACGATTGTGCCTTCGGGCGGGCGCGGAATCGAGACCGCGACAAACGGCGAAGTGAGCGCATCGGTGACCACGTCATCAGGCTTCGGGCTCTGCTCTTTGACTCGAACGAAGAGGGTCGCGCCTTCGCGCCGAATCTCGGAGATGGAGATGCCGTAGCCTCCTGTGTTCTTTAACCCCTGGTAAGCGATGACGACGGCGCGCGTGTTGAAATTCACTTCGGGCATGGGGCCCGCGCTGCCCTTCTGGTTCATGCGCCAGGCGTTCTCCCATTCGCTTTCGTTTGTAATCAGCTGGAGTTGGCGCCCGCCCTTGTAATCGCTGTTATAACCGGTCGCCAGCACAGAGAATTCGACCGCGTTCGATTGAGCGGCCGTGTCGTGGGCGGGGGCGTTTTGACTCTCCGCCTCGCCGAGCATTGCCAGGCGAATAATTTTCAGGGGCGGCATCCCGTAACTGAGCAGGCGATCATGAAATGCCCCCAGATTAAACGAAGCGCCCAGGCGTGCTCTGTAGTCTTCACGCAGTTTCAGAATCTGCATCTTGCCGAGCGTATAGACGAGATAGGTCGGGTCTTCTGTCCCGCGCCGCGCCTCGCGCTCGGCATTGACACGCTCCTGATAACCTTCGCGCATGAAGAACTCGACTCCACCCTCATACGTCATGCCCTGCGTGTGTAGGCGCAGGCCGACGAGATAACGGCAGAGCCTGAGCAAAGCCAGATTCAGTTGCGAGAGCCTGAGCCTGGGGTTATTGCCGCCGAAGCCTTCGTCCAGCATCATCTGCTCCGCGTAGTGCGCCCAACCTTCGACGAAGCTGCCGGAGGAGAGCGCGGTTCTGACGCGCGAGCGGCTTCGATTCAAA
Source organism: Pyrinomonadaceae bacterium (assembly GCA_036392495.1). Classification (GTDB taxonomy): domain Bacteria; phylum Acidobacteriota; class Blastocatellia; order Pyrinomonadales; family Pyrinomonadaceae; genus QHXM01. The sequence goes on along the minus strand of DASVXV010000191.1, from coordinate 10,517 downwards.
GCGAGATATTGATAGTAGTGGCCGGGGAAGACTTCGTGAATCGAGATGACCGGCAGCGCGTAACGATTGTAGAAACTAAGATGCTCCTCTTTTCTTCTGGCGTCCCACTGCGGGTCCGGCGGCGTGACGTAGTAGTAAGCTTCCGTGGCGACGCGCTCAAACGGTCCCGGCGAATCCATCGAGGCGAAACTCGTCGAGCGCGCATATTCGGGCGTCTCCGCGACCGAGAGATTCTCGCGGGCGGGCGGCGTCAGAATGTTTTCGTTGCGAACGAAAGCCCGTATGCGGTCGAGTTCCGCGCGCGTGTCGCCGACGAGCCCGTCGGCCGACGGATGATCGCGCCCCAACGAGCGCAGCACCGCGCGCACGCCTCTGCCCGGCGCAACCTCTTCCGAGAGGAGGCGCATCTCCTCCTGCGTGCGGCGCAGCTCTCTTTCGCCGTCGGCTACCAATTGCGCGATTGGCGTTTCGACCATCTCGTCGTAAAGCAGCTTACGGCGATAATTCTCAGGGCCTAACTGAAAGTTTCCATTGGAGCGTGGCAGCAGGTCGCGTTCCAACCACTCATTAAAGGAGCGCAAAGCGGCGATAACGTTTCCGTTCGTCGTTTCGAATTCGGTCTTGCGCGCCGCGCTCATTCGGCCTCCGCCCGCGCGTTCGACCATCTGCGGCACCACGCGCGAGAAATAGTCGAGGCTTCCGCGCACCTGTGTGAGCGCTATCTCGGTGTAGATGCTCGGCGGCGCGTTCAGATTGGCGCGTGCTTCCGCGAGCAGCCTCGTGATCTCGCGCTCGCGCGCGAGCACTGCCGTGAGGCGCTGCTCAAGGGGCGCGTAGTTTCGCTTCAGGATGTTGTCAATGCTGGCCGAAGCGATGCGGTTGTAAACGTTCGGGTCGCGCTCCCACATGCGTATCTCCTGCAGCTCCAGAAGCTGAGAACGCGCGTGCGACATCAACACCAGGTAATCGTAGCGCGTCTCTTCTGGAAGCGCGCCAGCGTTGATGCGCAGGAGCAGGCTGATGGTATCGCGCAGGCGGCGAACCTCACGCGCCACCGATTCCTTGCTGCGGGATTCGAGCTGCGCATCGTACTCGTGCAATCCCGCGACAGTTGCTTCCGTCGGGTTGAAGCTGTAATAGCCCTTCAGATATTGGTCCGCGATCTGGTTAAAGCGCGTGGTCAGGTATGAGCTGGAGCTTGCAGGCTGAGGAATGCGCGGTGGACGCTGGCGTCGCTGCGCGCTGACTTCGGGCAGCATGACGAGTGAACTCATAAGCCCTGCGAGCGCGACGAGCAGGATGTAAACCTTGATCTTCATTGACGGTAAAACTCTTTCAGCGCTGGCGAACAGAATTCGAGATGCATTGGGAGCGCACGAATAAGAGATTAACACAGACGAAGTGCAGGCGGGGGAGTTACTTTTTCTTTTTGGGCTCGATGCGCTGGTTGAGCCAGTCCGCAGCTTCGTCGGTCGCAGCGATGTGCAGGCTCTCGCCTTTCAAGACGCGGACCAGAGCGATGATGAAGAAGGTGGTCGAGGCGGCCCAGAATAGTTTCCCGCCAATGCTTGAGCCAGTGATGCCTCCGATGATGTTGAAGATCAACGAAATGGCGAGCGCGGCCAGTTGCAGTACGAGCCCCTGCGCGGCGTGGAAGCGCGCCTCCGCTTCTTTGCGCGGCGTGAGGAACAATTCGGCGGCCCCGGCGATTGCGCCGATGAAGAAAGGGGCATAAGGCAGAGCGTACGTGATGTTCTCGGGCAAACCCAGTCCGGGCACGACGCGCGTTGACGACGGCGCGCTTGTCGCGGGCGTCATCTCGGCGGTCGCCCCGACGCGCCTGGGCGGGTAGCTCGGCGGCACGTTGATCGAAGGGTATGAGACCGGGATGGACGAGTCGTAGCGCTTCGTAGGAGCTTCTGCATCCCAGCGCTCTTCCGGCTCGGCCACGGGGCGAGCCCGGCGCGACTCGCGAGCGTCGCGCTCGAAATCCGGGTCGAGCGGATTAGTGTCGTATTTGCTTTTCTTTCTCTCTTCCATTGCCGGAAATGTATTACGAAATTTACGCGCGCTCGGTTCGCACGTCCTCAATCATTCGGCGACCCCGTATTCCACGGGCTCCCAATGCCCGTCGCGCTCCGAAATCCGAAACGCGCGTAAGGTTTCCCTGTCCGCGTCCAGCCCAATAATAAAATAGATCGCGGAAGGATAGTAGGCCAGACGGACGTCCGTGGCGGACGGGACAGGCTCTCTCGCGCGCGGGTGCGAATGATAAATGCCCAAAAGCTGCTCGCCGCGCTCGCGCATGGCACGCTGGGCGGCGAACAACTCTTCCGGGGCGGCCTCGTAACCGACGAGCGGGTCCGCGGCGACATTACGCAGGCGGTAAACAGTCTGCGCGCAGCCACGGCTCCCGCCCACCAGGCCGCAACACTCCGCCGGACTCTCGGCGCGCGCGTGAGCGTACATCTCCAAAACATGGGCGGGCAGAAGGTTAATCATAGTCGGAGACGCTTTTGAGCTTCGAGTTATCTCTTTTCCTGATTTTTCTTCCTGGGTTGTTTTTCCAGACACTGTGCGGCCAGTGCGATCACGGTCGTCGCGCGCAGAGGTTTATTGTTGAGGGCGGAAGCGAGCCCGAGCGCGCCCTGAAAGTCCGTCAGGGCAAGCTCGCGCAAAGCGTTCTCAAGATCGAACCCGGCGACAGGGTAAGCGAGATAGATGCCGAACTCTTTTCCCTTTATCTGCTGAAACACGGCCGTGAATTCAAAGTCCGGCTTTTCCAGCCTGTTAATTGTTTTGACCGCATCGCTCATGACTTCCGCTGCTCGAATCTTATCGAACTTCGCGTAGAGATGCGCGACGCCGAGGAGCGTGCGCGCCCTCTCGTCCGTGTTCGGCGCCGACAGAGCGATTACCGCCGCTTCATCCAGAGCCTCTCGAACGCGCATCATATCCTTGAACCTCTTTTCCGCCTGGGCTGCAATCTCGAAGTGAAGGTAGGCGCGCTGGTCTATCTCTTCAACCTTCCTTGCCAACCTGGCCGCCTCATCGAGCACACCTGCCCTGGCGGCCTTCTGCGAATGGACGAAGTAGAGCCAGTTCAGTAGCTGACGACGAACGCTTTCATCGTCAAGTTTCTGCGCCAGTTTCTCCAACCGCTCAAGGCTCTCGGTCCCGACTCCCGCCATCACGGCTTGAGTCAACATGTAGTCCCTTTTCGCCGAATTTGTCTCGCGCTCAACCCGTTCCATTAAGTTGCTAAAAGATGGCTGGTCGGTCTCTCGCTGTTCCTGATTCAGTCTTTCAGCCTGCCGCCGCGCTTCCGTGGAGAGGATTTCGTTAAGCGAGTTTTTCATGACCTCGACGCGCTCGGCCATCGCTGGCAGATCACGCTCGATGAGCGGCTCCAGATTTTCGAGCGCCAGATAAATCTGCGCCGATTCCGGCAGGTTACTGGAACCGCTGACGGCTAGCGCAGGCGCATCCAAATTCTTCTGCGCGCGTGCGAGCAGCGCATCCATGAACTGCTGCTGCAAGACGGCGTTCGCTCGGAATCCCTTCGGCGGCGTTTCATAAAACGCATTGGCTTCGGGTCCGACGAAACGGCTCAGAGCGAACGGATAGGCTGAAAGATAAAGGAATTCGGAGATGGGCCTGCCCGAGTAAAACCTCAGAGCTTCGAGATAGAATTGATCGGCAAGCGCGCGATCAATTTCAGCCAGACTGTAAAGGAACCGCGGCAGGCCGTTCCAGGATGCCGGGTAGCGAAAACTGCCGCGCGCAAAATTAAGCGCTCCCTGTTTATCAACGGAGGCGAGATCGGCCGCCAGGTTGAGGAGTTTCTCGTTCATCCTGAGATCGTTGTTGCGATTAAGCTGCGCTGTGGCCTCATCTTCGGCCTCTGCACGCTTCTCACCGGCAAGACGTTCGAGCAAGCTTTTAGCCCACGCGGCGTCACGGCGCGCGATGGCGCTAATCACTGTGAAGCGTTGGTCCGGCATGATCATCATCATTGAATCAGACCCTTTGATGCTGCGACGCTCGTCACCCTGCTCTCTGTAGCTCTGCTCTGCCAGATCATAAGCATCCTTGAAAGCATTGCGCGCCGTCTCTGGCTGCAAAGTCCAGAGCAGTTCAGCCGCACGGATCAGAATCTTGATCCGCGCGCTCACGTCATCCAGACCCTTTGCTTCGAATAACTGTTGCTGAACCAGTGCGAGCGCCCCGGTCCGTTCACAACCAGACACAACACGCTCTACAGTTGGACCTGACTGAGCTTGTAAAGATTGAGTCCCGCAGAAAAGCGACACTGCGAGAATGAAAAAAACGGTGGACTTTCTCTTCGAGGAATTCATTGCGAGGCTCCCCTTATCTGATGAACTAAACAGAGCGCCAAAGCCGTGGGAGATACGTGGCTTTAACGATTCACGTCATGCTTCGGCGGCACGTTGTTGCGGCTGCCCTGCGGCGGCCTCCTTGATCAGGCTGCGACCGATCACGAGACGCTGAATCTGGTTCGTGCCCTCGTAAATCTGCGTGATCTTGGCGTCGCGCATATATTTTTCAATCGGATAATCTTTGCAGTAGCCGTAGCCGCCGAAGAGCTGCACGGCGTCTGTCGTCACAGACATCGCCACGTCCGTCGCAAAGACTTTGCCCATGGCTGCGATCTTCGAGACGTTTTTCGCGCCCGCATCAATCGCACGCGCGGACGCATAGACGAGCTGGCGCGCGGCCTCGACCTTTGTAGCCATGTCGGCGAGCATCCACTGAATGCCCTGAAACGAAGCGACAGATTGACCGAACTGCTGACGCTCCATGGTGTACTTGACGGCCAGATCGAGCGCGCCCGCAGCGAGGCCGAGCGCCTGCGCCGCAACGCCCGGACGCGCCAGATCGAGCGTCATCATCGCGTGCTTGAAGCCGTAGCCCTCACGGCCTCCCAGAAGGTTTTCGGCGGGCACGTAACAATCGTTGAAGTGAAGCTCGTGCACGGGCACGCAGCGGATGCCCATCAGGTCTTCCTTCTTGCCGATCTCGAAACCGGGCGTTCCCTTCTCGACCAGGATAGCGGAGACGCCGCGCCCGCCTCTGTCCGGGTTGGTCGAGCAGAAGATCGTGTAAAGCTGCGCGGAGTTTCCGTTCGTGTTCCACTTCTTGTCGCCGTTAAGGACGTAAAAGTCGTCGCGCCGCTCCGCACGCGCCTTCAAGCTCCCGGCGTCCGACCCGGAAGCCTTCTCCGACAGCCCGAACGCCATCAGGGTTTTTCCCTGCGCGACGTCCGGCAGGTATTTCTGCTTCTGCTCTTCGGTCCCGCCGACGAGGATCGGGAACGACGCGAGCGCGTTGACGGCATAGGTGACGCCGACGCCGCCGCAAGCTTTCGACAGTTCTTCGACGACGATACACAGATTCATCACGCCGCCGCCGCGCCCGCCGTACTCTTTGGGAATCCAGACGCCCATCAGTCCGGCATCCTGTAACGCGCGCACGACCGACCAGGGGTATTCAGCCGTTCGATCCAATTCGGCGGCGACGGGCCGCACATACTTGTCCGCAATCTCGCGCGCCATCGCGCGGTATTCGAGGTTCTCTTTCGTCAGTAATTCGTCCACGTTTCGCTCTCCTCATTCGTCTTCTCTATCAGACGCATTATCGTTTGCTCAACTCGTCTTTCACAACCTTGCCGCCCTTCATGACGAAGCGCACGTGCTCAAGCTCCGTGACATCCTTGAGCGGGTCGCCCGTGACGGCTATCAAATCCGCGAACTTGCCCTTCTCAATTGAGCCGAACAGCGCACGCTCTCCCGCGAGCAGGTCCGCCGCGTTGACGGTCGCGGCGCGGATGATCTCCAGCGGCGACATCCCTGCCTCAGCGTAGGCGCGAAACATCAAGAGGCTCGTCTGCCCGCGCGTCATGCCCGGCTTCGCGTAATAAGAATCCGAACCGGCGGCGATACGCACGCCAGCTTTGACGGCGCGCGCGAGCCGTGCGCGGCTGCCGTTGGTGAATCCTTTGATCCCCTCCAACTGCCTGGCCCGGTCCTCTGGCGACAGATTCGGGGGGAGATAATATTCCGCCGGAAAGTCCGTCGGGACGAGGTAGATTTTCTTCTCGGCCATCATCTTGAGCACGTCGTCCGGAATCGTGTAAGCGTGCTCGATGGAATCAGCTCCGGCTTCGGCAGCGATGCGCGTCGCCAAATCCCCTATGGCGTGCGCGGAGACCTTGCGCCCGACGCGGTGTGCTTCTTCGACAATCGCCTTCATCTCTTCGAGCGAGACGACGCGCGGTCCAGTGTTGACGATGACCTTGATTAAATCGGCCCCGTCATAAAAAGCCTGGCGCACGGCGCGGCGCGCTTCGTCAACGTTGCTGATGACGACATATTCCTGCTCGATTATCTTCTGCGCCTCTGCGGTAAGATTGCCGAACTGCCCGCCCGCCGCCGAAAGTGCGCGCGTCGCCGCCACCACGCGCGGCCCCATTACCCAGCCAGACCTGATCGCGTCGCGCAGCGCCACGTCCCCGTTGATGCCGGAATTACCCAGGTCACGGACCGCAGTGATGCCCGCCTCCAAATCCTCCAGCCCCATCTTCGCGCCGAGGAGAGCGCGGCGGGTTGTGCCCAACGCCGTGACGCCGAGAATCATGTTCTCGTCTTCACTGATGGCGGGGTTCATGTTTAGGAGCAGGTGCGTGTGGCAATCAATCAGTCCGGGCAGCAGCATCGCGCCGCCCAGATCAATCACCTGCGCGTCCTTCGGGATCGTGAGTTTCGAGCCAGAGTCCGCGATGCGCCCGTTCTCGATGATGACGACGGCGTCCGCGATGATATTGCCCGTTTTGACGTCGAGCATCCGCGCGGCGCGCACGGCAATACGCTTCGGCGCTTGTGTGTTCGCGCTCCCCTGAGCCTGGACGGCAACGCCGCAGAGCAATGCTAAGAGCAAAGCAAGTGTTCGGCCCACAAGCCTCAGCGCATTTGACCGGGTCAGCATTATCACCTCTCTAGGTTCTTTTGGCGTTTCATCAATTGCCACTAGCTTTAGCTAGTGGGTTAGGAAAGAACAAGCAAGCGGCTTTAGCCAAATTAAAAGAGCAAGCAATTTTCCTTTCTGCTTTAGCTCAAAATGAGGCAAAAGCCAAAGGGAAATTTAAAAAATAAAGTTCGGCTAAAGCCTGCGCTTTAGCATTTACCTCACCACTAGCTAAAGCTAGTGGCAATTGAAAAACTAAACGCCAGTAGAATCTACTCTTTCATGATTCTCAGCTTCAGCTCGTCCAACTGCGCCGGATCAACTTCGCCGGGGGCGTCAATCATCAGGTCCGCGGCGGAAGCAGTCTTCGGAAATGCCATCAGGTCGCGTATGTTCTCGATGCCTGTGAGCGCCATCAGGAGACGTTCGATTCCGGAGGCGATACCGCCATGCGGCGGCGTGCCGTATTCGAGCGCGTCCAGAAAGAAGCCGAAACGCTCGCGCGCCTTCTCTATTGTTAAGCCCAGGGCCTTGAAGACCAGCCCCTGCACTTCGCGCTGGTGAATACGTATGGAGCCGCCCGCAGCCTCCACGCCGTTGACCACTGTGTCGTAAGCCTTCGCGCGGAGTTGTCCGAGCAGGTCCGTTTCCCCCTCTTCGACCGCGCGGCGCAGCAGTGGCAGGTCTTCGTCGAGCGGCGAGGTGAACGGGTGATGCATGGCGTAATAGCGCCCGTCGTCCTCGTGAAACTCGAACATCGGAAACTCCGTGACCCAGAGCGGCGCGTAAACTTTTTCCGGGATCAGCTTCTCGCGCCGCGCGACCTCGTTTCTAAGCGCGCCGAGACTCGCCGCGACCACCTTTGGTTTTCCGGCGACGATGAGCACTGCATCATTCTTTTGTGCCCCGGCCGCTTCCGCCATGCGCTCGATGGTCTCCTGCCCGAGGGCTTTCAAGAGCGAGGACGAAGTCTCTTCACCGAGTTTGATCCAGGCGAGAGCGTTTGCTCCGTAACGCTTCACGAACTCCTGCAACTCATCCAGGACTTTGCGCGAAAGCGTTGCCCCGCCGGGGGCGACGATGCCCTTAATCTCTCCGCCGCCTTCCAGTGTTGAGGCAAACGGTGCGAACGTCGTTCCCTCTAACACGCCCGACAAATCGCGCAGTTCCATCCCGAACCGCAGGTCCGGCTTGTCAGAGCCGTAGCGACGCATGGCTTCCCGATAAGTGAGCCGCGAAAACGGCACCGGCAAGTCAACGCCGATCAGCTTGAAGACGCGCGCGAACAGCCCTTCGATGAGGCGGTAAACCTGCTCGGTCGTGGCGAAGCTCATCTCGACGTCCAACTGCGTGAACTCCGGCTGGCGGTCCGCTCGTAAATCTTCATCGCGGAAGCAGCGCGCTATCTGGTAATACTTGTCCAGACCCGCGATCATGCAGAGCTGTTTGAAGAGCTGCGGCGATTGCGGCAGCGCGTAGAACTTTCCTGGCTGAATGCGCGAGGGCACGATGTAATCGCGCGCGCCTTCGGGAGTGGATTTGATGAGGATCGGCGTTTCGATCTCTGTGAACGCCTGCTCGTCCATGTAGCGGCGAATCTCTGCGACGACCCTGTGGCGCAGGCGTATGTTCGCCTGAAGCTGCGGGCGGCGCAGGTCCAAATAGCGATATTTCAGACGCAGGTCCTCGCTCGCCAGGGCGTCCGTAGAAGTCGGCTCGATCTGGAAGGGAGGCGTACGCGCGTCGTTGAGCAGGAGAATCTCGCGCGCGCTGACCTCGATCTCGCCCGTAGCGATCTTCGGATTGCGCTGGTTCTCCGCGCGTAAGACCACTTCGCCCGTGACGGCGATGACATACTCGCCTCGTACATCTTTCGCTTTCGCGTGCGCCTCGGGCGCGGTCTCTTCGTTAAAGACGACCTGCGTGATGCCGTCGCGGTCGCGCAGGTCCACGAAGGTGAGCGGTCCGAAGTCGCGCCGCCTGGCGACCCAGCCCATCAAAACGACAGTCTTCCCGACGTCTTCGGCGCGCAGCGCGCCACATGAGTGCGTCCGTTCGAGGTTTCCTAAATGGTCAAGCATAAGTTCGGTTGTTATTGCCACAGAGGCACAGAGGAAAAGCGAATGATGAGTTATGAGTTTTGAATTTTGAATTAAAGCGTTCAATTCAAAACTTAAAATTCAAAACTCATAATTCTCCCCTCTGTGCCTCTGTGGCTACTTCTCAGATTCACGAATAAAATCCAGCGGCGCTTCAAAGCGTTTTTCCGTCGCCGCGCTGCCGCCTTTTTCCGATAGATAAGCGTTAAATTCCGCGGAGCGGTTTCGCGGGATGCTCAAACTCTTCCACTTTGCCGATCTAAAATGTTTCGCCAGGAAAACTATCTGCCCGATGTGATAGCCGTAGTGCGTCATCTGCCGGTTGATGGCTTTGAGAGCGGTGTGTTCTTCGCCACGGATCAGAACCGTCTTCATCAAATCTTCCGGCCCTAAGGCTTCGAGTGCGTCGAAGACACAGCGCCAGCCCGTCTCCCAGCGCTCCAGCAATTCGTCTCTGGTCGTCTCAGGCGTGATGACGAACTCCATGTCGCGGTTGCGGTCCGGCTTCTCGCCGTCCGTCGTCAGGAAGTCCGTCCAGCGCGAGAGCATGTTTCCAACCATGTGCTTGATGATGACGGCGATGCTGTTCGACTCCTCATCCAGCACGCGGAAGAACTCCTCGTCGCTCGTTTGCTCGAAAGCCCCTTCGGCCAGCTTCTTGTAACCGCGAAAATTCGCGACGGCGTCTTCCAGATAATGTTTCGCCAATGAGTCGGTCATCGTACTCACCTTACTCAAAATATGAATTGTAGCCTGCGATAGCTACGCGGCAGCATAAAGCCCTGTACGAAGCCGCAGGCGAGTGCAGGGTAAACAGCAAAGAATAGAATTCGAGCTATCGAAGATAGCGACAGACGGTTAATTGTTAATCTGTCGCCCGCTCACGCGGGCTCGAACGTCTTTATTGCTATTCTGACCCCGTGCTCACGCACGGGGCTTTATGCTGCCGCCGTCTTCGACGGCTTAAACCTTCTGATCGTGCAAGCCGAGCTAATAATTCCCCTTGGTCGCCTCCCTAATAGCAGCGGCCACTTGATCTCGCGGCAAGCTCTTCTGCTCGCCCGTCTTCATATCCTTGAGCGAGACGAGCCCGTGCTCGCGCTCGTCCGCGCCGACGACCGTCACGAACGGGATGGAGCGCGACGAGGCATACTTGAGCTGTTTCCCGATCTTGTCCGCTTCCGCGTAGAGGTCAACGCGCAGCCCCGCGTTGCGAAGCTCTGCCGCGAGCGCGAGCGAGTCGTTCACGGATGCCTCATCCCAGATGGTGACCATCACGTCTGCGGGCGCGGCGACGAGCGCCTGGGGAAACATCTCGCGCTCGGTCATCACGACGATGATGCGTTCCAATCCTAAAGAGAACCCGCACGCCGGAACATCCTGTCCCGAAAACATCCCGACCAGATTATCGTAGCGCCCGCCGCCGCCGAGGCT
>DASVXV010000190.1:0-22889 GCA_036392495.1 Pyrinomonadaceae bacterium | reverse complement strand
GAACAGGATTACACTATGCGGTGCGGTGACATTGATGTTTTCAGCAGCGATAGCGCAGCGCTCGTGCGAGCGCTCACAGAAATGGGCTATCGCCAATCGAAAGCGCCATTTCTATATGAGGTTGGAGAATATAGTAAGGGGGCCATTGAAATTGACGTCCACTCGTATTTCCCTGTCTACTCCTACTCGGAGTCGCTGTTGAGTGCTAATCTGACGCCCGATAGTCATCCGGATATCTGGCGCCAAAGTTACCGAATGCACCAGCATAAAATCTCTTATGACAACTTGAGAAGCAACGCATATCGCAGTAGAGCTATTAACACCGAAGGCATCACTGTGCCTGACCCGAACATGCTCGCGATCATTCTCTGTTCACATGCCTTCTTGAATTACACAAATATGTGGTCAATTTCGCATCGTGAAAAAGCCTATGTACGGCTCGGCGAAATCGCAGACCTGTTCGACCTCGCTGCCCATCCTGCGTTCAGGAGCGCGAAGTTCCTGTCGCTGGTGAAGCAATTTAGTGCAAAGGATGCGGTCGAGTGGGCCGCTAGCGTCGCGTCTTCTCTCTTCGGAAGAAACCCTCTACCTGTACCCAGTTCAGTGCGTCTCGATGACGAGCTTCCGGAGGGTCGTTTTCCCCGTTGCTTGTGGTGGGACTTTTGGATAAACCTGCCATCCGGAACGGACGAACTTCTTCAGCGATGGTGGCTACCCATGGGAGCGCTCAGCACTCGGCTTGGTGCCAATACCCTGGCGGCCGTTCAAGGTTGCACTGGCAGGTACTCGACGGTCAGCACCGAAACAACAATGCGGTTGCGGCGCTTGCTCACGCTTGCCGCCGATGAGGCTCCGATTCCGCTGGAATTGGAAGTGAGCAGATCCGAACGCGGTGTGCGGATCAACCTACAGGTGATGACAGCGCTAAAGGGCGACACCAATCGCGTTCGGGTGGACTTTGGGCACGCCGCAAGCGAATGGATACACGCAGACAGTCAATCCCGGCAGTCCTTAGTAGGCGCTCCCGCAACGGTATCTTTTATTGACCGAGGTGCGGAGTATAGGTTGATGATGGAATTCCCGTGGAACATTCTGGGTCAGTCCGTCCGGACCATACGCGAGATACCACTGCTGGTCGGAGTGGCGAAACAATCCCACAGCGATGAACTGATTGCGAGCACTCTGATCCCCCTGAATATCAGCTTTGAGTCGTAAGCGGTGCTGCCTCCGCCTCTACCGCTCGATAGAACTCCAGTGTTTCTCGTGCAGTTCGCTCCCACGGAATTTACGCACACGTCGCAGGCTACAGTTGATCAAGTTCAGTCTTGCCTGGTCATTGACTAAATACCGCGCTGATTAGGTCATGGACTGTGATGATGTACGGGACGAACGGAAAATTCCCGTAGCGACCGAAATGCTGATTGGGTTGCTGAGTCAAGTAGCGTAAAATTGAAGAGCTATGTCTGAGAAGCTTAAACAAAAGCCACTTCCTAATAATCCTCTTGGCGTTATCGCCTTGTTTGTCTTCTTTATAGAAGTAATAGCAACTGTATCGTTAAGGATAGTCGTCAATACAACCTTCATGGAGCCATTGGTGTATTTCATTATCTTTTATCCAGTTGGAATAACTCTGCTTTTCTTTATTGTCCTTATCTTCAAAAGAGAAGTTTTATTTGGGCCAATGGACTATCGTGAAGATACAACATTCAAGGAAATCTTAATGAGGAAGGTTGAAAAGCTTGAAGTAAAGCAAGAAGCCATTGAGCTAGAAATTACAGATGACCTAAGGAAAATTCAGGATACTATTGATAAATTAATTGAAACTGAGGAGGAGCCGAGTGCAATAGGTGTTGGAAGAGTATTTCTTAAGGAGGGGCAATATGAGAAAAGTCACGATATATTTCAGTATATTCGTAGTCGTTTGAATCCAAAACAGCCTTATTATTCCGTTATATTGGGTAATATCGCTTACACTCTTATTGGTATGGGTAAATATGCAGAGGCATTGGAATATTTGAATCAAGTGGAATCTTGCAAACAAGGAAAGGAATTCTTTGCATGGCACGCAACAGCTCGTGCCTATGCTTATTATAAGTTGCAGGGTCGAAAGACAAGTGAATATTGGAAGGCAATTGAGTATGCCAAAGCAAGAGATGAATATCAAATAGAAGTGCCTAATGCACGCAAGCTCTATCCTGAAATTGCAGAAGATATAATCAATCCATCAGCAGCCCAACAACTCACCCCAGCCAACCGCCCTTAGCTTAGCTTTCATCACCGCTTGCAGGTTTAATTCGGGTTGTGCTGTATCATCGGGCGAAGGCTGAATTCGAGCATTAGGCAGTTGCAACGGCTGACGCTCTTGTCGCAGAGTCCAAATGAAGCTGACGGGCTGCCATGCCTAAAACGTTATCGCCTTCACTTCCCTTTCGTTCCAAAACCTTCCTTTGTGATGAACCCAAGCGCTACTTTTTTCTCCTCCGACACACCGATCAGAAAGTATTTGAAAAGACCCACCCACTGTTCGAACTTGAGCGCCGTGGGCGTCACCTTTAAGGGGAATTTGAGGTCCTTTGCTAACCTTTTCCATTGAGCATAGGTGAACAGTTTTTTAAAAGACAATGCCAAATTATCCTTCGTTGCGTGAAAGCCGTAACGGACGAACTGCCTGTAAAGCTCTGCTTGAGGCTCAGGAATGAGCGGGTCATCGAGTCTTCGCGTATGCAGCAGGACAACATCAACGCTCGGGACCGGTTCAAAGTCGGTCCGCTCGAAATGACGAATTATTTCCGAAGCGACCCAGGGCTTGGTGAGGACGGAAACTTCCGTTTCTCTCGGCCTGCCGGTGTACTTTTCCGCAGCCTCTTTTTGTACGATCAGGTAGGCTTCCCTAACTTGTTTTGAGTTCAATATTTTCTTTACGATGTCTGCCGTTCTATTAAAGGGAATGTTAGAGAAGATCTTATAGCTGGCTTCTTTAATCTCGAATTGCAGAAAATCGGCCATGTGTACTTCGACGTTCGGCTTCTCCTTCATCTGCTTTTTCAAACTACTGGCTAAAGCGAAATCCCTTTCGACAGCTATGACCTTCAGCACAATCTTCGCCAACTCTTTTGTGATAATGCCTTCGCCCGGCCCGATTTCGACAACAACGTCCTCCTCCGACAGTGAGCTGTGTTGGACAAGGGAGGCGACTAACTGCGGGTCTTTGAAAAAGTTTTGGGCCAGTTCTATTCGTTTGCGTACCATCTTAAAAGTCTAACATACCTGATCTTTCGTGAAGCAGAGTTCCTCGACACACTTGACCACATAATGACCTGTGGTCAGAGCCGTCTCGAAACCCTGCTTCAACAAAGAATCGCCCCGTAGATTTTAGCCGTGCACTTTAGGCGCATGCGGCGGCAATCGCCTCGTCAAAAATCTCCAGCGCAACATCAACGTTCTCGCGCGTGAGGACGAGCGGCGGCGACCAGCGAATCGTATTAGCGCCCGCGCCGAGGATAATCAGCCCGCGCTCGAAGCAGGCGGTCTCAACGTGGTCGCGCAGCTCTGGCGCGGGCTTCATCGAAGCGCGGTCTTCGACAAATTCGACGCCGAGCATCAGTCCGAGGCCGCGCACATCGCCGATGCAGTCGTGCTTCTGCATCAATTTGCGCAAGCCTTCCTGCAAGTAAGCGCCGACCTCCGCGCTGTTGGCGATGAGGTCGCGTTCGAGCAGCTCGATGGTCTTAAGCGCGGCGGCGATACACACGGGATTGCCGCCGAAGGTCGAAGCGTGCGCGCCCGGCTTCCAGTCCATCAGGTCAGCGCGTGCGACGGCCGCGCCGATGGGGAGGCCCGACCCGATGCCCTTCGCGATGCAGATGATGTCGGGCTTCAGGTCGTAGTGATCCGAGGCGAACATTTTGCCGGTGCGTCCCATTCCCGATTGCACTTCGTCAACGATCAGCAGAATCCCGTGCTCATCGCAGATGCGGCGCAAGCCCTGCAAGAAATCCTTTGGCGCGGGCACGTAGCCGCCCTCACCCTGCACACATTCGATGACGATTCCCGCGACCTCTTCCGGCGGCGTCGTGGTCTTAAACAAGCGTTGCTCGATCCATTCGAGACAGGCGTGACTGACCGTGGCCGCGTCGGACTGTTCTCCGGTGAAGGGATGGCGGAAAACGTTTGGGTAGGGCACGTGCACCACGTCGAGCGCCTGCCGCTTGAAGCCGCGACGCTGCGCCACCTTCGATGAAGTTAAAGAGAGCGAGCCAAGCGTGCGCCCATGAAAGCTATTCAAGAAGGCGATGAACTTCTCGCGCCCGGTCGCATGCATGGCAAGCTTCAGTGCCGTCTCGACCGCTTCAGTACCGCTGTTGGCGAAATGAGTGCGCGTCGGCGAGGGGACGGGCACTATCTCGTCTAATTTGCGTGCGAGTGCGGGCATGTGGCGGTAGTAGTAATCCGTGCCACACATGTGGATCAGTTGCGCGGCTTGGTCTTGGATCGCTTTGACGACTTCGGGATGACAATGACCCGTCGAGCAGACGGCGACGCCTGCGTTGCAATCTAGAAACAGATTGCCATCCACGTCTTCGACCCAGACGCCCGTGGCGCGCTCGGCGACGAGTTTGAACGACGGACGTGGGTAGGATGGTGTAACGAACTGTTCATCGTCGGCGATTATTTCTTGAGCTTTTGGGCCGGGTAGTCTGGTCTTAATTTCGGGACGTTTCGCTAATGCAGGCGGGGACATGATTCTATCTCCTTTGGATAGATAGCTGTCTTTTTATTGAAAGATGACGGGAAAAGGTCGAAGGGCAGAAGAGAGCTAGTCAGCGAAGAGATTGGCGCGGGCTTCGAGCGGACACAGGTGTGTGTTACAGATGAAAAGCATAGCTTGAGATACCGAACTAAAGATAGCAGATTATGGAGACACCAGCAAAGGAAGTTTTCAGTTAAATTTTCAACTCAAGACTCAGGTTTAGTTAGGGGTAACAAACGAGGCCGCGGGACTCGAACCCGCGACCTCCGACGGGACAGATTGGAACTCTCCGGCGAGAGCGAAATCCCTCGGCCACGAAGGCAGTTAAATTCGCTGATACAAGCTCTGGACGAAACGCAGAGCTGATGATTCTCAAGGTTTTTCAGACACGCCTTGAGAGTTGATTTCCGAGAGCGCGCGCATCTCTCCGAGGGCGACCATGATCTTGCGCGGCCCCGTGAATGGGTTGCGAGCATGGGCGGTCAACACATTATCCACCAGCAGGATGTCGTTCTGCTGCCAGGGAAAGATGACTGCCGTCTGGGAGTATAGTCCGCGGATCTCGTCAATCACCGAGTCTTCGATGGGCGTGCCGTCACCGTAGTAAACGTTGCGCGGCAAGCCTTCCTCCCCGAAGAGCGCGAGCAGCGACTCGCGCGTGCCCGGCTCAAGACATGAGACGTGGTGCGCCAGCATTTGATTGAAGAAGACCTTGTCTCGCGTGAGCGGGTGCTCGATCACTGCGGGGCGAATCTTGCGAGTTCGTAGGTTTGTGCCCTCCAGCCATTCGAACTGCTCGTCCGCGTTGCGACAGTACGCCTCTACTTCCGCGCGGTCAGCGGTGCGGTAAAACTCTTGCCAACTGACGCCGAGGCCCTCCTTGTAGTTGCGCACGTACATCAGTCTCTTCTCTTCAAAGCGACGCCTGATGGCGGGGTCGAGCAGCCGGTACATTTTGCGACAATCAACGATGGGCGTTTCGCCCCCCGCCTGTGCCGCCGTGACGCAGAAGAACATGATCTTCGACGGCCACAGATGCATGTGTGAACTCTCGTTGTGGTAAAGAATCATCTGGTCGGGCGGGTACGGGGTCGAGGTGTAGACCTTTTGGCCCTCGCCGGGGCGGGGCAGGTCTCCGTATTCGCTGAACAACTCTGGGCAGACGGAGGAGGCGAACTGTCCGAAGGCGGCAACGGAATCTGTATTAAAGCCGCGGAAGAGAATCGCCCCGTACTTCAGCAGCTCGTTCTGAAGGAAGTCGCGGTCGCGTCGAACCCAACTGACCAGGTCAACGTCGCCAGCCGTCGGTTTCACGACGAGAGGCAGAGTCTCGCCTGGGGCGAGAAACTCCGTTTTCTTCACGCTCGCCTGAGCCAAATCAACACCCTTGCGGCGAATGTTACGCAACTTCTCGATGTTGGAGGCTTGCCGCCTGACGGTTTCCGCCGTCTGCTGTTTCCTTTCCTCCTCGGTGAGCATCTCCAGAGCGCTCAGCTTCGACTCCGGCTGCGCCGCGATGCTGGCGAGCAGGATTTGATAATGGCCGGCCATCCGGGTGATGGTTGAGTCGTTGAACAGGTCCGTATTGTAAATCCAGGTGGCGACGAGTCCCTGCTCGGTTTCAAACATCGAGAGCACGAGGTCAAACTTACAGGTTTGATCGTCCGCCTGCATCATACTCAATTCCAGTTCGGGCGCAGCCATCGAAGGCATCGGGGCGTTTTGCAAGACGAACCAGACTTGAAAGAACGGCGTATGCGTTGCGTTCCGCTCCGGACTCAACTCCTCGACCAGTTTTTCAAAAGGCAGGTCTTGATGCGCGTAAGCGCCCAGCGCCGTCTGGCGCACGCGCTTCAGCAATTCGGAAAAAGTCGGATTGCCGGAGAGGTCTGTGCGCAGCGGCAGCGCGTTGAGGAAAAAGCCGATCAGCCCGTCAATGTCGGCGTGTATGCGATTAGCGACGGGCGAGCCGACGACGACATCTTCCATGTTCGTGTAACGGGAGAGTAAAACTTGAAGCGCCGCCAGCAGGGTCATAAAGAAGGTCGCATCCTCACGCCGACCGAGCGCCTTGAGCGACTCGACCAGGCGAGACGGAATGACGAAAGATTGTCTCGTCCCGCGGGTCGTCTGCACCTCCGGCCTGGGCTTGTCGGTCGGTAGTTGCAGGACGGGGCAGTCGTCCAACTGCTCCCGCCAGTATGCGAGATGATTTTCCAGCACTTCCCCGGTGAGCCACTCGCGCTGCCAGGCGGCGAAGTCGGCGTATTGAACCGGCAACTCCGGGAGCGGAGACGGTCTGTCGGCGAGGAAAGCTTCGTAGAGCGCCAACATCTCCGACAGAAAGACGCCGAACGACCACCCGTCATAAACAATGTGATGGAAGGTGAGAAGCAGAACGTGCTCGACCGCGCCCAGGCGCACTAAAGTCACGCGCATGAGAGGGCCTTTCGAGAGGTCAAACGGCCTCTGCGTCTCCTCGGTGGCGAGCTGTTGGAAACGCGGCTCCTTCTCCTCCACGGGGAGGTCCGACAAGTCAACGAGGGTCGGGCTGATGAGCAACTCGTCAACCGTGATTTGCACGGGCCGTTCGTCAACCTTGATGAAGATGGTGCGCAGGGCCTCGTGCCGGCGGACTATCTCGTTGATACTTCGCTTCAAGACCTCAAGGTTGAGATTACCGCCAAGGCGGACGGCGGTCGTCGCATTGTAAAGCGGATTTCCGGGCAGCAGTTGATCCAGAAACCAGAGGCGCTGCTGTGCGAAAGAGAGCGGGAGGTCGCCATCACGCGGAATGCGACGCAGCGGCGGCAACTTCGCCGTCTGCTCCGTGCGAATGTAGGCGTCAACCTTTTCGGCCAGCCCGGCGACCGTCGGCGACTCGAAGAGGCATTGGAGCGGCAATTCCACGCCGAGCGCGCTGCGCAAACGCGTAATCAACTGGGTCGCCAGCAGAGAGTCGCCGCCCAACTCAAAGAAGTTGTCGTCCACGCTCACGCTTTGGGCGTTGAGCACCTGCAACCAGAGCCCAGCCAGTGCTTCCTCCGTCGGCGTGCGCGGCGCGATAAATTCACGCGCCTCCTCGTTCAAACCCTGCTCGGGCTGCGGAAGCGCCTGCCGGTCAACCTTGCCGTTCGGCGTCAACGGCAGCGCGTCGAGTATGACGAAGGTCGCGGGGACCATGAACTCCGGCAGCTTCTCTCTCAGGAAGCCGCGCAACTCATTTTTATTTAGCCGGGCCAAAGCGCCATCGCCCGCCGCGTCAACCGGCGCATCATTCTCCTGCTTGGGCACGACGTAGGCCACAAGCTGCTTTTCGCCCGAAGCACTCGCCTTTGTCACCACGACATTCTCACGGACAAAGGGGTGCTGGGCGAGCATCGTTTCGATCTCTCCGAGTTCGATGCGGAAACCCCGCACCTTGACCTGCCCGTCAATGCGGCCCAGGAACTCTATGTTGCCGTCCGGCAGGTAACGGCCAAGATCGCCCGTCCGGTAGAGACGCTGGCCGGGTTCGCCGCCGAACGCATCCGGGATGAATTTTTCCGCCGTCAATTCCTGCCGGTTGTGATAGCCGAGGGCCACGCCTATGCCGCCGATGTAAAGCTCCCCGACCACGCCGACTGGCGTCGGCTGTAAGGACGCGTCCAACACGTAGAAGCTTTGGTTCACCATCGGACGGCCATAAGGAATGCTCTTCCAAAGAGGATCAACTTTCCCGACGGGGAAGGTGATGGACCATATGGAAGCTTCGGTCGCACCGCCGAGGCTGTGCACCTCGACGCGGCGTGCGTGAGACCTGATTTGATCCGGGAGCTTGACGGGAATCCAGTCGCCGCTCATCAACACGAGGCGCAACGCTTCCGGCAAAATCACTGCCCTGCCGGAGACGTATTCGATGAACATCTCCATCAGGGCGGGTGCCGAGTTCCAGATCGTGACCTGCTCATTGACTATCAGTTCGAGCCAGTGAGAGGGGTCAGGCGAAGCCGAGGGATTCGGAATCACGATGGTCGCGCCTGCGGCCAGCGTCCCCAGCACGTCGTAAACCGAGAGGTCGAAACTCAGGGAGGAGAGCGCGAGCACACGGTCGCCGGCTCCGACCTCATACCTGGCGTTCATGTCTGCGATGGTATTGGCCGCGCCCAGGTGGTTAATCATCACGCCCTTGGGCCTGCCCGTCGAACCAGAAGTGTAGATGATGTAGGCCAGGTCGAGATTCGTGGTGTTGATGGCGGGGTTCTCGTCGCCTTCGGAGGCAATCACTTCCCAACCGGAATCCAGGCAGACGGTCTCGGCCTGATGCGTGGGAAGACCCGCGACCAGCTTTTCCTGCGTCAGTAGGATCGGAGCCTGTATGTCGTCCAGCATGAAGGCCAGGCGATCCTTCGGATAAGCAGGGTCGAGGGGCACGTAAGCTCCGCCGGCTTTGAGGACGCCGAGCAGCGCCACGAGCATTTCCAGTGAACGCTCAAAGCAGATGCCGACGCGCACGCCCGGCGCGACGCCGCGCGCACGCAGGAAGTGTGCAACCTGATTGGCGCGCCGGTCCAACTCGCGATAGGAGAGCTGCTGTCCGCGAAAAATGCAGGCGACCCGCTCGGGCGTTCTCTCCACCTGGGACTCGAACATCTGATGCAGGCAGGGAAGCGACGAGTAGTCGGCGGCGGTATCATTCCAATCCACAACCTGGCGCTGCCAGTCCTCCTCATCGAGCAGCCGCAAGCTCGTCACGCGCTCGTCCGGGTTGGCGATGATGGAGGCCAGCAAGGTCTGGAAATGCCCGGTCATCTGGACGATCGTCTCGGCATCGAAGATGTCAGGGTTGTATTGCAGTGAGGCTTCCAACCTGCCTTCGATGTCGGCCACGATCAGAGTCATGTCGAGTTGTCCGGCCAGACCGCCCGCGACGCGTCGTGTGAAGTCCAAAGACTCTAATGAAAGTTCGCCTAGTTCCAGACGCGCCTTTGTCATCCCCAGTCCAAAACCCAGCAGGCCGACCTCTTCCGGCAACTGCGCTTTCTGGAGAATGAACATCGTCTGAAAAAGCGGCGCGCGGTTGGAGCCTCTCGCCGGTTGCAATTTTTCCACGAGCAACGGGAAAGGGTACTGCTGATGCTCAAAGCCGTCGAGGACGACCGCCTGTACCTGGGCGAGAAACTGCCGGAAGCTCGGATTCGCTGACAGATCGGCGCGCAACGCAATCTGATTATCGAAGAAGCCCACCAGCTTTGCGAACTCCGCACGATTTCTGCCGGAGGCAACCAGCGAGCCGACAATGATGTCGTCCTGCCCGCTGTAGCGATGAAGCAGCACTTGGTAGGCGGCCAGCAGAATCATGTAGAGTGTCGCCCCGGTCTCCTGGCTGAGCGCCTTGAGGCGACGCACTATCGAGGCGTCTAGGGTGAAGCGGTGCGCTGCTCCCCTGAAGGTCTGGACGGGCAGGCGCGGACGAAAGGTCGGCAGGTTCAGGACGGGCAGTTCACCGCCCAACTGTTTCTCCCAATATGACCAGAGCCGCGCGCCATCCGCTCCGGCCAACATCTTCTCCTGCCAGCGGACGTAATCCGCATACTGGTACTTGAGCGGCTGAAGCGCAGCCTGCCGCTGCTGTTTGGCTGCCGCGTAGAGTTCGCGCAACTCGTGCATGAAGATCACCAACGACCAGAGGTCAAAGGCGATATGATGAACCGTCATTAGGAGGATGTGCTCGGACTCCGACAGGGTGAAGAGCTTCAGCCGCATGACCGGCCCGCGCTCAAGATCGAAGGGGTGGTGTGACTCTTCGACCAGTGCGCCGTCAAGTTGCTCTTTTGTCCAGCCCGAAGCGTCAACGACGATCAAGTCAATCTTCCCCTGCTCGTCCACCTTCTGCACGGGCTTGCCCTGCTCGACAAAGAAGGTCGTGCGCAGCAAAGCATGACGTTTGATCAGTTGGCCGAAGGCATGACGCAGGGCTTCGACATCCACCTCTGACAGAATACGTGCCGGAAGCATGATGTTGTAGGCCGCGTTCTCCGGCTCAAGCTGGTGGAGGAACCACCACGCGCGCTGACCGTAAGAAAGCGGTGCCGGGCGTGCCGTCTGGTTGATCTTTTGCTTGAGTAACTGCGCGAGCAGTACGCGCTGGGCATCAACTGAAAAATTGGAGATTTCGGTAGACATAATCACTTCACCTATCTTGTGCTTCGGTTAACATGTTCGCCAGCAGTTGGCTGACCTGCTCGGATGAAAGCTCGTCAAGCCCTGCCAGTAATTGTTCTGCTTCCTCCTGGCTGAGGCCGACGACCTCAGCGCTGAAAGCATCGCTCTCAGAATCGGGCGTGACATCAAAGTCGCTTGTCGTTGAATTGAGTGAAGCCTGCTCGGCGAGGAGGTCGAGCACCTGCCGGACGAGTTGACTGATGCTCGGCCCCTGCATGATGCTCACCATTGGCAGCAGGATTCCGAGGTTTGTTTCCAGGGCGTTCTTGAACTCGATAGCCATTAGCGAATCGAGCCCCATCGTATTGATGGGCTTGAGCGGATCAATGGCCGTCTGTGCGATGCGCAGGACTCTGGCCAGCAGCTCGCGCAGGTAGTCATCCAACAGGCGCTCCCGTTCGGGCAGCTCGGAGGCGAGGAGGAGTTCGCGCGTCAGGCTCGACTTAACGTTCGCGCGCGTAATCTGCTCCGCCGTCTCATCCTCGACGAAGGCCACTTGAGAAAAGAGCGGCAGGGCGGCTATTTCAGGATTGAACTCTCTGACCAGCGACCAATCAACGGGAATGACGCCTGCTTGCGCGGTGTCCTGACGGACGAGTTGCGCTAGAGCCTCCAGTCCTTCCCGTGGCGCGATGCTTTGGAAGCCGCGTTGCGCCAAGCGCCCGCCGCGCTCCGCGCTGGCGGCCAAGCCCACCTCGGCCCAAGCACCCCAGTTGATGCTCAGCGCGTGAAGGCCCTGCGCCCTGCGCTGCTGCGCGAGCGCGTCCAGAAAGGAGTTGGCCGCAGCGTAGTTGGCTTGGCCGGGCGAGCCGAGCAGGGACGCCGCAGAGGAAAAGAGAATCAGGAAGTCGAGCGACTCCTGCGATAGCAGACTATGCAGAAGCCAGCTTCCGGCCACCTTCGGCAGCCACGTCTGGTTGAATGAGTCGGCATCGAGTTGCAGTAAAGTGCTGTCGTGCAGCACTCCGGCGGCATGAACTACGCCACGAATTGACGGCCAGCCTTCCTGCTCGAACGTGTCGAGAAAGGCCCTGACTTGCGACTCGTCGGCTGCATCAACCGCTGCCAGGTGCACGCTTGCGCCGAGTGCCTCCAACTCGCGGATCGCTTGAATCTGGCTGGCGGCGGTGCCTTCGCTCGCCAACTGTTTCCATGCGGAGCGAGGCGGAAGCATAGTTCGTCCCATGAGCACGAGGCGTCGCGCGCCTTGCTCGACCATCCAGCGTGCGACCGTGAGGCCGAGCGCGCCAAGCCCGCCCGTAATCAAATAAGTTCCATCGGCGCGCAGCCTGAGCGTCTGCCCCGCCCTCTGCTCCGTCCGGCGACGCACCAGACGAGCTACGAACCTGTGGTCTTGACGAAAAGCGATTTGCTGTTCTCCGGTCGGCGCAACGATTTCACTGCTCAACAATTGAGCAGACTGCTCGGGCGGCGCGCCCGCCTCAAGATCAATAAGACCGCCGAAAAAGCCCGGCAACTCTTGAGCGAGGGTGCGCCCCAGTCCCCAGAGTGGAGCTTGCGTGACGGCGATTCGCGGCTCGTCGCGCACCGGTTGCGCTCCCTCGGAGACGAGCCACATGCGCGGTTGGACGCGCCACTCAACCTCAGCCAGCGTCTGCGCCAGCGTCACCACGCTAAAGCATGATTTGAGCGGCAACTCCCTGAGCGAGGCCGACGTGCTTTCTTCAAGTGGCGCGTTGTCTAGATTCCAGAGGTGGACGATTCCCCGGCAATCGAAATCAATGGAGGCCGAGACGGCTTCAAAAAGCTGCCGCACATCTTCCACCCGCGCCGGGTTAAGACGAAAACTCCTTTCACCCACCCGCTCGAACTGTTCGCCCGGAGAGACCAGCACGGCTTTTCCACCACGCTCATCCAGCAATGCCGCGAGCGACGCGCCGACGCCCTGACCATCGGCGAAAATTAACCAGCCGTCGGCTCCTTGCGCGTGCGTCTCTTGACAGGTCTCCGCGCGCTCCGGCGTGCGCGCCTCCTGTTCCTCCCACCGAAGCTCATAAAACAGCTCGCCGATCTTGCGTTCGTCAAACTGCCCAGGACTGCTCTCCAAAGATTGGACCCGAACCCCTACAAACTCCAGCACCACGTTTCCATCTTCATCGAACAGGAGAATGTCTCCCTTCAAACTGTTGCCGTCAAATTTTTCATCGCGACGCAGGCGGGCGTGGCTCCATAGTTGAGGCGGGAGGTCGCCGTGGACACGTACCTCGTCAATGCCCGTCGGGACGTAAGCACCTCTTAAGCTCGCTTCGTCATGCGCCGAAAGCGTCGCGCCGAGTAGTTGCAGGCAGCTATCGAGGAGCGCCGGGTGAAAACTATACCGGCCCGTCTCCGCCGCTAATATTTGAGGAGTGAGCAGCCGCGCGACGGCTTCCCCCTCACCCCGCCAGAGATTCTCGACGGCACGAAAACCGGGGCCGTAAGAGTTTCCGGCGGCGCTCAGCAGAGAATAGAATTCTTCGCTTGAGACCTCTTCAGGGCAACGCTTGCGAACGGCTTCGAGCGAAGGGTGCGCCGCTTGAGAAACCGCGTGCTCGGCGGGGGCGAGCTGAAGCTGCCCCGTGGCGTGCAACGTCCAGTTGTCTGTAGTCTCAGGCTTGTCCGCGCGGCTATAGACGTGAAATAGCGTGCCGCCTTCGGCCCCGCTTGAGAAGCTCATCTGGACGAGGCGCACGCCGTCTTCCGGCACGAATAAAGCCTTGTGAAATTCCAACGCCGCCAGGCGGCAAGTTTGCGCGTCGAACGCTTGCGCGGCACCGCTGAGCGCCATCTCGACGTAAGCGGTGGCGGGCAGCACCATGCTCCCCTGCACGCGATGGTCGTTAAGAAACGGAAGCAGACGCGCCTCCAGCTTGAATTCCCACAGATGGCCGAGAGACGGATGTGCCGGCGCAATGTGTGAGCCTAAGAGCGGATGCGTTGATTGACGACCTTGAGCGCGTCGTGACGCCCAGCCGTCAGTCGTCGCAGACGCGTCGTGCTCGACCCAGAAGCGCGAGCGTTGCCACGGATAGTTGGGAAGTTGGATGCATCTGCCGCCATCCTGAAACAGCGAGCCCCAATTGATAGCGTGGCCGGAGGCGTAGAGGCTGCCGAGCGAACTGAGCAGCACCGTGCGCTCGTCCTCTCCGCGACGGAGCGAAGGGAGCACCACGCCTTCGCGCTCGCAGTGGTACATCTCCTGCTGAATCGCGCTCAAGAGAATCGGATGAGGACTGACTTCGAGGAATGTCTGAAATTCACCTTCGAGCAGCCGCCCGACCGCGGCGGAGAAGAGCACAGGCTCTCGCAGATTCCGCCACCAGTAAGCTGCATCGAAGCGCTCGTCACGACTGAACTCGCCCGTCACGGTCGAGTAGATGGGGAGCGCGGGAGTTTGCGCACGCACCCCTTCGAGGGCTCGCAAGAGATCGTCGCGCAGTGGCTCCATCTGCGGACTGTGCGAGGCGATGTTGACCTTCACCTGGCGACAGAAGACGCCCTGCTGCTGTAGCTTTTTAAGAATCTCTTCGAGCGCTTCGGTCTCTCCGGCGATGACCGTGGAGACATGGCTGTTGCTGACGGCAACCGACAGGCGACCTTCATAGCCAAGCAACGCGGCCTGCGCCTGCTCAAGCGAAAGCTCGACGGCGGCCATGCTCCCCAGCCCGCTCATGCGTTTGAGCAATTGGCTTCGGCGACAGATGATCTGCACCGCGTCTTCGAGGCTCAACGCTCCCGCGACGTGCGCAGCCGCAATCTCACCCATGCTCTGGCCGACCACAGCATCCGGCTCAATGCCCCACGAGCGCCAGAGAGCTGCCAGTGAAACTTGAATCGCGAAGATGACCGGCTGCGCGACATCAATCTCGTCGAGCCGCGAGCGCATCTCGTCGGCGTTGATTTCATCAAGCAGCGACCAGTCGGCGTGGCTGCGCATCAACTCGTCGCAGCGCTCGATGAGCGCGCGGAAAACGGCTTCCTCTCGCAGCAGACGGCGACCCATGCCGACCCACTGCGAGCCTTGTCCGGGAAAGACGAAGACCACTTTCGGCGTGTGGCCCGGAAGCTTGCGTCCCGCAGAGACGGCTGGAAACTGCTGGCCGTCCTGAAAAGCCTTGAGGCCCTCGGCGAGTTCGGTACGCGAGCGCCCGACTATCGCGAGGCGGTGTTCGTGGTGCGTGCGCCGCGCGCCGGCAGTGTAGGACACATCGGCGAGCGGTGCCGTCAAATCTTCCCGGCTCAGAAAGTCGCTGTAAGTTGTGGCAAGCGATTGCAGCGCGTTGACATCACGCGCCGACAGCGCGAGAAGATGCGCCTGCGCTTCGCCATCCGCTTCCGCCTCCGGTCGTCGCTCAGGAAGCGCAACCGGGCGTGGAGCTTCTTCAAGCACGGCATGTGCAATCGTGCCGGTCAGTCCGAAGGAACTGACGCCAGCTAGGCGGCGTTGCTCGTCTTCGACTGCAAATGTAGTGGGCGCGGTCGGGATCGTCGCCCCGACTTCTGCGAGCGAGATTTGCGGATTGACTTCTCTCAAGTGAAGATGCGGCGGAATCTCACCGTGCTGTAAGGCCAGCACCGTCTTGATGAGTCCGGCGATGCCGGCCGCCGATTCGAGATGGCCGATGTTAGTCTTGACCGACCCGACCATCAGCGGATTCCGGCGTTCGCCGTTCATCACTGAGCCGAGCGCGCGCATCTCAATCGGATCACCTAACGGCGTCCCTGTGCCATGCGCTTCGACGTAGCCCACCTCTGACGGCGCAACTCCGGCGTTGGCGAGAGCCTCGCGGATGACCTCTTGCTGGGCGCTGCCGCTGGGCACAGTGAAACCTCCGCTGCGCCCGTCATGTTTGACTGCGGAGCCGCGCACCACCGCCAGGATGTTGTCGCCATCCGCCAGCGCATCCGAGAGCCTCTTCAGTACGACGACGCCGCAGCCCTCGCCGCGCACATAGCCGTCGGCTGCCGCGTCGAAGGTCTTACAGCGCCCGTCGGCCGCCATCGTTTTGGCCCGGCACATGTAGAGCGTGACATCCGGCAGCAGGATCAGATTGACTCCGCTCGCCAGTGCCATGTCGCACTCCCCGTTGCGCAAGCTCTGACAGGCCAGGTGAGTCGCCACAAGCGAAGCCGAGCAGGCCGTGTCAATCGTCATACTCGGCCCGTTAAAGCCGAGGGCGTAAGAGAGGCGACCGGCGGCAGAACTGGTCACGTTGCCCGTGCCATAGTAGGCATCAATCGCACCGGGGCCTTGTTGTTTGATATGCTGGAAGTACTCGTTATTCATCATCCCGACGAAGACGCCGGTCTTGCTGCCCGCCAGTTTCTCCGAGTTTTGCCCGGCGTTCTCCAACGCCTCCCACGTCACCTCCAGCAGCAGCCTCTGTTGCGGGTCCATGCTCAGCGCCTCGCGCGGGGCGATGCCGAAGAAGCCTGGGTCGAACTCATCCACCTTGTCTATGAACGCGCCCCAGCGCGTGTACATCTTGCCGGGCGCTTCGGGATTTGGATCGAAATAAGCTTCGATGTCCCAGCGGTCGGCGGGAACTTCCGTCACGGCATTGACGCCGTCGCGCAGCAAGTGCCAGAAAGCTTCGGGACTGTTCGCTCCGCCGGGGAAACGACAGCCCATGCCGACAATCGCAATCGGCTCCGTCTTCGCGCTCTCGATGGCGTCAAGTTTGGATTGCATTTGCTCGACGGCAAGCAGTGCGCGTTTGATGGGCGATAGCTGGGAGACACGGTCTGATGTGGTGTTGCTCATAGTTCTTAATCCATCGGTAGTTTCTCAGCGAGTAAGGCCAGTGCTTCTTCATCTGAGAGTTGTTCCAGTTTTTCCAGGACCAGGTTGACTTGCTGTTCATCAGGCGGAAATTCCGCTGAAACTTCGGCCCCCGTGTTCAGCGAAAGGATGTGCCCGGCCAAATACTGCGCCAGTTGCTCTATGCTCGCGTGGTCGAAGAGGACGCTGAGCGGGAACGACTTGCCGACAGCCGCTTGCAGGTTGCGACTCAGTTCCGCAATCATCAGCGAGTCCATCCCCAGCTCGAAAAAGCCCTGCGAGACATCCGGGCGATGGGCGGCGGGCAGCCCCAGCACCTTGCATACTTCCGCCTGAATGTGTGCGGTCAGGATGCCTATGTGCTCGCCGGACAAGGCGGCCTCAAGACGACTGACGAGAGCCGACACCGGCGGGGCTGGCTCTGCCAGCGTTGACGGCTCCCTTCGTGAATGCTTCGCGGGGGCGAGCGCATAGCCTCGCACCTTGCAGAGGAAAGGGTCCCGGCTGAGGAGCGGGAACTGCGCGACGAACTTCGGCCATTCGACTTGTACTGCTCCCACCTGCACAATTCTT
The DNA here is from genome assembly GCA_036392495.1 of Pyrinomonadaceae bacterium. GTDB lineage: Bacteria > Acidobacteriota > Blastocatellia > Pyrinomonadales > Pyrinomonadaceae > QHXM01. The sequence continues at coordinate 5,580 of DASVXV010000190.1, read as the reverse complement.
TCGCGCAACGCTCTCTCCAGCGCGAGCACTCCTTCTTCGGGCTGAATGCTGCGGATGCCTCGCCGCGCAAAGTCGGCGCAATGGTCAGCCGCCATGCCGACTTCAGCCCACGGCCCCCAGTTAATGCTCAGGCCGGGCAGCCCGCGAGCGCGGCGGTGATGTGCCAGCGCATCCTGAAAAGCATTCCCCGCCGCATAGTTCCCCTGGCCGACGCTTCCCAGCATGGCCGCCAGCGAGGAGAACAGCACGAAGAAGTCCAACTCCTCTTTCAACGTCAGGCGGTGCAGATTCCAGGCCCCTTGTACCTTCGGACGCAGCACGCGCGACAGTCGCTCATCATCAAGATGTCGCAGCAAAACATCATCCAGCACTCCGGCGGCATGTACCACACCCTTAAGCGGGGGCATGGTCTTTTTAATCTCACCGAGCACCCGCTCCAACTGCTCCGGCTCCGCTACGTCGGCAGCCATGATTGAGACTTGTGCGCCGGCCTCTTCCAACTCTGCGACCGTCTGCTGCGCCAGTGATGAGATACCGCTTCTGCCCAACAGCACCAGATGACGCGCGCCCCGTTCGACCATCCAGCGCGCGACCTTGAGGCCGAGACCTCCCGCACCGCCGGTAATCAGATAGGTGCTCTCCGCATTGACGAGCGATGACTGTACGCCGGATGAAGATTGAAGCGCAGGCGAATCCGGCGTCGAGAAATTGTCTTGCGTCTCAGGCGCGGCAGAGGCTTCCAGTAGCTTTTCGAGGCGGGCAACATGGCGGGTTCTGTTGCGCCATGCGACCTGTCTTTCATCGGAGACGGATAAGAGTTCTTTAAGGAGCGCCTCGGCGTCCTCCTCCGGCGCGGAGTTGGCGACGTCAACCAACCTGCAACGCAGGGACGCAAACTCCTGTGCGATCACTTTGCCAAGTCCCCACACAGGCGACTGCGCAATGGCCGGCGGCGCACATCCTTCACCCACAGCCTGCGCGCCTCCGGTCACAATCCAGAGTCGTGTTGTCTCCGCCAAGCCGTTTCCGTCAAGAGCCTGCACGAGTTTCAAAACACTCTGACAGCCGTTCGCCTGATCTTGCGTCAGGGAAGCGAACGTAGTCTCGGCCGCCTTGGTTGAGTCCAGACTCCAGAGATGCACGACGCCGTTGCGCACGGGCTGGCGGCTGAGGCCGAACACTTCAGTCAAGAGTCGCTGAATATCTTGTGGGCGCTCCGGGTTGATCTGGAACTCGTCGTCTCCGGTGCGCCGGTAAACGTCTCCCCGGCGGACGACCACGCAACTCTCGCCCAGTATTTCAAGACGCGACTTAACGGCGTCTCCGACACCCCCGTCATCGGCAAAGATGAGCCATCTGCCCGGTTTATCGAGTCGTGAAGTCGCGGTCACGCTGGCAGCAAATGCCTTGTCCTCATACCAGTTGATTTTGTAGAGCCAGGGCGCAGTATCCGTCTGCGACGGCGCACGCCGGGCCTCATTCGTCAACTGTTGTTGCTGATTAGAGAACCCGCGTCGAAAGCCTCCATGCGCGCGTTGCAGCCGCACGCCGCTCACCTCCAGCAAGACTTCGCCCGACTCGCCGAACAGCACTACATCAGCTTCGAGCACTTCATCTCCCGGATCAATCGCCCCGTTGAAATGTGCGTAACCCCATGCCGCTTCATTGAGGCGAGGTTGACGATGCACGCGCAGCCGCTCGAAACCCACCGGCAAATATGTATCCTCGTCCTTTCCCGCACCGTGCTCCGGAAGCGCGGCGGCAATCACCTGCAAGCAGTTGTCTAGCAGCGCCGGGTGTGCGCCATACGAGGCCGCTTCTTCAGCCGCCTTTTCCGAGAGTCTGATTTGCGCCAATGCTTCGCCACGCCCGCGCCGGACTTCCGTCACGCCGCGAAAGCTAGCGCCGTACTCAAGTCCGCGCCGGGCCATCGCGCTATAGAACTCTTCGCCCGTGAGCGGCGAGCCGCAGCGCCGCTTGATCTCCGTCAGCGACAGACCACGCTCAGAGGAGTTGCTGCCAGCAGTGTTCGGCAGAAATCTTCCGCCGGCGTGCAGTGTCCAGGCGGCTTGCAAACCACGTCCGGCTGCTCTGCTAAAGAGTTGAAAACGAGCTTCACACTCCGACTCGCGCGCGACGACCAGTTGCAAGTCCGCCGCTTCGCCTTCGCGCAGTACGACGGCCTGCTCGAAACGCACCTGCGACAATTCAATCTCCGTCGTGCCGAACACTTCCGCCGTCGCGGCCAGCGCCATCTCAACGCCGAAGGCGGCGGGCAGCACCGTAGCGCCCTGCACGCGATGGTCGCTCAGGTAAGGAAATCTTTGTGAGTCAACCTCTGTTTCCCAATGATAGGTCTCCGTCTGCACGGCAGAGGCGATGCCGCGCCCCAGAAGAGGATGGCCCGATTTGGTAGGCTGGCCGGCACGCTGTGCGACGCTGCCGCGCCGGAGGCCGCCCGCCTCGTTGCGTGTCTCCTGCTCTTTCAGCCAATAACGTTCGCGCTGCCACTGGTAGGCCGGAAGCGACACGCAACGCCCGTTTTTCGCTTGTACCTGTTCCCATGCCACAGGGCAGCCGAGCGTGTAGAGACGGCCAAGCGACCTGAGCAGCACGGCCCACTCGTCTTCTCCGCGGCGCAGCGAGCACAGCGTCGTGCCCTCCTGCCGACGTTCTGCAAGGCAATCGTTGATGGCTCCGGTGAGCACAGGGTGTGGGCCGAGTTCGATGAAAGTTTCGTAGCCGTCGGCCAGCAGCGCATTCACTGCCGGGGCGAAAAGAACCGGCTTCTGTATCTGCTGACTCCAGTAGTGAGCATCAAACTCTCGGCAGTCGCCCACGCCGCCGCTCAGAGTCGAGAAGATGGGAAGCGCGGCGCGGCGCGGCGCGATGCCCGCCAGCGCTTCGGAAAGTTCGCCCTCGAAGCGCTCCATCTGCGGGCTGTGAAAAGCATAATTGACGCGTAATAACTGGTAGTGAATGCCGCGCCCTCGGAGATGTTCGAGCACTTCTCCCAGTGCCCGGCTTTCACCGGAGAGGACGCAAGAACGAGGGCCGTTGTGGGCCGCCACGGCCAGGCGGCCTTCGTATCCGGCGATGGCTCGCGCCGCTTCCTCGCTATCGAGTTCGACCGCCGCCATCTTCCCCTCGCCCGTCGCGCGCTGCATCAAGCGACTGCGATGAAAGATGACATCAACGGCGTCAGCCAGGCTCAATACGCCCGCGACGTGTGCCGCCGCCACTTCGCCGACGCTGTGTCCGATTACCGCGTCCGGTTCAATACCCCACGAGCGCCACAACGCCGCCAGCCCGACCTGCAACGCAAACAGGGCAGGCTGCGCGACTTCTGTCTCGCCAATGTGTGAGCGCTCTTCGTCAGCCAGCATCTCTGCCAGCAGAGACCGTCCGGCGCGCCGTTCTAGGAGTTCGTCACACTGCTCCAACGCCGCGCGAAAGACCCCCTCTTCTCTGAGCAACTGGCGTCCCATCGCCCACCATTGCGGCCCCTGTCCGGAGAAAACGAAAGCGAGTTTCGGACGCCGCACGTTCGACTTGTGGCCCAGTGAGATGGCCGGGTGACTTTCGCCGCGCAGAAAAGTATCCAGATGCTCTGAGAGTTCTGCGCGCGTGCGCCCGACGAGCGAGAGACGGTGCTCATGTTGAGAGCGCCGGACGCTCGCCGTATAACAGAAGTCGCGCACAGACGTGGACGCGCCTTCGGCGCTCAGGGCTTGACGGTAAGCGCCCGCCAGCGCGTGCAAAGATTCAGGCGTCCGCGCGGAAAGTGGAAGCAGGAAAGCGGCGGCGTCGGAAGAGTTCGCGTCTTCAGTCTCGATTGAAGTCGTTGCGGATTCGGGGGCTGCGCCCAAAATGACATGGGCATTCGTACCGCCGAAACCGAAGGAGTTAACGCCGGCGAAAATCTCTCCGCTTTTTCGCGGCCACGGAGCAAGCGTCTGCTGAACGCTCAACGGAAGATCGTCAAAAGGGATGTGCGGATTGGGTCTCTGAAAGTGAAGGCTCGGAGGAATCTCACGATGCTCGAGCATCAGCACTACTTTCATCAATCCGGCAATACCGGCGGCTGCCTCAAGGTGGCCGATGTTGGTTTTAACCGAGCCGAGGGCGCAAGTGTTTCCGGCAGGGCGATCAGTGGCGAGCACCGCGCCGAGCGCCTTGACCTCGATGGGGTCACCGAGCGCCGTCCCGGTCCCGTGAGCTTCAACGTATCCGATCTCGCCCGGCGAGACTCCGGCCTGCCGGCACGCTTCACGAATGACCGCTTCCTGCGCCCAACGGTTCGGGGCCGTCAATCCATTGCTGCGCCCGTCCTGATTAACTGCCCCGCCTTTGATGACGGCATGAATAGGGTCGCCATCGGCCAGCGCCTTTGATAATAGCTTGAGCACGACGACGCCCGCGCCCTCGCCGCGCACGAGACCATCGGCCCGTTCGTCGAAAGCTTTGCAGCGTCCGTCGCGCGCCATCAGCCCCGCCTTGGCGTACCAGATTGTCCCCTCCGGCGACAGGATCAAATTCACGCCCCCGGCTATGGCCAGCGTTGACTCGCCGTTCCAGAGACTCTTGCAGGCTAGATGAACCGCGACGAGCGATGACGAGCAGGCGCTATCAATCGCTATGCTCGGCCCGCGGAAATCAAAAAAGTAGGAGAGGCGGTTGGCTGCAATGCAACGCGCGATGCCGGGGAAGGTATAGAAATTAACGAGGCCGGGGTCGTTCATCGGCGTGTCGCCGTAATCGTTCCCCATGATGCCTATGAAAACGCCAGTCTGTGAGCCGCCCAATTTCTCGGGAAGCTGGCCGGCGTCTTCCAGCGCCTCCCAAGTGACTTCCAACAAGAGTCGTTGCTGCGGGTCAACGTGGACAGCTTCGCGCGGAGAAATTTTGAAGAAATGCGAGTCGAATTGGTCAATCTGTTCAAGGAAACCACCCCAGCGTGTGTTCATCTTGCCGGGCGCGTTCGCATCCTCATCGAAAAAAGCATTGACATCCCAGCGCCCGGCAGGAATCTCCGTGACTGCGTCAATACCATCACGCAGCAATCGCCAGTATTGCGCCGGGTCGTTTGCACCCGGATAGCGACACCCCATGCCAATGATGGCAATCGGTTCAGGCGAAAGCATGCTGTGAGAAGAATGTGTCATGTTCTTGTGCGTCACTCGTGCTTATGAAATTGCTGCTGCGTCGGCGCGCGTCCCCGACACCACATACGCTGTTATGGTCGTCTCGCTGCCAACATTAGACTGAGCCAGTTGCAAAGGGACGATGGAGAACAATCTCTGCTCAATAAACAAACGCTCTAACTCCTCGGCCATCGCTCCCTCGTGCTCCCTCATCTCACTTCTGCTCTCAATCCCCAACTTGCTGAGTAATCTTCCGAGACACCAGACCAGCCATGCTCCGCTGCCGAAGAACTCTCCTAACCGCTCGCGGTTGTAGAGCCACATCAAGAGACAGCACGCAGCCGCATGCAGCACGCAGTAGCGCTCGGCCTGCTCAAACATCTCAGGCGAGCGGCTGTAGTCGCCGCCCAATCTCTGCTCCGTCTCCTGTTGCTCA
>DASVXV010000189.1:0-62496 GCA_036392495.1 Pyrinomonadaceae bacterium | reverse complement strand
CTGAGCATAAGTCCTTTGTTTGTAACAAAGCATGAGAGACTGCCTCTAAAGATCATGAGCCCCTATGCTCCTTTTAACTCCCACACTTGTTAAGTTTACAGAGATGTGGGTAATGATAAGGGCTTGCGCCCTGGGCTTTATGCCGTCGCCCGCATTCGCGGGCTAAATAGATGCTGTCGCCCGCTCTTGCGGGCTAATTCCGAGTTTCAGGCGCGTTTGAGCGCCTGCCGCGCGCTTCTCGGTACGGCTGCCTGCGGCATCCGCGTCGGGCGAGTGCCGGCAACGGCGGGCGGGACGACCCTTTCTTTCAGCGCCTCGCGGAAGACCTGGCGGACGTTATCCACGAAGACGAAGCGTATGTCTTTGAAAGGCTCTTTCGGCACTTCGTCCATGTCGCGCCGGTTCAGTTGGGGCAGGATGATGGTCGAAACCCTGGCGCGGCGCGCCGCCAGCACCTTTTCCTTGACCCCGCCGATGGGGAGCACGTTCCCGCGCAGCGTGATCTCGCCCGTCATGGCGACGTCTTTGCGGACCGGGCGTTGCGAAAGCGCAGAGACCATCGCGGTCGCCAGGGTGATGCCAGCCGACGGCCCGTCCTTCGGAATCGCGCCCTCTGGAATATGTATGTGCAGGTCGTAGTTGCTGAAGTCCTCCTCGTTGATCTCCAACTCTTTGGCGCGCGATTTGGCGTAAGAGTAGGCTGCCTGCGCCGACTCGCGCATGACTTCGCCGAGTTGGCCCGTGAGGACCAGATTTCCCTTGCCCTTCATTCTCAGGGCCTCTATGAAAAGGATGTCGCCCCCGACGGCCGTCCACGCGAGGCCAGTGGCCACACCGATCTGGTCCTTCTTCAGGACCTCGTCCGGCATGACCTTCGGCGCGCCCAGGAACTCGTGCAGGTTCTTGAGAGAGACGCGCACCGTCTCCTTCTGGCCTTCGGCGATGCGGCGCGCGACTTTGCGGCAGATCCTGCCGATCTCTCGCTCCAACTGACGCAAGCCCGCTTCCTGCGTGTACTGCTGGATGATCGCCAGGAGCGCCGTCTTTGAAATGTGCAGGTCGCGCGCCGTGACGCCGTTCTCCTCTAACTGCTTCGGCAGCAGGTGCCGGCGCGCGATCTCGCGCTTCTCTTCCTCCGTGTAGCCGGCGAGGCGAATCACCTCCATGCGGTCGCGCAGGGCTGGCTGGATGGTGTCGAGCACATTGGCCGTCGTCATGAACATCACGTTCGAGAGGTCGAAGGTGACGCCCAGATAGTTGTCGCGGAAATTGTTGTTCTGCTCCGGGTCCAGGACTTCCAGGAGCGCGGACGAAGGGTCGCCGCGAAAGTCCGCGCCGACCTTGTCAATCTCGTCGAGCATGATCAGCGGGTTGTTCGTGCCGCCCTGCTGCACGGCCTGAATGATTCGGCCGGGCATCGCGCCGACATAAGTTCGGCGGTGGCCGCGTATTTCCGCCTCGTCGTGGACTCCGCCCAGGGAGAGGCGCACGAACTTGCGGTCGAGGGCGCGCGCAATCGAGCGCCCGAGGCTGGTCTTGCCGACGCCGGGTGGTCCAACCAGACAGAGGATAGAGCCTTTCGGCTTCTCCTTGAGCTTGCGGACGGCCAGAGCTTCGACGATGCGCTCTTTGACCTTCTCCAGCCCGTAATGGTCCTCGTCCAGGATGCGCTGGGCTTTGATCAAATCGAGATTATCTTTCGACGCCTTCGACCAGGGGAGATCGGTCATAATCTCCATCCAGTTACGAAGCGTCGCTGTTTCGGCCGCGTCCGGGTGCATGCGTTCGAGCTTTTTCAGCTGCCTGAGAGTCTCTTCCTCGGCGGCCTTAGGCATCTTCGCGGCCTCGACCTTTTCGCGCAACTGCGCGATCTCCTCGGCCAGTTCGTTGCCTTCGCCAAGCTCGGACTGAATCGCCTTCAGCTGCTGGCGCAAATAGAACTCACGCTGCGAGCGGTCAATGTCGGCGCGCGCCTGCGTGTTAATCTCCTGCTGGACCGTGAGGACTTCAATCTCTTTGTTGAGAAGCTCGTTGACGCGCCTGAGGCGCGCGGTCGTGTCAGCGATGTCTAAGACGCTCTGCGCGTCTTCGACCTTCAGCTCCAGGTTGGACGCGGATAAATCCGCCAGGCGGCCCGCATCGTCGAGGTTGGCGATGATCGCCATCACTTCCGGCGAGATGTTCTTACCGAGGTTCGCGGCCTTCTCCATCGAAGCGCGCACGTTGCGAATCAGGGCTTCGACTTCGAGCGAGCGTTCCGGCGCGCTCGTCTCCTGAATCACGTGGAGCCGCGCGCGCAGGTATTCGCCGCCGGCTTCGACCGACTCGATCTGGGCGCGCGCCAGCCCCTGCACGAGAATGCGTATGCGGCCGTCGGGCAGCTTCAACATACGCATGATGACGGCGACGGTGCCTATCTGGTAGAGGTCTTCCCCGGTCGGCTCCTCCTTGTCCAGATCGCGCTGTGAGGCGAGCAGGATCATGCGATTCTCGCCCAGCGCCTCGTCAACCGCGCGGATAGATTTTTCGCGCGAGACGAAAAGAGGCACGATCATGAAAGGGTAGATGACGATATCCCTGAGCGGCAGCATGGGCAGCTCGTTCGGTATCTGCAACTGCTGCTCGCCGCCGTCAGCGATCTCCAAACTCTCCGGGATTTCCACATTATTAATTGACATAATTTTTGAAAGCAGAATCCAGGAGCCAGGAGTCAGAAGTCAGAAGAAAAGAAAGATTAAAAGCGGCTCTCCGCCTTACCCCTTCTGGATTCTGACTCCTGGCTCCTGTCTCCTGCTTTTCATTCCGGCTTCTCGTTCTCTTTGATTGGCACCTTAAATTCCGCCCCGCGGCGGTCTTTTCTTTTCGGCAGCTGAATGACCAGCACGCCGTTCGTTAGTTCGGCGGTCGCTTCCTTGACGTCTATAGTCCAGCGGAGCGGCAGGACGCGGCTGAAATGGCCGTAGCTGCGCTCCGAACAGAGGTGCGAGACGAGCGGGCGGCGCGAGGCGCGCTTCTTCTTCTCGCCGCAGACGCGCAAGTGCGTGTTCGTCAGCCCGACTTTAATGTGCGAGGCGGCCACGCCCGGCAACTCGACGCGCACTATGATCTCATTTTTCGTCTCGCACAAATCCACAGGGGGCACCCAGGAGGCGCCCGCCACAGGGACTTCCGCCTCAGTCGCCTCGCGCAACGCGGCGTAGAGCCGCTCGACGCCGTCCCGCAGGCGCTCCAGCTCGATTCGTTTCAGTCCGACATGAGCCGCTTTAATCATTGGTTCGTAAATCGTAAATAGTAAATCGTAAATCTTCGAACGGTTTTCTTCCATTCACGATTTACGATTCACGATTCACGCCCTTTTCGCTGCCGCGCCGGCGCGGGCGCGCACCAGGTTCTTCAATTCGTGCATGAACTCCGAGACGTCTTCAAATTCGAGGTAAACGGAGGCGAAGCGGACGTAGGCCACCTTGTCCAGTTCCTTGAGGCGGCGCATGATCATCTCGCCGATCTTGCTCGTGGGCCGCTCGCGCTCCGACGATTCCTGCACATATTTTTCAATGGAATTGACGATGCCGTCCAGTTTCGCCGAAGGCACTGGCCGTTTTTCGCAGGCGCGCAAGAGTCCGGCCATCACCTTGCTGCGGTCGAAAGGCTCGCGCCGCCCGTCCTTCTTGACGACCATGTACGGGATTTCGTCAATGCGCTCGTAGGAGGTGAAGCGGCGCTCACATTTCAAGCACTCGCGGCGGCGGCGGATCGAATCGCCTTCGCGCGACTCCCTGGAGTCAACCACTTTGTCTTCGATGAAACCACAGAAAGGACATTTCATAAACAACTCCGTTGTTTAAGTCTGGAGTCTGGAGTCTCGGAGTCTGAAGTCCGGGGTCAAAAGCATTTCTCTTTCCTTTTGACTCCAGACTCCAGACTCCAGACTTCGGACTCATTCTTCAGGCTTGAGCCGGAGAGCGGCGGGCGTTCCCGTGAACTCTCCGGTCAAGACCTCTACGTCATCGCCTTTCGTGCAGCGCACGCTGGCGCGGATTCTTCGCCCCTCTTGAATCTTCTCCCTGACTTCGACTTCGCAAGTAACCGTCTCGCCGACAAAGACAGGCTGGTGATAACGAAAGTGCATCTCGGAGGCGAGGAAAGCCAGCATGCCCCCGATGTGTGTTGCGAGGCTGGCCGTCAATAATCCGGGCACGATGCGTCGCCCGAACTTTGTCTGCGCGGCGAACTGGTCGTCAACGTGAAAGGGATTCAGGTCGCCCGTCACCCCGACGAAGAGCGCGACATCACCGTCCGTAAAGGTCCGGCTCCAACGGTAGCGCATCCCGACCTCTATGCCGCCGAAAGTCTTTTCAACCTGAGCGCGCAGATCAGCCATCTTCAGTTTCCCTCACCCTCGCGAATCCCAAATCGCTTACGCTGACCGCATTGAGTTCGTTCGTAATAGGCTCGCTGCCGACGTCCACCTCGTCCTCCTCAATCGCATGTTCAATCTCTTCCGCAGTGGTCAGCTCTTGCAGGCGTTTGAAGCTGACGTCGCTGCGCAGGAAGTAGTAAAGTCCCCAGACCACCGCGGGCGCGAAAGCGACCAAATGCAGCATGATCGAGACCGCAGCCGCCTTGTTCGCATCCAGGCCGGGGTAATTTAAGAAGATGAGTCCGGCGGCCGTCGCGGCGTGAAATGCTCCGGCGGCGCCGCCCGGCGTCGGGACGAGCGAGCCGACGAGCGACCAGCCCATTACGAAAATGGTCTCGATGAGACCGAACCGCAGGCCGAACGCCCTAATCACGAGCAGGTTTGAGATGGTATTGACGGACCAGATGATGACTGTCCAGGCGATGGTGATGATCAACTCGCGCGGTTCTGCCAGGATTCTCAAGGCCGCCGCCAACTGCTCCAGCAGGTGCGTGATGGCGTGAGCCAGGCGATTTGGGACAAAGCGCCAGCGTTTGAATCTCACGTCGAGCCAGTGAATCGCGTTCTTCGAGCGCCGCTCGAACCAGACCAGCGCGGCCAATCCCGCCGCGGCGCTGAGCAGCAGGACGAGCCCTGCTGTGCGGACGCTCGCCAGTTGCGCTTCGTGCCCGGATGGGGCCGGGAACCATAAAAGATTAGTGGCGAAGAGGACGATGACGGCTACGATGTCGCAGAGCCGCTCGACCATAATCGAGACCCAGGAGCCGGCCGGCCTCACCTTGCGGTCGTAAAGCGGGAGGACGACGGGGCGGACCACCTCGCCCGCCCGCCCGAACAGAAAAACCGCGCCGAATCCGACGGTCGTCGCCGCAAACAGCGGTCGCAGTCCAGCTTCCGTGAGGGGGGCAAGTAGCGTTCGCCACCGGTACGCCCTCAGCAGGTATGTGATCGAGACCGTAATGACCCCGGCCGCAAGCAGACGCCAGTCCGCCGCGGCGACGCTGCGGCCCACTTCGGCCCAGTCCAGATTCCGCCCGAACCACCACAGAATCAGGGCAGTGAGCAGTAAAAGGAGGATGAATTTAAGGTGTTTACGCAAAGAATTATGGCTTCGACATTATGCCCGGCCCGCCGAGTCTCGATTGTGGCGCACGGTTTGTCCTGCGCCAAAGAGAAGCGACCACAATATCTTGGGCGGCGGCGCAAGGCTACAATAGTTTGGCGCGGGGGCGCAACTGGCGGCGCGGGCCCTGATTTCTTGGGCTCGGGCGCAGGGTGTGGGGTATAATCCGCTTCAGGTACCCCCGCTGCCCGGATACGGCTTAGTTGAAGTTTAAGAAGGAACTTTCGGTCTCTGACCGTCGTAATCTGCGCTTGACAGGGAGTTTTCCACCCTGTGCGGGGGGCGCTTCGATATAGGCGACCGGGATCGGAGAAGCAACAGGTGGGAGCTGCAAAGGTTTTGGCTACGGCGAGTGACGGAGCCGAGTTAGTCAGAAGATGTCGCGCGGGCGACGGCGCGGCATGGGAAGAAATCGTCCAGACCTACTCGCGCCGCATCTACAATCTGGCTTACCGCTTCACCTCGCGCGCCGACGCAGCCGAAGATTTGACGCAGGAAGTTTTCATCCGCGTCTATCGTTCTTTGGATCAATACGACCCTAAGCAGGGCGATCTTCAAAACTGGCTGATGAGGCTGGCCCGTAATCTGGTTATTGACGATTACCGCCGCCGCCAGCGGACGCCGCACGACACGCAGGCGGACGACCTTGAAGACCACACCTACCATCTCCGCTCGGCGATCAATTCCGTGCAGAATGAGATGGAACGCCGCGAGCTTGGCGAACAGGTGCAGGCGGGCATTGATAAACTCTCCCCGGACCTGCGGACCTGCGTCATCCTCCGCGACATAGAGGAGTTGAGCTATCAAGAGATCGTTGATCTCTTGAAGATCCCTGAGGGGACCGTAAAATCGCGCATCAACCGGGGCCGCATCGAGCTCGCGAAGATCCTGCGGCGGATGCGCGTTGCGGCGATGACCAGCGCTTAGACAAAAGGGGCAGTTAAAATGAAAAATTAAAAGTTAAAAATGCAAAATGAAGAACGATGAGCGATCTTTTCAACGTCACTTTTGCATTTTGCATTTTTAATTTTTAATTAACTTAGGGGACAGGAACGAGAAGCTGATATGCTTTGCGCAGAATTTGAAGATCGGTTGACGGATTACCTGGACGGCTCACTCGAAGCCGAAGCGAACCGCGCGTTCGCCGAGCACGCGATGCGCTGTCCCGTCTGTCACGAGCTTTTAAGCGAAGTCAAGAACACCATGCAGGCCTGCGCCGTGGCTCAGGCGCCTCAACCTTCCCCCGAACTCGAAGCGCGAATTCTCTTGCAGACTGTGCCGGAAATGGCGATGACGTGCGGAGAGTTTGAGGAGTATCTCACGGACTACCTCGACGGGTTTTTACCAGCCCCCCTTTACCATCGCTGGGAACGCCACGCGGCCCTTTGCGAGCAATGCACGGAGCTGCCAGGCCAGGTCGTGCGCGCCATCGGCGCCTGCTACACGTACATCAACGAAGAGAAGCCTGTGCCCGTAGGTCTTCACGCGAAGATTTTGCAGGCCACGCTCGGCACCGTCGTTGCCGAAGAGGTGCGCGCCCCCTTTGCCGCACGCATCGCGGCGCGCCTCAGACTCTGGCTTGACCCGATCATGTCTCCACAGTTGGCGACGGTTGCGACCATGCTGCTCGTCTGCGTGCTCGTCCTGACCAGCACTGTCTCAGCCGACGGCTCGATCAGCGGCATGTACCGCGCGGGCATCCAACTGGCCGGGCGAGCTTACTCGGGCAGTTTGGAGACGGGCGTCAAACCTACTGTTGACCCGGACACTGTCCGGGGAATCAACGACGCGCTGCCCGCCGGCCTCACAATCAACGAACAAAAGTCGAAAAAGATAGAGCAGAAGTCAGGAAGCGCCGGGCAGACGTCTGGGCGCAATGGTCAGAAGTAGCTTGAATTTTCCTGGGGACAAGAGGGCGGCTGTGAGCGAAGTAATGAATTGCGCTTATCACTCAAAGAATCCTGCGGTTGTCGAATGCAACCGCTGCACTCGCGCGCTCTGTAGCGCGTGCGATCATCGCATCCGCGGCTTTCCTTATTGTCAGGATTGCATCGTCGCCGGCGTGGAGATTTTGCAGCAGCATTCGATCTCGAACGTGCTGCCCGTCCTGCGCCGCAACAACTCGCCGCTGATCGCCACCCTGCTCTCGTTCGTGCCCGGACTGGGCGCGGCCTACAACGGGCAAACCTCTAAAGCGATAGTTCATTTCAGCATCTTCGCGAGCTTCTTTCAGATGGCGATTGTCACCGACAGCGTCGAGTACGGATTGCCGCTTTTCGTGATGGGCTTTTTCGGGACGTGGCTCTTCTCCGCCGTTGACGCATATCGCACGGCGCAATTGCTGCGCGCGGGGCTAGCGCCAGACGCGGAGCAGGACGTTATCGCGCGCCGCCTGTACGGGAGCCCTCTCGCATGGGGCATCACGCTGGTGGTGCTCGGCACTATCTTTTTAATCCATTCGATCATCGGCATACGGCTTCCGATACGCCAGGTTCTCCCCGTGCTGCTGATCCTGCTCGGCGCATACATGCTCGGCGATTATCTCTTCCGCTACCGGAAACGCGGTCGCGCCCTGCTGGCGTTTGACGCGAACAGCCCGGCCCCGTCGGTGATCCCCGCTGACTCCGGAAGATTCCAGACGGGCGAGTTGGTCAAGCACGTCTCCGCCGCACGCAACGTCACGCCGCTGCCTTTCGAGCAGAGACCATGAGGAGCGTGAATCGTGAATAGAGGCAGCTGGTTTTGTCGATTTACGATTTACGATTCACGATTTACGCGCTATAGTTTCAGGGAGTTTGGAAGGGAAATAAAAACATGTCAGCTTTTCTCAAGACGGCGGGGCGATGGGGCGGAATTCTGACAATCATTGCGCTCGTCATAGTGCTCTTGCGCCAGCTCATCTCTCTCGTCAGTTTTTTCATGGTCGCCTTGAAAGCGATCATCTTTATCGCTTTCATCGGCCTGGTGCTGGTGATGATCATGCTCGTGCTCCGCGGACGCTCGCGCCGCCGCCGCGAGGCCGAAGACATTTAGAGACGCGGCCCCCCCACGTAGGGCAGAACTTTTTTGAAGGCTCACGCGCCGTCGAAAACGATTGACCGGCGCGTGAGTTTTTCGTTTCCGGCCTCAGACTTCAAATCTTTTCCCCTCCCTCTGCGGTTGCAATCTCGGCGCGCGTGTGATAGTTTGCGCGCTCTTAGCAGCAAATGATGGATTGTTTTTGCAGTTATTAATACCTCGTAAGCTTATTCCGTCCGCTGCGATCTACAAGCAGGTCCATAAAAAAAGACCCTAGAGTTTTTGTTTAGCATCAGTCGCCCTAGTCCGGCAGACTGTGCTTTTCACGGGCAGCCAAGCGCGGCTCTCTCTCTGTCTTTTGTACCGCGCAGAAGCTAGCTACAAGGAGCACATATAATGGTTAGAGACGACCGTCTTTACGCTTTTATCATCGCCCACACCTCGCGCTCGCGCGCCCGCATTCGTCGCATCACAGTACATAAACGCTGGCTCAAGTTTTCGGTCGTCCTGACCGTCGCCCTCTTCGGCGCGGCATCTTATGGCATTTACGGGCTGGTTCAGCGAGTCGGCCATTCGCCCGTCGAGCAGGAGAACGCGCGCCTGCGCGCCGAGAACGAGCGGCAGCGGCAACAGCTCAACAACCTGAACCACCGCGTCGAAGATGCTTCGCGCAGACTGGCAGAGATTTCGGGCTCCGACCCTGAAGCGCAAGTGAAGCTTGACGGCGCGGGCGGCCCCGCGACCGACACGGCGACCGTGCTGGAGATCAAGACCCGTCAGCTTGAGCAGGGGCTGCACACTTATCAGACCTTTTTAAAGGTTCGCGCGGTGACGCCCTCATCCTGGCCCGTCGAAGGCAGACTGACGGACGGCTTCGGCGACCGGCGTAATCCCTTCGGCGGCTATTCTTCAGAATTTCACTCGGGCCAGGACATCGCAACGATCCACGGAAGCCCCGTCGTGGCCACGGCCAACGGGGTCGTCACCTTTGCCGGCTATCAAAACGGTTACGGCCAGACCATCGTCATAGATCATGGCGGCGGGCTGACCACACGCTACGGTCACCTCTCGCACATAGACGTCACGCTTGATCAGACCATCACGCGCGGCGAACAGATCGGACGCGTCGGCTCATCAGGCCGCTCCACCGGCCCACATCTCCACTACGAAATTCGCATCAACGACGAGCCGGTTGATCCCAGCCCCTACCTGCCTTGAATGTAAAAGTAGTGGTCAGTAGTCAGTGGTCAGTGGTCAGTTAAAACAGCCGTTCATAACTGACCACTGACTACTGACCACTTTTCTGCTAATATCCCTTCAAACCAAAATCGGTTTACATTTTAATCAAAGGAAGATTTAAAAGGATGCCCTCCAGACTCTCGCGTGTGGCAGCTTTCGTGCTCGCCGCCGCTCTGCTCATCGCATACGCTCCGTTTCGCGTCTTCGCAGATGAAGGGATGTTCCTGCCGGACGCCATCACCTCGCTTCCTCTGGATAAGCTCGCCAAGCGCGGTCTCAAGTTGAAGCCGACGGAGATCTACGATCCGAACGGCGTCAGCCTGAAAGACGCCGTGGTGATTGTCGGCGGCGGCACGGGCGAGTTCGTCTCCTCAGAAGGGCTGCTCCTGACGAATCATCACGTAGCTTTCGACGCCCTGGTCTCCGCTTCGAGTCCCGCGAACGACTACGGCACGCAAGGGTTCACGGCGAAGACGCGCGCCGAAGAGTTGCCGGCACGTGGCTACACCGTGACGATCACGCAGGACCTCAAAGACGTGACGAGCGAAGTTTTGAGCGGCATCACAGAGACGACGCCTGCGGCAGAGCGCGCCCGCGCGATTCAAACCAAGATTCGCACGCTGGAGGGGGCCGGCACGAACCCTGCGGAGGGCATTTCGGTGCGCGTGCTCCCGATGAACGACGGGCTCTCCTACTACAGGTTTACTTATCTCGTGCTGCCGGATGTGCGTATCGTTTACGCCCCGCCGAAGAACATAGGCTTTTTCGGCGGGGACCCGGACAATTTCGAGTGGCCGCGCCATTGTGGCGATTTCACTTTCATGCGCGCTTACGTCGGACCGGACGGCAAGCCCGCCGAATACTCCACGGCCAATGTCCCCTATAAGCCGAAGAAGTTTTTGTCGCTTTCGATGGGCGGGGTCAAAGAGGGCGATTTCATGATGGTCCTGGGTTATCCGGGTTCCACGCGCCGCTACCGCGAGAGCTATTCGGTCGCCTACAACCAGGACATAGCGATGCCCTTCCTCGTTGATCTCTACACCAACCAGATAGAGATGCTGAGGAACTTGGGGAAGAACGATCCGGCACAGCGCATCCGACTGCAAAGCACGATCTTCAGCCTGAGCAACGATCTGAAGAACTACGAAGGCTCTGTCGTCGCTATGCGGCGCGCCGGAATCGTCGAAAAGAAGCGCGCCGAAGAGGCAGCTTTTACGCGCTGGCTAAACGGTGATCCCGCGCGCAAGGCCAAGTACGGCGAAATCCTGCCCACGCTCGATAAGGCTTACCAGCAACTGACCGCGACCGCCCAGCGCGACCTGCTCGCGCAGCAGTTGTTCGGCGCAAGCGACCTGCTGGCGGTCGCTTCATTCGCGCAGCGCGTGGCGGCGGACAAAGAGAAGCCGGAGGCCGAACGCAATCCGGCGCTGGGCGCGGCTGGCATTCAGCGCGTGCGTGTGCAGCTCGCGGGCCTCGTCGCCGAGAGAAACCCGACGACCGAGCGTGAGTTTTTCACTTTCCTTTTGAGAAAAGCGGATGAGCTTCCGGCCTCGCAGAAGATAGATTTCGTCGAGAAGCGTTTCGGGAACCTTCAGGGCGAAGCGCGCCGCCGCGCCGAAGAGAATTTCGCGCGCGAGATAGTTGACAGCAAACGCTTCTCGACCGCCGAAGGACTCTCAAGCCTGCTTGATCTCACCACAGCCCAACTGCGCGAGCAGCACGAGCCGCTCGTGGACTTCGCCCTCGAACTCGGTCCGGAAGTGCAGCGCATCCAGGCCCAACAGCAAACTTTCAACGCGACGGTCCAGCGCTGGCGACCCCTTCTCGTTCAAGGCATGAGCGAGATGAAAACGACCAAGCTCTATCCGGACGCCAACCGCACGCTCCGTTTCACCTACGGCGAAGTCCGCGGCTACGTCCCGCGTGACGCGGCCATCTATCTTCCTTTCACGAGCCTCTCCGGCGTGATCGAGAAAGACACAGGGGAGGAGCCCTTCGACGTTCCCGAAAAGCTCAAGCAGCTTTACCGCGCGAAGGATTTCGGACCTTACGCGCTGGCAAACGGTTCGGACGTGCCCGTTGATTTCCTCTCGACCACGGACATCATCGGCGGCAATTCCGGCAGCCCCGTTCTCAACGGGCGCGGCGAGCAGGTCGGGATCGTTTTTGACGGCAACTACGAAGGGCTCGGCAACGACTTCTTCTACAACGCAGACAAGGGGCGGACCATCGCCGTTGACATCCGCTACGTGCTCTTTCTGACGGATAAGTTCGGCGGCGCGGGCTATATCCTGAAGGAGCTGGATATTAAAGGTATGCCCGCGACGCGGAGCGCTGCGGCTGGAAAAGCGGTGAAGAAGTGAAGACATAATCTAGCCAAAAGATTTGTTGGAAGCTACCGACCAGCACAGAGGCGCTGAATTGTTTGCAAGTAAAACAGTAACGACAGAATACTACTCAAGCCAAACTTTGCCTTGTGTTGCAAAATAGCTTGCGGTATATTATGCGCGCTTCACCACAGGTTTCACATAAGGTTCTTTGCCCTCGCTAACTTCACAACAGCGTAGAATCAGTTAAGTGCTGCTCTTCCTCCACGTATTTCTGCTCCCTCACACCATGGCGACCTGCTTTGGGACGCAGACATACAGTTTCGGAGACTGCGTCATTCCCTTCCAACCCTGGTAATTGGTCGCCAGACAGGAGGCCCAATGCCGACCATGCTGAAGAATTTAACAGAAAACAGACCTCTATTCAGAGCAATTCTGAGACTATGCCTAGTTGGTGTCTTGGCAGGGTATTTGATCGTAATATATCCCGCTCAAGCCACCAGCAGATTTACTTGTCCCCTAAGCATTAGTGGTACTGGTAGTACGACTTGGTTAAGCTGCGGAAGTTCTTCTGGTAATTTCTCATACACTTGCGACGACTCCGGCATTTGTAATGCCACCCCCGGTGCAGGTAATCAAGTTTTAGCAGACCAATTGTGTGCTGAGTATGCGGTATCGGGATGCCCGGAACCGCTAGACACAGATCCCGTAAATACCATTCCTTATATGCAGTGGTACTGACAATATAAGGGCAACTCGAACGAAATCTTCTTAATGTAAAACCGATGCAAGAAATCGGAAGTCGGCACAGGAAGCCAGCTAATTTTCAACCTTTCAGTCGTACAGTACTTTTCATGAAAAATCCTTTCTGCCGACATTTTTACATTCTCGAAGATTTCATTCGAGTTCGCGTGTGATCACCTGCTGACGATCAAGCTTCGTTCATCAAAGGATGATGTGCACCAGTCAGGATTGTGCTGTAATTATCATGCGCGCCGAATAGTCATCTTGGGGAGAATGATAATGAGACAACTTTTCTTACTTTTGATATTAATGATTTTGCCTGTTCCCTCTTACTATAGCCAATCTATTGAAACTAACCAGGACATAGAAGATATAGTTTTGCAGAAGCTTTTGTTGCTTACCGATCTTCAGACCCTTGAAGCAAAATCCGTGAAGCTTGATAAGCCCTTGGCACGTGCTGCGGCAAAAGCAGAAATTGCCGATGCTGCTTGGACGCTCAATGAGTCTTGGGCGAAGAAGCTATTGACTGAGGCTTACGAGATTACTTTTCCGACAGAGGAAGAACAAATCAATTTTCGGAGCAAACCTATTGGGACTCCACCTAAACTTCCAACAGCCTTAGATCGAGCAAGATTGAACGTGCGTAACCGAGCGCTGAGTATCGCAGGACGAGACAAAACCTTTGCTAATCAGTTGGTACAGTTAAGCGCGAGGAAATTAGGGAGATGGGAAGAACATCTCCAATATGCACATCTCGCTACAATAGCTATTAATGAAGGTGACAAAGAAGCTGCCCGTCAATATATTCTTCAGTCAATTGAAGCTGACCCCACCCAAATAGCTATTAGCTCTGCAATCATCGAACTAGCTGCGCAAGACCGTGCCGCAGCCGACGAAGTTATTGTTCAGTATATCGAGCGGTTACGCCCCGTGCCTCTGTCTCTTCGAAATGGGAGCGCCATGAGAATACACTACTTGCTGTATAGACTCATATTCCCTTTTAAAGAAGACCCGGAGGCCAGAGGTCGGCAAATCCCCTCCCCTGGTCCGGCTGTGATGAGAGCTTATGTCAGTTACATGATTGAAAGTTTAGGTCTCTTGGGGCAGCGAGACCCCGAAGCGTTAAGGGCTTCAAGAGGATTTCTGTTAACGGCGTGGCTGCCGCTTAAACAATATGCTCCTGAATTAACTGGAGCATTTCTGGAGGTAGAGAAACTCAGCAGAAGGCCCGGTGAGGATGCATCACTCCCGCGCGTAAGCCTTGAAGAGAGCTACAGAGAAAGATATGAAGAGCGCGTTCGGAAAAATCTCGACAACGGCAATCCGGACCCTCTATTCATTGAGTCGCTTATTAGCGAAGGGGATTTCGCTAAAGCCCGTAAAATGATCGACAAGCTCGCGGACGGACCGCAAAAGGCACAGTTTATTGAAAGGACTAATGCGAAGGAGGCGCTTAGCCTCGCCACAAAAGGCAATACTGTAGAAGCTGAGATATTAGCTGGACATTTGAGTACAGCGGTATACATTTTGGAAGTGTATCCGGTGATTATCAGTAAATGTGTCGAAAGGAAAGACCACTCATGCGCCACTGGTATAGTCTATCAAGCGATGAAACAACTAAAGCGTGCCGACACTGCGCCTTTAACGCCTCCTGCGGGTATATCAGCATCAGTGGTAGCTACGACCCAGGATTTTGATCCTGTATTAGCAAGCCTTGGCAAATTGGCGAAATCAGTTTTTCCTATTAATGAATTGCTAGCTCTGGAAGTTTTAGATGAAATGATCGTGGCCGCGAATCATAGTGAGATGGATACAGGACAGGGACGCACAGGATTCGATGTCGATGTGTTCAGGAAACTCGCGTCGAGCAACGAGACACGGACACGACAGGCTGCTGAAACTTTAAGTGATCCTTTACGACGTATTGTAGCTCTAGCGACGATCTATCAATGGAAGGCCAAAGAATTAGAAAAGAACACAAAGCCCAATACTCGAATGAAAAACAAGGCAAACTAAAGGTAATCGTTGACATCCGCTATGTGCTCTTTCTGACGGATAAGTTCGGCGGCGCGGGATATATCCTGAAGGAACTGGATATTAAGAATGCTCCGGCACTGCGAGCCGCCGGTTCCGGCAGTAAGTAGTCTGGAAGATATTGATTGCGCCCCTTTCCAAGAGGTGATATGGTTCGCCTCGCAATAACGTCTGCCTTACATTCGATGTTCCTCGCGGCTACTCAACTTCACAACTAACGGACAACTATGAATCTCTTTCTCAGAACGAAGGCTCTCAGGCACATGGCTCTGGCGTGCTCTCTGATTTTACTGTGCTCGGCGCGCGCATTTTCCTGGGGAGTTCAAGGCCATCAACTGGTCGCGCGAATCGCGACGCAGTTTCTGGACGACAAAGCAAAGGAGCAGATCATCTGGCTGCTGTTTGAGGATGTGAAGACTTATAGATACTTCTACACGCAGAACAGATGCTTCTCCGTGCTCGCAATCAGCGACAAAGCCGCGGGCGATAAAAGCAAGCTGAGCGGCAGCGACAGAGAGAAGTTTCTCCTCGAAGGGCTTTCATGTATAGCCACCTGGCCTGACCCTCCCTACGTTAAGTATCAGCGGAAATATACTGGCAACTGGCACTTCGTTGATATTCCCGTCACTCTTCGCCCTGGAGCAAAGCCCTTGCGTTATAGCTTCGATGCGCTGCGCGACTGTGTGCTGGATAACAGGTCGCGCGAACAAAACGGCGATTGCGCGTTTTTTGCCATTGAGCGCTTCCGGGCAATTTTAGCTAATGCTAAACAGAGCGACGACGACTACAGGGAGGAGTTGGCCGCACGCGCGGAGGCGCTCAAATTCGTCGTGCACATTATGGGCGACCTGCATCAGCCGCTACACTGCGCCACAGACAAAGACCTCGCCAGGAAGGACGACTTCGGTGATGCGGGCGGCAACGCGAAGATTGTCGTCTGGTTTGGAGAGACGACGTATCCCTTCGGCCTCTGGAATCTACATGCTGTCTGGGACGAAGGCATTTTGGATAAAACTCTCGGTCTGAGTGAGGAGGATAAGAAAGACCCCGACAAGGTTGATGCTAAAGAGACTGCTTATATCGCCGGTCTCCCGCTTCCACGAAAGGGGTCAAAAGAGCTGTCTCAGATGCAGGCCGGAGACATCTTCAAGTGGGCCAACGATTCCTATAATCTGGCAGTTGATCGCGCCTATGGGACGTTGCCGCCCATAGACAACACTTACCGCTACACTGTCAAAGACCCCAAGACCAAAAAGGACGTGGCCAAGGCCGGAGGCTATCGTTTGGACCTGCCATACTACCGTGCGAACAAGGAGACAGTGGACAAACAACTGATGCTGGGCGGGGTTCGGCTGGCGAGACTCCTTAACGAAGACCTCGGCGCAGCCGGTAAGAAATAGAAATCCGGCATCGCAAGCGGCAAACTTTTCCGCTTGACAGCTTTACAGCCTTTCGCTTAGTATTCGCCGTCGCGCTCGAAGGCAGGGCTTTTCCCATAAACTCGCCCCCGCTCGTTCGATTTGCAAGCATTACAGTATGAAGGTCAGTTTTTCCCCGTTTGTTTGTCTGTGCTGATGAGTGCGGTTTCCGTGCTTCATCACGCACAGGCTTTTTTGTTGGTTGTGTTACCGTTTTCGCGCCCCAAAAGAAGTGCGCGTCCGGCTCACAAGCATTAACCTCAAGTCGGCGCTGGAAGCCTCAAAAAGCTTTTCTCGCCTGTTTTATCGAATCGTTAGGAGGATTCGTTAGCTATGTCTAGAATAACCGGTAAGGTCAAGTGGTTTAACAACTCGAAGGGCTACGGCTTCATTGAGCAGCCTGGCTCCTCGGACATCTTCGTTCACTACAGCGCCATTCAGGGCGACGGCTTCAAGACCCTCGAAGAGGGACAGGAAGTCGAGTTTGAGGTCACGCAGGGACCCAAGGGCCCCCAGGCCGAAAAAGTGACCAAGATGTAAGTCTTGCTCCCCAGGCTTTCAAAGCAAAGCCACTGACCGCTTCCGGTCATGAGTCCGTGAAGCGCAAAGTAAGAAGGCGACAGCTTATCGGCTGTCGCCTTCTTTTTTGGACCTGTGGACGAAAAGCGTCGGAACCTTTCTTCCGACGCCTGAGTTCGTCATTCTCCCTTTGCTTTGAAGCTCACGCGCCCGCCTTCGACGTCAATCGAGAAGCGCACACGTTCGCAGCCCAGCCGCTCTTTCAAGTTGTCCGTCTTCGTCGCCACCAGATGGTGAAAGCGCGGAAACGAGAGATCGTCCGTCGGCTCGCCGCATTTCATCTTCGCCTCGATCAAGGCGTCGTAGAGCTGGCGAACGGTCGGCACATCCTTGTGCGCGTCGTCGCAAACAAACGTCTCGTGGCTCTCGGCGTGGATTACCTCGTCGCGCGCGGAAGCCCTGGCGGCGGCAGCCGCGTCGCGCCCTTCTTCGCGCCCCTGCATCGTGCGCCGCCAGAGTTCGCGGAAAGAGGTGTAGCGCGCCGTCAGCGAGTTGTAGAGATAGCGTTGGGCGTAACTGAGGGTGCGGTCGTCGCCCAGACGCTTGAGCATTGTTTCCACGCGGCTCTTCGTGTCATAGGGCGGACGCTTGGCCGCGCCGTTGAAATAGATGTCGAACTCTATCTTGAGCCGCCGGATGTCCTCATCCAGACGCTTGAGCTGCTCGTCAATTGTCGGTTGTTTATCAACCTCTGCGCTGCCACGTTTTGCTCTTTGCCTGGCTTGTAGCTCCCGGGCCTGGCGCGCGTGTTTGTTGTCACGAATAGCCACTTTAGAACTTCTCCTTACCGGCCGCGAGTCGTGCGTTTCTAGCCCGCGCGCGGCTTCTAAATTCGAGTCTAGGCGTTTTGAAAGCAAAGTGTCAACAAAGATGTTTTGATAGGGCCAACACTCGCGAGCCCCCACCAGCCTCCCTGTTGATTCGATAAACCGGGAGATAATATGCTACGTTTGAGCGACCCCGCGCTCCCGTGGTTTGAACCTTATGCCTGAGCAGAAAAAAGTAAAAACAGTTCGTGCGCTCCCGTCCGTTGATGCGCTGCTGCGGACAGAGACGGCGCGCGCCCTACGCCTTTCCGTCGGGACGCAGCACCTGACGAGATTAGCGCGCGCCGTCACGGACCAGATGCGCGCGAGCCTCTTAGCAGAAGCTTCGACCAACAGTTCGGCCAACGGAGAGCGTTCGCGCGAGGCGCTGATGGCTGAAGCGACGCGAAGGCTTGAGCTTGCCTGCCGCCTTGAGGCGTCCGTTGGGTTGCGCCACGTCATCAACGCCAGCGGCGTCATCCTTCACACCAATCTCGGACGCGCGCCGCTCTCCGCACAGGCACGGCGCGCAATCATGGACGAGGCCGCGCGTTACTGCACGCTCGAATATAACGTGGAGACAGGAGAGCGTGGGCGGCGCGGCGCGCGCGTCGAGAGATTGCTTGCCGACCTGACCGGGGCCGAAGAGGCGCTCGTCGTCAACAACTGCGCCGCCGCAGCCCTGCTCGTCCTGAGCGTCTTTGCACAGGGCGGCGAGACGATTGTCTCGCGCGGCGAACTCGTAGAAATCGGCGGAGATTTTCGCGTGCCTGATGTGATGCTCAATTCCGGCACGCGCCTCGTCGAAGTCGGGACCACCAATCGCACACGTCTCGGCGACTACCGGCGGGCGATGACCGAGCAGACTCGCCTCCTGATGCGCGTGCACCCGTCAAACTATCGCATCGTCGGCTTCACGGCCACGCCCACGCTCGCTGACCTCGCTCGTCTGGCGCATGAAGCTGGATTGCTGCTTTACGAAGATGCAGGGTCCGGAGCGCTGCACGATCTAAACCGCTTCGGTCTCACGGGCGAGCCTGTGATCCGGGAATCCATACGGGACGGGGCGGACCTTGTCTCCTTCAGCGGAGACAAACTGCTCGGCTCGGCGCAGGCGGGTTTGATTGTCGGTCGCAGCAACCTCATCGAAAAACTGCGGAAGCATCCGCTCTATCGCGCGCTGCGTGCGGACAAACTCACGCTCGCCGCTCTTGAAGCCACGCTCGACGCTCACCGCCGGGAGGCTTTCGACGAAATCCCTGCGCTACACATGGTCGCGCTGACGAGTGAAGAGATAGAGAGGCGCGCCCTCTCTTTCACCTCGAAACTGCTGGAACAGGCCGCGCCGTCCGCGCTTCAGGTGGAACTGGTCCGCGGAGAATCTGCCATAGGGGGCGGCTCCGCGCCGACGACGCGACCGACGACAATTCTCGTCGCCCTGACGCACAGGGAGCTTTCGGCCGAGGCGCTGGGCAAACGTCTGCGACTCTCGTCGCCGCCCGTCATCGCGCGTATAGCGGATGACAGAGTCCTGCTCGATCTGAGAACCGTCGCGGATGACGAAGAGGCAGACCTGCTCGCAGCCCTGCTCGCCCTCACAACCTAAAAAAAGCTCTCCCCTCAACTTTCCTGAGCTTTTTTGCCAGAAATACTCTCTTTATTAAACAATGCCTTTCAGTGTATAATTCACTTGGCCCGATGCTTCGACTACCGGTCGAGGCATTTAATCTGAAAGACTCTGAAAATCCTTCCGGCCTCAAATCAGCTTGAAAGACAATCACTCTTCTCTCAAATCGTTAATAATCTCTCTGGCGTTGTCGCTGTGCGCTTCGGCCTCTGTCCTACTGCTCTGGGCGGTAGGGTTGCTGGACTTCGCCCAATCTCTATTCCTACTCTCCGGCGCGCCGGAGACGGCTCCCTCTGCCCCCCAATTCTGGCTGGGCGCCCTGATGATTCTTGCGGCCGGATTGAGCGCGGGTTTCAGCGTCGAGCGCGCTGGGGCCTGGCGCATCCTGCCTTTCATCTGCGGCGGTCTGGTGGTTTTAGCTGGCGCGAGTCTTCTCCTCTCACGCCTCTGGCAAATTGATATCGCATTTGCGCCGATGGCTCTGGCGGCACTGGCATCAGTTTTAATAGTTCAACTGAACCGCCTCTGGAAGATTGATCGGATATTGACGCGGAACCTCAGTCGCGCAGCCTCACAGGTCAACCGGATTGAAGGCGGTCCGTCGAACAGGCGTTTGATGAGCGGCCTGAAACTTCTTGAGACGGTCCTGCCTCTCGAAGAGGCCGTAATCTTTCAGCCGGACGAGAACGGGAAGCTCGCTCCAGCGGCGCGCCTGCGCTCCGTTTCCGGCAGCAACCTTGATCGCAACTCCGCCTGGCGCGAGGGAGTCAAGCTGTGCGAGCGCGCCGTCGAATCCGGCGAGATGGCGACGGCCAGTGCGCCACGCGTATCTGCGGACGAGAGCGGCGGCGCGCCTTCGAGCGTCGCCCTGCCGCTCCGGCATGAAGAGCGCCCGGTCGGCGCGCTCCTTGTTCGCCTGCGTGAAAGCTTCGATGAAAGTGATCGCCCGCTCCTGCTGGCCGTCAGCGCACAACTGGCGCGCAACTTTCAACGCGACGAGGCACGCAAAACGGAAAGGACGCGCGGCTTTCTGACAATGCTTTCGGCCAGGGCCGCCGAGAATCGTCTGGAGGCGTTCGGCATCATTAGCGGTCTGTTGACGGAGCAAAGGTTCGGAGCCAACGCCCTTTCGGAGGCATCGGACGGGCACGCTGTCGCCTACCTGGACGGAACGCTCGCCTACGTCAATCTTCCGATGCTGCGTGCGGCGCGGCTGATCGAAGCCGATTTGCCCTCATTCGACCTCTTCGGCCTGCTCGGCCGTTTTCGCGGGGGAGTCTTTGACGAACCCTCAATCGCCGTCCGCCGCGTGCTGCAAACCGGCGACGCTTACGAGCGCGAGCTGCATTTCCCGGACCGCAACAAAACGCTTGAGCTCCGCATAGCCCTGATTACGGAGCGCGGCGGTGACGCCCCTTCGGGCGCGCAACCGCTCTGCCTGGCCGTCACCGTGCGCGACGTGACGCGCATGAAGGAGTACGAGAAGCTGAAGAGCGACATGATCTCGCTCATGTCGCACGAACTGCGGACCCCTATAACGTCCATCAACGGCTTCGCCGAATTGCTCATGAACGATGAAGCCATCCCGGCGGAGTCGCGCGAGTTTCTCTCGATTATCAACAGCGAATCGCAGCGGCTCTCCAGGATGATCAACACCTTCCTGACGGTCACGCAGCTCGAAGCGGCGGACAAACAGGAGGTCCTGAAGATTCCGCTCAGGCTCGACGACGTCGTGCGCGAAACCCTGGCGAGCCTTCAGCCCGCCGCCAAGAAGAAGCGCATCCGGCTCGTCGAACAGCCTTCGCAGCGCCTGCCGCCCGTGGCCGCGGACAAGAGCCTCATCACGCAG
The DNA here is from genome assembly GCA_036392495.1 of Pyrinomonadaceae bacterium. GTDB lineage: Bacteria > Acidobacteriota > Blastocatellia > Pyrinomonadales > Pyrinomonadaceae > QHXM01. Next base: position 41,312 of record DASVXV010000189.1, on the reverse strand, counting down.
GCGGTCACGAACCTGGTCGGCAACGCCATCAAGTACAGCCCCGAAAGGACCACCGTCACGGTCTCAACCCTGCTCGAAGCAGACGCCGTCCGGCTCTGCGTGGAAGACCGCGGCTTCGGCATTCCGCCCGAATCGGTTGACAGGGTCTGGGAGAAGTTCTACCGCGTGGCGCGCGACGGGCAGGAGAAGGATGAGGAATCAACCGGACTCGGACTGTCGTTCGTGCGCGAGGTCGTCGAGCAGCACGGCGGCGCCGTCGAACTGGAATCGGAAGTCGGGCGCGGCTCGAAATTCAGCTTCACTCTGCCCAGATTGTGAGCCGCGACCTGGAGCGAAATCACCACACCGCCCGAAGCCATTAAAAAGGAGACTTTGAGTATGTTCCCACGCAACTCGTTTCTTCGAGTCCTGCCCTTCGCCCTCATCGCGCTCGCGCTTCTTTCGAGCGCCTGTTCCAGCCGACAGAAAGGTCCGATCACGCGCCAGCAGGTCCTCGCTCTTTTAGAGGAGATAGACAATGCCGCGAAGAAGAGAGACGTCGAAGGCCTCGCCTCCCACTTCTCGCGCGACGCGCAGCTTAAGGTGACCATAGAGGGTTTCGGTCCGGGAGTGCAAACTCTTAACTTCAACCGCGAGCAGTATCTCGATTATTCAAAACAGGCGCTCGACGCCATGGATGCGTACGATTTCAAACGCGGGGAGACAGTCATCAACATAGACGCGGACGGGCAAACCGCATTCGTGGCCGACGAGTCCTTTGAAACGTTTACGATCAGGGGGCAGGTCATGCGCAGCACTGCGAGGAGCATGTCCACGCTCAAGTTGGAGGATGGCCGCCTGGTGATCACCGCAAGCGAAAGCCGCGCTCACGTCTCCACTGGCCCGACGCCATCCAAACAAGCGAGTTTCAGGTGACGCGATTGATCGTCCCCCGACAACTTTTCGCCCCGCAGAAACAGCGCTTTTTGTCCGAATGGAGCGTGGTTTCGTAGTCCACAGTGATCTCCTCATCGGGGCGTATGTCGCGCAGGGCGTAAAACTGTATGTGCCCGTAAAGAATCTTCATGAAGCTGTTGGGCTCGCACGAGTGGTTGATGTAGTGTGTGCCGTTGCCGCCGCGACTCCCGTCCAGACTCCAGCGCGAATCTATGGCGCAGATGCGCAGGATGCGCCGCTTTGATCGGCGCACGGCTTCGGCCGTCGTAATCCGCTCTCCGGCGTACTCGGCAAACTTTCTGCCGCGCTGGAAACGAACGGTGGCGAAACACCCTTTACCGTTGATGCTGGATTTTCTGATCGAGAGGCCGGGCGCCAGTTTCATCTTTAAGTCTGGAGTCTGGAGTCTGGAGTCTGAAGTCCAAAACCAAAAGCAGCGTTTGCCTTTGACTCCAGACTCCAGACTCCAGACTCGCTAGACTTATTTCAGGTGAAAGCTGCGGGCGATTGCGTCCGTTTGATTGCGGATCAGCTGAAGCTTGTCGCGCAGGCCCGTGAAACGGAGCGTGTAGACGGTGCGGTTGTCCGCTTGCAGGTAATAGATGCGTCCGGCCATCGCTTTACCGCCGCTCGTGTACTCGTAGGCGAAAGTCACGCCGTTAAGGCGCCCGGCGAACTTCTCCTCTTTGCCTTCGATGTAGCCCGTCTGGTAGCGCAGCTTCTGATCCTGATCGCGGCGCGAGAGGTCCGAAGCGGTCGTGCCCGCGTCCACGACCTCCTTGCGGATTTTCAAGTAGCCATCGTTGCGGTCGCCGTAGATGAACTCGGCGTGCTCGTGGAGGCTGTCCGGCTCCTGCGTGACGCGCCATCTTTCGGAAGGCAGTTCCAGACTGTAACCGGCGCTCGTGCTCGTGTAATCGTGCTGGGCCGAGGCCGCCACGGAACAGAGCGCGAAAGCGAAAGTAAAGGCAAGAAAAATAGTCAGGCGTCGCATCTTTAAAGCAAACTCCTCTTCAATATTGCTGGCTGAATGATAACGTTTATGGCTCTGAAGTGAAAGTTCATAAGCGCGGGAGAGCGCTGAAACCCGAGACTTTCAGATGCGCCCGTCAATCAATGAAGTTGTCCGCCACAGAGGCACCGCAGACACAGAGAAATGCAGAAGGCAGAAGGCAGACCAGGTAGCACTTCTTTGCTGCCTACTGCCTACTGCCTTCTTTCCTCCGTGTCTGCGGTGCCTCTGTGGCTAATTCATGTCGCAGACTGCTCAAGCGCGGCGCGTTGCGCCTGGACGAGTCGCCCGATGCCCTGGTTGGCGAGCGCGAGGAGTTGATCCATCTGTTCGCGAGTGAAGGGCGCGCCTTCGGCCGTGCCCTGCACCTCTATGAAGCGCCCGTCTCCCGTGCAGATGACGTTCATGTCCACCTCGGCGCGCGAATCTTCGTCGTATTTCAGGTCCAGGAGCGGCACGCCTTCGACGACGCCGACGCTGATGGCCGCGACCTCGCCCGTGAGCGGCGTGCGCTCGATCTTGCGTATTCGGACAAGGTGACGACAGGCCAGGCTGAAAGCGACGTAGGCGCCGGTGATGCTGGCGGTGCGCGTCCCTCCGTCTGCCTGAAGCACGTCGCAGTCGAGCGTGATGGTTCGTTCGCCGAGCAGCGCCGTGTTGACGACCGCCCGCAATGAGCGGCCGATGAGGCGCTGGATTTCGTGCGTCCGACCTGAAGGACCGCCGCGCCCTGTTTCGCGCTGCGTCCGCTGCAAGGTCGCGCGCGGGAGCATCGCATACTCGGCCGTGACCCAGCCCTGCCCGCGGTTCCTGAGAAACGGCGGCACCCGCTCTTCCACCGAAGCGGAACAGATAACGCGAGTCTCCCCCATCTCGATCAGCGCAGAGCCTTCGGCGTAAGGCAGAAAGCCGGGCGTAATCCGGACCGGGCGCAATTCATCCGCGAGACGTCCGTCAGTGCGTGCGTAGCTCATCGTGTCCCCAAACCTCTACGGCCTCCAGAACGGAAGGCGCGCTCCCTAAAAATCTCTCGGCGACGCGGCTGAAACGCTCTGCCGCGTCCGTGACGTAAAAGTGATCCAGATCATCGCACAGGTGGCGCTCGCGCGCACCACCTTCGGAAGCGCTCGGCGCGGCTAGTCCTTTCGCACTGAGCAGCGCCTCGACCTCGCGCGCCGTCGCCTCGCCCGAATCTATCAGGAGCACATCTTTCCCCATCGTCTCCTGAATCACGCGGCGCAGAATGGGATAGTGCGTGCAGCCAAGGACGAGCGCTCCCACGTCCTGGTCCTTAATATCCTGTAGATATTGCGCGGCCACGCTGCGCGCCACTTCCGTTTCGGCCCAGCCCTCCTCCGCGAGCGAGACGAAGAGCGGGCAGGCGCGCTCCCACACCCGTATGGAAGGCGCGAGGCGCGCAATCGCGTCGCGGTACGCATGGCTCTGAATAGTCGCTTCGGTCGCAATGACTCCGACGCTCGCGGCCCCGTTCTTTGCGGAAGCCTCGACCGCGGCCTCAGCGCCAGGCTCGATGACGCCGACGACGGAGATGCTCACGGCCCTGCGGATCGCTGGCAGGGCGAGCGCGGAGGCTGTGTTGCAGGCGACGACCAGCAACTTGATGCCGTGCGCCTCAAGAAAGCGCGAGTTCTCGATGGCGTAGCGCTCGACCGTCTGGAGCGACTTCGTCCCGTAGGGGACGCGCGCCGTGTCGCCCAGGTAAACAAAGTGCTCGTCGGGCAGGCGTTCGTGCAGGGCGCGATAGACGGTCAGCCCGCCGACGCCGCTATCGAATATTCCTATCGGAAGATCTTGATTCAAGCGGGAGGGTTTCGAATCCCTTAATGAATATGGTGGAGGCGCAGGGAATTGAACCCTGATCCAAGAGCCGCCGCCGCAGGCGTCTACATGCTTAGCCGCTTCTCTTTAGAGTTTCGCCCGCGGCAGAGTAAGTGAAGCGACGAAGACCTCTGCTGCAAGCTAGTCCGACTTTGTCTCGCTCGTCCTCACGGACCGAAAAGACGAGCCAGCTCATCTGAGTGACATCTCAGACCGCGCGCATGAGCAACTTGCGGCGAGACGCTCGGTGCTTAATTAGGCAGCGAGAGCCAATTCATTGTTATTGGCAGTTGTGTTTCCCAATGCTTTTTAACGAGCTGCAAAGAGTAAGCCCGGCATGCGTCCTGTCAACGATCATGGCCCCTGTCGAAGCCTGTCGCCCCCATGAGCGAATGTGTAGATTATACCAGTTTGCGCTATAATCCGCGAGACCGCTGAACGGCTCCACCCGCCGTCAATAATTTTATTCCTGCATGCTTGCATGTGCGTCCTGACGTAATTTAGTCCGCGTTCTCTGGCGTTTCTTCACCTACTCACTAAAGCTGATCCGGTCATGGACAGCAGGGTACAAAAAATCATCATCCTCATGGAAGCGAATCCTCGCCGCGCGCTATCGCTCCGCGAGATGGCCTTAACCGTCAATCTCTCAGTTCCACGCCTGAGGCTCCTGTTCAAAGCGGAGACGGGGATGTCGCCCACCCAACATTTCAAATGGCTCAAAATGCAGGAGGCGAAATCGCTTCTGGAAACCACGTTTCTCAACGTCAAACAGATTGCGGCCAATATCGGAATCAAGGACGTGAGCCATTTCGTGCGGGACTTTAAGAAGGCTTACGGCATGTCGCCCGCTCAATACAGGGAACGGCATTACAGCACATTCCGCCAAGTAGATCGCATAACAGACGCGCGAAACAGCTAATAGGCGAGCGTTTTGGCTAATAAATAGTCGTTTTGGCTAGGAGAATTCCTTTGACTCGCAAAACATCTTGCGGTAGCTTCCTGCTGTCGTTAGAGCTTTTGACAGTCCATATTAAGTAGATGGCTCTTAGTTCTGACCAAGTACTCGCGCCGCAAGGTCTCTTTTTCAATAGGAGTGGAAGATGAAAAGCTCAAGATGGATATATTTATTCTCATTCGCTGTCGCCGTTACTCTGGTGGGAATAGGCGGAAGTAGATTTTTCAACCGAACCTCGGCGCAACCTGCGCCGCTCCCAGAATGGATGGCTCAAACACAAGGCAAGCAGAATGTCATTGTTTGGAAACACAAGAACATACCCGTGAATGCGGTCAATTCCACCTTCAGACTTAACCTTCCGTTTTTCTCACCGGATATCGATTGGATTGTTGGCGTCAGGCCGATCAAAGAGGGTGAGCAAGAAAAGATGTATGCGTGCATTGTCACTTGGGAAGACGCGATTGATAAAGAAGGCAAAGGTTTAGGATTCAAGAATATGTCCAAGATATTCTTGAATATGTCCAAGATGGAAGATTACCCGCAGGAATCGGCAATTTTCGCTGACGGAGAGGCAAGTTTCGCCAACATTCTCAATGACAACCAGACGCTTGTAATTTACCTGCAAGCTGCGCCTTCGACAGATGTAATTGTCAGCCAAAACGGAAAAGAAGAGGTTCTTAAACTCTCGGAAGGGGGTTCCATTATTTTCAACGGCAAAAAAGAATCAGCGAAGTTCAAGGACACATCTCTTTTGCTTACTGAAATTCGTATCAGAAAAATCCAAAAAGAAGCGCTGAAAGCCGGTCACATTATGAAGATAGAAAGGAAGGATATGAACCAATGAAGAAATTGAGCCATCTAATTCTCTTTTTGTTGCTATTACTCGGTGGCTGGCTAAACAACGTTTCAGCACAAGGATGTTTCATGCAATCTTCTGTCGGGTCATGTGTTGGTGGTGAGTGCACCTGCTGGTCAGTAACTGCTACTTGTTCGCTGATAAGTTGTACCCAGTCGGGAGGACACTGTGACTACGGAGATGTGACTATTGTTTGGCAAACCGAAATGAGTTGCACTATCGGTTTTTTGATTGAGTAATTCCAGATAATCTAGTCAAAGCAGGGTAAAAAGGGAAAGCCTACTTCCAAAGCTTTCCCTTTTTCTTTACAGCGGCGGTAGAGTACTCGCGAACTTAGGGATAACACTCATCCCTGCGAAGGTTTTGATAGAGGATGGGACAATCACCAAGATATGGTTTGGCAGTTCGCCTAGTAAATCCGCTCTAATTAAGGATGTCGGAGAGGTAGAAAGACAATGATCAAAATACTCTCATTGAGTCTCGCCGCGATTTTGCTTCTTGCTGCTGGCAGTGTACCGAGCAATCTGAGGGCGAGCGTGCCGGATTCTCAAGAAATCCCAAAGGCGGCGACCGTCGAAATCGTTCTTCTTAAAGCACCCGGTATCAATGATGAGGGAAGTCGGTGGGAGATCGCTTACGAGTTTCGCATTATCAACCAGGCAGCCGAGTGGCAAGCATGGAAACAGGGAAAGTTCAAGGCCGGAAGCGGGGAACGAGTAGGCGAATTAATCAAAGAAGGCACCATCAAGGAAACGCTTCGATCCCCGGCGAATCGTAAGGTCGTTTTAAAGATCCCTTTTAGTCCTGAGATAATGGAGAGGTTGAGAAATCACCCGAGAGAGCGTGTCAAGACTACGCCGGGTCAAATAACTCCCGAAGAGATTAAGCTGTTAAAGGAGCAGGAAATGAAATTGCAGGTTTTCTTGTTCTACCCAGTTATCAATATCTATGACGCCAAGCTGAAGAGAAACTTCATAATTCCAGCGTCGCGGACATGGGCCTTCGAGGAATATCCCCAAGCTCGGTTTGAGATGACAGTGGAAATTAATGATGATGGTACTTACAGGGTGAAGTCATCCTTTCCTCCAAAGACGGGCGCTTCAAATTGAGGGGGTTGATCTCTGAATCATGATAAGAGCATTCAAAGCACTTTCAATCTCTTTTCTCCTCCCGCTTCTTGTTTCAACGGCTCTCTCACAGCAGCCTGATTCCCCTAACGAGAAAGAACTGAAGCTTCAAAGGGAGCGACTTCAGGCGACCTCGATGGTCAGGCAAAGCGCCGACGAGGCTACGCTGTGGGACAATAAGAAGGCGGCAGTTCAGGTTCTGACAGACGCAGCCGACCTACTTTGGGACGAAAACCCTGGTCAAGCGGCCAAGTGGCTGAAAAAAGCGTGGGAATTGATTGACCAGATTTCCGACTCACCCAAAGACGAAAAGCTGAAAGAATTTTTCACTCGCTCGGATCAGACAGACTTGCGCACCATCGTTCTCAGTGTGGCCCGCAGGCACGACCCGGAGTTGGCCGAAAAGTTCCTGAAGCAACTCTCTCAGAAGGAGCCGAATGAAAAGAAAGAGCGCGGCGCTTTTGATGATCGAACGCGACGGAGCGAGCAGCTATTGAGCATGGCCCAGCGGGTTTTGGATTCAAATCCTGAAGAGGCGTTCTCGCTGGCGGAAAGAAGTTTGGCGGACGGTCTTTCGTACACCCTCCAAAACATTTTGACAAGTCTGCGTAAAAAGAATGTGCCACTGGCAAATCGGCTCTTCGACCTGGCGCTTGCGAGATTCAGAAGTGGTCTGCCAGACCCTTCGGAAGCGCAGATACTGGCGGGCTATCTCTTTCAGTCCGGCATGACGTTTTCCGCGAATTCGGGCGGTCAAACTATCATGGTTCTGAATCCTGCGCAGCAGAATCTTCCCACAGTTGCGTCGAGCGAGCCTCAGAGGGCCAAGAGCTTCCTAACCGCTGTCTATGAACGACTGTTGACGCAGCCAGTCATACTTAATACTCCGGAGGGCAAACAGAGGGCGCAGCAGGTCCTGGTTCTGGGCAATCTCGTCGCGCGCCGGTATGCGGTGTTTGCGCCCGAGCTTGCCCAACCAGCACAAGGGTTTCTCGCCCAGTTGCAGCGTCAGATTATGCCCGATAACGAAAGCGGGTCTGTCAGCGGGTCATCACGGACCACTTCGGACGGCGGAGACACAGCGAAGCGTCTCACAAAAGAAGAAAGCTATGAAAAGAGAATCGCCGAGCTAGAAGAGAGCGCCGATAAAGAAAGCAACGCGATGTTTAGGAACGTTGCCTATGCTAAGGTGGCGTTGGCTACCAAACCGAGTGATTATGATCGTGCGGAACGCATTGCACAGAAAATCGACGAAAATGATTTGCGCACCGATACGATCTCTTTTGTAATTTACCGCGCCGCTCTATTCTTCCTTGAGAAGGCTGAAATCGAAAAGGCCGCCGAGCTTGCGCCACAGATTAGCGACGCCTTACGGCGCTCGGTGGTAAAGGTTGTCATCACGCAACGTCTGTTGTCATCTAAGTCCGACAAGAGCGAGCCGGGAGAGTTAATGCTGACTCAACAACGAGCCTTCGACTTGCTCAGTGACATTGATCGGGACCTTAAGAAAGAAGGGCCGTCGGCAAGCGCGGCTAAGATACTGTTAGCCAAAACGGCTGTCCTGGCAAAGCTGGATGCGGACCAGGCGTTGATCTCTCTTGAGAGCGGCGCGCAGATGATCAATAAGCTCGATAGCTTTGATTTGCGAGATGGTAGTGCCCCCAATCTGGAGCTTGGAATTTCCGAAATATCAGGAGCAACCATAGAGAGGCCGAAGCTCGGTTTTGATTTTCGCAGCGCGATTGATCCTCTGATTACGACGAACTTTGAGCAGGTCGCGGCGGTCGTTGAAAGATTTACAATGAAGGAAATACGCGGAATCGGACGTTTGGAAGTTGCCAAGCTGTACCTCAGAAAGAATAGCGTCCGCCCCCGGAAAGATTCTACCCACGCCGCCCGATAGCAAGAAATCAATCCTCATCCGTCCTTCACCCGGCATTCTGAGTTGCGTTATAATCTCCGCGAGAGCGAATGAGTCTTCCCTGATCGCTGCCGACTTGATTAAACCGGAGACGTGGCTTTCCCGCTGACGCCCCTATTTTGAAAAAGGACTTTCCATGGCTTCCAAACCCCTTAGCATCACAACTACGTCCGAGGGCAAAACAACTAAGTCCGAGCGCAAAAAGAGCGCGCCCCCGAAGCGCCGCCATTTCCTGCGCCGTTTCTGGGTTCCAGCCGTGATGCTTCTGGCTCTGGCCGCCGGGAGCCTGACCGGCATCATCGCCGCCTATCACCTGAACCATTCCAGGGCTGCCGAGGAGGTCGCCTCCTTAGCGACCTTCCGCCCACCCGTGGTGACGCGCATCTACGCGGACGACGGCGTCACGGTCATCGGGGAGTTTGCGATTGAGAAGCGCATCCCGCTCAAGTATGAAGAGATTCCGCCGCTCGTCAAGAACACCATTCTCGCCATCGAGGACGCGCGCTTTTACGACCACATCGGCATTGACCCGATACGCATCATCGGCGCGGGCTGGAAGAACCTGACGACGGGCAGCCGCGAGGGGGGCTCCACTCTCACGCAGCAGCTCGCCAAGAACCTCTTCCTGACGAGGAAGCAGACCTTGGAGCGCAAGATGAACGAGTGGCTCGTCGCACTCCAGATCGAGCGTTACTACACGAAGAACCAGATCATGGAGATGTACGTCAACCACGTCTTCCTCGGCGCGAACTCTTACGGGTTCGAGGCGGCCTCCCAGACCTACTTCGGCAAGTCGGCCAAGGACCTCAACCTCGAAGAGGCTGCGCTCCTGGCCGGCATCCCGAAATCGCCGAGCGAGCTTTCGCCGACCGTTAACGCGAAGGCGGCCAAAGAGCGACGGGACCTCGTGCTCGACCAGATGGCGAAGTACGGCTTCAGCTCGCAGGCAGAAGTTGACGCCGCGAAGGCCAAGCCGATCAAGCTCGCAGACACGGCGTACTACCACCAGCAGGAGCGCACCTCGCCTTACGCCTACCCGGTGGAACTGATCCGGCGGGAGCTGGAGGACAAGTACACGACGCGCGTCGCCCAGGGCGGCTTGAGCGTCTACACGACGATCAACGTCCAGGCGCAGGAAAAGGCTGTCGAAGTTGTCCGCTCGGGGCTGCGCCGCTACGACCAGTCGCACAGCGGCTGGCGCTCGGACTACTGGAGCGTCGTCAACAGATGGTTGAAAGACGTGGAAGAAAAAGAGCTGAGGGAATACATAGCGCTGATGTGCCCTCGGAGTTCAACGCTCCCGCGCTGCCGCGGAGGAGCAGGAGCGCTGCTCCAGTCAAGAGAAGAAAGACTGACAAGGGAAGAAAGAGGAGCTCTGGCGTCCGCGAGAGTGTCGGAAGCCGCCCGCAGACAAAAGCTGCCGGACGATTCAAAGCTGACCGATGATGAAATAGCGCTTCTCGACGGCAAGTTTCCGAAAGAGAAGCTGGAAACCTACAGGCACCCGGACTGGTACGGGAATCATTACGAGCCGAACACGTTCATCATGGGACTCGTGATGAGCGTTGATCAGGCGAAGAACGAAGCGACTGTGCGTTTCGGCAACCACACGGCGACCGTGACCGTTAAAGAGATGGGCAAGTCCGCGCGGCAGCCGAAAGCAGAGTTCCTGCCCGGTTACGTAGCGCAATTCGAGATCAAGCAGGTTGACGAAAAGAATCGTCTCCTTCAGGTCGAGTTGAAGCAGATTCCGGAAGTCGAAGGCGCGATGCTGACCTTGAACGCCAAGAACGGCGAGATCATCGCGATGGTCGGCGGCTACGACTTCTACACGGGCAAGTTCAACAACGCCGTGCAGGCCTACCGTCAAACGGGCTCGGCCTTCAAGCCTTTCATCTACACGGCGGCGGTCGAGTGGGGGATGACTCCGGAGTCCACAGTCAGCGGCGCACCCATCAAGATCGGCGACTGGATACCGCACAATTACGACGGCTCGACCAGCAACGGCAACGTGCCGCTCAAGATCGCGCTCGCCAAGTCGCTCAACGTCCCGGCGGTCCACCTGCTGCAAACCGTCGGCATCCAGACCGGCGCGCAGATGGTGCGGCGCTTCGGCATCAAGGTCCCGATGGCTCCGTATCTGCCTTCGGCGCTCGGCGCCACAGAGGTCCCGCTCGACCAGATGGTCTCGGCCTATTCGGCCTTTCCGAACAAGGGCGTGCGCGTCGAGCCGCACCTGATTCGCAAGGTCGTGGACCGCGACGGCAACATCCTCGAAGAGTGGGAGAAGACGACCTATAAAGTCACGAACGAGTACGTCGCGTTGACGATGGTGCAGATGATGCGCGGCGTGACTTCGGGCGGCGGGACCGCCTCCGGGGCGAGCGCCATCGGCGTCCCTGTCGCGGGCAAGACCGGTACGGTCAACGACCACACGGACGTCTGGTTCATCGGCTACACGCCGACCTACGTCACGGGCGTGTGGATGGGCTATCCGGGCAGGAAGAAGAATCTGGGCAATGACATGACGGGCGGCAAGGGTGCCCTGCCTTTCTTCGTCGAGTTCATGAAAGACTTTATGAAAGACAAGCCGAAGGAGGAGTTCGAAAAGGCGCCGCCCATCCCGGAAGATATGAAGGAGCTGGAGAAGCAGCGCCAGCGCGAGATGATGGAGGAGAAGCTGAGCCTGATCGCCAGACGCCCTGGGAAGGCGGATGCGGATGCGGCCTCCGAAACCATCACGACCCCGAAGATGGAGCAGGTCACGCTGCCGCCCGCGCCGAAGGTGGACGACGAGCCGCCCCCTGTGATGCCTCAGGCGCCCCCGTCCACGGCCCCGCAGAAGACCGGACCGGACGTCGCAACGCCCCAGCCCGCGACGCGCCCACGCGAAGTCGAACAGCCGAAAAAGCGCGGCAAGAGGGGCAACGACGAACCGTAAAGAGCCGTAAATCGTAAATCGTGAATCGTAAATAGACGAAACCGGCTTTTCTCTATTTACGATTCACGATTTACGATTTACGAATCCTCTAGAACAGCTTCCCCAAATAGTACGGCAACATTTTCCGCCACCAGGGCCAGTCGTGATTGACGTCATGGCCCCAGAGGTCCAGCGTGTGCGGGATGCCTTTGGAATGCAGCATCTCGGACAACTGCCGGCTCCGCTCCGGGGCTTCGTACGCTCCCTGCCCGGAGAGGATGAAGATGGCGTCGGCGCGCCTCAGGAGCGGGAGGTAATAATCGTCGTCGAGGTTCGGCAGGTACTGCGCGGGGTTATTGAAATAGACGTTGTCGTCGTGGTAGCCGCGCAGGTAAGAGCGTATGTCGTAGCTGCCGCTCATGGCGATCGTGCCGCGCAGATTGTCCGGGTGGCGGAAGTAAGCGTTGGCCGAGAGGAAAGCGCCGAGGCTCGCGCCCGTCGTGATGGGCCGCTCGCCCGTCTCGTTGCGGATCAAGGGGAGCACTTCGTCCGTGATGTAGCGGTCGTAGCGCGTCAAAAGCTCCGCCTTCCACTGCGGCGACGCCTCTTCGTTGAGCAGGCTGTAGCGGTTGACGCTGTTGATCGAGTAGGCGCGCACGCGCCCCTGCTCGATCAGGTGGCTGATGGCGTCAATCAGGTGGAATCTCTCGTACTCCAGGAAATCTGCTGCGGCGGTCGGGAACATCAAGAGCGGGTAGCCCGCGTGGCCGTAAGCCACGAGCGGCATTTCCATCCCCAGGTTATGGCTGTACCAACTGGTCGTGCGGCGCTCCATCTTAAAACACTCCCCTCCGAATTTCGCCCCAAGAGGCGAAGATGCAAGAGCTAGGGTTTTCCGGTAATTCTGCGGTGAGGGGATATTCTCTCACTTTTGGCCTGCGCGCAAGGCGCGACGCGCGCGCGCATCAGTTGGGAGGAGCGCACGGGTGCCCCGCTTGACGCCCCGATAAAGCGTCTGCTATAAAAATCACCTTGCGCTCCACGCACACGGCCTGTCCGAGCGATGCGTGGGGCGCATATTCCGCAGTAGCTCAATGGCAGAGCATTCGGCTGTAATACTTGATTGCAGCTTCCACAGGTGACTGTGGTTGAAAAACCGGGCGAATTCAGGGAAGCCTTCGCTAACGAAATCTAGCATGGTAATCCTGAGCGAAGCTTGCTGAAAGGTCTTAAAGTAGGCAAGAACGTGCAGAGACTGAGGTTGTGTTGCATTGAAAGTTCTACCGTTGGTAGGAACAGAACTCAGGGCTGCTATTATCGGAATGGTCGCGGGAGACGCATGTATCAGAAAGCAGAATTTCTGCCGATCCGTGAGTCTCCGAATCAAACATGCTGAAAGACAGAAAGAATATCTTGAGTACAAAAGGGATATTCTTCAAAATCTGTTCAAGGTTTGGGAGATTTCAATTAGACCTATCAATAATAGCGGGTATCCAGGAGTTAGCGTCGAGACTCGCACTCATCCAAAACTCAGAGCCATTCACAAGTGGTTCTATCGTGATGGGAAGAAGCGGTTTTCGAGACGTATTCTCAACTATCTGACGCCTTTAGGAATTGCTCTTTGGTATATGGATGATGGCTCCCTCTCTTATAAAAAGAGAGAGGGCAAGGTTCACGGACGAGAGATTCATCTTAATACTTATTGCTCATTGGAGGAGGCCAAAACTATTCAGGCTTACTTCAAGGAAGTATGGGATGTCTCTTGGACAATAGTTCCGAACAAGGGACTTTTTCGGCTTCGTATGGGATCAAGCGAAGCTCAAAAGTTCTTCGCCATTATCGCCCCATATGTAATTCCTACAATGAGGTATAAGATGGATTTGAAATATGTAAAGCAGCACAAGCAAGAGCACCCGGCAACTTTCGAAGTCTAGAAAGTTGATGAGATAGTCCGCGCCAGAGCGAAAGCTTTGGGTAAAGCGTAACCGAAGGGTTGTAGGTTCGAGTCCTACCTGCGGAGAAATTCGAGAAAGGCTGCCTTGAACTAGCAGAGGCAGCCTTTTCTTTTTCCTAAATCGTGCCTGTAAGCTCGAAGCGGATTAAAGTTTAGCGAGCCCGAAGCAGGAGTGAACAAATACCCCGGTAAAGTTCGATATTAAAGGTCGCAGAGTGTTGAATTCCATGCACCGATTTGCGTAAAACAAACTTCTCAAAGCATGTTGTTGCAGTTCGAGTCCTGCCTCTACGCACGAGCGTCAAGAGACAAGATTTGTAGAACCCGATGACGCCAATGCTGAAGATTGAACTTTGATTTTTTGTCGGGTAGAGGACACTTCAAAGAATACAGATGACGGCCTAAACATTTATTCTAGCGGCATTGAGATGAAGTAGAAAGACCGCTTATTTGCTGCTGTTACGAGCTGACATACTATAACGAACTTTGTGATACATCAATTCATCGACAAATCTAACATTTGAGTTAGCGGTTTGTATGAGTGTCTAGCGTCGAGTGTGGGAAGAAGCGGCATTATTGGTAGAATGTAAAATCCGAAGCCCCTGTACACCCGCTTAAGTGTACAGGGGCTCTTTAGCCTGCGAAGAGACTCGCGGTAATGATACGATTTTATCGAGTAAAGAATTCCACGGCGAATGCCGGTCCCAGCACCAGCAAAACGAGACAGACGAGGACGTTCCCGACCAGAACGCCCACGCCTACGCCGCCGAGCAAAGCCCCAGCCAATCGTTCCAAAAGATGCAGCAATCTTGCAGTCATAGTGCCTCCTTCTAACGTGTCATCAAACTTCCTGCGCGCACAGGGAACTACTTGTGCACGTTCAGGTGAACTTTCAATCATCGCTCCCACACGTTTGACGACCTGATAGCATGATTTGTCAATGCATCTGCAAAGACACGCCGGACACAGATTTACCGAGACCTTTATGTTGAAGTCAGTAATAGATGGAAGAGTTTGAAGAAGCGTAGGGAGGGGGAAGGTGGGTTCCCCTAAGGAGAGATGAATCTGAAAAGGAGAGAGCTACCCCTCGCGTCTTCTTTGCTGGCAGGTGCATCAAGCTCTTGACCATTGCCTTCTTATGAAACCTCTTTAGTCTCACTCACTATTTCGGTTTCCTTCGCGTGAAGATAGTTGCCGGACTTTGGCTCAAGATACCTGTTTATCTTGAGAACAGTCGCGGCTATCTCACGGCAGTGCAGACATAGTCTAAGGTGTAGCAATGCCGCTTCCTTGAGCTCTTGCTTGAAGCCGTTAAGGAAGTCAAAGACCAGAGGTTTTTGCTCCGGGTCGATGCAAATAAAATCCTCTGGGACTTCAGGTTTTTCGTCCTGTGTCCCGCCCCGCTTTTTTTTAACTTTCTCTTTGGTTTTCATGTCACTCTCCCCTTTTTGAATTGAAAAATTCACAAACCCAGACCTAACCCGACAACGGCTGTCGGGCCTGAAATGGTTCTGCTGAGATTGGAACTCAATCACAAAACCATGATGAATTATTTAGCTCAGATGTTTCCGCAGTTTCTTCATCACCCGGCCAAAGTGATTGGACACGGCTTGCCGTGAGCGTCCGTCCTCCTTGGCAATTTCTGGCATCGAAAGCCCCTTATCGAAGTACCTGTGACACAGCGAACGGTCTTCATCGGACAACGTATCTTTCAACTCTTTACACAGAATTGACTCGAATCGCCGTTCTTCCGTATGGTTCCGATGGTTTTCGACAAAGCGATTCGCTGGCTCACCACCTTCAGTCTCTTCGCCATCAAGCTCGTACTCCTCGCCGTTTCTGCCTTGAATCTTCGTGCCGTTCATCGAAGGGGCTTTATTGCCCGGTCTGCGATGAACATCTACGGTTCGGTTATAAGCTATTCCGTAGATCCAAGTCATCAACTTGCTCTCATGTCGGAAATTCGGGAGCGCCTTAACAATACGCTCAATCACATCCTGCATGAGGTCTTCCCACGAAAACGAGGGAAGCGGTGGGAATCCACTGGTTACTTCTCGGCAAGTCCTCTCAAGCTCGTCCATGAACTCTGAATCATTGACCAGCTTCAAGAAATCCGAGTTAGCCCAGTCTTTCCTCAACTGCTCGACCAGAGCATCCATCTTTTGATTTTCAATGAGCTGTGTCTCTTTTTTAGTAGTCGCGGAACTGTTTTTACGCTTTGCTTTGAGTTCCGCCGTATTTCTGTTGGCGGTATGGTTGGGCTCATCCGCCTGTTCAGCCGCTTCGCTTAGTTTAGATTTCATGACCTTAATTCCTCATTTCGTTTGGCCATTAACGACTACTGCCCCCTCAAAAGGTCAGCAGCTTGTTGCTGTGGCTGTCGGGTCACCTACAAAGAAAGAAAAGCGCGGCCACCTTCTCTCCTATTTAACTTGTCTTTTGGCGCCTCACTCGGATGAGTGAATTGCTCTATGTTGTTAGACGTCACGCAGCTTATAAAAGGCAACGTCCAAACAAAAAAAATTTGGCCAATTTTTTTCGCCTAAGGGTTGACAGATACGCTTGTTGATTCGTCAGAGGGACAGGGCGAGAAAAAGTGGCCCGAGAGTTGAACAAGATGAACAAGGGAGCAGTTCATTGCTGGAATTCCCGTCTTGCAAAGATCAGCAACCAGACAGCCTTAAAGAAAAGGAGAATTGATATGAAGGAGAGCAAATTTTTCAAAAACGCGGCTGCCGAGCGCCACGAACACCACGAAACAGGCGCACCCGGTAAGCCTTCTAAGGACGACCACGCTCATAAATCCACGCCGCACGAGGACAAGAAGCGTAGTCACCGTAAGGAACAGAATTTTCCCAAAGAAAGAGGAGAGACTAAGATGAAGATAAAGACCGCGCCCATTTTGACTGTCGTAGCTTTCGCCGTGCTATTTGTTTTCGGCTTCGCAGTCGACACTCAGGCAAAGACGGCTCAATTCAAGTTTGCTGACGAGAAAGCCACCAGCTTCAAGGCTGAAAAGCTCGAAGCTTTCGACTTCCAACCTTCTGCCTTTCAGGCTCTCAAGTTCGGAGCTTTCAACTTCAACGCCTTTGACTCCAAAGTATCTAACTTCAAGGCCGATTATTTTGAGAAGGCTAGCTTCAAGGCTGCCACCTTCAATAATTTCGGCCTCAAGGATTTTGACGTCAAGGCGATTGACTCTAAAGCTTTTAACTTCAAAGCCGCTGGCTTTGAGAAGGCCAACTTCGCGGGCTATGAGTTCGAGAAGACTAACTTCAAGGCTTAAAAACATTTCCGCGCAAGCCTTATCGGCACAAAATGCTCAACGCATAGATCCATGCGTTGAGCATTTTGTGCTATGTTCTGTCAGAAAATTTTCATAGTGTTTACAGACATTCAAAAGTTTATCTGGCAAAATCTCTCGTAAATACCGATCATTTCCGCACTAGGCGCGTGGCAGAGAGTTCGAAACGCGTCCACTGTGGGGAGAAAATTCTAAAGCCCTAAGCCACTAATTATAGTGGCTTAGGGCTTTAATCATCTTGCTCAACTTCACTGCGGGGAGCCGATTTTTCGCAATAACTCCTGGAAGCGCGGGTCGTCGCGCAGGGGGTCAAGGCGCGGCTCTACTTTAATCCAAGCCAACTCGATATTCCGTTCCTCATAACCTCGCGCCAGCCATTGAAGCGCCTGCTCTTTCTCTCCTAGCCCGACGTAAATCATCGCAACGCTATACGTGGAAATGTACCGACGCTCTGACAAGTCTTTCAACTCAGACAACATCTTCTGCGCTTCGCCTTTGTTGCCCGACACCGCGTAAACATATCCGAGCGATGCTACCGCGAGCGGCGCTCGGTTCGAGTAGTTCATCGCCTGCTGAAGCTCTGCGACCGCCTCTCTGTGCGCCCCTTTCTGCGCGTAAGCCAAGCCGAGCCTTTGGCGGACGAGGGCAAAGGTCGAGTCCATTTCGAGCGTCTTTTTATATTGCTCTATCGCTTCGTCATAACGGCGTGCGAAGTACAAGGCGAAGCCTACGCCGGCGTTGATGGGGAATGAGAGCGGGTCAATCTCCTGTGCCTGTCTGAGTTCTCTCAGGGCTTCTTCGTGCCTGCTTGCACTGGATAAATAAAGTCCGTAAAAGAGGCGCGCGTTCGCGTAGTTCGGGTTCAGCCCGATGCTGCGCTTGAAGTCCTCTTCCGCGCCAGTCCAGTCGCGTTCTTTCCACCTGACGTGCGCCCGCGACGCATACGCTTCCGCGAGGGAGCCGTCTATTTCCAATGCTCTATCGGCGGCCGCCCGCGCCTGCGGCAGCGATTCTTGCGGTGAGAGCATATCCGTCATCGCGTCGGGGATGCCGAGCAGGAGATAGGAGTCGGAAATCCCGACGTAAGCCAGCGCGTAGTTCGGGTCAACGGTAATGGCTTGCTGGAAATAAGCGGCTGACGTTCTTATATCCTGCGGCGTTCGCTTGTTCCAATAGAAACGTCCTTGCAGATAAAGTTTGTAGGCTTCCGTGTTCTCTGTGTATTTCTTCGTCAACTTCTGCTCGTCCGCGCCCGATAGTTTCACCCGCAATTTGTTTGAAACGTCGCGGGCAATCTCGTTCTGCAACGAAACAAGGTCTGCTTGTTTGCGATTGTATTGCTCGCTCCAAATCACGTTCTCCGTCTGCGCGTCAATCAATTCCAGACTCAGCGTTAGCTGGTCGCCGCGCTGGACGACCCGTCCGTTCAGGATCGCCTGTACGTTTAGCTCCCTGCCGATAGTCTTCGCGTCCGTCTCTTTTCCCTTGTAACGAAACACAGACGAACGAGCCTTCACATTCAGATTCGGCAACTGCGAAAGATTGCTGATCAATGTCTCAGTCATGCCGTCCGAAAGATATTCAACGTCTGGGTTCCCGCTGGCGTTGACGAATGGCATCACGGTGATTGATTGGATGATTGTGTTGTTCTCTCGTGAGAAATAGAAATAGCCAGCGATAGCAATGATGACGACGATGAGTGCGGCCAGCAGGAGCAGAACTCTTAGTCGTTTCGGCCTGTTCAGTTCTTGCGTTGTGCCTGGGCTTTGCGCGTGGAGGGCAGTCGTGGGCGCGCCGCGCGCCGCCACTCGCGTGCTTGTCTCGGAAAGCGTCTGCTCGTCAGTCCTACGGACGGCGTCTCGGTGAGGGGCGGCAGAGCGTTCCAGTTCGGCCTTGAACTCCAATCTCTGCTTTAATCGCTTGAGGTCGAGTAACAGGTCTTTGGCGGTTTGGTAGCGTTCTTCTCTATCTTTGCACAATGTCTTCTCTACAATCCGCTCCAACTCCGCGGGAACATCGCGAGCAAATCGCGCCAGAGGCGGCGGCTCTTTCTCGCTCAGTATCGAAGCCAGCACTTCACTCGTAGTCTTTCCCTCAAATGGCAAACAGCCCGTAATCATCTCGTACAAGACCACGCCCAGGCTCCAGATGTCCGTGCGCGCGTCCACGCCAATTCCGCGCGCCTGCTCCGGCGACATGTAGAGAGTTGTGCCTACGACCACGCCGTCTTCCGTCCTGAACAGAGCTTGTGTTGGTGCCTGGCTGTCCGCTGAAGCAGGCGGGCGCTCGGTCAGCTTGGCGAGTCCGAAGTCCAGGATTTTGACGTAAGAATCTCGCCGCCGAAGCATGATGTTTTCGGGCTTGACGTCGCGATGGATAATGCCTGCTTCGTGCGCTGCCGCGAGAGCATCAGCCGTCTGGATGGCGAAGGCCACTGCGTCGCTCACTTTCATACGCGTGCTCTGTATATGCTGGCGCAAGGTCTCGCCTTCGATGAACTCTGTGGCGATGAAATGGATTTGATCGTCGTGGCCGATCTCAAAAATGGTCAGAATGTTCGGATGATTCAATGAAGACGCGGTCTTGGCTTCTCGTATGAAGCGCTGCATACGTTGTTTATCTGAAGCGACCATTTCCGGCAGGACTTTGAGAGCAACGGTACGTTCTAATTCCGTGTCTTGCGCCAGATAAACCTCGCCCATGCCGCCTGCGCCGAGTTGCGAGCGGATTTCGTAGCGTCCAAGCCGAATGTTAGGGGGAAGGGGCATGTTCGTGACAACGGCAACGTAAGCTACAAATTTCGCAAGACTCTATAACAGAATATTGGAAAGTTAAAGAACTATAACTCTTGAGGTTAATAGAAAGTTAGGATAACTATCGCCACCTTGTTGGCCGATGCGGAAGCCATCTACCTCGACTGAGTCCGCCCTTCCGGGGATGCGATCACTCTGGCCGTTAAGACTACCGCGTCTCAGGCCTTCTGCCCTGGCTGCCAAAGGCGGTTTCTGCGGGTTTCACAGTCGCTACATCCGATGTGGTTGACCTTGCCTGGCATGGATATGCTGGCGGCATCACTGAGGGAGCAACTGAGGCTGTACAGGTGGCTGACCACTGGCACTCGCTTAAGAGACTGTAACCAGTGGAGGAATAGAAGAGGAAATTTATCCCGGATTTCAAAACTTGCGATTTTCCGCCCAAAAACACGATGTCATGCTGATGCTACAGTCCTACCTGCGAAGAAAATTCGAGAAAGGCTGCTCCTGCTAATTCGGAGCAGCCTTTCTTTTTCACAAATCATGCTTGTAAGCTGCGCATGCAGACAGAACAATTCAATTTTTCATAGTTAATACTTTGTCAATAACTTCCTTAGGAGCATTCCTTAAGTGTGGATTCATCGCTAGAATTTGACTCTTTTCAGAATCTGTCACGGATAAAGGATAATTCTCGCTGACGAGAAGCGAGCAGCGATTGTTTCTCGAAAGAATAGTAGCATTTGGGCTCGCCTCGCAAGGAGCTCCAAACAATAACCAAACAATGTTCTTTTCCTGCCCGCCGCTCGCCATGGCAGATTTCTGAGAGGGCACTCCGGTAGCGTAGGTCACTAAAAACTGCTCACCATGCGGGGCAATAATTATGGAGTTTGCAGGAATCTCAGAACGCACTCTTGTCAAATCATTCAAAAGCATCTTCCTTTTTGCGGCAAAACCCGGCTGCAATCCGATTGGAAGAGTGTTATTGCCTAGAAGCAGCAGAGAGGTGACTGACAGCGAAATTATCAAAGCCACTCTCTTAGAGCTAAGAAGCCAAACGATGCCGGAAAGAAGGATAGATATTTGCAGATAGGCTAATAAATCTAACCTCTGCGAAATAGTCATTAGCTCTTCCTCATGACTCAGGAGCGGATTCAATGTGAATAAGATAGTAAAAAGCGCTGTGACGCCTATTACGTAATGTTGCCACCGCAAAGGTTTAGCGGGCGCTTCTTTCAAACAAAGAACTAATCCGACGGGGGCCAAAAAGAGAAGCGACAACTTCTCTTCAAAAGCAGTGCGATTGATGGGAATTTGTGGGGCTGACAAAACTGTCTCGGAAATTTGTTGCGGCATGGGGACAGCTTGTTGCGCCGCCACAGCGGGCAAGCAAATGCAGAAGAGAATCACGGCACATATTTTTACTACCGACAACCGCGAAGATCGAATCTTACTTAGCGCGTGAAAGAGTAGTGTGAGAAATAGCAAAACAGCGATCAGAAAAACGATTGATTTGTGGCAAAAAATAGAGACGACAAAGAGGATTAAGGCCATCAGTCGCCAGAAATTGCTTTTTGGATTTTGCGCTAGACAGGCTGCCCCCGAAAAGAAAAAAGTCAGCCCTCCGAGTTGTTTGAGAAATTCCCCCATCCAGATTAGATGGGTTACAGAGATAACGGAAACAGCGCAGGCTAATAATCCTTTCCACATACTTTTTGTTATCGAAGCTACCAATGCAAATACCGATAAACTGAGGATCGTGTGTAGAAATATGCTCGTTACTTTTACAGCTATGACAACATCACCACTGAGCTTGGCTGCGATGCTCACCAGGTATAAAACAAAAGGGGTGTTGGTCGAATAGTAAAATGTCCCGTTCTCAAGCAATGAGCGGACCTGAATGGCGTAGTAATAGCCGTCTATCCCCGCCGGAGTGTCATATTGCAGGAATAAGCTGCTATCTCTAACCACA
Source organism: Pyrinomonadaceae bacterium (assembly GCA_036392495.1). GTDB lineage: Bacteria > Acidobacteriota > Blastocatellia > Pyrinomonadales > Pyrinomonadaceae > QHXM01. The sequence continues at coordinate 19,766 of DASVXV010000189.1, read as the reverse complement.
GACAACGCGAGCAGGCAAAATAAAGAGCCCAGGCACAGCAGCGATTCACGGTCAATATTGAAGGTTGACTTTTCTATCATACCGAGAGGGGCGGATAGCTTTCTTGCCTCAAGAGAATGAAGCAAGATGAATTATCGGCATTACTTTGGAGGGACGGTGGTGGGCATGCCAATATCTTTCCAAGCAGCTAGTCCGCCTTTAAGAACAGAAACTTGCGGGAATCCTTGTTTGAGGAGCTCTGATTTTGCTCCCGTACTTGCGCCCTCACCTTTACAACGACAATAAATAACGACCCTGTAATCTTTCGGAAGCTCGCGGCTAGCCCGTGAAAATATTTCGTCACCCGGGATATTTTTCGCATCCGGGATATGCTCGCTCTTGTAATCTTCCCGCTGATCCACATCAACGATAGTAACCTTTTGTTTACCTTCAATGATTTTCTTTAGCTCTGCGGCGTCAATGTCTTCTGTGGCTTTTCCGCCCGGCGTGCCGCTAATTTGGTTCGCTGGCTGTGTCCTCAGATCATTGAGAGTAATGTCTGCTTCAAAAAGAGGAATCAGATTATCCTTGATCTCTTGCTCTCTGTCTGGCGACACCCCACCGACCCAAACACTTCTTACTTTTCCTGTGTTGTCCACTAACAGCACAGTCGGAGTCCCAGGTATTCTGTAGGACGTTAGCGACCCACTCTGTATATTTTCAATCGGGAGCCCGAGTGACTTGATATAATCCCGCCCCTCCTCAACGGAATGCGGAACAATCGCTAATAATCTCACACCTCGCTTTGACGCTTCTTCGATTAACTGACGGTAAAAGGGGGCGGAGGATGTACAGTAGGGACAATCTTTTTTAAGAAAGAAGACCAATGTCTTCCTGTTTTCTTCCCAATTAACATTAGGAACATTGATCCTCGCGCCAACAACAATTTGCGATTGTTGTTGTTGTTGTTGTCCCGCACTTCCTTTGTCCCGAAAAAAGTAGTTTTTCAAGCTAATGCCGGCAACGATAACAACGGCGACCGCAATAATCACATTGACGATTATTTCAACTTTACTTTTTAAGTTATCTGTCATGGCAGGGCCTCATTATTCTCTTCGTTATCTCTTTTCACCAAGGATAGGGGTTTTCTACTCTTGCTCCCCTTTTATCGTTCACAAAGTAAAAAGTCATTTTTCCTATAGCCTTAAGGGGCTTACCTTTGATGGTAAATTTTGCGAACCGCCATTTATACAGGGCCTCTTTTACAGCCTCCTCAATTGAAGGATGCGGAGCTTCTAATATCTCCACCTTTGCCACTTGCCCAGATTCATCAACGGTGATTCGTGCTACGGCAACACCGCTGATCTTCTCTTTCTTAGCAACGTCAGGGTACTTAGGCATGTAGGAAGCGATAGCCTTCGTCCGCAGGTGATTTTCATGAACATGCCCTCTTATCTCTTGCACTGAGTTCATGCCACCCAAAACAAGTGAGAAAAAAAGAGACGCCATTATCTTTGGCAACATTTGCTCGATCTCCCACGCTTTTAATTCAACCCATTCGCTTTAGGCCTGGTCCGCATTTCTTGATTAGCATTTGAGAGAAGCTGCTTCGCCAACATCAGGAAGCCTTCCACTCGCAGTTGCTCGCTTTTTAGTTCTGTTATTGCCAACTCTATCTCTTTGGGATCGTCTTTCACGAAAGGCCCTAAGACTGAGGTAAAACTAATATCCTTCACGCCAGCAAGCGGAAATTTGAGTATTGCTCTGTGAGCAAGCGCTTCTGCCTCCCATTTTGGCGAACGCCATTTCTCAAGCGTGTTGATATTATCGAAGGCTTCTAATAACAATTGTCGAGCGAACAGCGGATCTGTCGCTTTAATCGCACCTGCCGCTTTCAGCAGCAGTAAAGGACGCTCGGACCCGATGCTACGTCGAGCGTCAGCGACCGCCTGTACGATGAATTGGGCTGCGCCTAAGTCATCGCCGTTGGTCCGAAGCGTTTGCGCTAAGTTAATCCAGAAAACAGACCTTTCAGGCCCAGGCACAACGCTGAATGCTATCTGCTGCGCCTCTGGCAGTTGTTTCTGACCAAGGTGTTGGTGAGCAATCGCTAATTTGAGAAACGTTTCTAGCTTGTCTCTGGTTTCAGAGAGGGACATCAGTTTTACTACCTTCAGAGCTTTTTCATATAACTTGCTTGAGTAAAGCGAGTGCGCCAACATTACGCATAACTCGTCTCGTTGCTCGGTGAGAGGTATTCTCTGTATGCCCTCAAGCTGCTGGTCTAAGTTGTCCCACTTTTGCCCTGCCGCGTTAGTCAGTGATTGGTAAGCGCGATCATTTTTGATGCCCTCTGTTACTTCAGCGGCGAGTCTTTGGACGCCTCTTAAGAATGCAGCGAGGAGTCCGGTTTCCGTCTGCGGAATATATGGCAGCAGCACACGCCCAAGTGCATAACGCGCCTTTTTCTCGCCTATACTTTCGATAGGTTGCGCCAGAAGCGCGGCGACGGAACTCAGGTAAACCTTCACCACCTCGTCAGACGCCGCCGGATGCCTCATGGCAAATTGCGGTATAAACGTTCCGTCAACGGATGAAAGCACAAGCATACCCGACTGGTTATCATTGGCAAGATTACTAACGAATAAATAGACGCCCGCTTCTGCAAACTCTCGGGCTGTTGGCAAGGGGCGATGCGCGAGAGTGTTCAAAGAGGCCAAGTAAAGCGAATCGGCAGTTGTCGGGTCACGTCGGCGCAAGGTTACAAGCAGACCCATATTGCCGCTACTTGAATCAGAGGCTATTGATCTTCTTAATTCCAAGGCGGCTCTTTTCACATCGCCTTCGTCAAGTAGCGTTCTGACGGTGTAGTAACTCACGTCATCCCATTCGACCGCTTCATTTTTAGCAAGCCGCTTAACTAGTGCAGGGCTATGAAGATTGATACGAGACAGCAAATAGCTATCCAGATACTTGAGTTTACTCAATGATATGGCATCTTTGTTGTCTCCCGCTGCCGTTAAATTGCTAGATGCCGTCGCCCTTGAGCTTTCCTGTAGTTTATCAATCTCGCTTTTGAGTGTTTGATGTAGCTCTAAGGAGACGGCTTCCGCGTAAGCCGGGTCACATTGCCAAAGAAGCGAACCGAGTTCTGCCGTGGCGCGCACCTTTGCTTCCAGGTCTCGAAATTCCTTGGCCTGCTCAAGAAACCGATGTATTTGCAGTATTGCTGTCTTTTTATTCTCGCAAGCGGACTGTTGCTGAGAGGCTGCCTGTTTAGAAGTTGTATTATTCTGCCGTGGCCTTTGCGCTTGAGCATGGCTATAAAAAAAGCAAACAGCAAAAAAGAGAATACGGATTCCAGACAATAGTTGGAAGCTTCTGACAGATGAATACAACATTCTCTTTTTCTCCCGGAATGTGGATTCACCTTGTTAGATAGCGTCGAGTGAGATTTAGCTTAACAAGCAGAATACATTCCTGAGATGAAGACGGAAGATAGCCAGTAGCGATGTTTGAAATTGATGACCATATGCTACTGGCTATCTTCCGCGTCTATTTCATCTAGCACAAACCGCCCCCCCCGCATAGGTTTGTACACTCTGGAATACACACGTTCTCTCCGGGAGGCGGAGTACAATCGAAACAGTGTGAATTGATCTGGCAATACTGCCTGTAATTACTTGTTTCCACACAGAGCATCCAGCCGTCGTCAGCGGCTTGACATTCTTGGCGGCAACCATCAGCCGAACTAGGCTGCGTGCCGAAGGCCATAACGCATAATCCTGCAAGCAGTATTAGCTTCAAGGTTAGTCTTTTGAGCATTTCATCCTCCTTTCTCTAGTATTGTTTGCTGTGACATTTCCGCCAAAAGCGAGACTTTGGGGAAAGCCGTTAGTTGTGGTTAGCCCGAAATCAAGATAGAGCTTTCGTCTCGCTGAAGGCTAAAGGTTGAACGATCCTCAGCAAATGACCGATTTTGTCTTTCACCCCCACTTTAAGCATCACCTCTTTCGCGTTGAAAAACGTGATCTCCGGTAGTTCCCTGGCTTTCTGCGTTCTTTGAGCTTTCAGATATTGCGGGGGAGAGGTATCCGTCTCATCCTTAAAGAGACGGTCCAGACATGAAGCCAAGAGATTGAGCGATAGCCCATGACGCAGATCAATCGTCATCAGACGAATGATTCTGTAGATTCTCGGCTCCATCTTTCTCGCCTCGGTGCAAAGAGAGCTTAGCGAAAGAGAGATGTCCGTCCGTCAGCAGAGATGCTCACAGACAACACATGTTGTTCAAGCTGTTATAGTTATCTGCCAGATTACTAGTTCGGCGGGGGGCCGGACGCGTAGGAGAAGTCTCGCCCAACAGAGCAGTAGAGGAGAAGACTCCGGCAGACGCTTAAGGATTATAATTATTGTTCGTGAATAGTCAATAATTGGTGGCGGGTAGTCCAGGGTCTCTTCATTCTATGAGGCTGGTAGCGGTGTCTTTAACCGCAGAGGACGCAGAGGAAAGCAATGGCAAATCGAGAGTTTGAGGGTTCAAATCTTTTCTCATCCTCAAGTAGAGAGAGCAGCTACGCGGCGCTCCAGTTCCAGCGCAATCTCCGCCGGGTTCATTTTTAAATCCAAGCTCACCGGCTCACCGATAATCACCTGCACCTCGCCGGGAGCGGCGAAATACTGCCGGCGTCGCTTGAGTTCGTATAAACCGTCGAGCTTCAGCGGCACTACAGATACGTTCAACTCTCTGGCGAGTAATCCGATGCCTGTCTTGAATGAACTCATGTGCATCTGACCGAGCGGCGCGCGCGTCCCTTCAGGAAAGACGAGCACGCTTTCGCCTCGGTCCACGCACTCACCCGCGTAAGCGAAACTCTGGCGAAAACCGCTCTGTTTGGGAAGCGGAAAGACGTGGAAGAACAGATTGATGAGCACGTACTGAGCGCGCCAGCGTAGTCGCGTCAACAGATTGAGTTCTTCAGGCGGATACCGCAGGTCGCGCAAGAGCTCGCCTTCCATCGCTATCGCCAATCGGTGGCGGAAGCGCGCTGGAAGCCCCGCAATTACGAGCGCGTGATCGGCCAATGTGACGTGATTACTGATAAACAACGCAGGCCCGCTGATTCGTTCAAGGTGCGAACGGCCTCGAACGCGCATTCGGCTCATCAAGCGTGTAATCGGCATGACGAGTGTGTAAAAGAGCAGAACTCGTATCCAACGGACAACGCGCGCCTGCGTCCACTTCGGGTAAGGGTACGGCGCTCCTGCCCGCTCTTCAATCTCTCCGCGAATGATCTTCTCGACATCACGAACGGTCGTCGCCGCCGTGAACGCCGCTTCATCAATCTCGATTTGATAGCGTTCTTCAAGCGCACTCAATAGTTCGACGCGCGCCAGTGAATCGAGTCGTAAGTCCGAGAGCTTCGCCGAAGAATCGAGTCTCGCGGGACTGCTACGGGTCGTACTCGTGACATGAGAAAGGATGAAGCTAAAGGGGGAAGAGGTAATATCATCCGTCACAGCCTCTACCACCCTCGTCTTTTCCGTCTTAATCCAGTGTTTGACGACCTGTGCGACTTCGCGCTTAAGCACTTTATGGGTTGCGGTGCGTGGAAAGTCGGGTGCCGTCCAGATGAACCAACGGCGAATCTGCTGATACTCTGCTAGTTCCGTATTAGCGCGATTGACAGCCTCTTCCGCGTCCTCATCGGGAGCGCACAGGATGACGGCGAGCGGTTCAGCTCCGTGCGCGCCCTCAACTGCGATGACGCAGCTTGCCCGTACTTCCGGTTGACGGTTGAGCGCGGCTTCGAGGTCTTCCGGGTAGATGTTCAACCCGGCAGCCGTCACGATCACGTCCTTCTTACGCCCTTTGAAGTAGAGATTGCCCGTAGCATCCATCTCGCCGATATCGCCGGTGCGAAGCCACTCTTCTTCGGCGGGCTTCGAGATGCCCTCGCTTGTCCAGTAGCCTGGGGAGACGCTTGCGCCGCGCACCATGATTTCGCCACCCGCGTCGAGCTTGATTTCATAGCCGGGCATCAATTTGCCAATGGAGCCGAGGCTCTGCTTGAAAGGGTGATTGACCGAAATGAGCGAAGCGGTCTCCGTCATCCCGTAGCCTTGTAGGACGGCGAAGCCGAGCCTGCGCCAAAAGGTTTCGGTCTCCGCAGTGAGCGATGCGCCCCCGGAGATAAATGCCCAGAACTTCCATCCGAAAAGGCTGTGCAGGCGGCGGAATACCCACAGCCGTCGTATAGCGCTCATTCCTTTTGCAGACGTCAGGCGCTTGTGCAGCTCTTCCGCTTGACCGCGAGCGATGTGGTCTCGCTCAACCCACTCGCGCAAAGCGTCAAGCAATCGCGGCACGAGGACGATCACCGAGATACGATTCTTTCTCGTCGCACGAACCATCTCCGAAGGGTTCAGAGATTCCAGGAAGTGAACTTCACCGCCTATAAGCTGCGGCACGAAGATGCCCATGAACTGCCCGAAGACATGGCTTAAAGGCACAAGATTAAGGAAGCGTATGGGATGAAAGAATTGCTCCCACCTTATGTACTTTTTGATCTCGGCTTCAAGCGGCAGGAGGTTGGCGAGCAGATTGCGGTGAGTGAGCAGCACACCTTTGGGCTGAGATGTAGTGCCGGAGGTGTAGATAATTTCGACAAGAGTCTCTTCAGAGATGCCTTCGACCGGATAGGGCGCGCCCGCGTGGCGCGCAACCGTTTCGCTTAAGCCTTCCAGATGGAGAACGGGAACCTTCAAAGAGGGAGCGACGTGCACCTGGTCGCTTGCGAGCATTAATTTCGCTTCCGTCTGTCGCGCGACCGAGAGGACGAACTCCGGCGTGCTCTCTTTATCGAGTGGCACGATGACTGCGCCGCGTAAGATGCAGCCCCAGAAGGCTGCAATCCATTCAGGTGAGTTCTCGCCGCACAACAGCACCCGTTCGCCCTGATTGATGCCCCGCGCTCTTAATTCGTGGGCGAACCTGTGAGCAACTCGCGCAACTCGCTCGTATGACCAGCGCACCGTTCGCAACCCGCGCCGGTGCGCGAAAGCAATTGAATTCGCCCGCCCCCCGTAATCGTCAAGGTAGCTGAGAACAGTTCGTCGAGTAACGGGTTGCGTTGGCATTGAATCTTCAGCAAAGGCTATTAATAGGTGCTAAGCGCGGGCAGCCGCTCAATGGTATCCGAAATCGAATCCGAGTGCGACGCCCGAACAACGCCTCTCGAACATTAGCTTCACACACCGCAACGCCTCATTTACCGCAACATGGGGCCGTTTACCTTGACTGTGAATGCCGCAGATTGCAGTTGTGCACGAGTGATCGAGATGAGGCGTCCAACGCGATTGCCCCATCTCATCTCGGCCATAAGTCAGGTAGGCTGAAAGAGTGTTCAGGCCAGAGCCGGGTCTTTCGCCAATGAGATGAATGATAACGTCCGCCCCTGTGGTTGCGCCCGCGTGATATCCGGCGCGCACGCGCCCGTTTTGAATCACAATATCCACCTCGCCGACGTGATAACCGGCCGAGTTCAGTTCATGCCGCAAGCCTGGCAGCACGGCGCGTAAGTTTTCATTGACTGAGTTTGCGTTGAGTCCATCTGAAATGACGAGCTGCACCTGCGGGCGGCGTGAAATGTAGAGCGTCGTGAGGCGTTTAATATCGTCGTTGGAGATAAACTCACCGGAGGGCGGGTGAGATAAGTACTCCTCTCTGTCAAGCGCGCGAGTGCGGACGCGCAGATAATGTGGCGACGCATCTTTGATGACCGCTTCATCAAGCGTCGCGTAAAGGGCATGGCGTGCGTGGCGGTAGATGGCTTCCATGCGCGACTCAACCTCCGGCGGAGGCTCGTTAAGCGGGCCGTGCCCGTAACCCAGATCGTGACCGCGCTGACGTAAAGCATTGATCTTTTTCGTCCCTTCCTCACGCAACGCCTCGGACGAGCGCGTGTCGCCGCCCGCTTTCATGTAGAGAGCGTAGAGCGTTTCTGTTACGCGCTCGTCATCATTCAGCTCGCCTTGTCCATTCAGCAAGCCTAATCGGGCGAGCCTTCTCTGCATGGAGGTGGAAATCCGTTTGCCGGTCAGGCGGCGCAGGCGCGGATGCTCGCGGAATGATGTTGTCATGTAGCCGAGCATCGGATCGGTGTTGCCCGCGACAGCCATCAGGTAAGCGGGTGCTGCCTGCTTCACGATCTGTTCCGTTAATTGCCGCAGCGCGCGAGGCTCAACGCCCATGTGGAAGGTCGAGCAGACATCAAGCCCCATCGTCAGACCGTGCAGCTTTGCCATCGCCGTGTCTTCAAGGCAGGCGCGCACGAGTTGCTCCCCGGTGCGGAAGACCTCCGGGCCGATGAAGCCCGCGACATCGTTAACAATCATCCATGCGTTTGTCCGCCGCTGGATGTAGCGGGCCACGCCGTAAGTGCGCGCTTCTAGCGTCACCATGTCTATGCCTTCGGCTACGCCGTTGGTGACTTCCGCTCCCTGTCCGGTCTCGAAGTAAAGCCCTTTGAAGCCGCGCGCCAGATCGAGTATGCCTTCAACGTCCACCCCGATCATTCCGGTGAGCGCCTTCGAGGTGCCGGCCAGGCTTTGAAATCCGACATCCACTTTTGTTTGCGCGCGTGCGCTCTCCTGCTTCAGGATGTCCGAGAGAACGCAATATCTTGTCGGCAGTTCGAGACGCTCGACTACGCTGCGGAGCAGCTCCTCAAGACGAATGATGGTCTCCAAACGGTCGCCTGCCGGGTTTATCCCAAGGATGACATCACCGCAACCGTAAGCGAGACCTTCAAGGATTGAGAGGAGAATCTCTTCCTCATTATCTCCGGGGCTGTTCGGCTGAATGCGAGAGCCGAAGTGTTGGGGTGAACCTATCGAGATGCCCTCCCCCGGCAGCGGATTGAACAGCGCCCGCGCCAGAGCCGAGAGCTCATCGTTCGTCATGACTTTGACGACCGCGGCGATCACCTCGCTTGAAAGCCCGTCCGCATAGCGTTGCGCCCAATCCGCCCCGCCCGTGCCTAACAGAATGCCCTTGAGTTGACTCACGGTCAGGTGAGAGATTTCAGCCGCCAGCCGAGAGTTTTGTGAACGGGCGAGCGCCTCGCTCACCCCGTCCTCCAGGAACACGTGCCCACTGAGTTCTCCAAGCTGTAATGAGCCGAGCAGAGCTTTCGCATCAAGGCGCACACGCTCGTCGCGCGTCCCACCGACGAGCAGATCGCCTTCCTTGAATTCGTTGGCGAGAACGAAGATTTGAAGCAACTCGTGATGAACCATCGTCTGCCGAGAGTTACGGAAATTCCATTAGCTCGGAGCAACTATAATAGAAACGAGGGCAGCACAGGCCGATAATCTTCTTCACATATTTCGCTCGGATTTAATCCCTAATGGCTCTGTTTGCCGTACGCCCTCATAAACGTTAATCATTTCCACACCAAGGGAGAAGCAAAATGTTCTAACAATCCACTATGGGAAGAATTATTGAGCAGATTACGGGAGGTCTCACACCTCCCGTAATTGCTATTGACGCAAGATTCCTCTCACGCTTTTAATAAAATGCTGTATCAGGGTGGGCGAAATTTATCGCAAGACTATGACACTTGGCCGCATAGTCAGGGCCGTTACCTACCTTCTCTCGCCCTGAAAATAATTTCCGCAATGGAATCACAGCAAGCTACCGTGAATACACGAAAGATGATAACCTTTCACCGCTTGAGAAACGCCTCATCGTCCATTTTACTTCAGTAAGATAAGACGCCCATGTATATACGTAAAATCCGGATCAAGAACATTCGCGCCATTAGTGAACTGGAGTGGAGCTTGCCGCGCGGTAAAGAAGCAGGCTGGCACGTCATTATTGGCGACAACGGTTCCGGCAAATCGACTTTCCTGCGCTCCATCGCGCTTGCGCTGGTCGGCCCTAAGGAGGCCTACGCGCTGCGCCAGAACTGGAACGACTGGCTCACCCGCGGAAAGGAGAGTGGCGAGATACACCTTGACGTGAGCTACAGCCGTAACCTTGACAAGTTCTCCAAACCAGGCGGCATCGGCAATAAGATAACGCTGCCCGTTCAGATCGATTTCAAGCGGCAGAGAAACGAGGTTGAGATCAGAAAAGGCCAGAAGCTCAATGCCGATCGGCATGTCTGGGGTGGTAAGTCAGGTTGGTTCTCTGCCTCCTACGGGCCTTTTCGCCGCTTCGCAGGCGGGGACAAAGACTCGGAGCGCATTTTCTTTTCCAACCCCAAGCTGGCGTCCCACCTCTCTGTCTTCGGCGAGAACGTCGCACTAGGCGAGAGCCTCACCTGGCTCAGAGATTTGCAATTCAAAAAGCTCGAAAGCGAACAGGGTGGAAAGATGCTGGATGCGATGATGGGGTTCATCAACCAGGATGGCTTCCTGCCACACCAGGCTAAGCTCCACCAAGTCACTTCCAAGGGAGTAGATTTCATCGATGGGAATGGTCGCGAATTGCCAGTTGAGAGTCTGAGCGACGGCTACCGCTCAGTCTTGAGCATGACATTTGAGCTGATCCGCCAGCTCTCGATCTGCTACGCGTTCAGTTACATCTTTAACGACGACAAGACGAAAATCGTTGCCCCTGGCGTCGTGCTTATTGATGAAGTCGACGCACATCTCCACCCGACATGGCAGCGGCGAATCGGACTCTGGTTACGCGAGCATTTCCCTAAAATGCAGTTCATCGTGACCACGCACAGCCCGCTCATTTGCCAGGCGGCGGACGTTGGAACTGTCTGGAGATTACCCCGGCCCGGCACGGACGACCGCGGAGAGATGATTACTGGCACGGCGCTGGAACGCCTTGTGTATGGCAACGTTCTTGACGCTTACAGCACCGAGGCATTCGGTGAAAACGTGACCAGATCGGAGGAATCCAAAAAGCTTTTGCAGCTCTTGGCGGAACTGAATCGGAAAGAGTTGCACGCGACGCTAACTCCCAGTGAGAGACAGAAGCAACAAGAACTGCGCTCCATGCTGCCGACGACGGCGCATACCATGCAGGAGGATGGTGGAAGGAGCGCGAAATGATACGACTGCGAAACGTGTCGCTTCCATCCACCGCCATGACCAATCTCCAAAACTGGCAGCGGCTCGTCGACAACAAATCAAGCTACGAAGAGCAAGTCGCAGCCGCCAAACGTGATTTCGCCCAGCGGAACAAGAAGAACAACAAAACCTTCCAGCTCGTCAAAGCGGCGCTTGTCAAGATGTGCTCCGGGGCGCGCCGTTGCGTCTACTGCGAAGATTCCTTCGCTGATGAGGTGGAGCACATCAAGCCTAAAGACCTGTACCCTGGCGAAGTTTTCTCGTGGAGCAACTACGTGTACGCGTGCGGCCCCTGCAACGGTCCTAAGAACAACAAATTCGCCGTCATCTCCGCTACAACCAAGACGCTGGTGGACGTAACGCGCGCGCCCAGGGCACCGATCGTGGCGCCGGAGACGGGGGAGCCGGCCCTCATCAACCCACGGTGGGAAGACGCGCTCAAGTTCATTGAACTGGATTTAGTGGACACCTTTTTCTTTTTACCTTCTAAGTCGGTGGGGACCAAGGATTATCAGCGCGCGGATTACACCATCGAAGTGCTCCGCTTAAACGACCGGGAGGCGCTACGCGTGGCTCGGAAGGAGGCTTATGGCTCCTACGTGGCGCGGCTCGATCAGTACATCAGGCGGAGAGATGCAGGCGCACCGAAGAAAGATTTAGGCAGGCTGGTACGCGCCCTCAAGCGGATGCAACACCCCACGGTTTGGAAAGAGATCAAACGTCAGCATTCTTATATTCCCGAACTCAACTCACTTTTTGCACAAGCACCTGAGGCTAAAAAATGGTGACTATAGTTGAAGTTCTAGCTCGGATTCTATAATTAACCCGGCGATTGAAATCCAGGCTCCAGACCCAAGCATCGTATCGAGCATGCAGCACAAGTGGCCGGGGCTTATGTCAGCAGTAGTAGACTGTTGGTTTCTAACAGCAACTCAGATTGTGTGGATTCTCGCCTCAGTTTATGGAGAAATATCTTTATTCCCGAGTCTGTTGGGAGGCAAAAAGTTCTAACAATCCACTGTGGGGAGAAAATGCCAGAAAGGCTACCCTGAATTAGCAGAGGCAGCCTTTCTTTTTCACAAATTGTGTCTGGTTGTTGATAAAGGGCTGAGTGCGCGCCCGCTGTATGGCCGTCGTCGGTCACGGCGTTAATTGCCTGGAACGTCCATAATCGTTCACGCCCAGGTCCGGGGCGAGCGCAATCGTCGCTGAGCTGCACCGGCGCTGACGGGTTAATAAGTTACTTCAAAACCTGCCAGACCCTGACCACGACAAGATCGTCAGCACTGGCCGCACGACTTCCGTTACGAGAAAAACGCCAGTCGCTGAGCTGCGGAATTTTGGAGGTCACACTCCCTGTCTTAATATCAATTAACGAGTCTGGTCCCTCCAGCTTGCTCGCTATCAACTTCCCGTCCGGGGTGAATGAAAAGTTAAAATAGCCCGGCAGCGTCTTAACTTTCTGACCATCAGAAACGCTCCAGATTATTAACTCCCCGACAGGGTTACTAGCCGCTGTAGTTTGTTGTGAGGCCGCGCTTACGAGAAAATTGCCGTCCGGCGAAAACGTAGCGGCCGAGACATCTCCCTGATGACCTTGCAGGCTCTTTAGTAACTCTCCGGTCTTAACGTCCCAGACCTCCACAGCCTGTTTTGTGCTTGTCACCAGTTTGCTTCCGTCCGGCGAAAAACCAGCGTCGACTATATCTCTCTCCCCGGCAGGTTGAACCGCTGCCAGTTTCTTCGTCTGGACATCCCACAACTCGACAATAGTTTTGTATTCCGGGTTATTTTCCGGCCCGGAAGCCTTCTCGCTGACGATGGCCAGGTTCTTTCCGTCCGGGGAAAATTCGACCGAACTCACATATCCTACGCTCTTGATTTTGGCTATCTCCTTAAACGTTTTCGCGCTCCAAAATCTGACCGAGCCGGATTCCGACTCCGGGACTAAGTTTCCGTGAGCCGTCACAAACATCGTCCCGTCAGGCGAAAAAGAGACAGGGCCGAACCCGGCCGGGTGTTCGACGACTTTCTTTCTTCTGCCAGTTTGTGTGTCCCAAATTATCAACGTGGCCGGAAAGTACGTACACACCAGCGTGCTTCCATCCGGCGAGAGGTCGAAACCCTGTATGACATCGTCAGGCACTGCTCTCCCGTCCGGGTTAGAGACATCACCATAAAGAGTCGTCAGCAGTCTCACGTTCAGAGCCTTGATTGTGGTCGGCCCCTTCCACGGTTTTCTTTTGGCCGGATAGCGTCCCTCTGCCGTCTGTTGTGTGTTTCGGCCCCGACGTTTCGACTGGGGCAGCGCTGCACTGCTCATCAAGCACAGGGCAATCACTGCTGCAAGCATTTGCATCTTTCTCATAATTTGCTCCTGTCAGATAGGGAGACCGATTTACGGCCAAAAGAGATGCATCCCGTCTTCACTGTTGAATGATTTACCAGGCGACGTAACAGACAAGACGCTTTGTTGAGACAAGACGAAATTTAGCCTCGTGGCTTTTAGAAGAGCACGGGGACTGTATGTTTAATGTGGCGTTTACGTCAAGCTTTTTCTTCGATAATTTACTACTGAGGGACGCATCTAACGCCCCGCATCACCCGATGAGCATCCGACTCTGGCAACGACAGGTCTAGCGGTAAGAGACTCGCTGATTCGCAATCGGGCGCATGATATTGTTAGATTGCTTCACTCGCGCCGAATCACCCTACCTGAGAGCATTTTGGATAAGCAATTGAGAGGATAATTCGGGCGCACGAGTTCTTAAGCGCTGAGCCGACCACTTCAGAGCGGCGGGCGGTTGAACTATTACTTTACAGAGGCTCGGCCCACGGCTGAGTTAACGGAACGACCCCGCCTCCGCTCAATCCACTTCGTCAGCTCCAGAACGGGCGAGACGGTGAAAGCCAGTCCAACAACAATCAACCAATCAGCAAGCGTCAGGCTGAATGTATCGAAGACCTCATGCAGAAAAGGCACGTACAAGATCAGAGCCAGCATTAGCAGCTCCCACATAATAGCCAGATTTAACCACTTATTCGCGAACGGTCGGCGCAGCACCGTGTGGCGGTCAGAGCGGAAGTTGTAGGCTTTGAAAAACTGTATCAGGACGAGCGAAACGAATGTCATCGTCATGGCTTCCTGGGCGCTGCGGCCGGAGTTGAGCGCCCACCAGAAGAGCCCCAGATTAACAAGCGTTGACCATAGCCCGCCGACCAGCATGAGCGTGACGACCGCACGTGTGAAGATGCCTGAGCGGGCGCGGCGCGGAGGCTGCCGCATCAGGTCGGTTTCCGGCGGATCAACTGCCAGAGCCAGCGCCGGCAAACCGTCCGTGGCAAGATTGACGTAAAGGATCTGCACGGCGGAGAGCGGAAGCGGTAGCCCCACGAGCGACGCGCCGGCCATCAATCCGATCTCGCCGATGTTGGACGAGAGCAGGTACATCAGATACTTTTTGATGTTGCTGAAGATGCCGCGGCCTTCTTCGACGGCCGCGACGATTGAAGCGAAGTTGTCATCCGTCAAGGTCATCGCGGCGGCCTCTTTGGTGACGTCCGTGCCAGTGATGCCCATGGCGATGCCGATGTCTGCTTTTTTCAGCGCGGGCGCGTCGTTCACACCGTCGCCCGTCATCGCGGCGACGTGACCCTTTTCCTTCAGCGCCGTGACCACGCGCAGCTTGTGCGCGGGCGAAACCCGAGCGTAAACCTCAATTTCTTCGACCTCGCTGCGGAACTCTTCTTCCTCCATCACCTCCAGCTCCGCTCCGACAAGGAGGTGGCCGGAGCCGAGGATGCCCAGTTCGCTCGCCACGGCGCGGGCGGTCAACGGGTGATCGCCCGTAATCATCACGACCTTAATCCCGGCCCTTTTGCACTCTTCGACTGCCGCCTGAGCCTCGCGCCGCGGCGGGTCAATCATCCCGGCAAGGCCGAGGAATGTCATCTCACGCTCGGCATCTTCAAGCGTGGCCTCGCGCTTGTATGCTATGGCGAGCACGCGCAACGCCTCACTCGCCATTTCCTGCGCCGTGTGAATAATCTCCGCCCTGCCGGCCTTCGTCAGCTCCGTCTCGCCTTCTTCCGTCAATAGCCGCGTGCAGGAATCCAGAATGAATTCCGGCGCGCCTTTCGAATAGGCGAAGATGCACGCCGGCGTCTCGTGCAAGGTCGTCATGCGCTTGGTCTCGGAGCTGAAGGGAATCTCTCCGGTGCGCGGGAACTCACGATCAAGCTCAGCCTTTTCAAAGCCTGCCTTGGCCGCCGCCACGACGAGCGCGCCTTCGGTCGGGTCGCCTTTGATGTGCCAACGTTCAGGCCCCTCCTCGCGCACAAGGCGCGCGTCCGCACAGAGCGCGGCGGCACGCAGCAACAGCGAGAGCGGCTCGGACACCTCGACCATAGAGCCGTCGGAAGTGAATGAGCCTACGGGCTCGTAGCCCGAACCGGTGACACTCAGCATCTGACCGGCGACGTAGATTCGACGCACCGTCATCTCGTCTTTGGTGAGCGTGCCGGTCTTGTCCGAGCAGATGACGGAGGTGCTGCCCAAGGTTTCGACCGCAGGCAGCCGGCGCACCAGCGCGTTACGTTTAATCATTCGCTTGACGCCGATGGCGAGCGAGATGGTGACGACCGCGGGCAGCGCTTCGGGGACGACCGCTACGGCGAGCGCGACGCCGAAGATGAGCATTTCGAAGAAGGGCTGGCCTCGAAAAAGCCCGAGCGCGATGATGACGGTCACCACCGCGAAGGCTACGCGGGCGAGCGTGCGCCCGACCGCGTCCAGATGTTCCTGCAAGGGAGTTTTGTCTGTTTCGACTTCTTGCAGCATCCGTGCTATTTGGCCGAACTCGGTCGCCATCGCCGTCGCCACCACGACGGCGCGCCCGCGCCCGTAGGTGACGACCGTCCCGGCGTAAGCCAGGTTTTTACGGTCGCCTACGGCAAGCTCTGCGTTCTCAAGCGGCGCAACGTGTTTTGTGACCGCCACAGATTCGCCCGTGAGCGCTGACTCTTCTACCTGCAAGTTGACGGCCTCTAAGAGCCGCACGTCGGCGGGGACTTTGTCGCCCGCCGCGAGGAGCGTCACGTCACCCGGCACAAGCTCGCGCGCCGGGACTTCCCGTTCGTGGCCTTCGCGGATCACGGTGGCCGTGGGCGCGGCCATCTGGCGCAGGGCTTCAATGGCACGCTCGGCGCGATACTCCTGTATGAAACCCAGCAGCACTGCAAACAACAGGATGATCGTGATGGCGATGGCTTCGACCACATGCCCTAAAAAGAAGGAGAGCGCCGTCGCAAAGAGCAGAATCACGATCAGCACGTTCTTGAACTGCTCAAAGAGAATCTCCCACGGCGAGATGCGATGCAGAGACTCCAATTCATTCGGGCCGTAGTCGCTGAGACGGCGGGCGGCCTCCGTCTCGGTCAGGCCGCGCGGCGTGGACTTCAACCTCTCGAAAGTGCTTGAGACCGTCAGCGTGTGCCACAGCGCATCCGCGCCAGCATCAATGTTCTTCGTGTTAACAGTTTCAACCGACATATGCATCTTTCGATTGCGGAATGCGGAATGCGGATTGCGGATTTAAGAAGACCTGGAATCGTTTTTCTTTTCAATCCGCAATCCGAAATCCGCATTCCGCAATCCTCTAAGCCTGGCGTATTACTTCGACAGAGCAGGTGGCGCGCGCGGCCACAGCCGAGGAAACGCTCCCTGTCAGAAAGTGTTTGAAGCCATGTAGGTCTCTAGTCCCGACGAAGATGGAATCAGCGCCCCACTCCTTTGCCTCTTCCAGGAGGACATGTGACGGGTTGCCTTCCCTGATGACGTTCGAGACGGTCAGGCCCGCGGCTCTTAACGTATCTACCGGGACATCGAGCGAGGGCGGCGTAGCGGTTTCGAGCGCAGTGACGATGCGCGCCTCGCTCCTCTCAGGCCACGCGCGCTCGGCGACCGCGTCCATGGCGCGCTGCGCGTCGGGCGAGGCGTTGAAACCGATGACGATGCGGACAGGCCCGTCGCGCCCGGCGTCCCTGCATCGCGCCACGCGCACCGAATACCGTGCCTCGTAAAGTACCCGCTGCGACACGCTCCCTAAAATCAGACGCCCGCCCACGATGGAATGACCGTGAGAGCCGACGACGATAAGGTCTGGCTTAAGTTGGTCAGCCATCTTGATTACAGCCCATGCCGGCGAATCACCGCCGGCCTCAACCTTCACTTCCCACCCTGGAAAGTCAGCCTTAACGCGCGCGGCTGCTCGCTCCGCCAGAGCCCGCGCTTCTTTGACAGCCTGCGCGGCGTGCGCTTGAGCGTGACGTATGCCTTCCGGGATATGAATCAGCAGTTCGTCCTCCGGCACTTCACTGTCAGGCGGAGGGAGAATAACGTCCGCCACCGTCAGGACTACTGCTTCGAGCGAGGCGGGCAATCCGGCGCGTCTCAAATCCGCAAGCGCCGCATCGGCACACTCCGAGCCGTCATAGGCGATCAGAATTTTCAAGCTCTCTTTCATCTTCCACCTCTTCTGCTGGCGCAGGAAATGATTAAAGGGTCAGGCAAATCGAGACAGCAAAACAGAGGCTGCCTCCGGAAAGGCGAGGCCGTAAACTGAAAAGGTGAGCCCCAGCCCCGATAAAGCGGGCGAGCGCGCGTAGAGAGACTTGCGGTGCGAACTTGCGAGAAAGATAACCCCGAGTGCGGGCCGGGAGATATAGGACGGTGCGGACGAAGTCTGGAAACCGCCCGCAGTCGGAGAGCAGAAGAAGCTCGACCATCGCCCAATCCTTTCGCGTGTCGGCGCTGGGCCTGACTTGCAATCGCGCTTAAAGGAAAAGACCTTCTGCGCGCTGCGTGAGCCGCAAAAGGTCTTGGTCATTGAGCCGATACTCGCTCTTTCCGATGCGCCGGGTGCCCGACGTCGGGCACCGTGTTGACGGCATCACCGAACCCATTTAAAGCGGGCGACCTACTCCCCTTTTGAGTGTCGCCATTGTATAACTGATTTCACCGAGGCTTCAACATATTTCGGAAGCAGCGCTAAACAAAAAGTTCGAACCGGGTCCGGTGTGGCGAGAACATTATATGAACGGGAGTGCCGCGTAGGATCGCAGCATTCCCGTTTTTATTGGGCTTTTTGCCTCCCGGTGGTTTGCGCTGTCGTCATCCGTGCTCTGAACTTCTTCGCTCGCAATCACAGAGCGCGCGAATAAAAGTCCTTCGCCAAGCCAACCAGAATCAAGCGGCCCTTCATCCTAGCGGCCAACGGGTCGGCTCATGCCGTATGATTTTCAACTGAAAAGCGAATAGGCGCTTTTGGGCCGCACCTGCTCGTAAAGGTTTCCGGAAACAAATAAGCGCCCTGCTTCAACGGGCTAAAGAAAACGTCCTTCCTTCGAATTGAGGTGTGTATGCGATCATTATCCCTGACAATCAGGTCTCTGCTCTGTTTGGCGCTCGTCGTCTCGACGGCGACTCTACCGTTAACAGGCAAGGCGCAGGAGATGCGCCCCGTCCAAAGCTCTGGCGCAAGCGTCCCACATGCAGCCTCCAACCTGATCATCCCGCAGTCGGGCGCATATGCTTTGACGCCGCAGGCGGAGCGCGTGCAGATCAGCGAGGTGCGCGCCGAGGTCAATATTTTACAGCAGGTCGCGACCACAACTCTGGAAGTCTCTCTGGCTAATCCGGGCAACCGGCAGCAGGAGGCGGAGATGCTTGTGCCTGTGCCTGACGGAGCGACCGTGCGCTCGTTCGCACTCGACGGAAAGTCCAGCGAAGGAGGAGCGAAACTCCTCCCGAAGGCCGAAGCTAAATCCACATACCTCTCAATCGTCAGCCGCCTGCGCGACCCGGCCCTTCTGGAGTTTGCCGGTTACAATCTGGTTCGCTCCAGCGTCTTTCCGGTCCCGGCGCACGGCACACAGCGCGTACGCCTCACGTACGAACAGGTCCTGGGGGCCGATGGCGAGCGCGTTGATTACGTGCTGCCCCGCAGCGAATCCTTCGAAGCAAGCGCGACGCCCTGGAAGATAACCCTGCGCGTTCAATCGAAAGGCGCAATCTCGACCCTCTATTCTCCGAGCCATCAGATTTCGACCGAGCGTGTCGCGCCCGGACAGATCAGAGCCGAGGTCGCGGGCGCGCCGAAGATAGAGCCAGGGCCTTTCCGCGTCTCGTATCTGGTCGAGAGAAACGGTGTGAGCGCGTCGCTTCTGGCCTACCCGGACCCGCGCGTCGGAGGCGGCTACTTCCTGCTGCTGGCCGGCGTCCCCGCAGAAGCAAGACCGGAGAGCGCTCCCGCCATCAAACGTGAAGTGACGCTCGTGATAGACCGTTCGGGGAGCATGGAGGGAGAGAAGATAGAGCAGGCGCGCGAGGCCGCGCTTCAGGTCATCAATGGCCTGGAAGAAGGCGAAGCCTTCAACATCATAGATTATTCGGACACCATCGAAAGATTCGCGCCGGGTCCAGTGATAAAGACGGCGGAAACTGCCGGCAAAGCGCGTTCTTACATCAAGCGGCTCAAATCCAACGGCGGTACGAACATTCATGACGCGCTCGTTGAGGCTCTGCGGCAGGAGACGACACCCGAAGCCCTCCCGCTCGTGCTCTTTTTGACGGACGGCCTGCCGACCGTCGGCGAACAACGAGAGACTGTGATTCGCAACTCGGTCGTCTCCTCGAA
>DASVXV010000188.1:0-23694 GCA_036392495.1 Pyrinomonadaceae bacterium | reverse complement strand
TACCAAGTTGCAATAAGAAAAGAGGTGATACGATCCACGAAATCACACGAAACAACACAAAAGTGCTTGTTGTTTCGTGTCGTTTCGTGTGATTTCGTGGATAATCTCTTCCTCTCTTTTGATTGCATTTCGGTATTACCTATAAACGGCGGCTTGGTGAGGTCAAGGATTCTCAACATTTCTGGTAACTCCTTAGAGATGATAGCGGCCTGCTCCACACCTTTCAGCCCGCCCGGCACTAAAAGAAAAGCACGTCCTCCGGCGTTTTTAATAGCCAGCCTCTCTAAATAGTTGTACTGGTCTTTTGAAAGGATAACCCACTTGCGCGCCGCTATCGTCGGAAGCCACTCCGTATCATCCGCGTCTTCCTTAAAATGCTCGCGGTGCATCTCGACTCGCGCACCCATTTCTTCGAGGGCGTCTCTTACCTCATAACTCTCCAGGGCGCGATCTAAAAAGAATTTGTAGAAGCTAAGCGACTCTAAGTTCGTACCGGATCGCGTCGTTGATTTCTTCCTCTTTCCGGCCATAATCGCGGGCGAGGTCAGGGATAGAGTCGCCGGCTTTATAACGCTCAGCGACAACGTGAGTGGGCAACCCTGTGCCCGCTATCACTGGCTTCCCAAAGGAAACGTAAGGATTAATAACTATAGTTTTAGGCTGGTCTGTGCCGTTAAGCCGGACGAAAGGATATAGCTTTGCCGCTTTACCGGACGGGTCATGTTCTACTCTTGTCAAATACTCTTGCAGCAGTTGCCGCATGGCGAGTTGTCCACCCTGGCCCACGTCAATGAGTTGACCGTACATTTCAACGAAAACATCTTTCCCGTAGGTTTCAAATCTATGCTCTACTAGCGGATGCTTGGAATCAAACTCCTTTTCAAGCGCCCTGATTGCGGTACGAATCTTCCCCAAATCAATCATGTGCTTCCGGCGTAAGCTGCTGAGCACGAAAGCCTCGACTAGATTGGTGTAGGACAATAATGGCTGTTTGGGGTCGGGAAGATAGAAGACTGGCTTAAAGAATCGCCTTCCGCCTTTAACTTCATAGAAACGGCCCTTAATCCACGATCTTAAAGTTGGCAAGGCTATATTGAGATACCTCGCAGCGTCCGCAAATCTATAAGCGGGAAGATCTCGCGGGTCACGTCCACCGTACATATCGAGTTTTGAGGTATTGGCTTTCAACGTGACTCCATATCGTGGGTGGGAGTACCTTTTATTTCCGGGAAGCATACTTATAGACCTTTCTTCCATAGCCTTGCAAGTAAAAAGCTAGTGGGTTTAAGCAGCCCGCGCAGCATCTTCACTCTTTGAGATAAGCCCTAAAATCAGAGTCTTAAAAATTATTTTCTATCCCCGCGGTCCAAGCGAATAGGCATCAAAGCCGACTCTTGATATGATATGGTCGTCCGTCAAATTTGAAGAATCTGCCCTGAAAAGTCTTGCAGCCCGAACAAGCGCAGATAGTAGATGTGGGATTGCTCCGTCAGATCGCGGGCGGAGACGAACAGGCTTTGGGCGCGCTTTACGACCGCTACAGGTTAATCCTTTTCGGCCTCATACTCCGTATATTACATAGTCAGCCGGAGGCTGAAGACGTTTTGCAGGAGGTTTTTCTGCAGGTCTGGCGCAAGGCTTCCGATTTCGACGAAGCGCGCGGGCGACCCTTCACCTGGCTGGTGACGCTGGCGCGCAGCCGCGCCATTGACCGCCTGCGCGCTTTGAACGCGCGCGACCGTACGGCGACCGAAGCAGCCCGCGAAGCGGTTGAGAGCATCTCCGATGCGGCCACAGACGCGGCGAAATCGGAGCAGGGCGAGATCGTGCGCAGCGCTCTCGCGCGCCTCCCCGAAGAACAGCGCCAGGCGCTCGTGCTCGCATACTTTGAGGGGCTCACGCAATCGGAGATCGCCGAGCGTCTTGGAACTCCGCTTGGCACGGTGAAGACGCGCATGAGGTCCGGGATGATAAAACTGCGAGAGCTTCTCGGCGAGCGCGTGAAGGATTTGATTTGAGAGTTTTTTTATCCCGATTAAGGCAGAAAGAATGAACGGGAGCGTCCGCGTCATGAGAGATGGAAGTTAAAAGTTTTGAGGGGACACGAAGATTACAAAGAGATGCTCGCGGCTCATGCGCTCGACGCGCTTGACCGGGCGGAAGCGCGTGAGATGGATACACACCTGGCCGGGTGCGCCGAGTGTCAGGCCGAGTTTGACTCATGGCTCGAAACTTCGGCGGCGCTCGCCCACACTGTTCCCGCGAGCGAGCCGTCCGCGGACTTGCGCTCCCGCATCCTTGAGAGCCTACGCGCCGAAGGTCCCGTGCGAGCTTCGCGCACGGCGCCGGGCATTGGCTTGAAAGTTGAAAGCCCAAAGGCCTCCGCAGCGCTTGATGAATCGAACGTCGTGCAGTTCGCTAAACCCGCGCGCCGCGCGTGGAGTGCGGCGTCGAAGGTCTTTGCGCTGGCGGCGTCCGTAGCTTTCATCGCGCTCATCGTCTCGCTCATTCTGCTCTGGAATCGTTACAACGATGCGCGGCAGGATTTGGCGCGCCTCTCGGACCGCTTGAATCAAATGCAGGGAGAGCTGAAAAGCGAGCGAGAGACGCTGGCGCGCGAACGCCAAACGCTCTCCCGGGAGCGTGAGACGCTCGCCATGCTGACCTCTCCGGAAACGCGCATCAACACGCTTACTGGCACGGAGATGGCGACAAACGCTCGCGCCATGTTTGCACTGGACCGCAGCACAGGGCGGGCGATGCTGATGGCTTACGATCTTCCGCCTGCGCCAGAAGGCAAGGCATATCAACTCTGGTACATCGCGGAGGGCAAGCCGCCGATGCCGGGCCATGTTTTCAACGTGGACGCGGCGGGGCACGCCGAGATGCACGATCAAGTCCCGGTCGAGGCGCGCGCCGCCACTGTTTTCGCCGTGACGCTTGAGCCATCGCCCGGAGTGACTGCTCCAACCGGTCCCAAAGTTCTCCTGAGCGCCGCATCGTAATTCGCGCCGGGCAAGACGTCCTTAACCTTTCGTCTTGCCAGATTGCGCTCATGAAATATAAGCATTAAGATTTCCCACTTCGGTAGAAGGCATTCGGAATCAGAAGTCATCCGTAAGTTTTACGCCATCCTTAAAAATTTCATCACCAGAGGGAGAAGCTAAGTTTATGAGTGCGACCCAAAAAGAGATACCGTCCGGCGCGGGCGAGATGCCGCCGCAGATGGTTTTGTTGCAGATGATCACAGGAGCCTGGATTTCGCAGTTGATTTACGTGGCGGCGCGGCTCCGTATAGCGGACCTGCTGAAAGACGGACCGAAGTCCGCAGACGAGCTGGCCCAGGCCACAGACTCTCACGCCCCGACGCTTTACCGCGTGCTGCGCGCGCTCGCGAGTTGCGGCATCTTCGCCGAAGACGATGCTCAGCGCTTCACTTTGACGCCGCTCGCCGAAACCTTGCAAACGGGCCCGAACAGTCTGCGCGCGATGGCGCTCCATCTGGGAGAGACGCCGTCCTGGCACGCCTGGGGCGATCTTCTTCAGAGCGTGAAGACTGGCAAAACCGCCTTTCTGTTGGCGAACGGGGTGGAGATTTTCGACTATTACGCGGAGCACCCGGAATCGCTGGAGCCGTTCAACGAGGCGATGACCAACTTCTCCGAGACGGTCATCCCGGCCATCGTCAAAGCCTACGACTTCTCTTCGATAAATAAGCTGGTGGACGTCGGCGGGGGCCATGGCAGCCTGCTCGCGGCCATCCTCAAGGCGAATCCGCAGATGACCGGCATTCTCTTCGACCTGGAGCAGGCCGCCGCGGGCGCGCGGCAGAGATTAGGACTGGAAGGGGTCGCCGACCGCTCAGAGGTAATCGCGGGCAGTTTCTTCGATTCAGTGCCCGCCGGTGGCGACGCCTACCTGATGAAGCACATCATCCACGATTGGGACGACGAGCGCGCCACAGCTATCCTGAAGAACTGTCACCGCGCGATGGCGGATTCCGGCAAGCTCCTGCTCATAGAGGCTGCGGTGGCTCCGGGCAACGAGCCGTCTCTGGGCAAGCTGATGGACATTAACATGCTGGTTCTGCCCGGGGGCCGCGAGCGCACCGAAAAGGAATACGCGGACCTTTTCGCGGCCGCAGGCTTCAAACTGACCAAAGTTACCCCGACGGAATCGCCCGTGAGTGTGATTGAAGGAATGAAAGCGTAAAAGCCGTGAATCGTAAATCGTGAATCGTAAATAGAGGAGCGTGGCTCTCCTCTATTTACGATTCACGATTCACGATTCACGATTCTACTTCCTGACCTTAATCACCCCGGACATACCGCCGCCGCCTTTGCTTCCGTGAAACGAACAGTGGTAACGATAAGTGCCCGGCTTCGTGAAGGTGTAGCTGAAGGACTGGCCTGCCGTCAGGTTGTCGGAGGCGAAGACCCCGTTATCAGCCGTCACAGTATGTGTCCCTTCCTTGCTCGTCCACGTGACGGTCGTCCCGACACGGACGCTGAGCAGCTTCGGCGTGAATTGAAAGTTACTTATCTCGACGGTATTCGCTGCTGGAGCGTTCGAGCTTGCCGCTGCCAACGTCGTAGAGCTCTTCGTCGGTTGCGAGGCAGCCGAAACGACCAGGCAGAAAGCTGAAAAGATTAAAGCGAGACCGATTCTCTTTCTCACAGTTTTCTCCTCAATCTTTTAATGTCACCTCTGCTTATTGTCCCAGAGGCAGCACAGAGAAGCGCGCGCTTTCGAGGCGCTGTGACGCGCTATTTCTACATCTGGCCTTTCGATTTGCTCATCGTCTTCATCTTCGGCCCGGCCTTAATCTGTTTGTCAGAGAGCGGCTTCGCCGGTTTGAACTTAGGCGGCAAGGGTGTGCCCGTGTCCGAAGAGTTGACTTCGACGATCTGGCCCTTGAGTGGACCGAGCAGGCCGAGCAGATCGTTCTTCTCTGTCGCGGGAACGTTAAATTTATCGAGCGCCCCGATGAGGTCTTCGACCAGCGCGTTGAACTCGCCTTCGGTCACCTTCATGTTCTTGTGCGTCTTCGTCATGTCCATTCCCGTATAGACGCAAGGGCCGCCTGTCACGGCGCACAGTTGTTCAATCAGGTGTAGCCGGAGGCGCGGGACGTTGGTCTTACCGAACTTCGCGTTGATCCGTGTGTCGGCGGCGGCGCGGGCGATGAACTCGTCGGTCACAGCCGTGATTGCGGGCAGACCTCCGAGACGGTCGTAAAGCGATTTCTGCATCACTTCGCTCGGCATGGGCATTGACGAGTTGCTATTCTGGGCAGAGGCGACGAGGGCAAAAGCGGCAACCAAACATAATGCTGCCACGGTTCTTCTGATGAGCTGCATGACTGATCCTTTCTTTGGTTAGGGTATGCCGAAACTTCCTGCATTCCGGTTGAATGTGTGTTTGCAAAAACTATGCGCCGACGATGCTGCGAGGGATAAAGCCACGCCCGGCCTGTGTTTTCGCAGGTCGGTAGTTTCTCTTCAACTCTTTCCCCGTGACTTGAGCAATATACGAGGGGTGCGGATTTTTGGATGTTGCCCGCATCGATTAGCTCTAATGCGCGCACCTGTCATCTAAAACTTTCCAGAGGAGCTTTAAACAGATGAATTCTTAGCGGAAAACTTGCTACAATGCAAGCCGAACGAACGCGCGAACAATTTATCAAGAATAAGGGAGATTAGTAGTGGCTGAAAATAAACCTAAAGTAACGAACGAGATTTCCGATGAGACGGGCCAGCACGACGCGCGTTTTCTGCTGTGGCGGAGATTCTGCGCCGACAATGGCATTCCCGTGGAGACCATGCCGGGCGACCTCAGTGGCGAGGCCAAACAGAAGTGGGAGAAATTGAAATCGAACCTGCTGCCCAGAACGCGATGAAAGCCGTAAATCGTAAATCGTGAATCGTAAATCGTGAATAGAGAGAAACCGTTCGACGATTTACGATTTACGATTCACGATTTACGAACAGGCGATTCACGAGAAATGGATTTGTCAGCCGTTCGCGTCCGATGGTGGTCACCGGGCCGTGTCCCGAATAGACCTCGACGTCGTCGCCGAGCGGCATTATTTTGTTAATGAGCGCGTCCATCAACTGTTCGGTTGATCCGCCAGGCAAATCGGTCCTCCCGATTGAGCCTGCGAAGAGACAGTCGCCGACGAAAACTTTCTTCAACGCCTCGTTGAACAGGACGACGTGGCCCGGCGTGTGTCCGGGGCAATGGATCACCTTGAATTCCAGCTCGCCGACACTGTAAGTCTCGCCGTCGGCCCAGTATCTTTCGACCCGCGGCGGCTCCGTGTAGTTAAACCCGAGCTGCGCCCAACGCGAGCGTGGGATTCCTATCCAGGCGGGCTGCTCCGGCAGCGCCAGATACAAAGGCTCGTCTTTCCGGTGCAGGATGACCTCCGCCTCCGGCCTCAGTTTCTTGAGCGCCGCCACCCCGCCGACATGATCCAGGTGCGCGTGCGTCAGCGCGATGGCCTGTAGCTCCAAACCGTGTTTCTCAAGCGCGGCGACAATCCGCTCGGCCTCGTCGCCCGGATCAATACAGATGGCGGCGCGCGTCTTCTCGCACCCGACGATGCGCGTGTGCTGTGCAAAGGGCGTGACGGTGATTTCCTCTATAATCATCTTCGCTCCTGAAAACTCTCTCCAGTAAATTCGAGACTTTCCCGCATGGTAAGACAAGCGGACATGAGCGGGCAATATTGCATATCCAATATTCAAATGATAAGCTGCGCTCGTCAATAACGGACCTGAGTTCTTCTCAGTAAGCGTCTCCTCTATACTCGCGTTTCGTTGTATCCACGAGGCTCCCTGTCACCGGAGGCCACACGTCTTGGCCGTAGCTGCTGGAACGATCATCAATCAGTACAAAATCCTCTCCTGCCTGGGCTCCGGCGGGATGGGCGAGGTCTACCTGGCTCAGGACGAGCGTCTGGGCCGCAAAGTCGCGCTCAAGCTTCTCTTTAAGGACGTCACGCGCGGCGACGACTGGGTGCGGCGCTTCGAGCAGGAGGCCCGCGCCACCTCAAGCCTGAACCACCCGAACATTATCACGATTTACGAGGTCGGGCAGGCGGACGGCTCCCACTTCATCAGCGCTGAATTCATAGACGGGCAGACGCTACGCCAGCATGTGAAAGATACCATGCTGACGCTCGAAGAGGCGCTCGACATCGCCATTCAGGTGGCGAAGGCCCTGGCGACGGCGCACGACGCAGGGATCATCCACCGGGACATCAAGCCGGAGAACGTCATGCTGCGCGCGGACGGCTACGTCAAAGTCGTGGACTTCGGCCTCGCCAAGCTCATAGAGAAGCGGCTGCTGGGTCTCTCAGCCAGCGACCCGAACGCGGACACGCAGCCACAGGTCGAGCCATTCGTCAACACCAACCCCGGCTCGGTCATGGGGACCGTCAGCTACATGTCGCCCGAGCAGGCGCGCGGCGTTCACGTGGACGCGCGCTCGGACATCTTCAGTCTGGGCATCCTTCTCTACGAGATGTTGACCGGGCGACTCCCCTTCGAAGGCGCGACCGCGAGCGAAATCGTCATCTCGATTATTCAGAAGCGGCCCAAGCCCATGGCGCGTTTTGCGCCGGACGTGCCCGTGGAGATGGAGCGCATCGTCAACAAAGCCCTCAGCAAGAACAGGGAAGAGCGTTACCAGACGATCAAGGATATGCTCATTGACCTGAAAAGGTTGAGGCGCGGGTTAGAGATCGAGGCGGACAGGAATGACGAATCGGGGCAGGAGCTGTCGCGTCAACTGCTGAGCAGTAGCACCAGCGGCGGCGCCTCCGCGGGCGTCAGGATTTCGACCGAGCAGGCGAAACCGCTTACCCAGGAGGTCTCGATCTCGCAGACCACGTCGAGCGCGGAGTACATCGTCAAGGGAATCAGGCAGCACAAGAAGGTCCTGTTCATCATTATCGGTGTCGCTGCCCTCGCGCTCGCCGCTTACTATTATTTCAGGGCGACTCGCTCGATAGATTCCATCGCCGTCCTGCCTTTCCACAGCGGCAGCTCGGAGGCTGAGGACGAGCAGCTCGGCGACGAGGTCACCAAGCAGGTCATCAACAACCTCTCGAAGTTGTCGCCCGATCTACGCGTCGTGCCGTTCAATTCCATCCACCAGCTCAAGGGGAAGTCGCCACAGGAGGTGGGGCGCGAGCTGAACGTCCGCGCCGTCTTAACCATCGAGACCAAAAAGGTCGGCGACACCGTGACGATCAGCACAGAACTTGTGGACCTTAAAGACAACAGACTCCTCTGGGGTGAGAAATCTTCGACGAAGTATTCCGACCTTTCTCTCGGGACGCAAAATATCGTCGCGGCCGTCTCCGACAAGATCGGGCTGAAACTGAGCCCCGAGGGCGAGAGTAGAAGAAAGGCCGAATCCCTCTACATGCGTGGGCGCAACGCCTGGAATAAGCGTACGGCCGACGCCATCAAAGAAGCTTCCGGCTTCTTTTCCGAAGCCCTCAAGGTGGACCCCAACTACGCGCCCGCGCGCGCAGGCCTGGCCGACAGCTACAACATGCTGGCGACCTACGGCGCGAGCGCGCCCACCGAAGCTTTTCCCAAAGCGATTACGGAAGCGGAGGCGGCGCTCCGCATTGACAACAATCTGGCCGAGGCCCATGCCGCGCTGGCCTACGCGAAATTCCGCGGCGAGTGGAATTGGGCTAAATCGGAGGAGGAGTTCAAAGAGGCCATCCGGCTTAACCCGAATTACGCTTCCGCGCACCAGTGGTACGCAAACTATCTGGCGGCGATGGGCCGTTTCGACGAAGCGGTCGCCGAAACTCGCAGCACACAGGAGCTGGACAAAACTTCGCTCATCATCCAGGCCCATTTCGGACTCATCTACTTTTTCGCAGGCCGCTTTGACGACTCCATAGCGGCGTGTCAGAAGACCATTGAGTTGGACCCGAAGTTCTACGTGGCGCGCAGATACCTGGGGCTGGCTTACGCGCAGAAGGGGATGTACAAGGAGTCTCTCGAACAGTACGATAAGGCGCTGGAGCTTTCCAAGAACTCGCCGCTGATGCAGGTCGAGCGCGCCAGCGTGCTCGCGCTCTCGGGCGAGGCGGACCGGGCGCAATCGGAGCTCAACGCATTGCAGGAGATTTCGAAGCAGCGCTACATTTCGTCCTATCACATAGCGACCATTTACGTCGCCCTCAAAGACTGGGACCGCGCCTTCGAGTGGCTGGAGAAAGCCTATCAGGAGCGCGCCGACTGGATGGTCTTCCTCAACGTGGACCCCAGGTTCAAGAGCCTCCGCTCCGACCCCAGATTCACGGACCTGTTGCGGCGCATGAAGCTCGGATAGGCTGCTTTTCTTCCGACATCTTCCCCCTCAACTCTTGTCCTGCTCTGTGACGAGCTGTGGCGGTCGCCGCCTGCTGCATTCAAGCGCAAACCGCGATAAAATAAGCTCGATAAAAAAGCATGAGGTTTTAAGACGATGCCCATGAGCGAGCGTTCGGCCAGTTTGGCCGAAGTCCTGGACGAATTGACCGCCGAAGGCGCTGCCGAACTGACGGAGCACCTGCCGAATAAGAGCCTGCGCTGCTACGCCTGCGGGCACCGCTGTCTGATTCACGAAGGCAAGCGCGGTATCTGCAAGGTGCGCTACAACGAGGGCGGGCACCTGCGTGTGCCTATGAACTATGTCGCCGCACTCGCCTGCGACCCGACGGAGAAAAAGCCCTTCTTCCACGCACTGCCCGGCTCCGACACCCTGACCTTCGGCATGCTCGGCTGCGACCTCCACTGCGCGTACTGCTTAGCGCCTTCAATGCGGATTGCAACAACGCGCGGCGTTAGCAAGATTGAAGATTTATTTGAAGAAGCTCCGATTGTGGAGCAGGCCCCCGGCGCTGAGATCGCTTTCCCTAACAATGTCCAAGTGTTCTCACATATAGGAGCAATCAGGGCGGTGCGCGGAGTCTTTCGCCATTGGTATGAGGGACAAATGCTGAAAATCCATTCAGCATTCTGCCCGCCAGTTGAATGCACGCCGGATCATAAACTGCTGGCAATCAAGAAACCCAAACACGGGGGGACGCCTGTCGAGCCAGAGTATGTCATGGCGCGTGAATTAACGCCCGAGCATTGTTTAGCTCTTCCGAGACGGTGCGCTTTCTCAAAAGACGTTATGCTGGATGTTCCCGAGATTCTTGCCCCATTCATTGAACAGGCGCGGATGCGACGGGAAATTAGTCTTGACCATGTTGAAACTGTAGCGGCTCTGAGTGCTGGCGGATTATCTGCCTCTTACATCGCTGACCAAGTGGATAAGTCGCGCGAGTGGGTTCATGAAGTTCAAGCTAAGCTGCGAAATGGCGTCTGGGTTTTGAATGAGCTGTTAGCCTACGGCGGCAAGCTCTTTATTGGGAATGAGATGGTCAGAATGTATAACGAGCACGCGCCCGGCATCCCGCGTAGTCTGCCGCTTGACTCTAGTTTGGCGACACTGCTCGGTTATTACTGCGCTGAAGGTAACATCTGGAAAGATACAAAGCGCAGAGCGAATTCCTGCATGTTGACTTTCTCGTTCGGCCTGCACGAAGAAGCGTTCGCCCGTAAAACGCAGCAATTACTTGGAGAGATTTTCGGTGTTAAGGCTAGAATAGAGAAACGCCAAACGACGCTCGCGGTCGTGCTCTATAAATCGTCAGTCGCGCTCTTCTTTGAAGCCCTCTGCGGTATCGGCTCAGCTAACAAGCGCGTTCCCGCGCAGTTGTTTGAGGCGCCACCAGACGTAGCGCAAGCGTTCCTCACTGCCTACGCCGAAGGCGATGGTTGCCGAGAGCGCAACGGGGGCGTAGAGACGGCAACGAACTCCGAAGAACTCGCTTACGGCGTGGCTTTGCTCGTTCTTAAATCGGGGCGGGTGCCCTCGCTACGCCACTATTTAATTCCGACTGAAAGCGAAATACTTGGCCGCAAGATTCGTCGCTCGCCTCATCAGTATCTCGTGCGATGGTATCCTGATGAAGATAAGCGCCGTTGCTGGAAGACTGATGACTACTTCTTCGTGCCGATCCGTAGAATTGATTCGGAAGAATATCAAGGTCATGTTTACAACATGGAAGTCGAAGAAGATCATTCGTACCTCACAAGCTTCATTGTCACAAAAAATTGTCAAAACTGGGTAACTTCGCAATCTCTGCGCGATGATGCAGCAGGAACCTCTCCGAATATCGCCACACCTGACAGGCTCGTCGCGATGGCTAAAGCTTACGGGGCCCAGCTGGTGGGGACGAGTTATAACGAGCCTTTGATTACAGCGGAGTGGGCGATTGAGGTTTTCAAGCGGGCGAAGCCCGAGGGGTTCAAGACGGCTTTCATCTCGAACGGCAACGCCACGCCGCAGGTCCTGGACTACATCCGCCCGTGGACCGACTGCTACAAGATCGATCTCAAATCAATGTCGGACCGCAACTACCGCCAGCTCGGCGGGGTCGTGGACAACATCCTGGAGACCGTGAAGATGGTTCACGAGCGCGGGTTCTGGGAGGAGATCGTGACCTTAGTCATTCCGGGCTTTAACGATTCCGAAGACGAGTTAAGACGCGCGGCAGATTTCATCGCCGCGGTCTCGCCTGATATTCCCTGGCACGTCACGGCCTTCCATCAGGACTACCACATGACGGAGAACGCCAATACGACCGCAGAGCAACTGGTGCGCGCCTGCGAGATCGGGCGCGAGGCGGGCCTCCGCTACATCTACGCAGGGAACCTGCCGGGCCGCGTCGGGCGCTGGGAGAACACTTACTGCCCTCAGTGTGACGAGCTACTGGTCGAGCGCTATGGCTACATCATACGCCAGATGAAAGTCACACGCGAAGGGCTCTGCCCGAACTGCGCGAACGTGATTCCCGGCGTCTGGAAGTGAAAAAGCAGATGTTAGATGCTAGATGCTGGATGTCAGTATTTACCAGCATCTGACATCCGACATCTAATACCAAGTTGCAATAAGAAAAGAGGTGATACGATCCACGAAATCACACGAAACAACACAAAAGTGCTTGTTGTTTCGTGTCGTTTCGTGTGATTTCGTGGATAATCTCTTCCTCTCTTTTGATTACATTTCGGTATAACATCTGCCTTTCTTACTTCATTTTCGGTGCCGGCTTGACGGAACTTCCCTGGTGAAATACCGCCAGCCATTTGCCGCCGCGAGTCGCCCAGATGGTGGCATCGCGTTCGCCCAGTTTGCTGAAAGGCGGAGTCGGCCCTTTGACCATGTAGATCACAAGCACGGCGTTGTCAGTCAGCTTCACGGTTTTGAAATCGCTCAGGACGGCGCGTGAGAGATCAACCTTCTTGACGCCCTCGATTGACGCCGCCTTGTCGTTGACGCCTCCATCCCAGACCTCTATCGCATCCTCCGCCAGAAAACTCGCGAAGCCTTCGTAGTTTTTCTTCTTAATGGCGTCCCAGACCTGTTTTTCTCTCGCCACGTGGTCCGCCTCCGGGGTAATCGGCTCGGGCTTCGCTTCAGCGCCGGCCGCAGGCTTGGCAGCCTCTTTACCGCTAGCGGGCGGGGCTGGCGTGGGCTCTTTAGCTTCGGTCTCCTGATGGTACACGCCGACCCATTTGCCGCCGCGGTTGACCCAGACGGAACTGCCGCGTATCGGAGTTGGCGGGATGGGCTTGCCGCCACTCGTGCCTTTCGCGTTGACCGTGTAGGTCACGACCGCCGAATCTTTGTCCAGCATCACGACCTTCCAGTCTGAGAAAGTGGCTTCTGTCGGCTTAAACTCCTTGATGCCGTTGACGGTCCCGGCCTTGTCAGAGATGCCTTCACCGCCGACGAAAACGAAGTCTTCGGCCAGCATGCCGCCGAAGCCTTCCATGTCACCCGCCTTGATCTTGTCCCAGATCTCTTGCTCTTTGGCTGTGATGTCGGAATCCTTGACGGTCGCCTCCGCCTTCGGCGTCGGGGAAGCATTGGCGTTCGTGTTAGCGTTCGCGGGTGTGGTCGTGGTGTTCGCGTTGTTCGCCTCCGGCGTCGTGCTGCAAGCCGAGACTGCAACGAGAAGCGCCGCGAACAGAATAATTCTCTTCATTGAAGAAACTCCTCATAGGGAATGTGAAATGCGTCCGTGCTTCTATTTCAAAACCGGCGGCAAGTCAAGTGCGGACGCGCACCCCGGGACGGCTGGATAATCATTGACTCGCCGACAGTTTTAGCATACAAGCCTCGTAACCGATTCACCTCATCCGAAAGGTTAGTGGCCGGATGAAAAAAGCTAAACTCTTAATGGTGCTTTGCTCATGGATGTTTCTGGCGCTCCCGGCGTGCAAGGATTCCCGACCCCGGACGGGGAATGAAACAAGCCACAGGACTGCCGGCGGCGCGGAAAAGAGTTCGGGCGGCGCCGGTTCAATCGAACAACTAGAGCCGTTCGGCGGTTGCAATACGGGTGACGCCGAAGACCGTGAGTGGTGTGCGCGTTACCAGATCGGGCGGATGGGAACGCAGCCGCCTCACGTGCCTGTGGGCGAAATCCCTGCCGACCCTAACGTCTCACGCATCTTCGACAGCCCGGTCGTCTTCGTCTCAACACAGCTTTACGTCTGGTTCTCTTCGCAGACCTACACCATAGAAGGCTACGGCGGCGAGTTTCGCAATCAACAGTCTTTTTATTTCCTCCCAACGGGGCGCTACTTCTATAAATCGGTGCGTTACGAGGGCCAGACCACGCCCGAGGGCCAGGTCGCCGTCAACTGGGGTAGCTATCGCTTCACGGGTAACGAGGAGATAGAGGTCGAGTCAGACGAGGGCGAGAGGATCAGCATGCAGCTTAAACTCGGACGCCGGAATCTGATCTGGGGCAATACGACTTTCGGAGAGGTCGACTGGGAACGAGAAGCGCTGCGCCGTCAAACTGGACAATAATATTCACTCAGCGTCATCCGAGCGATGACGCTCCGGGATTTACCAGGGCCGCCGCACGAAGGCCGCTCCCCTGCACGATTTTCAAAGCCGGAATAGAAGGTACATGAAAATCAGAAGTTCGATGAGCGCCGCTCGCCGCCTTCGGGCGTGCCAAAGGGGGGCGCGTATTCGCCAGTCATCTCGGCGGCTTTCAGAGCGCGTTTGAGTTCGGCTATGTCACGCGAGACCAGATCGAACTCGTCCTGGTCGAACTGCTCCGGCTCGCCAGCGATTTCCAGCACGCGGTCCATGCGGCGACCGGCCTGCTCCAGCGCGTCCACCGAAAGCCTATTCTCTTTGACGGCTTCGGCAATCGCGTCGCGCGCCGCGACGAAATTCGCCTCCTGCTCGCAAATCAGGATCATGTCAGAGCCAGCCTCTACGGCGCGCAGACTGGCTTCCGCGACCGACAGCGTCTGGACGACCGCGCCCATCTCCATGTCGTCCGTGATGACGAGCCCGTCAAATTTCAGCACCAGGCGTAGGAGCCTCATCACGACGTTGCCGCTGATGGTGGCTGGAAGTTTGTGAAGGCTTTCGAGCGCGGGCAACTCACCCGTGCGGCGAAACCATGCCTGCAAGAACTCAGAAACTTCCGGGAACGCCCCGTGGCTGACCATCACGGAGTACAGGTGTTCGCCCGGGCGATGAAACATCAGGTCCATGAAAGGCACCAGGTCGCGCTCTAAAATCTCTTCCCACGAATGCTTCACCACGGGTAGTCGCCTGTGAGAATCAATGTCGGAGCCGCCGAGCCCGGGGAAATGCTTGCCGCAGCCGACGACGCGCCCCAGCTGAAGCCCATCCAGATAAGCGCCCGCGAGCCTCGAAACTTCCGCCGGGGATGTGCCAAAGGTGCGCCCGCGCAGCCCGTTCTCCTGATTATCGCCCGAAAGGTCCAGGACGGGCGCGAAGTTGATATTGAAGCCTAAGAGGCGGAGCGCGCGGGCCGAGAGCTCTCCGAATTTTCGGGCCAGCTCGGACGAGCCGGCGTCGCGCACGGACCGAGCCGAAGGCATCGGCTCGATGATTTCCCGGAAGCGGTCAACGAGGCCGCCCTCCTGGTCAACGCCGATGAGCACCGGATGGTCCACGGCGTCGCGGATCTGCGCGTTCAAGAGCGCGACCTGTTCCGCGGACTCGACGTTGCGCCCGAAGAGGACGACGCCGCCCGGCTGCACTTCGCCCAGGAGCGCGCGTGTGCGCGCATTCAGGCGCGTCCCCGGCAGGCCGATGAAGAGCATGCGCCCCGCTTTGCGCTTGATCGCTTGCGCCTCCACGCTCTCCTTCCTCTCCGCTTTCCCCGGCATAGAATGTTTCACTCTCCGCAAGACGTCCCGGCGATTCTTCCCGCCCTCCGGTCCGACGACGACAGGCAAGGCACGCCTCCGGTTGTCGTCACGCGACGAGTTATTAAGAGGGGAGAATTGGTCGCGTCTGAGCTTAACGGGTCGGGGCGGGCTTAGCAAGGCTGGAGTCCAGAGGGTAAAATGTTGCGGTGAATCAAGTGGAGCGACGAAAGGTTCTCACCAGAAAGATCAAAGAACGCGCGCGCCTCGAAGGCTTCGACAAAGTGGGCGTCGTCCGAGCGCGAGCGCTCCATGACGAGCGCGAACGTCTGGAGGAGTGGCTCAGGCGCGGCTTTCAAGGCGCGATGCGCTGGATGGAGCGCGACCCGAAAGAGCGCACGGACCCGCGCCTCCATTTCCCTTCCGCGCGCTCGGTCATCGTCGTCGCCCTCAATTACTACACGCCTCACGCGCACACGGAGGACTTAGCCACGGGCAAGATTTCGCGCTATGCCTGGGGCGATGATTATCATCAGGTCGTCGGCGATAAGCTGAGAAGTCTGCTGGCGTGGATCAAGGAGCAATGGCCCGAAGCTGAGGGCAAGCCCTGCGTTGATATTCAACCACTGATGGACAAGGCCTGGGCCGCGCGCGCAGGCCTGGGCTGGATTGGCAAACACTCGAACCTCATCACGCGCGAGCACGGCTCGTGGGTCTTCATAGGCGAGCTGCTTCTGAATCTTGAGCTTGAAGAGGACACGGAACTGGTCGAAGACCACTGTGGAAGCTGCACGCTCTGCCTGGACGCGTGCCCGACCGATGCGATTACAGAGCCTTACGTCGTTGATTCCAACAGGTGCATCTCTTACGCGACGATTGAGCTGCGCGCGCCTTCGATTCCAGATGAGGTGGCGCGTCATCTGGAAGGCTGGCTCTACGGCTGCGACATCTGCCAGGACGTCTGTCCCTGGAATCGCTTCGAGCAGGAGAGCGTTGAGCCGCGTTTCGAGCCGCGCAGGGGCAATGTCAACGCGGACCTTTCGGAGATTCTGGAGTTGACGCCCGAGACCTATGCGGAAAGGTTTCGCCGCAGCGCCATCAAGCGCGCCAAGCTCACTGGACTTCAGCGCAACGCCCGCGCATTGTTAGAGCAGAGGAGCGAAGAGCAGTTTTGAAGAAGACTCAGCGCACGCCGAACCTGTAGGTCACGAACCCTCTGAGCTTCATGGTCGGGCCGCCAAAGACGGAGGACGAGAAACGCGACCGGCAGATGACCTTGCTCACTGCCTGTTGCAATAACGGGTGGCCGCTGATGGTTCGCGCCCACACAAGTCTTCCATCGAGAATATCTATGACGACCTCCGCTCTGACCTTACCTTTCGCCCCCGAAGGATATTCGGGCGGCGGCAGCTCTATGGCCTTACGCGTGATGTCGCCGATCCACATCTTGTAGAACTCCGGGCGCGGTTGGTTCGGCTCGCCTTCCGGACACTTCAAGCCCAGAGGCGAGACTTTCGCACGGGCGCTTCTGGCCGCCGCGTTGCGTCGCTTCTTTTGCGCCTCGCAGACGGCCGCCGACCCTAAAGAGAAGATGAGCAACGTTAAGGCTATTGGGAGAATTCGCTTCATGATTAACGTTAGACCACCGTGAGCGGACTTTGTTCCACTCTAATTGGCGGAAGAAACATTGGCCGCGCACGCGCACGTCTGGCATCAAGGCTCGCACCTCAAAAATTTTTCTAAAGATAGGACATGTCATGCGTATTCTTATCATCGGCGGGACACGCTTCATAGGCCCTTATGTCGTGAGAAATTTGACGGGCGCGGGGCACAGCGTCACGCTCTTTCATCGCGGGCAGACCGTTGGGGACTTGCCCGGCGGCGTCAAACAGATTCACGGAGACCGGCGCGATCTTTCGTCCTTCGCGGCGGAGCTCAAAATGGCGGCGCCTGACGTCGTGCTCGACATGATTCCTTACACGGAAGAAGAGGCCCGCACACTCGTGCGCGTCTTCAAAGGAGTGGCGGGACGGCTGGTCGCAATCTCCAGCTCGGACGTCTATCGCGCTTACGGCCGCCTGCTGCGACTGGAGGAGGGCGTGCCCGATCCAGTTCCGCTCAACGAAGACGCGCCGCTTCGCGAAAGTCTCTACCCGCACCGGGCGCATTCTCAGGGGCCGGAAGATTTCAAATACCATTACGACAAGATACTGGTCGAGCGGGTCCTGATGAATGAGGCGGAGTTGCCCGCGACCGTGCTCAGGTTTCCGGTCGTCTATGGCCCCAATGATCCGCAGCACCGACTCTACGGCTATCTGAAGCGCATGGACGACCGCCGCTCCGTAATCCTGCTTGAAGAGAGAATGGCGCGCTGGCTCTGGACGCGCGGCTACGTCGAGAATGTCGCCGAGGCGATCACGCTCGCCGTGACGGACGAGCGCGCGGCGAACCGCATTTACAACGTCGGCGAGAGCGAGACTCTACGGGAAGCCGAATGGGTGCGCGCCATCGGCCGTGCGGCAGAGTGGGACGGCGACGTAATCACTCTGCCCGGTGATTCTCTGCCAGAGCATCTCTCAAGCAATGCGGATTACGAACACCATATCGCAACCGACACGACGCGCATTCGCGCCGAACTCGGCTACACCGAACGCATCTCGCGCGAAGAAGCCCTGAAGCGGACCGTCCGTTGGGAGCGAGCCAACCCTCCGGAGGAACAGTTCCCGACGCAAGCCGAGTATGCAGCCGAAGATGCCGTGCTCAAGCGAATGAGAGGGCACGACTAAAACAACCTGGACTGAACTTAAAGCGAGTCCAAAAGTCGTGTCAGCGACGTCTTGAATTTAGCCGTGCGTTTCAACGCACGGTAAAGTGAGCCATAACAGGTCGCGTTCGTCGCGTCAGCGACGGTTGAGCCTACGTTCAGTCGTCGCTGACGCGACGACTATCGGGTAACCTGTGCGTTACCCGCCGCTGAAGCGGCGGGCTAAAGTCAGAGCATCGCTGACGCGATACGGCGGACGATAATTTGAGAGACGTTCAAGGCCGCGTTAATCACACATGGCGGCTTGGAACGCTTTTACCTGCGGGTTATGATTGAGCCTGACGAAATCGCTTTTCGGTGGAAAGCTGTGACCGCTTTGCTCAAAGACTCTTACGGCCGTGCGATCCGCGACCTGCGCGTGTCGCTGACGGACCGCTGCAACTTCCGCTGCTTCTACTGCCTGCCGCACGGCGAGCCGCCGATTGCGCCCAAAGAGCAGATGCTCACTTACGAAGAGATCGAATACGCCGTGGACATCTTCGTTAGCTTAGGGATTGAAAAGATTCGACTGACGGGCGGCGAGCCTATGATGCGCCGCGACATCGAGACCATCATCGGCAAGCTCGCAGCCTTCAAGCCGCGCCTGCGCGATCTGGCACTGACGACTAACGGATATTTCCTGCCAGGCCGCGCCGCGGAGTTGAAAGCTGCCGGGCTCGACCGCGTTACGATCAGCCTGGACAGCTTGAAGCGCGACGTCTTCCGGCAGATGACCGGCGTGGACGTCCTGGAGCGCGTGCTCGCCGGGATAGAAGCGGCGAAGAGCGCTGGTCTCACGCCGATTAAGATCAACGCCGTCATCGTGCGCGGCCACAACGAGGACGAGGTCGCGGACTTCGCAGCGTTTGCGCGCGAGCATGACATCTGGATGCGCTTTATAGAGTTCATGCCGCTCGATTCCGGCCACGACTGGTCGCGCGCGGATGTGGTTTCGGGGCGCGAGATTTTTAATCGCATCAACGAGAGGTTCCCGCTCGTCCCACTCAAAGTCGCGCGCGGCTCCGAGACCAGCTCGCGCTACCGTTTTGCTGACGATGCTCCCGGAGAGATAGGCATCATCGCGCCGGTCACGGAGCCCTTCTGCGGTGCCTGTTCGCGCATCCGCCTGACCGCCGACGGCCAGATCAGGACCTGCCTCTTCTCTACAGTCGAGCACTCTCTGCGCGACGTGCTGCGCGCGGGCGCGACGCGTGCGCAGCTCATCGAGTACATCGAAGCGGTCGTCATGAAGAAAGAGCCGCGCCACTACATCAACGACCCGGAATTCATGCAGCCCGCGCGCACGATGAGCTTCATCGGTGGATGAAAGGTAAAGAGGACGCCTCAATGACAACGCCGACGAAAGAGTTGCGCGCCAGGCAAGCGTCTCGCATCACACTCAGCGAAACTCCACCCTCCGAATGGCAGCCGAGCCTGCGCCTGCTCACAACCTCTGAATACGAGCAGATGATAGCCGTCGGCATCTTCAATGAAGACGACCGCGTCGAGCTTCTCGAAGGGGTGATTGTTGAGATGAGTCCAAAAAGTGCTTTGCATGCCGCTTTGACTGAAGATGCGAACGACTATTTTAAAGCAAGATTGAAGGATAAAGCTGTCGTGCGCTCGCAGAATCCGATTTTATTGAGCGACCTGTCCGAGCCGGAGCCGGACCTCGTAATCGTCGCTCCCCCAAAGCAAAATTATTATTCCCAACATCCAAAATCATCCGACGTGCTGCTCATCATGGAAATTGCTGAAAGTAGTCTTCGGCTTGACCGCAATACAAAAGGCCGTCTGTATGCGAGAGCGGGGATAATCCAGTATCTGATTTTGAACGTGAATGAAATGGAGATTGAAGACTACCGCGAGCCGAGCGCGGACGGCTATCGTCGCAAGCAAACTTACAAGGCTGGACAGAGTTTCAATCTTGTCGCCTTTCCTAGTATCAAGATTGAGGTCAGTGACCTGTTACCGCCCGCCCAGACAATCCGTACAGCGAGGAAGAGCAAGCGAGGAGCTAAAGTCGGGAAGGCGTCCCGCATCAAAGTAAGATAGTCAAGAAAAGTCATCACTTATATGGCAACGAATCTGAGAGAAGTAGCAACATTAGCGGGCGGTTGTTTCTGGTGCCTGGAGGCTGTCTTCGACAATCTGCGCGGGGTCGAAGCGGTCGAATCGGGCTACACGGGCGGGAGCGTCGAGAACCCGACTTACAGGCAGGTCTGCTCGGGCGCGACCGGGCACGCCGAAGTCGTCCAGATAACTTTCGACCCGCGGATCGTCTCGTTCCGCGAGCTACTGGAAGTCTTCTTCACCATCCACGACCCGACGACCTTAAACCGTCAGGGCGTTGACGTCGGCACACAGTATCGCTCGGCCATCTTCTATCATTCGCAAGAGCAGAAGGAGATCGCCGAAAAGACCATCTCGGAATTGAACGCCGAAGAGATTTGGGACGCGCCCATCGTCACGGAGGTCGTCCCGCTCGATAAGTTCTACGTGGCTGAAGACTATCACCAGGAGTATTTCCAACAGAATCCTTCGCAACCTTATTGCCGCGCCGTAGTCGCGCCCAAAGTCGCCAAGTTTCGACAGAAGTTTCTGGAGAAACTGAAGAGGTAGAAAGCAACTACCCTCTGGCTTGTAAAATGAATGCGAAAGAGATGAGAATAGTAAATATGAAACAGGACAATTTACAGTATGTGCTGAATCAAGCCGGTGAAAAGACCGCTGTCATCGTGCCTATAGATGAATTCGAGGAACTAATAGAAGACCTGCAAGACCTGGCGACTGTAGCCGAGCGGCGGGACGAGCCGACGATTTCGCATGATGAACTTCTCACGCAGTTGAAACGAGATGGCCTCATATCAAGTTAACTGGAAGCGTTCTGCTGCTAAAGAACTGCAAGTTTTACCTAAATCCATTATTGAGAGAATCCTCAAAGTGGTCGAGCAGCTATCAATGAATCCCTTTCCCATTGGTGTGAGGAAATTTGTTGGTTCGGAACACACCTATCGCATCCGCGAGGGGGATTATCGAGTCATCTACACTATTACGGCATCTACTTTGGTGATAGAGATCATTCGTGTGGGTCACCGAAAAGATGTATATGACCGATAGCTGACCAGCTTGTCGCAATCAAACCTCCTCACCATACCTGTTGTGTGCTACTGCGCAAATTGTAGTAAACTCTGATTCAGAAAAAAGTTTTCGGGGGAGCCTGGGACCGTCCCGGGCTGAGAGTCCCATCAATTGCGGAGCGGCGGAAGTCGGATTGCGGATTGTAAAGCGAAAGCTCTTCTTCAATCCGCAATCCACAATCCGAAATCCGCAATCGGGAGACCCTTTGAACCTGATGCGGTTAGTACCGCCGAAGGGAGAAACAATGGATTAGACCGTTCCATCCCTTCCGTGTCGGCTGGAGCGGTTTTTCCTTTTCGGGCCTGAATAAAGTAGGCCAGAAAGTTCTGGAAAGTTATGAGTACAACGAACGAGAAGCAGAGCCGTGAGGTCCGCTTGCCGAACTCGCGCAAGATTTACGTCGAAGGCAGGCAAGGGGGCGTGCGCGTTCCCTTCCGTGAGATCACGCAGAACCTGACGAAGACGTTTGACGGCCGTGTGGAGGAGAACCCGCCGGTGCGCGTCTATGACACGAGCGGGGTGTGGGATGATGCGAGCGTGCCGGCGGACGTGCGCGAAGGTCTTCCGGCCTTGCGCCGCGAGTGGATTGCGGAACGCGGAGACTGTGAGGAATATGCCGCGCGGGAAGTGAAGCCTGAGGACAACGGCTACCTGACTTCGGGCGCAGAA
Organism: Pyrinomonadaceae bacterium; assembly: GCA_036392495.1. Lineage (GTDB taxonomy): Bacteria > Acidobacteriota > Blastocatellia > Pyrinomonadales > Pyrinomonadaceae > QHXM01. The sequence continues at coordinate 1,809 of DASVXV010000188.1, read as the reverse complement.
GAGTATGCACGCGGCCGAGAGCGCGGGCGGCTCGAAGAGTTTCCGGGCCTGCGCCGCGCCCCCTTGCGCGCCAAAGCCGGGCGGCGCGTCACACAGATGCATTACGCGCGTCGCGGAATCGTCACGCCCGAGATGGAGTACATCAGCATCCGCGAGAATCTGGGGCGCGAGGCGGCGTTCGAAGCCCGTGGCGACGACGAAAGGGATTCCCTGTTCCACCAGCACCGTGGGGAGAGCTTCGGCGCTTCGATTCCCTCTTACGTGACGCCGGAGTTCGTGCGCGATGAAGTGGCGCGTGGGCGCGCCATCATTCCAGCCAATATCAATCACCCGGAATCCGAGCCGATGATTATTGGCCGCAACTTCCTGGTCAAGATCAACGCCAACATCGGCAACTCCGCTATCGCCTCTTCGATTGACGAGGAGGTCGAGAAGATGCGCTGGGCGACGCGCTGGGGCGCGGACACCGTGATGGACCTCTCCACCGGCAAGAACATCCACGCCACGCGCGAGTGGATTCTGAGGAATTCGCCTGTGCCCATCGGGACGGTGCCCATCTATCAGGCATTGGAGAAGGTCGGGGGCAAGGCCGAAGAACTGACCTGGGAGATTTACCGCGACACTCTGATAGAGCAGGCCGAGCAGGGCGTTGACTACTTCACGATCCACGCGGGCGTGCGCCTGCCCTACATCCCTCTGACGGCCAGAAGAACGACCGGCATCGTCTCGCGCGGCGGCTCGATCATGGCGAAGTGGTGCCTGGCCCATCACGAAGAGAGTTTCCTCTACACGCGCTTTCGTGAAATCTGCGAGATCATGGCCGCCTACGATGTCTCCTTTAGCCTGGGCGACGGGCTCCGCCCAGGGTCAATTGCGGACGCCAACGACCGCGCGCAGTTCGCGGAGCTTGAAACGCTCGGCGAACTGACAAAGATCGCCTGGGAGTACGACTGCCAGGTGATGATCGAAGGGCCCGGCCACATCCCTATGCATTTGATCAAGGAGAATGTGGACAAGCAGCTTGAGATTTGCGGGGAAGCCCCTTTCTACACGCTCGGACCTCTGACAACGGACATCGCTCCCGGCTACGACCACATCACCTCTGCCATCGGCGCGGCGATGATCGGCTGGTTCGGCACGGCCATGCTCTGCTACGTCACGCCTAAAGAGCACTTAGGGTTGCCGAACAAGAAGGATGTCAAAGACGGCGTCATCACCTATAAGCTGGCGGCCCACGCGGCGGACCTCGCCAAAGGTCATCCGGGCGCGCAATTTCATGACAACGCGCTTTCGAAAGCGCGCTTCGAGTTTCGCTGGGAGGACCAGTTCAATCTCGCGCTCGACCCGGAAGTCGCGCGCGAATACCACGACGAGACCCTGCCGCAGGAGGGCGCGAAGCTGGCGCACTTCTGCTCGATGTGCGGCCCGCACTTCTGCTCCATGAAGATCACGCAGGAGGTGCGCGAGTACGCGGCGGAGCAGGGGCTTGAGGAACAAGTCGCGCTCGAAGCAGGGATGAAGGAGAAGGCCGCCGAGTTCGTCGCTGCTGGCGCGGAGATTTATCAGGGGGAGCGGCCAGCGGGCGCAGAGTTTGAGCATTGATCGCTTCAAGCGAGGGGTGAACGCACTGCAATCAATGTCTCTCCGCTGATTTGCCAGCGGGAAGAGGCAGGGTCTATTCATTTTCGAGACTGAGGAAAGTAGAGAAACAGCACTGTCCACGAAACCACACGAAACCACACGAAACAAACCACAGCAATTTCGTGTCGTTTCGTGTGGCTTCGTGGATCGTTCTCTTTCCGTCGAGAA
>DASVXV010000187.1:0-3385 GCA_036392495.1 Pyrinomonadaceae bacterium | reverse complement strand
TCGACCCTTCTTCTGCTTTCTTTTCTCCTGACTCCTGGATTCTGGATTCTGACTCCTGCCTTTCAGAATAGCTCGTCCAGCGCCTCCTCGACAGAGCGGACGCCGACGACGCGCACGCCGAGCAGGCGTTCGAGGCCGGGTTTGTTCGAGGCGGGCATGACAATCTTTTTGAAGCCGAGCGTCTGTGCCTCGCGCGCGCGCCCCTCGGCGTGCATCGCGCCGCGCACCTCGCCCGTCAAGCCGACTTCGCCGAAGACGGCCGTATGCGGGTCAATGGGCGCGTTCTTGCAACTCGACGCGATGGACGCGACCACGCCTAAGTCGGCTGCTGGCTCGTCCACCTCAAGCCCCCCCGCAATGTTGACGAACACGTCGTCGCTTAGCTTTGGGAATCCGATGCGCTTTTCAAGCATCGCTATCAAAAGCGCAATCCGGTTCTGATCTATACCTTGAGTTACCCGCCTTGCGCGCCCGCTAAACATATTCCGCAACTGCTCCGCCACGTCCTCAGACTTTCCCCGCTTAGCGTACCTCTCGGCCTCGTATTTCGAGCCGGAGACGAGCGCCTGAATCTCCACGAGCACCGGGCGCGTGCCCTCCATGCAGGCGGTCACGACGGACCCCGCGACGCCCTTGGGCCTTTCCTGCAGGAACATCTCCGAGGGGTTGGCGACCGCCACGAGCCCTGCGCCCGTCATCTCGAAGACGCCGACCTCGTTGGCCGCGCCGAAGCGATTTTTCGTAGCGCGCACGATGCGATGATTATGGTGGCGCTCGCCCTCGAAGTAGAGCACCGTATCTACGATATGCTCCAGGGCTTTGGGTCCGGCGATTGAGCCCTCCTTCGTCACGTGGCCGATGAGGAAGACCGGGATGGTGCGGTTCTTGGCGAGCAGCAGGAACTGTCCCGCGACTTCCCTGACTTGCGAGACGGAGCCGGGCGCGCTCTCAATCCCGGACGAAAAGACAGTCTGAATCGAATCAACGATCACTACGTCCGGCTTCATCCGCTCGATCTCGCCGAAGATGCTTTCGAGATTCGTCTCCGGCAGAAGGTAAAGGTTCTCCGCCTTCAAGCCCAGACGCTCGCCGCGCATCTTGATCTGGCGCTCTGACTCTTCGCCCGAGACGTAAAGCACAGTCAGTCCCTGCCCGCTCAGTTTGTCGGCCACCTCAGCCAGCATCGTGGACTTGCCGATCCCTGGTTCGCCACCGAGAAGTATGAGGCTGCCGGGCACGACGCCGCCGCCGAGCACGCGGTCGAACTCCGCTATGCCGGAAGAGACGCGCGCGTCGTCCTGCGACTCGATCTCGCCGTAGGCTACGGGCTTGACCTCTCGTAAAGTGAAGCCGCCGCGCGACGCTGCGCCCTCTTTTTTGGGCGCGACGCGCGCGCGCTCCTCCACGAAGGTGTTCCACTCGCCGCAGTCAGGACATTTCCCGAGCCACTTGCGCTCCTGATGCCCGCAGTTCTGGCAAACGTAAATGGTCGCCGTCGCTTTCGCCATCTCCCGTACCCTCAGTTCGTCGAAACAATCTCACCCGCCGAAATAATATTTGACGTATTTCGGGTCTTCCGTCAGCTCCTGCTTCTTCAGAAACTCCCAGGCCTCCTTGTTGATCTTCGGGGCGAGATCATAATACCAGTGATCGTGGCCGGGCATCTCCGTCAGTTGTACAGAGAAGCCTTGCGCGTTCATCGCGTCGCGCGTCGCGCGGACCAGCTTCAGGGGGAAGAATGGGTCAACCGTCCCGACCCAGATGGCGAGAGGGATTTTACGCTTCGCCTTTTCGATTGCGACGTACCCCTGCTCCGGCAAAGCCCCTGCATGAATCGCGGTCGCAGCAAAGTACTGCGACTCGAAGAGCGACATGTAGATGGCGTGCCCGGCCCCCGCCGAATGGCCGAAGAGATAAACCCGGCGCGGGTTGACAGGGTAATTGGCCTTCAAAGCTTCGACCAGATCGCGCAGAAAGTCCGGTCCGTCTTCGGGCACGGACCAGCCCACAGAGTCCGACGAGTCCGGTCCGGCGAGAATAATCTCCTCTTTGGCCGCGAGGTCCTTCCACTTTTCGACGAGCGACAGCCCATTGCGCTTCGACCCGTGCAGGAGCACGATCAAAGGCAGAGGTTTCGACGCCGAAAGTTTGTCCGGGAGCAAAAGGTAGTAGGTGCGCGTCCGGCCTTCGGAGACGAGCGACTCTTTGGTGATTTTAGCCGCCGCGGCCGAAGGTGTGTAGCTGAGAGCCGTTGCAGCAAAGCAGATTACGATGAGGAGTTTTAATATTTTCATCACTCGCCCCGGTCTTAGATAAAGATTGATGAAAAGCGTGCTCTCGCCCCGTCACTTGTCGCCCAGCAAGACCTTGATGTTCTCGACGGGGCGGCCGAGAACGGCCCTGTCCCCGCGCTCAACGATGGGCCGCTGAATCAGGTCAGGATGCCTGACCATCAAAGAGATGATTTCGTCTTCGGAGAAATCACCCTTCCCCAATCCCAGCTCGCGGTACACGGGCTCGCTCGTCCGCAAGAGGTCGCGCGGAGCCAGTTTCATCTTACGCAGCAGCTCGCGCAACCTCTTTTCGTCGAGCGGACTGGTGTAGTAGTTGACTTTCTCATACGCGATGCCGCTCTCACGGAGCAGCCGGTCAACCTCGCGACACTTCGTTCAAGTCGGCTTTTCGTAAACGATGATCTTATCTGACATGATAATTAGTTGGCAGCAGGCAGTTGGCAGTGGGCAAGGGTTGATAGGATGAAAGCTTCACAGATACCCCCTGCCTCGTTCAGCTAAAGCTTACTGCCTACTGCCTACTGCCTTCTGCTTTACGGGAAGATGCCGCGCATACGCGTGGCCTCCGCCACGCGATCAACGGCGAGAATGTAGGCGCCGGTCCGCATGTCCGTCTCGTACTGCTGAGCCTTTTCATGAACGGATTGGAACGCCGTGCGCATCGTCTGCTCCAGCCTGTTGTTGATTTCGCTTTCGGACCAGAAGTAAGAATAGAGGTCCTGCACCCACTCGTAGTAGCTGACGGTGACGCCGCCAGCGTTGGCCAGAATGTCCGGGACGAGGAAGACGCCATCGTCCGCGAGCACCCGGTCCGCGCCCGGCGTCGTCGGACCGTTGGCGAGTTCGGCGATGATCTTGGCCTTAACCCGCCCGACCGTTTCGAGTGTGATCGTATTCTCAAGCGCGGAAGGCAAGAGGATGTCGCAATCCACTCCGAGCACGTCATCAGCGCTGATCTCTTTCACATTCGCCAGCCCCTGAAGCGCTTTTGTCTGACTCTTGTGACGCAACGCGGCCTCAATATCAATCCCGTTTTCGGCGTAGAGGCCGCTGCGGGAATCGCACAGGGCGACGATGACGGCACCGTCCGC
>DASVXV010000186.1:0-31281 GCA_036392495.1 Pyrinomonadaceae bacterium | reverse complement strand
CGCACGCGTGATGGCCTGGCGAATCCACCACGTCGCATAGGTCGAGAACTTGTAGCCGCGCCGCCACTCGAACTTGTCCACGGCCTTCATCAACCCGATGTTCCCTTCCTGGATTAAGTCCAGAAATTGCAGGCCGCGGTTGACATACTTTTTGGCAATCGAAACGACCAGGCGCAAATTAGCCTCCGTCATTTCGCGCTTCGCCTCAGTTGTCTGAGCCTCGTTGACGGCGATGGCCAGATGCGCGCGCTTGATCTCGACCGCCGAGAGCAACGTTTCCGCCTCGGTCTGCTTGAGGCGGCGTTTCGTCGCGCTGATCTGACGTTTCAATTCCTTCGCGTCGTCCGGCTTGATGCGTTTACGGTTCAGTTTCTCCGTCAGCTTATCAACTTCACGCTCGGCCGAGCGGACCTCTCTATAACGCGCCGCTATCGAGCCAATGAGGCGCTGGCGAGCGTCCTCTTTCAGGCTCAGGGCCGAAATTGCGCGTGCTATTTCAAGGCGCGTGCCCGCGACTTTGCGACGCAGACGCAGGAGCTTTTTAGACCTCTTGCCGCGCACGACCTTCTGCTCCGCGCGCATCTTCTCGAACTCTTTCTGAACGCGATTAAAGAGTGTGCGGATGTTCTCGATTCCTTCGAGCGTCAGCCGCAGATACTCTTCGCCACGGTCCTCCTGCTCGTCAACCTCCGCCTGATCAGACAGATTGACGACCTCGCGGACATTGAGCGCCCCGGATTCAAGTTCCTCGCCAATCCTTATCAACTCCGTGATAGCGATTGGCGAGCGAGCGATGACCCTGTTGGCTCTAATCTGCCCGTTCTCGATACGTTTGGCTATGGAGACTTCCTGCTCGCGCGTCAACAGAGGGACGCGCCCCATCTGACGCAGGTACATGCGGACAGGATCGCTCGCCTTGTCTTCTTCGCCGGCAGAGAGATCCAGTTCATCCTCGGAGAAAGCCTCGCCGCCTTCTTCGGCCCCGGCGTCCGCCTCTTCGAGCAAGAGAGATTCAGGGCCGGCTTCAGCCAGGGTCGCCTCGTCGAGCTTTTGAAGCACGTCTTCAAGCTTGTCCGTGGCGACAGTTTCCCCTTCACCCTCATGGTTGAGGCCCTCGAAAGGCCGATACCTGTCATCGTTCAGCACCAGCGAGCGAAAACCCTCTTTGTTCACATCTTTTTCAAGCATGCTTAACGTTTTCACCTCTCACGCGCTTTCCGCGTGGAATTTATATGGAAGAGCCGCCCGGCCAGCTCTTCAAACAGCTTCAGCCGGGGATCATCACATGATCCACCGGCCCGAAGCCCCCAGACATAAATACGAATGATGCGCTCATTCTGTAATTGGTTTAGTTTCGAGACCCTTTCAACTTCATAAAGAAAGTTTGTTTTTCGAAGACCGACCAGTAGGTCTTACCTGATGGCCTTCCCTTAGTCAATAAAGAATCGCCCTCAATAGGCCCTCTTTTCACTGCGCTCCGCACGCAAATTGTTCGTGACGGAGAAAACTCCCGGTACAGTTCGGGCCGTTATAAAGGCCAATCGGCTATCTGCCTCGTTTGAGACAACGCCTTCCAGGGTCACATGACCGCCCTTAACAATGATATGAACGGACGGATTTGTGCCCATTGCGTAACGATAAAGGCTGCCCGTACGAAAGAACGCGCGAAGGGTTCGCGCCCTTATCGAATCGTCGAAAGAAGAGAGCGGCAGGACCTCTATATTATTGACCACCCGCTCAATCCCTTCGATTCGGGCCACACGACGTTCGGCATCACGCCGCGTCGCCGGCTCGACAACTTGTCCGTAAAGCGTCACGGTGCCGCCCTCGACCTTGTACGCTAAATTATCAAAAACACCGTAAAAGGGCAGCGTAACCAGCTCTTTGCGAACCTTCTCGACAACCTGCCGATGGCTCAAACCCTGATCATTAGACGCCACAGAAGCGGCAAATGCTGCTGACGCAGTAATCGCTAAAGTGGCTGCGATTGCGATTATTCTATTCTTGATACTCATTTCCCTGGTTCCCCTTGTTCTTAACAATGAATTTTCTGCCTTTTTGCTATTGAATGATTGTTTTGGCCCTCGATTGTGCGCGATTCATAGCTTTCGAGCGCTTTGACCACTTTTCCCAGGATTTCTATCACCTGCTTCTGCTCTATTTCGCTCAAATCCGCGAGCGCCCAATTGAAAATAGCCCCCCGGCGCTTGCGAAACTCGTCTATGAGGCGCGTCCCCTTGTCCGAAAGCGCCACGATTACGCAGCGCCTGTCATCGGATGCCGCGCGCCGCTCTATCAACTCTTTACGAATCAAACGGTCGGTCAGTTGCGTGATGGCCGGGGCTGAAATCCTCAGTTCCGCGGCTAACTGACCCGTCGTGAGGGGTTTGCGCCGGAGCACCCTTAAAACCTGGGCCTGTGGCAAGGTCAACTCCAATTCGGTGATCTGCTTCTGATACTGGTCAATCATCAGCTTGGACATGACCTCTGCAAAATTGTTCAAAACTTCTTCCACCTCGGCAGGTGCTGTTCCAGCCATTAGGCCCTCCACTTTACTATTAATTCACTTGAATATTTCAGATGCATTAAGTATAATGCCAGTTGTCCCCGAGGTCAATCCCAGAGTGAGCGGTCTTTAGGGGGCGGATCAGGAGTTAGGGTTTCATTCGGGAGAGAAGATGACAACTGCTGAGATTTATCCAAATTGGCTGAGTTTTGGGCGCGCAGATGAAGCTAAACGGGACGAGCCTGTGGCGACGGATCATGTGCTGGCGAAAAGGGCCGGCCAGGGGGATATGTCGGCTTTCGAAGAACTTTACAGGCGGCATCACCGTCGCGTTTATTCCCTCTGCCTGCGGATGACGCAGAACGTTACCGAGGCTGAAGATTTAGCGCAGGAGGCGTTCGTACAGCTCTTTCGCAAAATAGGGAGCTTTCGCGGCGAGTCCGCCTTCACGACCTGGCTGCACCGCCTGACGGTCAACCAGGTCCTGATGCACTTTCGCAAGCGCAGCGTCCGCGACGAAAAGACCACCGAAGAGGGTGAGACGCCGGATCAAGCGGTTCTGGGCACGGAGAACCCGAACCGTATGCCTGTCGTGGATAGAATTGCGCTCGACAATGCGATTGCGCAGTTGCCGCAGGGCTATCGCACGGTCTTTGTGCTGCATGACGTTGAAGGCTACGAGCATGAAGAGATCGGGCGCATGCTCGGCTGCGCCGTGGGCACCTCGAAATCGCAGTTGCACAAGGCGCGCATGAAACTGAGGAACCTGCTCAGGCGAGAGAATTCGGGTTTAGAGGCGGACGTGAAGTAAGACGTAAATATAGCGCTTCACAATAAAGGCACGAAGAAGTCGAACATTCAGTTCTTTCTTCGTGCCTTTTTATTAAAGCTGCGGCGAGACCTGTTTTAAGCTTTCTTCCCGGCCGCCAATTGAGCGATGGCCTTTTCGATCCTGCGCGCACGCGTTTCAGGTCTCTTGGCCTCCTCAATAGCCTTCGCGTGCTCTTTCTGGTGCGTGTAGCTCAGCTTCGCCCAGGTGGCTTGGGCGTTCTTGTTCGCCTTCAAGGCGCGCGCGAAATCCTTCGGGGGAGTAATAATGCGCGGTTCTTCGTCACGCTCCATCACGACGCTGACGGTCTCTCCGCCTTTGGCTTTCGCGCCCTCCCTGATGCCCTTGTTGACGGCCATGTAATGTTTGCCCCCGCCCATCGGAAAGATCGAGCTGCGATAGGGAAAGCCGTTGATGGTGCCGCGCACGGGAACACGCGCGCGTGTGCCGAAGACCTTTTCAACGTCGAACGGGATACAGATGCCTGTCGCTTCGCTAGTTTCATCTTTTTCGAGTAGCACTCGAAAACGCTTTATCGTAGCCATGATATGCTCGCCCCTCACTTTATTATTTTCCGGCCCCTCAGCCGCCAGTTCGGGCGACAAATTTAACTCAAGCCTCCCCAACTAACAATACCGAATCCCTGGAATCAACCGTGCTGAAGTTTGTGAGAGTTGAGCCGGAGGCTTTATACTGCCGTGACTTTCCATCCAGGCTAGTGTCCGCTCTCCAGGCGGGAGGCAACTGATGACTGAAGCAGACGAAGAGAAGATTCGAGCGATTGTGAGAGATGAGTTGCTCGGCATCATCAATGATGGGCATGAATTCTTGAACCCGAAGAAAGACCCTATGGGAATCGGCAGGCGTGCTCTAGACGGCTTGGCGGACTTGATACGGCGCAGGCAGACGTCTCAAACAAACGACGAATAAACCAGAGGCTCATCCCTCAAAACCAACGACCACTGGAATGACGGAATCGAAACTGATCGGTTTAACCTCCGAACAAGTCAGCGAGCGTGCGGCTCAGGGCCTGCGCAACGTTACGTCTCAGACCCGCACGAGGCAGACAAAAGAGATTCTCCTCGACAACGTCTTTTCCGTTTTCAACATGGTCGTCGTCGGGATCATGTGCTTCCTGATCTTCTTCTATCTCAGGACGCGCGATGACCGGCTCATTCTCGATTCCATAGGCGTCTTCACAATCGCCTTCATCAACACGATTCTAGCCATCTCTCAGGAGATCAAAGCCAAGAAAGCGCTAGATAAGGTCAACCTCCTGTTGAAAAGGGACGTGACGGTCATCCGCGACGGCTCAAAAGTCTCCATAGACCAGAGCGAGATTGTCACCGGCGACCTGATTCAGCTTGAAAGGGGCGACCAGATCGTCGTTGACGGGCGCGCCACGCATGCGAATCATCTTGAGATTGACGAATCTTTACTGACCGGCGAATCCGTCCCGATCTTTAAGGGCGACGGCGACGAGGTGCTCTCGGGCAGCTTCTGTGTTTCAGGCAACGGCTACTACGTCGCCGAAAGGGTAGGAGACCGGTGCCACGCCGTGGAAGTCACGAACCTCGCCAAGAAGTTCAAGCACACACACACGCCCTTGCAGAAGAAGCTCGATCACATTGTCGAGATACTGATGGTTGTCTCGGCCATTCTGATCATTATTCAAATCGTCTTCGACCCGAAAGCGGACTTCGGCCAGATGGATTTCGTCCGCAGGCTTTCGACCATAGTCATCTCGCTCCTTCCACAGGGGCTGGTGCTGATGGCCTCAATCACGTTCGCGCTCGGCGTTTACCGGATCAGCAAGATCGGCGCGATCATCGAGAAGCTGAACGCGATTGAGTCCTTCTCAAACGTCCAGATCGTCTGCATGGACAAGACCGGCACGCTCACGAAAAACCGCCTTTCGGTCAACCGGATCACGCTCCTCGACGATCAATACAGCCGCGAAGAGGTGGAGGCGCTGCTCGGCACTTACGCGAAACTTTCCTCCGATAAAAACGCGACGCTCAGAACGCTTGAGCCGTTCGTTGCCGACCAACAGACCAAACTTCTGGACGAGATTCCTTTCAGCTCCGAAAAGAAGATGAGCCTGATCAGCGTCGAGGCGGGCGAGCAGAAGACCGTCTTCATTCTCGGCGCATTCGATCTTCTGCTGCCAGCAGTTTTTCCGAGCGCCCAGGAGCGTGCCGAAAATTTGTTCAACGAGCAGCGCCTGAGCGTTTACAGGAACGTCCTGTTCGGCAAAGTGGCCGGGGGCACCTCGCTTGACGACCTCAGAGCGGACTCGTCGAGAATCCACATCGAGCCGATCTGCATCGTTTCAATCACTGACGAGGTGCGGGACGACGTGATGGAGGCCATCAGGCTCTTCCAGTCGCACAAAATAGACTTCAAAATCCTGTCCGGCGACGCGCCGGAATCTGTTCAGGCCGTAGCCCGTGAGATCGGCTGGGAGATCCCTGACGATAAGCTCATCACGGGACAGCAGCTCGACGGCGTCCGGGACGAGGATTTCACCAAAGTCGTTCTGGATAAACTGATCTTCGCGCGCCTCAGGCCCGACCATAAGCTCCGCATCATCGAGGCCCTGAAAAAAGAGAAGATCTACACGGCGATGATCGGGGACGGCGTCAACGATCTCCCGGCCATCAAGGCCGCGGACATGGGAATAGCGATGGAGGAGGGCAGCAAGATTACGAAGGAAGTGGCCGACATCGTTCTTCTGAAAAACAGGTTCTCGCTTCTTCCGCGCATCTTCGACGAGGGCAATAAGATCGTCAACACGGTCAGCGCCGTCGCCAAGCTCTTTCTGACCAAGAATTTTACAGTCATCTACCTGGGGCTGCTGACTCTCTTCTTTCTCTTCGAGTTTCCGTTGACGCCCAGGCGCGTCTCTCTAATCAACATCTTCACCATCGCGCTGCCCTCGTTCGTTATCGCGCTTCGCAACGCCAACACTGGCAAGATGAAGAGCTTCACGGCGGACCTGTTCTCCTTCGTGCTCGTCTCGTCGCTCTTCATCACAGCGGCGGGCCACGCAGGCGAGCACATCACGCCGATGTTCTATCAGGTCAATGAAGTTGATCTACAGATGGTGATGCTCAGCATCATGATCATCACATCAATCGCCAACTTCTTTGCCGTCGGCCTGCACAAGGGCGAGACCAACATCAGACCTTACCTGCTTTACGGGTTGGCGATTCTGACAATCTATATTTTCCTGGCCGCCGTCAACATAGACTTTCTGCCCTTGAACGGGCTGAAGAAGTTTTACGAGATAGAGTACCTGGACTCTCGCTACTGGGGCCTCGTCGCGGCCATCAGCATAGCGAGCGCGGTCTCACTTTTCCTGGTGCAGAAGTTGAGGGAGAGAATTATCGAAAGGTGGGCTTCCCACACATAGCTCTTTCGTTATAGACTCCCGGCTCGTCTCCCCGCTTCGCCCGCGCGATAAAATTTGAAACTCGTCCATTCGTCGCGCGTGTGCAATTGTGCCGTTGACGTTTACTCGATCCTCGAAGGAGTTTGACCGTCATGCGTCCTCTCAAATGTTCCGCACTCTTGATTCTCCTGCTTTTCATGACCGCCCACGCGGCGCTTTCACAGACCCCTCAAAAACAGGGCACGGGAACCATTACCGGCCGTGTCATGCGCGGCGATAAGGGTATGGCTAATATCACCGTGGCGCTCTACCCGTCAGAGCGCAACCTGCGCGAGCGTGCGGCCGTCGCCCGTGGGACGACCGATTATGAAGGGCGCTACAGGCTGATGAATGTCCCGGCCGGGCGTTATAACATCGTCGCCATCGCGCCCGCGTTCGTCGCGCCGAGCGACGGCTTTTTCGGGGAACTTGGCAAGTTCGTCACCGTCGCCGAAAACGAAACCATAGAGAAGATGGACATCGCGCTCATGCGCGGCGGCGTCATCACCGGGCGCATCACGGACGCCGACGGGGCGCCTGTCATCGGAGAGCGGGTCAATCTTCTTTCCACCGACAAGCAGAGCCGCGGGCGCAGCTTTGGCTCCTTCAATCCTTACATGCACCAGACGGATGACCGTGGCGTCTATCGTCTTTACGGCATCCCGCCCGGCCGCTACACGGTCAGCATCGGCGAGTCTGCCGAAGAGGGCGCGACCAGGTTCGGCTACGGCAGGCGCGGTTATTACACGCGCACTTTTTACCCAGGTGTGACGGAGGAAGCGAAGGCCACGATTATCGAGGTCACTGAAGGTGGCGAGACGTTGAACGTGGACTTCACCCTCGGACGCAAGGCGCAGACGTTTACCGCCACGGGGCGCGCCGTTGACGCCAGCGGCAAGCCCCTCGCGGGCGTTCATATCGGCCACGGGGCAATAATGAAAGATAACAACATGGGAGGTTACGGCTGGGGCTCGACCTCCGACGCGCAGGGCCGTTTCCGCCTCGAAGGACTCTCGCCGGGTCGTTACGCGGCCTTCATCTGGAATGAAGGCGACAGGGATGATTACAGCGAGCCCGTGATGTTCGAGATAACGGAAGGCGATATTTCCGGTCTGGAGTTGAAGACGCGTCGCGGCTCAAGCATCAGCGGCGTCGTGGTCATCGAAGGGACGACCGACCGCAGAGTTCTCGCCAAGCTCTCGGAATTCTCCATCGGCGCGACTCCCTCCGAACCGAGACAGGGTTCGTCTGGGGCGCCCAATTTCTCTAACGCGAAGCTTGCTCCCGACGGGAGTTTTCGCCTCAAAGGGCTGCGCTCCGGAAAGTTCAAACTCTATTTTTCCGTCTATCCGCCGCCGAAGGGATTCAGTCTCGCGCGGGTCGAGCGCGACGGAGTCGCACAAAGCGAAATCGAGGTCGCAGAGGGGGCGCAGATTACTGGCGTCCGTGTTGTTCTCGAATACGGGACAGGCATTATTCGCGGCGTCGTCAAAGTGGAGAACGGGACCATCTCTGAAGGCTTACGGATGAGCGTCGGCGCGCGGCGCGCGGGCGAAAGCATGCCCGTGAATCGCGGGGCGCAGGTTGATGCGCGCGGCCATTACGTCCTCGAAGGACTACAGACGGGTCAATACGAACTTTTCCTCTACGTCTATATGGTGGCTGGTAAACCCGTCAGAATGTCTCCCATCAAACAGACCGTTTCTGTCGTCAACGATGTCGAAACGGAAGCCAACTTCACAGTGGATCTGAATGCCGCGCAGAGGGAGGGAGGCAACAATGACTGAGCCGCAGGTAACGCGGATTGCGGATTGCCGGTTGCTGGTTGGAAAGCTATGCGTTCTTAAATCCGCTATCAAATCGCTCCTCTGCCTCTGCCTGCTGATAACTTTTATCAACCGCGCCAGCGGGCAGGAGAGCGCCCCTGCTCCGGCCCCTGAAATTCCCCTCAAATCATCAAGCACTGGAACTATCACAGGACGCGTCACAGGCGATGACGGGCGTCCCATTTCCGATGCGGTGGTCAACGTGTTCAGCGTATATAGCCGCACGCCCGGGACGCCGCAGACGGCTATCACGGATGGCGAAGGAAAGTTTCAGGTGACGAATCTTCCGCCCGGCCTTTACGGTGTGAACGCGATGTATCCGAGCTTTGTCACCGCGCCCTCGCAGAATTTCAGTAGCGACCCGAGAGAGGGCGTCTTCTACAGGCTCGGCGATTATGTTGACCTCAAGCTCGTTAAAGGCGGGGTGATTACGGGGATCGTGCGAGACGTGAACAATGACCCTGTAGTCGCCGTCTCGGTACGCGCCACGCTGGTGCGCGACGCGCAGGGGCGCGCGCCGCGTGTTTCGGGCTTCAGTCAACCTCGAATGACGGATGACCGGGGCGTCTTTCGTCTTTACGGCTTGCAGCCCGGCACATATCTTGTGAGCGCCGGCGGCAATCTCCCCTTTTACGGGATGTTCAATCCCTACGAGGGCGACGCGGCCACCTACTACCCTTCGGCCACGACGCGTGACACAGCCTCTGAAGTTTCGGTCCGCAGCGGCGACGAGGCCGCCAACATTGACATACGCTATCGCGGGGAGCGCGGCCACACTATCAGCGGCACAATCACAGGAATGAAGGATTCAGGCTCGTTAAGTGGTGCCTCTGTTTCGCTCAGGCATGCGTCGAGCGGCGGCTTTGAATCCACAACTTTCATTCCGCCTACGGGCAAGCCCGGCTTCGCTTTTAACAGCATGGCTGACGGCGAGTATGAGGTGGCGGCGCAGCAAGGCAGCAGTACGGGCGAACTATTCGCTTCGATACCACGCCGCATTACTGTCAAGGGGGCGGACGTAAGCGGCCTTGAAATCGCGCTCGTTCCGTTAGCATCCGTCGAGGGGCGCGTCGCGCTCGATCCCGCGCCGAAAAAGGAGAATTGCGCGGAGGGGCGCAGAGGGACACTGCTTGAAACTCTCGTCAGCGCGCGCCGCGCGGAGAAATTAGAGCCGCGGGAAATGGCATTCACATACTTTAACGCTTCGGGGGCTATCCCCACCGACCAGGGCGATTTTGCGATGCGTAACCTTCAGGCCGGGAACTATCGCCTGACGACGCGCCTGCCCGGCGACGCCTGGTATGTTCGCTCCATCACCTTGCCAGCGGCTAACACGCAGGCGACGGCTAAACCTGCCAGCGCACCTCCCTCGCCCATTCTCACGCTTAAAGCTGGCGAACGCGTCACGGGCGTGACGGTCCAGATAGCGCAGGACGCGGCTGCTCTTCGCGGGCGTATCGTTCCGGCGACGGAAGGCGCGGCGCTGCCTGCAAACTTGAGAGTTTATCTAGTCCCGGCGGAGCGCGAACGCGCCGAAGACGTTTTGCGCTACGGCGAGGCTTTCGTGGATAGCTTAGGCACGTTCTCCCTCAACAATCTGGCTCCGGGCCGCTATCTTCTAGTCGCGCGCCCAGAGCCCGAGAATCAATCTCAGGAGCGCGACACGCGCCCGCTCTACTGGGACGCGGAGGCACGATCCAGGCTCAGGCGCGAGGCTGAGGCCGCGAACAACGCGGTCGAGTTGCAGCCCTGCCAGCGCAACAACGATTACGTCCTGCGTCACGCGTCGGCCAAACCCTGACTTCAGGCTCTATTCAGTCTCAGATTTGACACCCCTTCTTTCGAGAAAGACATGACGGCTGTCCACGAAATCACACGAAACAGCACGAATTAATAATTCCGGTTCGTGCTGTTTCGTGTGATTTCGTGGATCATCCATTTTCTACTGAGAATGAATAGAGCCTGCCTGAAGCGTGTCGTTCTTGCGCCTGGTCGGTTTTCTTCGTTAGAATCCAGCGCTGTCTCCTTTTTCTGTCCCGGCTGTAACGGAGAGTTCCCCTAGTCTATGCTCCAGCCCCAGATGCAGGTCGGCCCCTATACCCTCACGCGAAAAATCGGCGAGGGAGCTTTCGGCGTCGTCTGGCTCGCCGAGCGCCGGACCTCAATCGTCACCACAAAATTCGCCCTCAAGTTTCCGAAAGACGCGGACCTGAAGATCGAAGCGATCAAGCAGGAAGCAGAGGTCTGGATGGAGGCCAGCGGCCACCCGAACGTGCTTCCGATCATCGAGGCCGAAAGGTACGGCGGCCTCGTCGTTATCGTCAGCGAGTACGTCACCGACGGCTCTCTCTCGACTTGGCTAGGGCGTCACGGCGAGCGGGCTCCCTCCACGGAAAGCGCTGTCGAGATGATGCTGGGGATTCTGGCCGGGCTCGATCACCTGCACGAACGTAAAATCATTCACAGGGACCTGAAGCCGGACAATATTTTGTTGCAGAAGGAGACGCCGCGCCTCGCAGATTTCGGCATCGCGCGCCTGCTGAAGACAGAGCAAAGCACAAACATCGGCGGTTCGCCCGCCTATATGGCTCCGGAAGCCTTCGACGGGCATCGCACGGTCCAGACGGACCTCTGGGCAGTCGGCGCAATCTTCTACCAGTTGCTGGCCGGCCGCCTTCCCTTCCCGCAGCCAGACCTGGCCTCGCTCCTAAAGGCCATCATGACGCTCGATCCAGACCCGCTCCCCGCGTCCGTTCCGGCATCTTTGCAACAGATCATCAGTCGCGCTCTCGCCAAGGACAAGGCAGCCCGATTTCAATCAGCCTCGGAGATGCGCCGCGCCGTGCGCGAAGCGAGCCGTTCGCTGGACACGAGCGAGGTCGGAACGATCAAGCACATTCAGGTCCCTCCGTTTACGCCTGTAAGACCTTCACTCGCTCCGCTGACGGGTGAGCCGAACCTCGGCCCGCTGGTCGCGAAGATGTGTGATCGCCGGCAGCAGGAGATTGAGTTCTCGGATTTCTTCATCGCTCACTTGAGAGAGAGGCCCGGCTGTCCACAGGTCTCGCTGATTCGCGGCGAGGAGAAGGAGTGTCACGACAGCCTGATCGAGCGACTCGTTTCCACACGCATCAAGCAGATCGCCGAAAGACGTTGGGGGGCGCAAACGAGCGCGATTATTTTCAGGACGCCGGACTGGCCTTACGAGGGCGAGTTGGCCGAGCGCCAGCTCGAACTGAGGCGCACGCTCTTTTACGAATTCGACCCGGCCTACATGGAGGACGATCTTTCGGCGACGGCGCTCGGCCGCCTTCAGTCTCTGGCGCTCAGCCCGCTCATCGTCATCAGGCACCGGATACACGCCTCGCGCTGGGACCAGGGGACGGGGGAGCTCCTGCGCTGGTATCTGAACTACTGGGCCGAGTTGAAAATCAGCCCGGCGGTCCCGCAGTTTCTGATCTTCCTGAGCGTCATCTACCCGCGCACGGCCGCGGCCTCATGGTGGAAATCATTAATCGGCGCGAAAGGTTTCGATAAGAAGAGTGTGGAAACAGAACTCCAGTCAATCGCCGCCGCCGGAAAGAGCCGGCTGCCTTTTCTCATCCTCAAAGAGTTACAGCCGATTCAGGCGCACGAGGTCCAGGACTGGTTCAGCCGCTACAACATCTACGACGAGAAGAAGCGCCTCGAACTGTCCGAAAGGATGTTTGAGACCGAGGGCGGGCGGAGGGTCGAACACCTGAACATGGCGGACATAGAGCACGCGCTCCAGCAGATTCACCAGACTTACGTCAGAGAGCGAGGTTTCATCGCATGAACGAAAACGGATTCAAGCTCTACGCGGGCGACGGCTCGACCATCTCCCAGAGGGGCCTCAGCCTGCCACCTTTCGAGAAGACGACGGAACTCAACGACCCGGCGGGCTATCTGGCCGACGCAGGTCTGCGTGACGCCGTCAACGTCGCGCTCACGCTCGGCCAGCCGCTGATCGTTACAGGGGAGCCCGGCACGGGCAAGACGCAACTGGCCGCGAGCATCGCCTTCGAGCTGGGGCTTCCGGCGCCGCTCATCTTTCACACCAAGACGACCTCCACCGCGCGCGACCTCTTTTACCGCTACGACGCCCTGGGTCATTTTCACGACGCGCAGTTTCGTAAAGAAGAGGCGCGGGTCGAGAACTACATCACCTACGAAGCGCTGGGGCTCGCCATCCTGCTCTCGATGAGCCCGGAGGACGCGAACCCGTTTCTGCCCGAGCCTTTGCGCGACCGTGGTCCGGTGCGCTCCGTCGTCCTGATTGACGAAGTGGACAAAGCTCCGCGCGATCTTCCGAACGACGTGCTCAACGAGATTGACAATATGTCTTTCACGGTTAAGGAGACGGGCCGCACCTTCGCGGCGGACCAGAGCTACCGCCCGATTGTCATTCTCACGAGCAACTCCGAGAAGAACCTGCCGGACGCTTTCCTGCGCCGCTGCGTCTTTTATCACATCTCGTTCCCGGACCGGGCTCGCCTCAAAGAGATCGTCAAGCGCCGCCTGCGCCTGGACAGCAATTTCACGCCGCAGATGCTGGAGCACGCGATTCAGCATTTCGAGAAGATACGCGACCTGACTTTGAAGAAACGCCCGGCGACGGCAGAGTTGCTGGCCTGGCTCAGGATTCTTGAAAAGCGACGGATTGACGTCAACAATCTTCAGCGGGGCGAGGCCGAAGCTCTCGCTTTCACCTATTCGATTTTGTCGAAGAGCAAAGAAGACAGGGACATGATCGTTCGTAACCTGCATTCGAACTTTTAAGAGTGAAGATAGCCACAGAGGCCGGAGAGACACAGAGAAATGCAGAAAGCAGAAAGCAGAAGGCAGAAAGCAGACCAGGTAGCACCTCTTTGCTGCCTACTGCCTACTGCCTACTGCCTTCTTTCCTCTGTGTCTCTGTGCCTCTGTGGCTTTTTAATACGAGCTAAATCTCGATGAGCAGCGCGGTCTTCAAAAGCGAGCTATTGATGTTCGGAGAACTGCTGGCGCACCTGCGCCAACACGGATTCGGCATCGGCCTGGATCATTACCTGCGCTTGCAGCAGCTCCTGGACAGGATCGGCGGGCAGTGCTCGCCGCGAGAGTTGCGCACACTTCTCTGCCCCATCTTCGCCACGAGCAAAGCGCAGCAGGAACAGTTTTACAGGGCCTTCGATTCCTACTTCGATATCTTTCAGGTCCCGGAAGAGCCGGAAGCGGAAGAGGAATCGCTGACGGAGGCCGCAACGGGGCAGGCGCTCGCCCTGGAGCCGAAATCCTGGCACCGGAAGTGGCTCTATGCGACGGTCCCTGTCGCACTCGCCGCCATCATCTTCGCCCTCGTCCTCTTGCTCAGGCCGAAGACGGTCGAACAACCTGCCGCGACTCAGGCGAAGACCGAAGCCGATAGAAACATTGCGCCCGAGGCTAATAGCGACACGTCCGCGGCGACAGCGACGCCTCGGACCGAAACGATTGGAGTAACCGAAACGCCCGCTCAACCCTCCGAGGCGCAAACCGAGACGCCCACGCCGACGCTGGCCCCGAGTGTGCAGCCGACGCCAGAGCCGACTCCACAGCAGAGCTTTTACGAGCGCAACAGAATTAGCATTAACGTCGCAATCATCCTCTCGCCGCTCGTGCTCTTCCTGTTTTACGAATGGTATCGCTTCGCGCGCCGCAAGCTCCTGCTTCAGAGACAGCAGTCGCGCAAGCCTCCCTTCGCCTGGCCGATTCGTGTGGACGCGCCCGAAGGAGGGCTTTACGATTCGGAACAGTTCCTGACGGCGGCACGCCTCATGCGCCGCCGCCAGATAGACGAGTTCCGCCGCCTGGACGTCGAAGCGACTGTCTCCGCGACGATTGAGCGCCTGGGCTTCCCGGACTTTCGCTACAGGTCCGACAGCCGCGTCCCGGAATACCTGATACTGATTGACCGCGCTTCGTACAAGGACCACCAGGCGCGACTCTTCGACGAGCTGACGCTGGCACTGGAGCGCGAAGGCGTCTTCGTCGTCCGCTATTTCTTCGAGGGCGACCCGCGCGTCTGCCGCGACGAGCGCGGGACAACCGTCATGCAGCTGACGGAGCTTCAGAACAGGCTCAGCACGCACCGCCTGCTCATCTTCGGCAACGGCGAAAAGCTGCTCGACCCGATTTCGGGAAGACTCGATAGCTGGACGGCAATCTTCAGCCACTGGCAGGACCGCGCGCTCCTGACCGTCGAGAGCACAGCGCAATGGGGCTTGCGCGAGATTGCGCTCGCCCAAGCTTTCATCGTTCTGCCGGCGACGCTCAAGGGCCTGCTCGCGCTGGTTGATTATTTCGAGACGACCGTCCCGGAAGATTTACGCGCGTGGGTGCGTGGCGGCGGCGATGCGCCCCGGTTGGAGACGACTCCCGAAGAGACTGTCCGGGAGCTTCGCCGTCTCCTCGGGGAGGAGACTTTTCAGTGGCTTGCGGCGTGCGCTGTCTATACGGAGTTGCAGTGGAATCTGACGCTCTTCATCGGGAGCCTGCCTTCGATGCCGCCAGGTCTTGTGACCGAGGCGAACCTGCTCAAGCTGATTCGCCTGCCGTGGTTTCGCACAGGAGTGATCCCGGATGAAGTGCGCTGGCTGCTCATCAACGAGTTGACGCCCGAACGCCAAAAGGCCGTCAGAGCGTCGCTGATTGAGCTTTTAGAGAAAGACCCAGCGCCGCCCGAAACTTTCGCCAGCGACCAGTACCGGCTGAACCTCTTCACGCAGCGCTGGCTCCAGAGCCGCACGCGCAAGCGCCTGCGCGAGCTGATGCAGATCATGAAGGAGCTGCCGCGCAGCCAGGTGGTCCGCGATTTGACGCTGGTCCGCTTCCTCGAATCCTCCAAGCGCTCGCCCTTGGATTTCCTGCTGCCCGACCGCCTGCGAAAGCTCTTCTACCACAGGGGTGTCCCGGCCTTCGGGCTGAAGACGGGGGCGCGATTTTTATTTACATTGTTTCTTGTCGGCGCGGCATGGATCGGAATTAAAGCGGTCGCACCGAAGGCGACACCAAACAATCCTCTGCCGGATATGTTGAGCCAGAGCTTCGGGCCAGCGTCTATCCCAACCTCGCCTAATTCAGAAACGACGCCGCCACCAGGCACTGTCCCCACACCAGAATCTATGGCAACTCCGTCTGTGGAGGACTCCCCCACAACGGCGAACTCATCACCCGTTTCAAGTCCGGTGACAACTGCTCCTCCGACAAACTCCAATTCAACCCAGACGCAGGGAACGCTCACCTCGACCCCCATCGAACGCGGTGTCACTTCTGTTCCTCCAGTAGTAGGCGAGCAGCCGTCTGGCAATCCCGAGGTGACTCCTAAAGAAGATGTCCTTACAGCCGCCAAGAAAGCTGGTGCGGAGGCCGATCAGCTAGCATCTCAGAAAAGATATGATGAGGCGTCGTTAAAATATAGAGAGGCCATCATTCTCTATGAGAAGGGAGGTGACAAAGATGGTGAAGCAGTCGTTCTTAACAATCTCGGCACTCTTTATGCAAACATGCAACGATATGATGAAGCGATCACGCTTTACAAAAAATCTTTGGAGCTCAAGGCAGGGACCGGTAATCTGGCCGGACAAGCCGTCGTGTACAACAATCTAGGCTTTGTTTATTTAACCCTAAAACGATATGACGAAGCGCTTATGTTCTATCAAAAAGCGCTAGAAATCAAACGGCAAATCGGCGACCGTGCGGGAGAAGCTACTGTGCTTAACAGTACCGGCAGGGTTTATGAGTTAATGGGTGACCGACAGAAAGCTCAATACTATTATGATCGAGCGCGTTCACTACAGGGTTCTGATCGAGCCTCTAGTCAAGCTGAAGCCCCACAGCCTAAGACAACACCAACTCCCGAGGCTAAACCTAACGCACCCGTTTCAGTCGGGTCGCTCAACAGCAGGGCCATCAACCTACCCAAGCCAGACTATCCGCCGCAAGCCGCCGCAGCCAGAGCTTCCGGCACAGTTGTAGTGCAGGCTATCGTAGACGAGACGGGCAAAGTAATTTCCGCCAAGGCCATCAGCGGCCACCCGCTGCTTCGGGAACCCACAGTAAAGGCCGCCTATCGCGCGCGATTCAAACCTACAATACTTTCAGGCCAGCCCGTACAGGTGATAGGGACTATTAACTATAACTTTGTAATCGAAGACACTCCGCGACCTGACGGTCAGGGGCCCGAGCAAAGACCTCCGGGCAGACAACCTAATCCCAGACCACCTGGCAGGCAGCCCGGTGGCCGGAATCCTTAACGGACTACTGGCGTCTTAACTCTCTTTAGCTTTCATTCTCGATTGATGGTTTCCGGCGCTGGGCGACCGCTGGCTCGCTTGAGAGCTTGTGGGTCGTGTGTTCGATGACGGACGACGGCGGGTGCTGCCCCGGCTTTAAAGCTTTCGGTTCGCTGGACGGTAACTGATCTAGCGCGTCCTTGATGCTTGCCTCCTCAGCACCCTCCCTGATCTTCTTCCTCTGAGTCGTCAGGAGCTTTGCATTTATTATTATCGCCAGCCCGATGAAGAGGGCGACGCCGAAAACGGCCGCGGGAACAAGTAGCTCCTTATCTCCCGTTCCGATAGCCGCCAGCATGAACGTAATCATCGCGCCCAGTCCGGCGGCCGAAACGATCACGCCCGCGCGCATCTGTTTGAGACGCTTCTCTTCTGGCGATTCCAGAAACTCCGCGAGCTTCGGCAGGACGTCCGATGCCATGGTCTTGAGCTCCCCAGGCCCCTGTAGCTCTCTGATCTTGGCCGCGACCGCGCGGCCGATCTCGTCGCGCGCCGTGGCGGCAGAGTTCGTGATCGCGTCCGGTCTTTCCAGCCCGGCGCGCACCGCCCGCAAATCGGTCCCGCAGGCGCGGCAGAACTGGCTCAACTGTCTCTCCTCCGACCCGCAACTCGGACAAAACATAAGGGCACCTCTCGGCTCCGGCCTGATCAAATGCTTACTACGTTCAACCCTCCAGGTCTGTTCGACTCTTTTACTACCACCTTCGTCCCCATTTCTCAACGCGCCTCATACACTTTTGCGTCTTGGCGTCTTTGCGAGAGAAAGTTTCACGCCAAGACGCAAAGACGCAAAGAAAGTCTAAGATCAATCACGCGCGGATTTTGCTCGCCGCGCACGGTGTGCTTAAATGTGAGCATCATGCTTCATAAAAACGTGCTCGACGCGGCGCAGACCGCGCTCGTCATCATAGATATGCAGGAGAGCTTTCGCTCGGTCATCTCGGATTTCGCAGAGACGGCCGCGCGCATCGCGCTCGTAGCTCACGCGGCGCAGCTTTTGAATCTTCCAGTCATCGTGACGGAACAATATCCGCGGGGGCTGGGACACACCGCGAACGAGATCAAGGCGGTTTTGCCCGCGGATTACAGCTTCATCGAGAAGACGGCTTTCAGCTCCTGCGGCGCGCGCTCCTTTGAGGCCCGCCTTGAAGAGGCGCGGGCCGCGCACGTCATCGTCTGCGGCATAGAGGCTCACATCTGCGTCAACCAGACGACGCACGACCTGCTTGAGCGTGGCTACCGTGTGCATCTGCTGACCGACTGTATCACCGCCCGCGCCCAGCACAATAAACAGACTGCCTTCGCCAAGATGCAGCAGAGCGGCGCGCTTCCCTCTTCAACCGAGATGGCGCTTTTTGAGTTGCTGCGCGACGCAAAGCACGAGCAGTTCAAGGCAATCCAGAAACTGATCAAATAGGGGTTATGGACCTTCTTTCTTCACTTAATCAACAGCAGCGTGAGGCCGTCACCGAAACGGATGGACCGTTATTGATCTTGGCGGGCGCGGGCTCGGGCAAGACGCGCGTCATCACCTACCGCATCGCTTACATGATCGGGGAGCGCGACGTTTCGCCGCACAATATTCTCGCCGTCACGTTCACGAACAAGGCTGCGGAGGAGATGCGCGAGCGCGTCCGGCGGCTTCTCGGCGGCCTGCATTTAGCGAGCGCGCCTCTGATCTCTACCTTCCACAGCCTCTGCGTCCGCATCCTGCGCCAGAACATAGAGGCCCTGGGCACTGGCTACACGCGCTCGTTCACCATCTACGACCAGGACGATTCCGTTCGACTGGTCAAAGCCTGCATCAAGGATTTGGGCTACGACGATAAGCAACTGGCACCGCGCGCCACGCAGGGCGCGATCTCCGGCGCGAAGAATCGCAACGGCGACGACGCGGACTCCTACGGCGCGCGCGTCGAATACAACGACGAGAAACGCGCGGCCATCGCGCGCGTCTTCAAGCTCTACGAAGAGCGCCTCGTCAACAACAACGCGCTCGACTTCGACGACCTCCTGATTAAGACAGTCCAACTGCTCCGCCGCGTCCCTGCGGTGCGCGAATATTATAACGACAGGTTCCGCTACATCCTGGTGGACGAATACCAGGACACGAACATGTTGCAGTTCGCCCTGATTCGCTTCCTCACAGAGAAGCAGCAGAACATCTGCGTCGTCGGCGACGAAGATCAATGTGTAATTGCAGGAACTCCAATCACTACTAAAGAAGGTATTCTTCAGGCAGAAAACATCCGAGCAGGGGATATGGTATTGAGCGCTAAAGGTGATAGCCGTACTCAATATAGCGCTGTTACTGATGTCTTTTGTCGGCAGACTGCTGACCAACCCGTTATCACTATTAGAACTAAATCGGGTCATGAGGTTACAACGACACCTGAACACGTGCATTTTGCACGGTATATGCTAGAGGGGGAAGACCTCTTTTTTACTTATCTGATGTTTAAGAGGGGCATGGGCTATAGAATCGGGATCACACGTCGCTACCGATTTGAGGGTCCTAACAAACCATCCCTTGGATATATTCAACGGACAAATCAAGAGCGTGCTGACGCAATATGGCTATTGGAGGCTAGCCACACCGACGAGGAGGCGCGGTACTGGGAGCAATATTATGCGGCCAAGTTTGGGTTGCCGACATGCATATTTGTGTCTCTCCCAGGGAGTAAAATGTTGCAGTCGGCAATTGATAATCTTTATTCGAGGCTTGATACGGAAGCTGCGGCTATGAAACTACTAGCTTCAAAAAATATGTTTCCAGAACATCCGCATCACGTACCTAAATGCACAACGACAAAAAGGCGTCGTAACTTTGGCGTTACTCTATGCAAAGACGGGCGTCACAATACCCTGCATTACTGTGAAGTTCTTGGAACAGACTCATCTGATGCCGAGAGTCTTCGACTAGTCGGTCTTCATCCTACTGCATCTAAACGAACCGGTTGGCGAATTAGGGCGACCTCCCAAGATTTCGCCCGAATAATTCGCTTGCATGAGAAAGTAAGTGAAGCATTGGGTGACGTGAATCTAATCCTTAAAGCTGGATTTGCTAGTGGTCTGTCGTTGTACTTCACCCCGGCTTCACACGTTTTGCCAGGTATGAGTGTTTATATACAAACAGAGGCTGGTATTGATTTGGACGAAGTGGAGTCAGTTAATCGCTGGGTATACACAGGTAACGTTTATGACTTTAACGTAGAGAGAACACACAACTTTGTCGCAGGGGGAATTTTCACTCATAACTCTATCTACAAATGGCGAGGCGCGGACATCTCGAACATCCTAAACTTTGAGCAGCACTACCCGAACGCTAAGATAATTCGCCTGGAGCAGAACTACCGCTCGACGCAGAACATCCTCGACGTCGCAGGTGCGGTCATCAAACGTAACACCGAGCGCAAAGGAAAAACTTTATGGACCTCCAGCCCCTCCGGCGAGCGCATCCGCTATTACCAGGCGTTCGACTCCGAGGCTGAAGCCCGCTTCGTCGCCGCAAAGATCGAGGAGCATCGCCGCATGGAGACGGACCTCCGCGCCGCCGTGCTTTATCGCACCAACGCGCAGTCGCGCGTTTTCGAGGAGGCGCTGAGGCGCGTCGGGCTCGCGTACAACATCGTCGGGGGCTTCTCCTTCTACGAGCGTATGGAGGTGCGCGACGTCATCTCGTACCTGAAGCTGGCGCTCAACCCGCACGACTCCATCGCGCTCATGCGAATCATCAACAGTCCGGCGCGCGGGCTCGGCAAACAGACCCTCGACGAGATCGAACGCCGCGCCAAAGATTACGGCGTCTCTCACTGGGAGACGATTGCGATCCTGGTCGAGCAGGGCCAGGGCCTTAGTCCGCGTGCCGTCGCGGCGCTCAAAAAGTTCCAGCAGATCATCACGAATCTTGTGACCGCGGCCAGCAACGCTTCGCGGACCGATTCGCCCGTCTCAACGGTCGTCAAAGCGGCGATCCTGGACACGGGCTATTCGGACGCGCTTAAGTCTGAAAACTCCGACGAGGCCGAGGCGCGTCTGGAGAACTTGCAGGAGCTCGTCAACGCCGCCGTTGATTACGACAAGCAGGAGCAGGAGGGCCTGCGCGACTTCATAGATCATGCCGCGCTCGTCTCCGACGCGGACCAGTACAAGCGCGACGCCCCCGTCACCCTGATGACGATGCACGCGGCCAAAGGCTTGGAGTTCCCGCTGGTTTTCATCGTCGGCCTCGAAGACGGGCTCTTTCCGCACGCGCGCTCGGCCACGGACCCGGCCGAGTTGGAAGAGGAGCGCCGCCTCTGTTACGTCGCCATCACGCGCGCCGAAAAGTACCTTTACGTCACGCACGCGATGAAGCGACGTGTTTACGGCGAGGAGATGGCGTCGGAGCCTTCGCAGTTTTTGAACGAGATGCCGCTCGACCTGATGGAAGACCTCTCGCGCGGCAACTCCTGGCTCTCGTTCGCGCGCAGCTCTTCGACCCTGGAGAACAAGCACGCCGCGACTGCGCTGCGTGGCGACACGCGCGAGCGCACGAAGTACGCGGGCAAGACTTACGACAGCGTTGACTCCATCGCGGAGTTCTTCCGCAAGCGCGGCCAACAACTCGGCGGCTCCACACCGGACCGCCAGGCCCAAGCTTCGCCGACGATCAAGCGCCGCGCCGGGGCGACGGCGGCGGGAGGGGGATCGCAGCAGGGCGGCGACTTCGCCCCAGGCTCGCACGTCCGCCACCCGAAATACGGTCGCGGCCTGGTGCTGCGCCGCGAGGGCACGGGCGATTCGGCGAAGCTGACAGTCAGCTTTCCTGGCTTCGGACAGAAGAAGCTAATCGAGAAGTACGCGGGTCTGGAGAAAGCTTGAAAAGCAGAATCCAGAATCCAGAATCCAGAATTCAGGAGTCAGAATAAAAACTAAGTAGCTGTTTGAGAATTCCGCTTTTCGCGCCGGAGGCGCATCAAGAAGTAGCCAGACGTGCAACGTCTGGGGACGATCCATGCGCCATCATCCGCGCATTGAAGATGCGCTGAGAACCGCTGACAACAGACAGGCTTGGCGCGTCTTCAACGCGCCGATTTATTACCGCGCATGTTCCAGGCGTTGCACGCCTGGCTACCTTCTGTCAGCCGCTTGCGCGGCTGGAAAGGAACGTCCAAACAGTTTCTAGGAACGGCTTAGCGACGGCTTCCGCCTGATTCATTCTGAATTCTGGATTCTGGATTCTGACTTCCGACTCCTGTTTTTCATTCTTCCTGTAGCAAACTGCCACGAAATAGCGGTTGACCTCCGAGCGACGTGTAGAAGCCGTATGCCGCCAGGGCGATCAGCAGAATCAGGTCCAGAACAAACCCGCGCGCGTACCAGGCCGAAAGCTCCGAGGTGGCCGGGAAGAAGACCAGCAAGTGGTGGAAAATCAGGCCGGAGAGAGCGACTAGCATGCTGAAGCGTGTGACGGCGATGACCAGTAGAGTGACGGCGGCGACACTGAAGGGCCAGGAGACAGGAGACTTCCAGGAGTCTATCAGGACCACCAGGCCTGCGAGCAAGGCCCAGCCGATGCCGATGCCGAGCCAGTTGCGGCGCAGCAGCATGGTGAGAAATAGCAGCAGGAAGGCAACGATAAAGGTGAAGGCTAAAGACGCGCCGACCTGATTCATCAGGAGCGGGAGAAAACCGCTTAGCCCGAGTCCATCTTCGGAGATGGGGGTGGGGATGTTCGCGGGCATTCCGAGCAACTGTGGCGTGAGGTCGCCCAGATACGCGAGCAGCATGACACCGATGCCGAAGGTCGCCCCGACTAAGATGTCGCGCCCGACCAGCGGGTCGCGCAGGTCTCCGGCCAGCAGGCGGCTCCAGGAGATGACGCGCTCTGGCCAACGTCGCCTGAGGAACGGTTCGAGCGCGAGGTACATCAGCCCGATGAAGCCTGACCAGAAGATTGCCGACTGAAGCCCGGCGACGAGCAGGTTAGTGGCCTCTCCAATCGTCGGAATGTGGTGCGTGTCCGCAACCCAGTAGATCATCCGTGTGGCGAAGAGAAAGAGCGCCAGCCGGAACGCGCCCTTGCGGTCGCCCCGCCCGAGCCGCAGGTTTTTCCACGCGAGAAATGCCCCGATGATGAGCGCCCCGAAGAAAAGAGTGACCATCAAAGCGAACCCCACTCTTTCGCCCCTGCCTTCCGCGGGGGTCACCTGCTGTGTGGGAAGCTTCCAGGGACTGATGATCTCGAAATAGACGAGTTTGCCCCGATAACTGGCCGCTTCGATTCTAAGAGATAGCTCCGGCGCGTTCGGGTAAGCTCCCTGCCACGCCGCACGCTTATCAAAGGCGTGCGGCGGAGTCCACTCCGAGACGACCTCTTTAAAGTCGGCCTGATTGAGGCCGGCCTCCCGAAAGAGAATTGACCAGTCCGGCGTCTCGCCTGCGCGCTGCCAGTCGTCAAGCTGCTGCGGCACTGCCTCGAAGTAAAATAGGTTCCCAGCCGTATCAAGCGTCGCCAGCACCATGCCGGAGATATTATTGGGCGGGTCGTTGGCCAGCACCCGAAAGCTGTTGTATGGCTCAAGGTGGCGCGGGCTCTGGCGATACCAGAAGCGAATCGCGGGGGGCTGCCCTGTCGTCAGTTTGTCCCAACGGTTTGTTGACCGCTCGTGGTCGCGAACGTAGAACAGGTAGTCAATATCGTAAAAGAAATTGAACTCGGTATCGGCGGGCGACGCGGTATAGCCCAATCGTTTCGTGACCTCGCTGGCGCGTTCCTTGAGCACGTCCGGCGATTTATCGAGCGGCACCTGGCGATGCAGATAGATCTTCTTCGACAGCAATGCGACGAGCAAAAGCCCTACCAGCACCGAAGCGAGCAGCGAGAGAGCTATCATTGGGCGCAGCACGCCCTCCTTCGGCGCGGCGGCGACCATCTCGGGCGAAGGGGTCTCGCCGGCAGCGAGCGCCGCCTGAAGCGGATCGCCGCCGGGCAACGCCGCAGCCACCTGTAGCGCGGAAGCGGGTCTTGCCTTCGGGTCCTTCTCCAAACAACGCAGAATGACGCGCTCGACTACCGGATCAATCTCCTTAACGATGCTCGAAGGATTGGTCGGCGCCGCGTCGCTCCGGCGCAGCCGCAGCAGTTCTTCGAGAGTGCCTGCTTCAAAAGCACGCTTGCCCGTAAAGACTTCGTAGAGCACCAGGCCGAGCGAGTAGATATCGCTTTTGACCGAGACCTCTTCTCCGGCCAATTGCTCCGGAGCCATGTAGGCAGGAGTTCCGGCGCGCACCTCCTCCAGGTTAATCTCTTCGGCCAGCCCCGCCAGTCCGAAATCCGTGATGCGGACGTTCCCGTTCGCGTCAATCATCACGTTGGCAGGCTTGAGGTCGCGGTGCAGAACGTTGTTATCGTGTGCGGCGGCCAATCCGGCGCAGAGCTGGCGCGCAATCTCAACCGCTTTGTCGGCAGGCAAACGGCCGATGCGCCGCAGGAGCGAGGCCAGCTCTTCCCCCTTGATGAACTCCATGGAGAGAAAGTGCTGACCACCTATTTCGCCGATGTCGTAAACGCGGCAGATGTTGCGATGCGAGACCTGGCGCGCCACGCGCACCTCGCGGTGAAAGCGCGCGAGCGCCGCTCCATCCGTCGAGAGCGTCTCGGGCAGGAACTTGAGCGCGACGGGCTGTCCCAGTTTGAGATCATCTGCGCGATAGACCTCGCCCATTCCTCCGCGGCCCAGAAGGCTGACGATGCGGTAGCGTTCGATAAGCGTGGTGCCGGGCGTGAACCTGGCGTCGTCAATCGAGTCGAAAGAGATGTATGGACGCGCCCCTCCCGTGGGAGACTTTGAAGAGCCCTCTTTGACGGTAGCCGCATCGGGCTCGTTCGAGAGCAGGCGTGTCGGGGTGATGGAATCTCCGAGCGCAGTCCCGCACGAAGGGCATGAGCTTCGATCAGGTGAGATGTCGTTCAGACAGGTTGGACATTTCATCGGGGGGCGGATTGTATCATACAATAATTATGAATTTTGAGTTTTGAATTTTGAATTGAGGCCGACAGCTTTTAATTCAAAATTCAAAACTCAAAATTCATAATTATTCTTACCTCTGCGCGTGGAACTTTCCCTTGACTTAATCTGGCGATTCAGGCATATCTTTCGGCGAAGACACACGCAACGCTCTCTATCAAGTGAACGCCCGCGCCCGGCAGCGTATCAAGCACAAATGCTAATGCTCAGGCTTACTTTTTCTCAGACAAAGTTATGTTGACTCCCAACACACTCCTTCAAGGCCGCTATCGCATCCTGCGCCAACTCGGACAGGGAGGCATGGGCACTGTCTATGAAGGGATAGACGAACGTTTCGAGAGCCAGGTGGCGATCAAAGAGACTCTGTTCAGGGATGAAGGACTGCTCAGACAGTTCGAGCGTGAAGCGCGTCTGCTCAATAAGCTGCGCCATCCGGCGATGACTAGAGTGGTTGACCATTTCAGTGAAAGCAACGTGCAGTATCTGGTCATGGACTTCGTGCCCGGCGAGGATTTGGCGCAGTTGATGGAACGCCAAAAACATCCATTTCCTCTCGCCACCGTGATCGAATGGGGAGACCAGTTGCTGGACGCTCTCAAATACCTGCACTCGCAAACGCCGCCGATCATCCACCGCGACATCAAGCCTCATAACTTAAAAGCTTCCGAGCAGGGCCGCGTCATTCTGCTCGATTTCGGATTAGCCAAAGGATCGGCCAGCCAGATGACCTCCGTTGCCACCGCGCACAGTGTGGTCGGTTATTCGCCCGCTTACGCGCCTCTGGAGCAGATGCTGAAAGCCGGGCATCACTGGATGGACATGCTTTCAGTCAATCATGCGGAACAGGTCGCGAGCATCCAGAACAAGGGGACGGACGCGCGCAGCGACATCTACAGTTTGGGCGCGACCCTGCTACACCTACTGACGGACAAGATGCCGCCGAATGCGCCGACACGCGCGCTCTCAGTCTGGTCCGGACGCCCGGACCCTTTGGATGCGCTGTTCGACCGTAATATTCCCCCAGCGGTCGCCGACGTCCTGCGCCGCGCGATGGCTCTTTCGCTGGACGAGCGATTCCCTTCCGCCGCAGATATGCAGAACGCATTGCGTGAAGCGAGCCGTGCAGAGACGAGCGGGCAAACGCATCGAGCCTATCAGCAGAAGACGGAAGTTCAACTGCCGCCGCCCGCATCCGGCGTCGCACCAACCGTCGTAGTCGGCCAGTCGCAAACCCAGACGCCGATTCACAATCAAACGCAGCAGCCGGGTGGATTGCCCTCTACGGTCGTCGTCCGTCAACAGCCCTGGGAGCAGAACCAGCCCGCGCAGCAACCGGCGGCTCAACCTTTCGGCGCGCAGGCTTTCTCCAGTTACGCGCCGCGGAAGAGCTATCTCCCGTGGGTCATCGGCGGCGGCGCCATCGTCGTCATCGCCGTCGTGATCATCATCATCGTCCTCACCGCGGGCTCATCAAGCAAATCTCTCTCGTCGCCATCCGGTACGGTTCAAGCTCGTTTCGATGCATTAAAGAAAAAAGATGCGGCAGGATATAAGCGAACAATCTCGAAAAGAGGTTTGGAAAAGTTAGATCAAATGGCTGCTCAACGAGGCATAACAGCTGACAATCTGCTTCAGCAGTATCTAGCATCTCTCCCGGCTTTCACCGGCGACATTAAGGTCATTAATGAGCAAATAGCTGGCGACTCTGCGACTGTGCTTATAACAGACGGTACTGGTCAACAATTTCAGTTAACGCTAATCAAAGAGGATGGAGAGTGGAAATTTGATTCGTTTTGATAAAGAATGCATTTAGTCTCATGTTTCGTCGGACAGGCAGGCTATTATCTTTCGATGCTCATCCTCAATGTATAAGCATTCTTTTCCCGGATGAATCGCATGTTGTCCTCCAATACTATTCTTCAAGGCCGCTATCACGTCATACGCCAGCTCGGACAGGGGGGCATGGGGACTGTTTACGAAGCGATAGATCAACGCTTCGACAATCAGGTCGCCCTGAAAGAGACTCACTTCACGGACGAAGTGATGCGTAAAGCTTTCGAGCGCGAGGCGCGTCTGCTCAATAAACTTCAACACCCGGCGATGACCAGAGTCATTGACCACTTCACAGAAGGCAGCGGCCAGTATCTGGTCATGGACTACGTCGCCGGCGAAGACTTGGCCGAGACACTTCAACGGCAGAACGGTCCGTTTCCGGTGGCGAAGGTGCTGGAGTGGGGAGACCAGCTGCTGGACGTGCTCTCGTACATACACACGCAGGAGCCGCCAATCATTCACCGCGACATCAAGCCGCAGAATCTGAAGCTGAACGCGAAAGGCCGTATCATGCTGCTCGACTTCGGCCTGGCGAAAGGTTCGACCGGACAGGTGACGACGGTCGCCACTTCCCGGAGCGTGCTCGGCTACTCGCTCGCTTACGCGCCGCTTGAGCAGATCGTCAAGGTCGAGCAGCACTGGATAGAGATGCTGTCGGTCGTCAATAACGACGAGGTCACACGGATACAACAGCGCGGAACTGATCCGCGTAGCGATCTTTATTCACTCGCCGCGACGCTTCTTCATCTGATGACCGCCAAAGCGCCGCCACACGCGCCGACGCGCGCGCTCTCAGTCTGGTCTGGCCGACTCGATCCTTTGGAGGCAATGTTCGACGACCGCCTCCCGCGCTCAGTCGCGACCGTTTTGCGCCGCGCGATGGCGCTCTCGATGGACGAACGCTACTCTTCCGCCGC
The DNA here is from genome assembly GCA_036392495.1 of Pyrinomonadaceae bacterium. GTDB lineage: Bacteria > Acidobacteriota > Blastocatellia > Pyrinomonadales > Pyrinomonadaceae > QHXM01. The sequence goes on along the minus strand of DASVXV010000186.1, from coordinate 3,592 downwards.
GGAGATGCACGCGGCCCTGCGCAGGGCTGCGCAGTTGCCTGAGACCGTTGTCGTGGAAAGCGCACCCGCTTACGCGAGCGCTCCCACTGTTCAGCCGTCCACGCAACCCGCGTCCGTGCCGCCGCCTGTTTCGAGTCAGAGGGCGAGCGACAGCCGCGCGCCGCAAACGCCCGCCGTGCCGGATACGCTTGTCGTGTCTCAGCCGCAATGGGGTCCGGCGCAGCAAGCTCCGTATGTCTCTCAGCCGAGCGCTGGACAATGGGAGCGCCCGGCCAGCCAGCAATCTCTCTTCGCGTCCTCTACAGGACCTAGCCGTCGGACGTGGATTATCGGAGGCGTCGCCGCTGGCTTGATCATCCTCGTCGTCGTGCTCATCATCGCCCTGACCGCAGGCAAGTCTCGGACTCCGCTTGAGACGGTCAAGATATGGGCGGACGTTGTGAACACGAAGGACATTGCGGCGTTTAAGAGAGTGATTTCGAGAAATATCCTAGCGAAGATACAGGCGGAAGCTGACAGACGTGGCATGTCAGTTGACGCTATGCTCACTCAAGAGTTAGGTCGGGCAAGGTCACGTCCACTACCGGAAATGCGAGAGGGTTGGGTAAGGGACGACAGAGCCATGGTGGAAATTCTTGATCGAACAGCATGGGAGCCAATCTATCTGGTCAAGGAAGATGGAGAATGGAAAGTTGATACCAAGTAAATAGCCTGCAAGTAATGGCTTCATCCACCAGACTGCATTAACCAGAGACTATTAAACCTTCAAGAGATCTGCCTTAATAATTATGTCACAGCGAAACGATCAATGGGCTGACGGGAAAGCTTCCCTGCTCGGACTCTCGGGCGCGCTCACGAACCACCGCATCATCATCGAAGCGACGCGCTTTCTAGTCGGGCGCGACCCCGCGCAGTGCCAGTTGGTGCTGGACTTCCCGACCATCTCGAAACGCCACGCGATGATTGAACTGGACCCGCAGGGCCGGGCGACGCTTACGGACCTCAATTCGAGCAACGGGACGTTCGTCAACGGCGCGCGTGTTTCAAAGTGCGAGCTGCGGGACGGCTGCCAGGTCGCCTTCGGCCCCGGCAATGACGCGGCCTTCACTTTCCGCGCTCCCGTGCGCCAGGCTCCGCCGCCGCAACCCTTCACGCCGCAGTTCACGCCACCACCACAGCAACAATACACGCCTCCACAATACACTCCGCCGCCTGTCTATCAGCAGCCGCCGGTTCAACCCCCGCAGTACGCGCCCCCGCCCCCCGCGCAGCCTCCCAGGCCACCAGCGCCTCCGCAGCCTCCCGCTGAAGCGAAGGCGACCGTGGTGCAGCCGTACACGCAGACGCCCGCGCCCGCCGCAGGTGGGATGCATGTGAATGCTCCTTTAGGCTCCGCGTTCGGGACCGGGACCACACACATGCGCGCCGCGCTCTCGCCCGTTATACGCATGGGGCGCTCGCCGGATAACGACATCGTCTTCGATAACCCTGCGGTCTCGCGCTATCACGCGACGCTTACCTATACGAATCAGGCGCAGCCAGTCATCACGGACCTGGGCAGCACCAACGGAACTTTCGTCAACGGCGAACCGCTGAAGGAGCCGCGTCTCGTCAGCCCGACGGACCTCGTCTACATCGGCGGCTTTCTGCTGCGCATCGAGGGGCGCGACATCAAGCAGCACAACCTGGGCGCGAGCCGCATCGCGGCCTTTCATCTCTCGAAAGACGCAGGGGGCCGCACCATTCTCAAAGACATCAGCCTGGCGCTTTACCCCAGAGAGTTCATCGGCCTGATGGGGCCTTCGGGTTGCGGCAAGTCAACGCTGATGGATGCTCTCAACGGCTTCCGCCCGGCCACTTCTGGGTCCGTTTTCGTCAATGACCTGGACCTGTACCGCAACTTCAACGCCCTGCGCCGCTCCATAGGCTACGTGCCGCAGCGCGACATCCTGCATGAGACGCTGTCGGTCGAGCGCACGCTCTATTACGCGGCGCGCCTGCGCCTGCCGGAGGCCACCCCGCCACCGGAGATTCAACGCGTCGTTGACGAAGTGATCTGGATGGTCGGGTTGCAGGAGCAGCGTGTGACGCAGTTCAAGCAGCTCTCGGGCGGGCAGCAGAAGCGCCTCAGCCTGGGGCTTGAACTGATAACCAAGCCGAGCTTCCTTTTTCTGGACGAACCGACCTCGCCGCTCGACCCCGTCACCACGGAGACCATGATGATGCTCTTCCGGCGGCTCGCGGACGAAGGTCGCATCGTCATCATGGTCACGCACAAGTTCGAGAAGTTCGAGACGATGCATCAGGTGGCGATGCTGACGCGCGGGGGTCGCCTGGCCTTCTTCGGTCCGCCGCAGGAGGCGCTCAACTATTTCGACTGCCAGTACCCCGGCGAGATTTACCACAAGATAGAGTCGCGCGACCCGGACGAATTGAACCAGGCTTTTCAGAGGTCGCCGCAACACCAGCGTTACGTCGCCACGCGCATGGCCGAGACACAGAGCATGCTGGGCCGAAGCGGGCCGCAGGCACCGCCCCCACAGCCGCACGATGCCGAACGGCGCGCAGGCATCAGCCAGTGGAAGACGCTTACGCGGCGCTATCTTGAGATCAAGATGAAGGACAAGCGCAACATCATCTCGACGCTCGCGCAGCCGATTGTGCTCGCCATTGTCCTGGCCCTCATCACCAGCTCGCTCAACGAGGTGATGACGTTGACCATCTCCGCCTTCGTCGCCGTCCTCTTCGGGGTCATCAGCGCGGTGCGCGAAATCGTCGGCGAGTTGCCGATCTACCTGCGCGAGCGCCTGGCCAATCTCAAGATTCCCTCTTACGTCTTCTCGAAATTCGTCATCTTGAGCGCCATCGGCTTCATCCAGTGCTTCCTGTGGGTCGTCATCATGACGATCACGCAGCGGCTGAGCGGCTGGGACTTCTTCTCGTTGCTGATAATTCTCTACCTGACTTTCCTCTCGGGCATCAGCGTCGGCCTCTTCTTCTCCGCGCTGGTCACCTCGGTCGAGAAGGCCCTGATCGCCATGCCGCTCATAGTGGCCCTGCAACTGGTCCTGAGCGGAGGCATCATCCCGCTTTTCGATGTGGAGACTCCGGGCGGGACGCGCTCCGGCCTCGGCGTGGTGATGAACATTCCGGCGGCGCTGATGCCGATGCGCTGGACCGTGGACGCCCTGGCGCACGATGTCAGTATCGTGGACGAGGAAGCGCGCGCGAAGCTCAGCCGCCAGATCTACGTCGGCTATGCGGACGCGACGTCAGAGGATGAAATCATCAGCACCTCCCGCCTGCACGTCTTTCTGGGCATCTTGATGCTCACTATTTTCACAGGTCTCTATCTGATCATGACGATGTGGGCGCTCAAACGTAAGGATGTTCTGTAGCGAAGCCGGAGCTAAGGCTGGACGCCGATGGTTTTAAGCCCCGGCAGGGGCGGCAGCATAAAGCCCAGGGCGTAAGCCCTTATCATTACCCACATCTCTGTAAACTTAACAAGTGTGGGAGTTAAAAGGAGCATAGGGGCTCATGATCTTTAGAGGCAGTCTCTCATGCTTTGTTACAAACAAAGGACTTATGC
>DASVXV010000185.1:0-5717 GCA_036392495.1 Pyrinomonadaceae bacterium | reverse complement strand
CTGAAACCCTTCGTGGCAGTCAACTGCGGAGCCATCCCCTCGGAATTAATCGAAAGTGAGCTGTTCGGACACGTTCGCGGAGCCTTTACAGGAGCGGAGAGAGACCGTCGGGGGTTGTGGGAGGAAGCAGACGGTGGAACGGTCTTTCTGGACGAGATCACGGAGACGACACCGGCGTTTCAGGTGAAGTTGTTGCGGGCGTTGCAGGAGGGGGAAATCCGTAGGGTGGGATCGAATCAGACGCAGAGGGTGGATGTCAGGGTCATTGCTGCCAGCAATCGTGACGTCGAAACCGAGGTCGGGGCGGGCCGCTTTCGCCAGGACCTGCTCTACAGGCTGAACGCTGTGACCATCAATCTGCCCCCGTTGCGCGAGCGGCGCGAAGACGTGATGCCGCTGGCAAGGCGCTTCGCCGAGCGAGTTCGCCCGCACGCAAATTCGTCCATCACATTCTCGCGCGCCGCCGTCCGGCTGCTCGAACAATACCCCTGGCCCGGCAACATCCGCGAGCTTGAGAACGCAGTCGTCCGTGCCGCGGCGCTCTGCGATCACACGGTCCGGCCGGAGGATTTACCGGAGCGCGTGCGTAAGAGCGAACCCGTGGAGCCGGAAAATATCGAGGTGGCGGCGCAGGGCGCTGTTGCTCAGCCTGAAGAAGAGACGTGGCCCACGCTCGAAGAGGTCGAAAAGCGTTACGTCGCGCGCGTGCTTCAGCACACCAACGGAAACAAGCAGGCCGCCGCGCGCCTGCTCGGCGTGGACCGCAAGACCATCGAACGGATGATGAAACGCTACAACATTCATCTGGTCAAAACCGCCAAAGTGCCGCCGCCTGTTGCTTGAGGTGGTCGTCCCTTCGGCACAACCGAAGGGCTGGAGAAAGCCGTCCGCCGCTTTTTGAAAGTACGGAGGCACGATTCCGATTCGGTCGGAGATCGAATCAAGGTTAGTTTGGTCTAGGCTTCATTAACATTAAGTAGAGAAGTTCGTCGGCAGCGTTTGAGCTTCGATACTCCTCTGGATGAAGCGCTCAGAGCCTCCGCGAGGAGGCTCTTACTCCCGCGAGAAGATGAGCGCAATGAAGATCGCTAAGGCAATACCCAATTTGCCTGGGAACAAAATCACTCTCGGCGTTCTCGCCGCCGTCGCGCTCGTAGGCGTCTGTGTGATCGCCGGCTGGCACTTGCATGTGCGCGCCCTCATCCAGGTCATTCCCGGCGTGATCCCGATGCAGTACAACACGGCCCTGTGCTTTCTGGTGCTGGGCGTCAGCGCCTGTCTGTTCGTGGCGCGGCGCGGGCACCGCCTGCTGCCTCTGGCGGGTGGGACGTTCGTCGCTCTGATGGGTGCTCTGGTGATCTTTGAGTACCTGAGCGGTATCTCGCTCGGGATAGACACGGCCTTCTTCTATCCCTGGGAGCGCACGCTCTCGGCCGACCCCGGACGGATGGCTCTCACGAGCGCCATCAGCTTCGTCTGCGCCGGAGGCGCGCTCGCCCTGCTCGCCTGGCGTCCCCGCTGGCTGGCGGCATTCGCCATCGCGCACACGCTGCCCCTGAGCTTCGGTTTGACCTCGCTCCTCGGCTACCTGCTGGGCATTACTTACGTGCTGCCTTTTCGCCTGGGGAGTCAGATGGCCGTTCACACGGCGCTCGCGTTCACGGCCTACGGCAGCGTGCTGCTGGCCTATGCCTGGCGACACACTCCACGGACGAGTCAGGGGCTCCCGCGCTGGAGCCCGGGCATCGCGACTATCATGTTGCCAGTGCTCTTTGTCGGCTTTAACGCCATCAGTCCAGGCGAGTCCCCCGTGACCAAAGGCTTGCAATTGCTCGTCGCTTCCCTCGGCGTAGGGCTCTTATGTTTCGCCATCTACAAGTTGACGCGAACGAAGATCGCCTATCGGGGCCTGATCCTGATCTCCATTCCGCTCATCTTACTCCTGGCTTTCGTCATCCTCGTTACTGCGTTGAAGCGGCGCAACAAAGAGGCTCAAAACTGGTCATCGCATTCCAAAGAGGTGATCGCGCAAGCCGATGATTTATCAAAAAACCTCGTGGAAGCGGAGAGCGGTATACGTGGCTACGTCCTCACTAATAATCCGAACTTCGCCGAATCGGTCGCACACGCCAAACGGGCTGCCCCGGAAGGAGTCAAACGGCTGCGCGAGCTTGTGCGCGACAACCCGGAACAGGAAGCGAGAGCCGTGCGTCTCGGAACGAAGGCGTTGGAGAGGATTGATCTCTTAGAAGAGGTCGAACAATTGATGCGCAGCGGCGCTTTGCTTGAAGCGGTTGAGCGCGTCAAAAGCGGCCTGGGCCTTGAGAAGATGAATGAGTTCCGCTCTGAGGTGGATACTTTCCTCCAGGAAGAAGAGCGCCTCGACGCGGAGCGGCAGCGGGCGATGGAGGCGTCCTGGCAGCAGTTCGATTGGTTGCTCGTCGCGGGAACCTCTGCCGACATCCTGCTCGCCTTTCTGCTGCTCTTTTTATTTAGTCGCGGCATCAGCAGTCGTCTTCAGACCCTCACACGAAATACACGCTCTCTGGCCGCCGGGAAAGAGCTGGCGCAGCCGCTGGCGGGCACGGACGAAATAGCCCAGCTCGACAGTGTCTTCCATCAGATGGCGCGGGATTTGCGAAAAGCTCATGAACATCTGGAACAGCGAGTCCATGAACGAACCGCTGAACTCGAACAAGCCAACCTCTCTTTGGAAGAGCGGGCCGTGGCTCTGCGCGCTTCGGAAGAACGCTACCGGCTCATGTTCGAGAATAACCCTCTACCGATGTGGGTCTTTGATACCGAGACGCTCGCGTTCCTCGGCGTCAACGAGGCAGCAATTCGCCACTACGGCTACTCCCGTGAAGAGTTTCTCGGAATGACGATCAAAGACATCCGTCCACCGGAGGATGTCAAGACGTTGCTTGAGACTTTAGAGGTAAGCGTTTCCGGGTTAGCTGAGGCAGGGAGTTGGCGGCACAGGAAGAAGGATGGCACGATCATTGATGTTGAAATTACGTCACATACCCTGGACTTCGCGGGCCGGTCCGCCGAGATCGTCCTCGTCAATGACATCACCAAGCGCAAGCGTGCCGAGGCGGAAATCCGCAAACTCAATGAAGAACTTGAGCAACGTGTGCAAGAACGCACCGCGCAGCTTCAAGCCGCCAACAAGGAGTTGGAAGCCTTCTCCTATTCCATTTCACACGACCTGCGCGCGCCGCTTCGCGCGATGAACGGATTTTCGCGCATTCTGCTGGAAGATTACGGGCCGCAGATGCCGGATGAGGCGCAGCGCTACGTGGGCATCGTGCGCGACAACGCGCAGCAGATGGGACGCCTGGTGGACGATCTGCTGGCCTTCTCGCGCCTCTCGCGCCAGCCCGTCGAGAAGCGGCAGGTGGAGCCTGAAAAGATCGTGCGCCAGACGCTCGACGAGCTTCAATCTGAGCACAGGGAGCGGCGCGTAGCTATCTCCATCGGCGATCTACCCCCCTGCGAGGCAGACCCGGCGCTGCTTAAACAGGTCTATGTCAATCTGATCTCGAACGCGCTCAAGTACACGCAGAAAGAGGATGAGGCGAAAATCGAGATCGGCTGTCTTAATGGCAAGGACGGCTCGGATGAGAGGAAATATTTCGTTAAAGATAATGGCGTCGGATTCGACATGAAGTATGCGGATAAACTTTTCGGCGTCTTCCAGCGCCTGCATCGCGCAGAAGAGTTTGAGGGCACGGGCGTCGGCCTGGCTATTGTCCAGCGCATTATCAATCGTCACGGCGGGCGCATCTGGGCTGACGCGGAGCCAAACAAAGGCGCGACTTTTTACTTCACTCTTGATGGAGACACATCACATGACTGAAAGCATTATAGAAATACTATTAGTCGAAGATAACCCGAACGACGTCGAGTTGGCGCTGCACGCGCTCAAGAAAAATCACCTCAGCAACCGCATTCACATCGTGCGCGACGGCGCGGAGGCTTTGGAGTACGTCTTCTCGAACGGTGCCTACGAGGGGCGCGCCCCGCAGAACCCGAAAGTGATTCTGCTCGATTTGAAGCTCCCGAAAATAGACGGGCTGGAAGTGCTGCGGCAGATCAAATCGAACGAGCGCACTAAATCAATTCCGGTAGTGATGATGACCTCCTCGCGCGAGGAGAGCGACATCGTCAAGAGTTATCAACTGGGCGCGAACAGCTACATCGTCAAGCCCGTGGACTTCGATCAGTTTGTCGAGTCCATGCGCCACCTGGGGATGTACTGGCTGCTGCTCAATAATCCTCCAATAGCTTAACTCGAACCGCGCGGGACTTATGCAAGGGGTGTAATTGTATGTCAACTCGATTGAGAGCTTTAATTCTCGAAGATAATCCAGCGGATGCCGAGCTGGTGCTTTACAGTTTGCGTCAGGCCGGCTTCGACCTCGACTGGCGGCGCGTGGAGACGGAAGAGGACTACCTGGCCCACCTCAGCCCGGACCTCGACGTGATTCTTTCCGATTACTCGTTGCCGCAGTTCGATGCGCTCGGCGCGCTGGCGCGCTTGCAGGAGAGCGGCCTGGACGTCCCGCTGATAGTTGTGACCGGCACGATCAGCGAGGAGGTTGCGGTCAAGACTATCAAACAGGGAGCGGCCGATTACCTGCTCAAAGACAGGCTGAGCCGCCTGGGCCAGGCCGTGACGCACGCCCTGGAGCGTAAGAAGCAGCGGGAAGAGAAACAGAAGGCTGAAGAAGCGTTGCGCGAAAGCGAGAAGCGCTTCCACAGCGCTTTTGAAAGCGCCCCGATAGGAATGGCGCTGGTCGCAGTTGACGGGCGTTACATGCAGGTCAACCGCGCGCTGTGCGAGATCGTCGGCTACTCGAAAGAGGAGTTGGAGGCCACGAATTTTCAATCAATCACGCACCCGGAGGACCTGAAAGACAACGAGGCGTCTCTGGCCCGGCTGCTGGCCGGTGAGGTTGACGCTTACAACGTGGAGAAGCGCTACCTGAACAAATCACGCCATCCCGTCTGGGCGCATACGAGCGTTTCGCTGGTCCGCGATGCGCAGGGTAACCCGCTTTATTTCATCGCGCAGGTTCAGGACATCAATGACCGGAAGCGCGCGGAAGAGGCGCTCAAGTATCGGGTTAAATTCGAGGAGCTGATCTCTTCAATCTCGACCAGCTTTATCAATCTCACCACGGACGAGATTGATGCCGGCATCAACCGCGCGCTCGCTACCGTCGGTGAGTTCGCCCGCGTTGACCGCAGCTACGTCTTTCTCTTCTCCGATGAAGGAAAGAAAATGAGCAACACGCACGAATGGTGTGCCGAGGGCGTCGCGCCGGAAATCGGGGCATTGCAGGGACTCGCGGTCGAAGCCTTTCCGTGGTGGATGGAGAAGCTTAACAAATTCGAGAACATCCACATCCCAAGCGTCGCGGAGCTGTCGGAGGAGGCGAGCGCCGAAAAGGAGATTCTTCAGGCACATGGTATTGATTCGCTCATCATCGTGCCGCTCGTTTACGGCAAATCCTTAATCGGATTCTTCGGGTTCAATTCACTGCGGGAGAAGAAAGCTTCCTCCCAGAGAAACATCCCGCTGCTCAAAATCGTCGGCGAGATTATCGTCAACGCCCTGGAGCGTAAACGAACCGAAGAGGCTCTGCGCAAGAGCGAAGAGCAGCTTCTCCAGGCGCAGAAGATGGAGTCCATCGGCACGCTGGCCGGAG
>DASVXV010000184.1:0-20059 GCA_036392495.1 Pyrinomonadaceae bacterium | reverse complement strand
CGCACGCGTGATGGCCTGGCGAATCCACCACGTCGCATAGGTCGAGAACTTGTAGCCGCGCCGCCACTCGAACTTGTCCACGGCCTTCATCAACCCGATGTTCCCTTCCTGGATTAAGTCCAGAAATTGCAGGCCGCGGTTCGTGTACTTCTTGGCGATGGAGACGACCAGGCGCAGGTTGGCTTCGACCAGTTCGCGCTTGGCCTGGCCCGTCTGGTGTTCGCCCGTGATGATTGACTGGAAGGCGCGCTTGATCTCGACGGGCGCGATGTTGTAGCGGGCCTCGATTTGCTGGAGCTGCTTGCGGGCGGCGCTGACGCGTCGCTTGTACTCTTTCTCGTCGTCGGCCTTGATGCGTCGGCGGCTAAGCTTCTCCGTGTAAGTATCTATCTCGCGCTCTGCCGTGCGAATGTCCCTGTGGACGGCGCGAATGGAGTTGATGAGCCGCTGGCGTGCACGCTCGGTCAGGTTGAGCCGCCTGATTTCCTGCGCGATCTCAAGGCGTGTGCGGGCGACTTTGCGCTTCAGCCGGAGCAGCTTTTTCGTCTTCTTGCCGCGCGTCACTTTCTGCTCGACGCGCAGCTTCTCCCAGTCTTTCAGCCCGGCCTTGTAGAGCTTGCGGATGTTCTCGATGCCTTCGACGGTCCAGTTGAGATACTCGTCCGCCTTATCCTCATCCCCGGTCAGCTCCGCCTGCTCTGAGAAAGTGACGACGTCCCGGATGTTGGTCCTGCCTTCTTCCAGCTCGTCGCCGATTCTCAAAAGCTCTTCGACCGCGATGGGCGAGCGCGAGATGGCTTTCTGGGTCTTGATCTGGCCGCGCTCGATGCGCTTGGCAATGGCCACCTCGCCTTCGCGCGTCAGCAGCGGGACGACGCCCATCTCGCGCAGGTAAAGGCGCACTGGGTCGTTCGTCTTCTCAAGCGCGCCCGCCGACAGGTCAAGCTCCAGCTCTTCGTCAACGGCGTCATCGTCCTCGTCGTCCGTGGCGAGGGCCGCGGCCTGCTCGATCAGGCGCTCGTCGGAATCCGCGACGGGGATGTTCGAGCCTTCGAGCTTTTGGAGCACATCCTCGATGTCATCGGGCGAGACGACGTTGTCGGGCAGCTCGCGGTTGAGATCGTCGAAGGTCAGGTACTTCTTGTCCCCGCCCAGCTCCAGCAGGCGCTGCATCACATCGTCGCGATCTTTTTCTTCCATGCTCAATTTTCAGTGTACCCCACCGAGAGAGATCAACCGGTCGCAGACATCTGACTCCTGGCATCCACCAGCTGCTTTTTGCGTCTCGCCCATTCCAGATACTCCGCGGACAAGCGGCCGCTGCGTTCCGCGTCGCCGGTGCGCTCGGCCGCGGCGAGCTCGACGCTGATTTCATTGATGCGGCGATCTACCTGCATCAGCCGCAGGGCGTCCAGGCAGCTTTCCGCACTCGCCAGAGTGTCGTCAACCGCTTCGCCCTCGTCGCGCTGAGGTTCGGACATGAGAAGCAGCGGCACGAGGTCTGCCGCCAGCGGGTCGGCTTCCGTCTTCGCGCCGAGGGTGCTGAAGTCCACGGGCGCGCCTTCCTCTTCAATCTCAACCAGCGCGCGGAAGATGGAAGCGGTCGGCAACTCCTCATAATCCGCGGCCTCGATTCGCGGCAGGATCGTTCGGCGCAGCTCCGGGTCGTGGACGAGCAGCTCAAGGAGTCTTTGCTCGGCCAGCGTCGGCTGAGCGCCCGCCGCGCGAACGATTCTTTGTCGCACATCCTGTCCCGCCGTAGCGTTCGCCCTGACGGCCTGCCACAAATCGCGCCTGAGAGCGGGCTCTTCGATGCGCAGCGCGTCCATCGTCATGTCGAAATATTCGCGCTTCTGAATCGGATTGCGGACCGCGCGAATAAACGGGAGCGCTTCCTCTACCGCCGCAGCTTTGTCTGCCGGGCGCATAAGGTTGCGATCCCGTACCGCCTGATCGAGCACGAATTGTATGTGGGGAAGCGCACGCCCGCGCCGCTCGTGATACGCCTCGACGCCGTGTGTTCTGATGAACTCATCCGGATCAGCGCCGTCAGGCAGAACCAGCACTTTGATCTCGAAATCCTCTGCAAGGAGCGTTTCAATGGCGCGTTTCGCGGCCTTCACACCCGCACTGTCACCATCATAGTTGACAACCACCTTGCGCGCAAATCTTCCTAGCAGCTTGGCCTGCTCCGGCGTCAACGCCGTCCCCAGAGAGGCCGCCATGTTTCGCACGCCGAACTGAAAAGGAATAATCAGGTCAAGATAGCCTTCGACGAGAATGACGAACTTGCGCCGCCGGACCTCGTCGCGCGTGACGTTCAGACCGAAGAGGTGTCGCCCCTTCGTGTAGGCCGCCGTCTCGGGCGAGTTCAAATATTTCGGCTCGCCTCCGGGCTCCAAAGTCCTGCCGCCGAAAGCGACCGCGCGCCCCTGCGCGTCCATGACTGGAAAGATCAGTCGCCCGCGGAAGCGGTCGTAAAACCCTCCGGCATCTTTTTTAACGACGAGGCCGCTGCGCTCAATCTGCGCTGTCGTTGCTCCGCGCTCTTTCAAATGTGCGGAGAGAGCGTCCCAACTATCCGGCGCGTAACCCAGGCGGAAAGCCTTGCGCGTCTCATTCTCTATCCTGCGGCCCGCGAGATAATCGAGCGCCGCGCGAGCTTCCGGATTATTCTGCTCTAACTGTTTCTCCCACCATTCAAGTGCCCAGGAGTTTAATTCGATGACCTCGTCCGCCTCTTTGCGGCGCGCCTCAAACTTCTTGTCTTCGACCATCGCGGGCAAAGGCACATTCGTTTTCTCCGCAACGATCCTGATGGCCTCCGGGAAAGAGACGCGCTCAATCTCCATCACGAAATTGAAGACACTTCCTCCTTTGGAACATCCGAAACAGTAGAAAATATCCTTCGACGGGTTGACCGAAAACGAAGGCGTCTTCTCCTGATGAAAGGGGCAGCAGGCCATCCAGTTCGCGCCCTTCTTCTTCAAAGAGACATAATCCTGTATCACGCGGACGATGTCCGCCTGCCGTCTGAGATCATCAATGAATGTTTGCGGGAAGCGCATCGCCTATTCTTCAGTCGCGGTTAATTGTTTGAGAAAATCTGTCGGCGAGAAAACGGGCAGCGTCGCGTTTTTATAATCTTCCAGGTTACGCGTGACGATTGCGTCAAGCCCGCTTGCTGTTGCACAGACGTGCTGTACGGCATCTTCATAATCGCTGAAAGGCAGGGCAAAAGCTTGGTTGAGAATATCGTAAGTGATCGGACAGATTCGCACCGCGAGCAATAAGTCTTTGAGCGCTTGCATCAATTTGTCGCGCCCCATAGTTTTTTTTGCGATGTAGAAGATATTGATGGGTGTGATGCCTGAAATGTACCCGTCAAACGCCCCCTGTGCGTTAAGCTCAAGTAATTCGCCGGCAGCCTGCGCGAACTGCTCGCGTTCTATCAAATGATCCAACACTACATCGGTGTCAAGCAGGGCGCGCATCAGGAGTATTTCTCAATCAAGTACTTTGTATAATCTTCTTTCAACTCTTCGTCCGAAGGCGGGGCACCTTCAAATTTGATTATTCCGCGCAATCGGCGAACTGCGGCAATTCTGCGCTCATGTTCATTTTCGGCCGCGGACATTTCTTTCTCAGGCGTTGCCGTCTCCCCGCCGCGAGTTTTCATGTCCTCTCGCAAACTGCGTGAAATAGCTTCAATCAAGGCAATACGGTCTTCGATAGAAAGCCGCCTGATTTCGTCTTCAAATTGTTGCTGCGTCATAGCCGCCTCCTATTCGGTAATTCTAACCCAATCTCGAATGACGCACACAACGCCCGCCTGCCGTCTGAGATCGTCAATGAATGTTTGCGGGAAGCGCATTCGCTCTTACTGTCTCAACTCGACGATTGTTGCGCCCGCGCCTCCCTGATCCTGCGGGGCCTGGGAGAAGCGCGCGACGTGCGGGTGGCCGCGCAGGAAATCCCCTATGGCCTTGCGGAGCGCGCCGGTGCCGTGGCCGTGCACGATGCGTACCTGGTGCAGGCTGTTTAAGAATGCCTCGTCCAGAAATTTGTCCGCTTCGTCAACGGCCTCGTCCGTCGTGCGCCCGATGACGTTCAGTTCCGCGCGGGCATCCTCCGTGGATTCACGAAGGTGTACCTCGGTCGCGCGCCTGTTCATCGCGCGCAACATTGCCGCGCGCCCGGTCTCTGCCTGGGGCTTGACCTCCTCGACCAGCTCAAGGTTCGAGAGCTTTTCACGAAAGCGCAGGGCCTTGACGCGAACCTCTGCCTCATCCGAGCCGATCTTGTTCACAATCCCGATTGAGCCGAACGAGCGCAGCCGCACGCGGTCGCCGACTGCTATCGGGCGCGCCTCCTGCGCTGCGCGATATTCCTCTTCGACGGGCGGCGCGGCCTCTTCCGCGCTCAGAACTTTCCCATCGCGCACGACGCGCACCGGGCGCGAAGAGGCGGGCGACGGCTGCGCCTGTGCCTTCGCGGCTACGGCGGCGCGTGCGGATTCGCGCTTGAGTTCGGCGACACGCTTTTGGGCCTCGCGCTCCACTTTCGCCCGCTCGGCGCGGTCCTCTATCTTTGAAATCAACTCGCGCGAGCGCCGCTCAAGGTCCGCAACCGCCTTCTGAAACTCGCGCTCGAATGCCGCCTGTCGCTCCCGCTCGCGCTGGCGCGCCTCCACATCGAGCGAAGAATATTTTTCAGCGACCGCGGCACGCTCTTCTTCGAGCGCCCGGCGCAACTCTTCAGCCTCTTCGGCCTCGCGCTTGATGCGGCGCAAGTATTCCGTGGCGTCGCGCGCCGAAGCCCCGACGTGCTCCGAAGCAGCGCTCACGATCTCTTCCGGGAAACCGAAGCGCCGCGCAATCTCGATTCCGGAAGAGGCCCCTGCAATCCCGACCAGCAGCCTGTAAGTGGGCTGCAAGCTCTTTTCGTCAAACTCCACGCTGGCGTTGATGACGGCCTCTTCGTTCGCCGCGTACATCTTCAAGCCGCCGTAGTGTGTCGTCGCCAGAACGTGCGCTCCGCATCGCCGCCTGAAATGATCCACGACCGCGACGCCGAGCGCGGAGCCTTCATCCGGGTCCGTGCCCGTCCCGACTTCGTCTAAGAGGATAAGCGCCGGCCTGCGACAGAGTTCGATCATGCGGCTGATGTTGGCGACGTGGGACGTGAAGGTCGAAAGGTTTGCGGCGAGCGATTGGTGGTCGCCTATGTCCGCGAGCACCGAAGCGTAAAAGGGGATCTGCGCGCGGCGCGCTGGCACGGGCAGGCCAGACAGGGCCATCAACGAAAGCAGGCCCGTCGTTTTCAGGACGACCGTTTTGCCGCCTGCGTTCGCGCCCGAAATCACCATCACGGGGTGCGCTGTGTCCAGAGAGAAGGAGACCGGCACGACCCGCCCGCCCGTCGCGCGCAGATTCTCTTCCAGTAGCGGATGGCGCGCCAACGTCAATTCCAGCGTGTCGTTCGCATTGATCTCCGGCACGACGCAGTTGAATCTCTCGAAGAGCGCGCGCTTGGCGTTGACGAAATCAAGCTCTCCGACCGCCTGTGCGGCCATCTCAAGCGAAGGGAGTTCCTGGCGCAGCTCCTCCGAGAGCGCGTAAAGAATCCTGTTAATCTCGCGCTCTTCCGTCTCGCGCAGCCCCTGCAATTCGTTGTTGGAGTCAATCGTCTCCAAAGGTTCTACGAAGATGGTTGCACCCGAAGAGGAGAAACCGTGGGCGACCCCGCTGATGCGCCCGCGGTGGTCCGCCTTGACCGGAATCACAAAGCGGTCGTTTCTGACCGTCACCAGCTCGTCCTGGATGGCCTCTTCGGAGCGGCGCATCAAATTCTCCAGCGAGCGCGTGATGCTGGAGCGCAGGCGTGTGATCTCCGCGCGGACGCGCGCCAGCTCCGGGCTCGCGCGGTCGTCCAGCTCGCCGCTCGGCAGAATCTTGTTCGAGATGCGCGCGGCCAGACTGTGAAGCTCGCGCGGTAAAGCTTCGACCCTCTCCCACAAAACAGGGCAGGCTTCGCGCTCGGCTAGAAGCAGGGCGCGCGCGGCGAGCGCCTGCTCAGACAATCTTCCGAGGTCCAGAATCGCCAGAGGGTCGAGCGCCGCACCCTCTATCTTGAGTCGCGCGAGCGCCTCCGAAGGGTCCGCGATTTCCGTGAACGACCAGGTGACGCCGCGCCGCCGCAGCTCCACGGATTCCGCCAGAGCATCCAACTCGCGGCGCAACGTTTCGAGCCCGTCGAGCGGCAAGAGCGCATCAACGCGCGCACGCCCCATGTGCGTCTGCGCCCCGCGCCGCAAAAGCGCGCGAAGTCTGTCGTACTCTAACGTTGCGAATGCCTGTTCGTTCATAACTACAGTGACAAGTGACAAGTGACAAGTGACGAGAAAAAACGTTCTTGCTTGTCACTCGTCACTTATCACTTGTCACTGCTCTTCATGTTCTCTGCCGTCGTCGCTCCACGGCTTGCGTCGCCGCCTCGAAGAGTTCTCTGAGGTTGAGCAGGGTGATTTCTCCCAGGTCGTCCCTCAACTGGCCGCGGACCAGGCCTGAATCGTTACCGGGCGTCAGGTGCTCGTCCACGTTGATCTTGATGGTCCCGGCGACAGTATCAACGGCGAGCGCCAGTTGCTCGTCGCCGCGCAGGGTGATGAGAAAAGCGTGCGGGGTGCCCGTTGCGGCAAACGCCTTTTCGCCGAGCAGTGCGCGCGTGTCGAGCACCGTGAGCATACGGCCGCGCACGCTCACAATCCCGAGCACGGCCTCCGGCGCGTGCGGCAGAGGAATGGGCGTGCGCCAGGTCTCGACCGCTTCCGTTTCGGCTGCGAGCACGCCGATGCGCCGCGTCCCCACCTGCGCCAGCATCAACTCTTGCCCGTTATCCTTGACCTCCTTCGCCGTCCTGCTCGCCGTCTTCGCTTTGCGCCGCGGCTTTCCATCAAGAATCATGGTCCGTCGAAATTCATCCGACGTCGGGACGGTCGGCGGTCGTCGCACAGGCTCTGTCCGGACAGGCGGCGGCGCCGCCGCAGGCGCGGGCCTGTTTTCAACTCTCTCGCGGACGGCTGGCGGCTTCTGTGTCGGCTGCTCGACAAACTGTTGCTCGACTGGCTTTTCTGCCTTTACGTTCTGAACAGCGTGCGCCTCCGGTGTCGCCAGCGACATCGGATGCTCGCGCACCTGCTCGATTGCCTGCTGCGCCTCATCGGCAGCCCAATCTCTGATAAGCGGCATGGACTCTTCCGTCGTTTGCAGCTCGGAGTCCCCCTTCTTGGCGCGTCCGCCTTTCGCGGTCGTCGAAGATGCGCGCTCGGCGGGCGCTGTCTCCGGCTTCGCTTTGACTTTACTCTGCACGCTTTCGTCGTAAGCGCGGCGCAGCTCTGCTGCAAACTCGCCCGCGGTTGCCGGGCGCAGGTCTCTGTCTTTCTCAAGGGCACGGAGGATTGCGCGGTTCAAGCCATCCGCAACCTTTGGCACGAGTCCGCTGAGCGGCTGCGGCTGATCGTTAAGGTGCTTGCGGCGCAGCTCCTCCTTCGTCTCGCCTATAAAGGGAGGCCGGCCCGCGAGCATTTCATAGAGCGTGCAGCCGAGGGAATAGATGTCCGTGCGCCCGTCGAGCGCTGTAAAACCTGGCCCATCGCCGAACCATTGTTCGGGAGACATGTAGAAAGGCGTGCCGATGGGTGCGCCCATATTCGTCAGTTGCATGGAAGCTTCTTCGCTCCCCTGATCTGTGCCGCGCAGCTTGACGATGCCGAAATCCACGATCTTGATGGTGCGCGTTATCTCGCCCTTCGCTTTTTTCTCTTCGGCGAGCAGGATGTTGTCGGGCTTCAGGTCGCGGTGATAGATGCCGTGTTCGTGCGCCGCAGAGAGCGCGTCGCAGACGGCTTCGGCCACCTCCATCATCTCTTCCACAGTTAAGTGGCCGCGCTCCTCCAGCAGGGCGCGCAACGAGCGGCCCTCGACCATCTCCATCACCATGTAGGTGAGGCCCGTCGGCGCGCGTTCGAGGTCATAGACGAGAACGGAGTTCGGATGGCGCAGCTTTCTCAGGGCGCGCGCTTCACGCAGGAAACGTTGCGAGAGCTTATGATTGCTGGGAGGCCCGAGCATGACTTTGATCGCGACGTCGTCCAGTTGATGGTGCTGCGCGCGATAAACTGCGCCCATCGAGCCGGAGCCGACCAGACTGGTCAGCGTATATTTCGTGCCGAGCGATTCCTGGAGCGCCGTCGCAATCAGGTCTTTGACGAGACGCTGCCCGTCATGGGCACAATAATCGTGCTCGTCGGTGGTCAAGTTCTGGCAGGTCTCGCAGAGTTTCATGATACGTGTCGGCTGAAGCCGTAAGGAGGAGCGCGGCCCTGGGGACAAGAGCGGTTCTAACATGCGGCGTGAAGTGTGTCAACGCGCGCTTCAGATTCGAGAATTAAATTAACCACAGGGACACAGAGACACGGGGAAATAGATTTGAAATTCGTAGTTTCATATTCTGTATTCTGGATTTGCGATTTTCAAATGCGCTTGCTTGCTCCGTGTCTCCGTGTCTCTGTGGTTCAATACCCCTTCCAATGTTGAGTGATGAAATCCATTTCGTCATCTGCGCCGTAACTGATTTACAATGTCGCTCAAAGGAGAGAGATGACCGGACGCTTCCGCAAAATTATAGGATTGGGCCTCGCGCTCAGCGTTCTCGCCGCGTGCGCAACGGCGCTCGATGCTCAATCCCCTGGTAATCATTCGTCGAAAGGCTTTTCAGCTATGGCAATCCCGCAGCAGGGACGCGTGCGCGCCCCGGAGCTTGAGGGCGGGCGCGGCTGGCTCAACACGGACCGCCCGCTCTCGCTCGCCGCGCTCAAAGGCAAGGTGGTCCTTCTGGATTTCTGGACCTACGGCTGCGTCAACTGCATCCACATCATCCCGGACTTGAAACGGCTCGAAGCGAAATACGCCAACCAGCTCGTCGTCATCGGCGTTCATTCGGCCAAGTTCGATAACGAGAAGGAGACGGAGAACATCCGCCGCATCATCCTGCGCTACGAGCTGGAGCACCCCGTCATTAACGACGCGGACTTCGCCATCTGGAATGCTTACAGCGTGAACGCCTGGCCGACGCAATACCTGATTGACCCGGCCGGCTACGTCCTGGGCTTCGTCAGGGGCGAAGGCAATTACGAGCTGCTCGACGAAGCCATCGGAAAGACAATCGCGGAGTTTCGCAAGCGCGGCGAGTTGAACGAACAGCCCCTGAGTCTTGCCCTGGAGCGCGCGAAAGTCGGAGACTTGCCGCTCGCTTTCCCCGGAAAAGTTCTGGCCGACGAGAAGGGGGGACGCCTCTTTATCGCCGACTCGAATCACAACCGCATCGTCATCACAAAACTGGACGGAACATTAATTGAAACCGTCGGCACAGGCAGTCGTGGCTCTGCCGACGGCGCATACGACGCGGCCAGCTTCTACCGCCCGCAGGGACTCGCGCTCGACGGAGACTCGCTCTACGTCGCGGACACTGAGAACCACCTCGTCCGGCGCGTGGATTTAAAGGCGCGCAAAGTCGAGACGGTCGCGGGCACGGGCCGGCAGATGGAGGACTACAACAAGGAAGGTCCGGCGCGCTCCATCAGTTTGAACTCGCCCTGGGACTTGCAGCTCATAGGGCGCACGCTCTACATAGCGATGGCTGGACCGCACCAGATCTGGCAACTCGATCTCGAAAAGCAGCACGTCTCGACCTTCGCAGGGTCTGGGCGCGAAGCGCGCGCCGACGGGGAGCTGTTGAAATCGGGCTTCGCGCAGCCATCGGGGCTGGCGACCGACGGCAAGACTCTCTTTGTCGCCGACAGCGAATCGAACATCATCCGCGCCATTGATCTCAACTCGTCGAACCCTCAGGTCCGCACGCTCGCGGGCGGCAACCTCTTCGATTTCGGCGACCGCGACGGCCGTGGCGACGACGTCCGCCTGCAACACCCGCTCGGCCTCACGCTGCACGGCGGAAAAGTCCTGATAGCCGACACCTATAATCACAAGATCAAAGAATTAGACCCGGAAGCGCGCACCGTCAAGACTCTCTTCGGCACGGGGAAACCCGGACAGAAGGACGGTGCGACGCCTTCGCTCTATGAGCCAGGCGGACTGAGCGTCGCAGGCGGCAAACTCTACGTCGCGGACACGAACAATCATGCCGTGCGCGTCCTGGACCTGAAAACGAAAGCGGCCGCGACGCTCAACATCAAGGGCCTGGAGCCGCCCGCTTCGGCCCCGGCGGAAACGGGCGCGGCCACCCCCGCGCCGAACAGTGAAGAGATTAAAGTCGCGCCGCAGCGCCTGCGCGCTGGTGGAGCGGGCGCGCTCGTCGTGGACGTCGCGCTGCCCGCAGGCTATCACCTTAACCCGTCCGCGCCGCAGCGCTACAGCATCCAGGTCGAAGAGGGGCCGCAGCACCTGGGGCTCGGGGCAGACCCGAGGACGGGAATGCCCGCCTGGCGGGATAAGACGCTGACGAATGTCTGGAAAGATTTACGCCTCCCGCTACGCCTCCCGCTCGCGGCGTTCAGCGCTGGCAGCGCCGGACTCCGCATTCAACTGACGCTTTTCTACTGTCGCGAAGACAACACGGGCACCTGCCAGATCAAGACATTAGTCTGGCGCGCGCCCGTCGAAATCAGCGCCGACGCCAACGCTCCGAGCGAAATCAAGGTCCAGGGGAAAGTGGAATTACAGTAGCAGCGTAGGACAGGCATTCCTGCCTGTCTAGCGTGCGTGAGCACGCTCTTATTGTTTAGCTAACGAATATTGGCTAACTGTTTTCGCGCCGTGCGGCGCTCATGACAGGCAGGAATGCCTGTCCTACATGTTAAGTTCGGATTCCAGTAAGATGGTCGTCGGTATTGGAGGTCTTGCCGCCAGCGTCGCCGTATCTGCGCCGGTCGAGAGCGTCGCCGCGATGAGCCCGACGGCCTCTTCCAGCAGCCTTCTGTGAGCCGTGCTGTATTCTGTGAGCTGCGATGAATAGAGCGTGAGGGCTCCATACATCTCTGTGCCTTTAATAATCGGAAACGCCGCGAGCGTGCGGTAGTCCGCGAAATGTTCCGCGAGCTGTGGCGGAAAGTCCAGCTTCGGGTCCGTGTTGCAGAACGGTTGGCGATTAGCCAGCACCCAGCCCGTGACGCCTTCACCCGTTGCAATCCGCCGCCCCCTGAGTTTCTCTGCGTGTTTGCCTCCGGCGTGCGCCACGACGTGATCTGTGCTGGCGGAATCCAGAAGCGTCAGCGCGCACGAATCAAAGGGCACAATCTCAGAAAGTTTTTCTACGAAGGCGACTAACGAATCATACCCGCGCGTCGAGTTCAATCCCTGCGCCAGCTCGTAAAGCCCCCTTAACTCTTTGAGGGAGAAGTTGGCGTTTTCCAGTTTCTCCGTTGCATTCGATTCCGCTAGTCCGGCTGCGGGACGGACGATGCGTGCCGCCTCGGACAGCTCTTCGGCGGGAGTGATGCCGTAGTTTGGCGCGGGGTGTCCTCTGTGCGCCAGGATCTCGGCTTCAAACTCCGGCAGGTGCGTGATGAAGGTGCCGACCACTCGCGGGTCATACATCGTCCCGCTTCCGCTCATAATAAAGTCGAGCGCCTCTTCGCGCGTCATGGCTTTGCGATACTGGCGGTCCTCTCTGACGGCGTCGAAGCAGTCAACGACCGAGAGGATGCGCGCCGTCAGCGGAATCTCTTCGCCCGCCAGGGCGTCCGGATAACCGAGGCCATCCCAGCGCTCATGATGATGGCGCACCACGGGGACCACAGGATACGGGAAAGCGACGCGGCCCAGAATCTGCGCGCCGACGAGCGTGTGCACCTTCATCTTCTCAAACTCTGCGGCGGTCAGCTTGCCAGGCTTGTTGATGATGTAATCGGGCACGGCGATTTTGCCGATGTCGTGCAGGAGCGCCCCGGCTTTCAAGGCTTCAATCTCCGCGTCCGAGCAGCCGAGCAGGCGCGCGACTCCGGCGGCGTAAATCTGCACGCGCATCACGTGCTCGTGCGTCACTTCATCTTTGGCGTTGATCGTCACGGCGAGGGCTTCGATGGTTTCGCGGTGCGCCTTCTCCATCAAATGGATGCGCTCCTGTTGCGCGCTCTCGATGAGTGCGATCTTTTCATGAAGACTGTCGCGGTACTGGCGATGCCCGAAATGTATGGCGACGAGAATCGGAGCGCCGATGGCTATCATCATCAGCGCGTTGTACTGAAGCGCGATGTACATCAGACTCGCAGCCGCGCTCGTCGGCAGAAACAGCGGCGCGGCCACCAGCAGGTTCTCGCGCCAGCTGCGCATGACAGGGTTCCCGAGGCGCGCGGCAAAGAGCACGGCGACCAGCGCTGTGTTGACGCTGATGTGGACGATGCTCGCCGCGAGCGCTCCGATAGCGATGGACGGAAAAGCGGGACTCGTGTTGAAGGATTCAGCAAAGCCGTAGCGCAGCACCAGCCAGAGCGTGAGCGCCGCGGCGGCTGCCGCCAGAGACATCATCCCGAACGAGTAGAGATTGCTGGAAAGACGCCGCACGGCGCGCCTCGATGACGTGAGTCCTTCGACACCGGCGACAAAGACGCAGGCCGCGAAGCCGAATTTGCAGGCGATGAGCAGAACAAGCGCGTCCGAGAGCGTAAAAGTCATCTTCTCCTGCGGGAGCTTGAGAGATGAGGGCAACGGAATGGAGTTGGGAAAGAGCCCTGTGACGACGGCTAAGGGCAAAAGCGCGAGCACGGCCAGTTGTTCACGCCACGCAGTCTCGACGAAAAAGCTGGCGGTCGCCGCGAGCCACAAAGCGATCCCGGCGGTGGTCACCACCGCCGGATAAATGTAGCCTTTTGCTGCTCTGTTCTCTTGCGACATGATTGCCGTAGTCTCAAACGTGAAAGGCGAGGATAGCTAAAGAGCATCCTCGCCAACCGCCCCGCACATCTAGCGGCGCGGGTAAAGCGGGCTGGTGCCTGGCAGTCGCGCAACCCCGACAGGGATTGCTCCTTCGCCTAAAAGAATGACCTCTTCCGCGTTGATGTCCACGGAGCTTGGATCAACCAGATTCCAGGCCCACGTTGATTGATTGCTGAAACTCAAGCCCACGAGCGCGCCGGAAGGATACAGCCCGTCCGCCAGCGCATAATCGCTGCCAATGACGATGCCGCTCCCGATGACGATGCCACTCCCGATAACAATTCCGCTGCCGATAACAATTCCACTCCCAATGACGATTCCGCTGCCGATGACGATGCCGTTGCTGAGAACGTAGCTGCCGTCGGTGCGAAGATTACCGTCGGCGATGGCGAAGCCGCTGGAGAGCGTCTGTCCGTTGGCGAGCCTGTAGCCATTAGTGATTTGAAGACGATCCGTGAAAGCTACGCCATCAACCCAGACGACGCCGTTGTTGAGCGGAATGCTCTCGCCGCCGATTTGTGCTGTAATGCCGGGAACGGTCGCGTAGGTGATCCTCTTGTTGGTGATCAGATTATCGCCGGGCTTCGCGTTCTGGGCGTCCTGACGAACCGCGCGGGCGAGAGCGACAGCCGCGTTCGTGTTCAACTCGCCAGCGCCTTCCGTGATGATGCGCTCGTAGTTCGTCATCTGCCAGGCCAGCACTTTTTTCTCGTAAAAGGGCAGGCGCTGCGCCGTCCGCATGAGCAATGCTTTAAGGATGCGAGGCGTGAGAGATGGATTGGCCTCAACCATCAGGGCGATGGTGCCGGAGACGGCGGGCGCGGCGAAGGATGTGCCGCTCCAGATGCGATACGAAGCGGTCGCATTCGGCTTCGTCGTACTCGAATTGCCGAACACTGTATCGCCGACAAATCCGAGCAGTCCGCCGCTGCCGCCAGTGGTCGTATATGAGCTGCTCGCCGTCGGCGATGAGATGGCTGATTCCGGCGCGCCGATAAGGTTGCCGGGCGCGACGAGGTCTGGCTTGACCAGCCCGTCAACGAGCGTCGGACCGCGCGACGAGTAGGTCGTGACCGTATCATCCGAGCGCCGAATGGTCTGCTGCGTATTGGTTGCGCCGACCGTGATTACTTTGGGCGAATTAGCAGGGGAGAGTATGCCGCCGTAGATTGTTTGTCCGGCGGAGTCTTTGCCTAGATTGCCTGCCGCGACGACCACCGCAATCCCTGCGTCGGCAGCGCGCCCGACGGCCTGGCAAAGCGGATCGGTCCGGTAGCTCTGCGTGATCGCCGTGCCGAGCGAAAGATTCATCACGCGAATGTTGTAGGCCACTTTGTTCTTGATAGCCCAGTCAATGCCCGCGATGACGTTTGAGACTTTGCCTACACCTTGCGAGTCGAGAACGCGGATGCTGATGAGATGCGCGCCCGGAGCGATGCCGCCGTAGGTGGGAGCGCCGACATGTTGCGCGGCGTAGTTTTCGCTCGCCTGGCCCGTGCCCCCGGCGACTCCGGCAGTGTGCGTGCCGTGTCCGTAGTTATCCTGCTTTGTGTTCTCGCCCGTGAAATCAACCGCCTGGACGATGCGGTCGTAGGGCGTTAAGGTCGGCGTCGCCAGCACGCCTGTGCCGAGCAGCCCGCCGCCGCCTAAGAGACCGCCGCTCGTAGTCATCTTGTAGCCCGCGAACTCCGCCTGATCCGGAGGGCTGATGCCGCTATCGAGGATGGCTATGCCGACGCCATTGCCAGCGCCGCCCGCAGTGATGTCCACGGGCAAAACTTTGTTCGCGCCCGTAGTCATCTCCAGGTGGCTGGTGTTGTCTGTGCTGGTCGCGAGCGAGCGCACCTCTGCGTCTTCAGACATCCAGGAGACTTCAATGCGAGCCGACAGCTCTTCCAGTTTCTCGACGGGGATGTCTGCGACCATTGCGCCGAGCGCGTCCAACTGTTGCCGGACCTGTGCGCCGTTCGTTTCGAGCAGACGGCGAGTTTGATCTACGGCCGCCTCATCCGTCAGGTTAAGAATGACGCGCGTTTTTTCTCCGCTGCCGGGACGGGCATGGCGCGCGCGCTCACGCAGGCCTTCCGTCAGTTTATTCAAGAGAGAGCGCTGTGAGCGCGATTGAGCGTAAACGCCGGGCGAAGGCGCGCCGGCAACGAGCGAGCCGAGCAGCGAAAAGATAAGTAGAAATGGCAGGGCGGGGGATTTAAGGTTCAAAACTTACTCCTGATAGATTTGTCCGCAGTCGAAAGTTTCAACTGGCTGCGCGCCTGGTCGGGGGTTAGGCAACAGCATGCCCTTGCATTACAAAACGCATACCGCTCGAATTGGCGAGCTAAGATATTGAAAGTATTGTGAGATGAAAGGCGCTCTGGATAAAGACTCGTTCGGTTTGACCGGAATAGTGTCACAAGCTTCGGTCAGGCGGACCGTCTCGGAAACCGTGGCGCTCGGCCGTTGGTCTCAGAAGCCTGCTTTCTGCTTTCCAGCGCTTCAGTGTAAAATCTGCGGCGAGAAAACCAGTGTTAATAGTCTGGAGTCTGGAGTCCGGAGTCTGGAGTCCAAAGCCGAAGAACTTTTTTGTCTTTGACTCCAGACTCCAGACTCCAGACTCCAGACTTTAAGAGGGGCGATTGAATAATAGAGACTACACCGGGCGGCCCAGCATGTGCCGCAACTGCGGGGCGCTCGTCGGCGCAGGCGAGCAGAACTGTTCGCTTTGCGGCGCGCCGAAGGATGCGGTCCCGGCCGCCGCGCCGCAAGTTCTGCCGGAAGGGCACGACCATGAGACGATGCGGTTCGCCCGCGCCATCCTGACACGGCCCTACATCTTCACAATCATCTTCATCGTCGCCAATATCTTCGTCTTCTTCCTGACCATGCAGGCGGGAGCGGAACAGAATCCGGCCGTGCTCGTCCGGTACGGGGCGAAACTCAACTCCCTGATAGACGGGCAGAATGAATGGTGGAGGTTCGTCACGCCAATCTTTCTGCACGGCAACGTCGCGCACCTCCTGATGAACATGTACGGCCTCTGGATCATCGGTCCATATGTCGAGCGGCTCTATGGCTCCGCGAAGTTCGTTTTCTTCTGGGTGGT
This sequence comes from Pyrinomonadaceae bacterium, assembly GCA_036392495.1. Lineage (GTDB taxonomy): Bacteria > Acidobacteriota > Blastocatellia > Pyrinomonadales > Pyrinomonadaceae > QHXM01. The sequence goes on along the minus strand of DASVXV010000184.1, from coordinate 4,006 downwards.
GACGGGCATCGCCGGGGTCGCCGCGAGCTATTTGAGCGTCCAGCCTCAACTGCACAGCCGCGGCGCTCTTGGGCGCTTCCTTTTCAAGGCCGACGATGCGATCTCGGTCGGGGCTTCGGGCGCGCTCTTCGGCCTGATCGGCGTGCTCTTCGTCTTCGGCATCAAGTTTCGCCACGAATTGCCCGAAGGGTTCAAGCGCGCTTTCGGCGTCGGGATGCTGCCGACCATCCTGCTCAACATCTTCATCGGCTACATGATTCCGGTCATAGACAATGCGGCGCACATGGGCGGACTCGTCATGGGCGCGCTCCTGGCGCTCGTCGTCGGCTACAAGCGTCCGGGAGAGAGCGCGGGCGTCGCAGTCTTCTGGCACGTCCTGCAGGTCCTGGCTCTCGCCACGGTCGTCGTCGGCTTCGTGATGGTCGCCAGACATTTCAACCAGAATTACACCAGGGTCGCAAACGTCCCGCAGCACTCGCAGAACGAGGGGGATTACGTCAAGGCCTTCAACGACGGAATCAAAGCTCTCGCAACTGCCGCCACTAAGGGGGAGGCGGGCGGCCTTGAGGAAGCCATTAAAGAGCTGGAGGCCGCGACGTTCCCGGACCAGAGATCGGGTGAGCTGCGCGATGAGTTGAAGACTCTGCTGACGCGCGCCAGGGATTACACACAGATGCCGTCCACAGGGCGCAAGCAGCAGCAGGCCAGGATGCGGGAGCAGCAAAAGCTGCTCGCGGATTTCGAAGAGTGGGACAAAAAATTTAACGAATGGGTCAAGAACGAAGGCGGGAAATACGGCATTTACCTTTCCGAACCGCCGCCCCAGGAGACGCAGGAGAAATAGTTCAAGCTTTTAAAAACAGCTCGACGAGAGCAACTTGATAGGAGACGAAAGAGAATGGAGATTAAGAAAGTCGGCGTGCTCGGCTGCGGCCTGATGGGCTCAGGCATCGCGCAGACGGCGGCCACCGCCGGATTCGAGACAATTGTCCGCGAGGTTTCGGATGAGTTATGCGAGAGAGGTTTCGGCGGAATTGAAAAATCCCTCGCCAAGTTTGCGGAGAAGGGAACGATCAGCGCCGACCAGCAGCGCGAGATTCGGGCACGCCTGACGGGCACAACTTCGCTCGACGATCTGGCCGACTGCGACATCATTATCGAAGCCATCATCGAGAACCTTGAGACCAAGCGCGAGACTTACAGGCAGCTCGACGCGATCTGCAAGCCCGAAACCATCTTCGCCTCGAACACCTCTTCCATCTCGATTACGGAGATGATGACGGCCACCTCCGCTGAGCGCCAGCGCCGCTTCATAGGGATGCACTTCTTTAACCCCGTGCCGCTAATGAAACTCGTCGAGGTGATTCGCACGGTCCTGACGGATGAAGAGGTCTTCGAACAGGCTGTGGAATTCGGCAAACAGCTCGGCAAGGTGGCTGTCAGGACGAGCGACCGCTCCGGATTTATAGTCAACCGCCTGCTCGTGCCCTACATGCTCGACGCCATCCGCGCGCTCGAAGAGGGAGTCGGCTCAATCGTTGATATTGATAACGCGATGAAGCTCGGGCTCAACTATCCTATGGGACCGTTCACGCTCGGCGATTTCGTCGGGCTGGATACGACCTATTACATCGCGGAGATCATGTTCAACGAGTTTCGCGAAAAGCGTTTCGCCCCGCCGCCGCTTCTCAAGCGGATGGTGCTCGCAGGTCTCTACGGTCGTAAGTCCGGGCGCGGCTTCTACGATTACACCAAAGACCCCAAAAACCCGACGCCGATGAATCTGGTCTGAAACCAGGCGTCGCGTTTTTATTAAGGAGCGGAGAATGGCGCGCGTATTTCGTCTGATGCTGCTCAGCATTTGTCTCGGACTCGCTTTCGTCCAGGCGAGTCCGGCGCAGGCGCGCCAGCAGACAAAATACGTCTGCCCGATGCACGCGGACGTCACGTCGTCCAGGCAGGGCAGCCGCTGCCCGCGCTGCAACATGAAGCTGGTCGCGGCTTCATCCGGCAAAGCCGCGACCGGAAGGCGAAAGGTTGCGAGCGGCAAGCGACGGTCAAACGGCGCTAGAGAAAAATTGTCGCCAGCGCCGCAGGAGTCACAGCAGAAGTGGTCCGCCCTTTCGACCGCCGAGCGCGTGCGCGAGTTGGAGCGGCTGGCCCCTGTGCGCGACTACACCTGCCTGATGCACCCGGAAGTGCACCAGGCGCAGGAGGGCGTCTGCCCTAAGTGCGGGATGCCTCTGGCCTCAGTCAATCCGTCCGTGCGGGGCGAGTACAGGCTCGAACTGAGCGCGACGCCACGCAGCCCGAAGGTCGGGGAAAAGGTGCATTTGCGTTTCCGCGTCTTCGACCCACGGACGGGCCAGCCCGTGAAACGCTTCGTCCTGAATCACGAGAAGCTTTTTCACCTCTTCCTGGTGAGCCGCGACCTGAGCGACTACCAGCACATACACCCGCAGCTCCAAGTGGACGGCAGCTTCATCGTGGAGACAGCGCTCTCGCGTCCGGGCCTCTACAAAGTGCATTCGGATTTCTTTCCGGTTGACGGCACGCCGCAGGTGATCGCGCGCGAACTCTCGACGGCGGGACGCCGACGCGCGAGCGAGGGCCCGCCACATTTGACGCCGGACGAGACGCTCTCAAAGACGATTGAGGAAATGAACATCAAGCTGAGTGTCGGCAACGGCGGCCCATTGACGGCGGGCCTCTTCGTCCCGCTCAAGTACAGTTTGACGGACGCGCGCACGGGCGAGCCTGTGCGCGACCTGGAGCCTTACCTGGGGGCCTGGGGGCACACGCTGATTCTCAACGCGGACCAGTCCGAATACCTCCACTCGCACCCGACAGAGATGTTGCCGGGAGGCGAAGAGCTTGCGAAGATGCGTGGCGGACCCGACGTCGAGTTCGGCGCGATGTTCCCGGAGGCCGGCCTCTACCGCATCTGGACACAGTTCCAGCGCAGAGGGAGCATCGTCACGGTCTCGTTCACCGTCCGGGTTCTTCCCGAAACTCGCGCGAGCAATCCATAACTTTCGTCCGATATGGCAGAGATCATCTTCGAAGAGGTGGGCGAGCGCCTGGCGCGCGTGACCCTCAACCGCCCGGAGAAGCGCAACGCCCTGACGCGCGCAATGCTCGCGCGGCTCGCGTCCGCTTTTGAGGAGGTCGCGCAGCGCAGTAGTGACCTCGCCGCCGTCATTCTCTGTGCAGAGGGCGAAGTCTTCTGTGCCGGGACGGATATTGAAGAGCTGGCAGCGCTCGACAGGGAAGGGGCGCTGGAGGCAGCCTCGCGCGGGCAGAGGGTCTGCGAGTTGATTGAAGGCTGCGGCGTCCCAGTAATCGCCGCCGTGAATGGTCCGGCCGCGGGCGGCGGCTGCGAGCTGGCGCTCGCCTGCCACATCCGCCTCGCTTCCGCGGGCGCGCGCTTCAGTCTGCCGGAAATAAGACTCGGCGTCATTCCGGCCTACGGCGGAACGCAGCGTCTGGCGCGTGTGGCGGGCAGCGGGCGCGCTCTTGAGATGATGTTGACGGGCGCGGGCATTTCGGCAGATGAAGCCCTGCGCGTCCGCTTGGTGAATCGCGTCGTCCCTGAAGCCGATCTCACGCGCGAGGCGGAAGCTCTCGCGCGCGCGATAGCGGGACTCGCTCCGCTGGCCATACGCGCCTGCCTTGAGGCTGTGACGCGCGGGCTCTCTCTGCCGCTCGCGGAGGGCTTAAAGCTTGAGGCCGAACTCTTCAGCTCGCTTTTCGAGACCGAAGACATGCGCGAGGGCACGCGCGCGTTTTTGGAGAAACGCGCCCCTGTATTCAAGGGGAAGTGATTGCCCGGCTGACATCAGCAGATGTAAAATCAGGCTCAAGGAGGTAATACCGAAATGCAATCAAAAGAGAGGAAGAGATTATCCACGAAATCACACGAAACGACACGAAACAACAAGCACTTTTGTGTTGTTTCGTGTGATTTCGTGGATCGTATCACCTCTTTTCTTATTGCAACTTGGTA
>DASVXV010000183.1:0-50274 GCA_036392495.1 Pyrinomonadaceae bacterium | reverse complement strand
GTCTATTCATTCTCGACGGAAAGAGAACGATCCACGAAGCCACACGAAACGACACGAAATTGCTGTGGTTTGTTTCGTGTGGTTTCGTGGACAGTGCTGTTTCTCTACTTTCCTCAGTCTCGAAAATGAAGAGACCCTGCGATGGGGCAGTGTCCGTTTTTCGCTTTTAACCCCTCACCTTTGGCACAGAGTTGGTGTATTACATCTATTATTTGCGCTTGACGCCTTCACTCTTCGTCCGACTTGGCAAGCGCACTGGCAAATCTAACTCATCATCTGCCAGCACATCTAAAGCCACATTCGCCGCTCTTGCGTATTGCAAGAGAATCATCAGCGGCGGTTCATTCTTCCCTAGCTCATAATCTGAAATCCTCTTAAACGTGATGTTATCTTCTACTCCTAAGCGCTTGTGCATCTCACTTTGAGATAAACCAAGCGCAAGCCGAATCTGGCGCAGTTTCTCGGCAAGACGTTCCGGCTTCGGACGTGCGCTCCCCATCAGGAATTACCTCCTGACAGCGCCTCATCCGCACGATACAGCTTGCGCTTACCCTTTGTTATGGGTAAGATGCATTCGCTCAAGTTGTCCGCCGTGAGAAGTAGCCTTTCTCGAACGGCGGCGCTCATCTCAGCAAGGAGTTTGAGGCTTGAGTCGTCGCATCAGCCGTTGCCGGGTTTTCAAAGACTAGATCGTGTGCATCTTATCAGATTGTGAATCTTCCTCACACTACTTTAAGTCAGCGCCGGACCATAAGTACAGAATCCTTTACACAGGAAACGACCTCAACCTATTAAAGTTTTTACAGGACAAGTTAAAGGATTGTTTTGCAGTGCGCGCCCCTAGCGGCTACGTGGCGCGCCGCTTTATAGCAGGTGAGACTAACTATTCGCTTTTCCTGTTTGATGAAAAGTTGCCCGATACAACGGGCGCAGACCTTGAAAACTTTACGCTCAAGTACCGTGAATGCACGCCCGTTATTATTTTCAAGGCGGCAGACGACTTCTGCTTCGTACTTAAAACTATCACTCGCTCGCTCGCGTGAGCCGCTTGTTTACGCTCAAAGTCTGTGCCACTCTTGTCTTGATTAAACTTGAAAAAAGGACACTGCCAACGATGGCGCATAACTCATCAGCATTTATTCTATCTGAGTAATTGTGCAAAGCTCCTTTTTTCGTCTCGCGCGGCAGTTGCTCGGCGCGCTCCGCTCTTGTAAGATCAGCCCTCAATTGATTGAGGAGTTTTACTGAAATGTCAACGGCTGAAATCGCGCTTCCTTCCGCCAACCAGCAGGGCTTAGATATTCGTTCCACCCCGCGCGCGGAGATGAATCTTTACCCGCTCGACACCTTCGCCTACGAATTCGTCGGGCGCGAGATACGCATTAATTTCGAGATCCCAGAGTTTACAGCCATCTGCCCTTTCTCGGATTTCCCGGACTTCGCGGTCATCCGCATCGAGTACGTGCCCTTTGAGCGCTGCGTCGAGCTGAAGAGTTTGAAGCTCTACATCAATTCGTTTCGCGAGGTGAAAATCTTCCACGAGCATGTCATCAACGTCATCCTCGAAGACTTCGTCCGCGCCTGCGATCCCTTGCGCGTCCAGATCGAGGGCGACTTCCACATTCGCGGCAACATCAAGACAGTTGTCCGCGCAAACTATGAAAAAAAGTGATCAGTGGCCGGTGGTCAGTGGTCAGTTGAAAAACTGTTCCGAACTGACCACTGACCACTGACCGCTGACCACTATTATGGACACAACTTTAACCCTTACCAGTATCGGCGGGATTGTCGGCGCACTCCTGCTCTTCATCGTCCTGAAGCGCGTCGTCGGGTTTGTCTTCCGCATCATCCTGGCCATGGTGTTGGCCGGGGCCATCATCATCGGCGCCTGGTGGTGGACCAGGTCCGACGACTCGAAGAACGCTAATGATAATCGCCCCCAGAAGACGCAATCCTCGAAGAGCGATTGATGAGCTGGCTTTATTATGGGGGAGACAGGACGCGGCGCCGCTGGCGGGCGCGCTGAAGCTGAGAGCGCGGTGAAGGCTGATGAAGCGAGGCCGCGCCTCTGGCAGCGCTATCGCCGCCTTCCCCGAAATGTTCTGGTCGTCAGTCTGATAAGTCTGCTCAACGACGCGTCGAGCGAGATCATCTACCCGCTGCTCCCGCTTTTTCTCACCGGCACGCTCGCGGCTTCGCCCAAAGTGGTCGGCCTGATAGAAGGCGCGGCCGAATCCGTCTCAAGTCTGCTCAAGCTCTTCGCTGGATATTTTTCCGACCGGCGCGGACGGCGCAAAGGGCTGGTCGTCGCGGGCTATGCGCTGGCGAATCTGGTCCGCCCGCTGCTGGGTTTCGCGACGAGCTGGTATCAGGTGCTCGCCATACGCTTCACGGACCGCGTCGGCAAAGGCATTCGCACAGCGCCGCGCGACGCGCTGATCGCGGACGAGGTCGCAGTCAAAGACCGTGGGCTGGCTTTCGGCTTCCACCGCGCGATGGATCACGCGGGCGCCGTCGTCGGGCCGCTCCTGGGCTTTCTGCTTATCCTCTGGTTAGCTCAAGACAGGAACAGTCCGACCGCCAGCGATTACAGAATGGTCTTTCTCATCGCTTCCGTGCCGGCGCTGGCGGCTGTCGCCGCAGCCGTCTTCGGCCTGCGCGAGACGCGTCGAAAGCGCGTAGCAGATGTTCAGGGACTAACAACGCCGCCGCGGTTGAGCCTGCGCGGCTTCGACTCTAATTTCAAGAGGTTCCTGCTCATCGTCGCGCTTTTCACGCTCTCGAATTCGTCGGACGTCTTCCTGCTCCTGCGCGCGCGCGACGCCGGAGTCGCCGAACAACACATCCCGCTGATCTGGGCCGCGCTTCACCTCAGCAAAGTTATCAGCTCGCTTGTCGGCGGAGATTTGTCGGACCGTTTGGGTCGCCGGACCTTGATCGTGGCGGGCTGGCTGCTTTACGCGGCCGTTTATCTGGGCTTCGCGTTTGTCTCGTCGTCCGCGTGGGCTTGGGCGCTCTTCATCATTTATGGAATCTATTTCGGACTGGCGGAAGGGGTGGAAAAGGCGCTTGTGGCGGACCTGGTGCGACCGGAGCGGCGCGGCACGGCGTACGGGTTGTATAATCTGGCTTTCGGCGTTACTGTGCTTCCCGCCTCTCTTTTAATGGGCGTCATCTGGGACTGGCACGGCCCGCAAGCGGCCTTCGTCTTGAGCGCTTGTGTGGGCGCGCTGGCGGCGCTGCTTCTGCTCTTAACTGTGAGCTCTCACCCGCAGGTCTCCGACTCTCGGTGAGGAAGGAAGTTTGGATGAAACAGGTTACTCTGCGCCCGGCCGCAGGCTTCTCCGAAGGCATAGGCTTCGCGCTCTCCGCGATGGAAGAGGTGCGAGAACAGTTGCGCGCGGCCGTCGCCGGACTATCGGACGAAGAGCTGGCGCGCTTAGCCATCCCCGGCGCGCACTCTATCGGAGCTTTGGTGCTTCACATAGGCGAGGCCGAGTGGTGGTGGATGAACTGCGTCATCAAAGGTCGCAGGCTCAGCCTGCAAGATCGTCGGCGACCCTTCTGGGACGTGCTCAAACGGCCCGAAGCGTTCGCCTCCAAGAACTATTCCGCAGGCTTTTGTCTCGACACGATTGCCTCCATACGGGAAGAGACGCGCGCATTTTTAGCGCCGCTCACCGACGGCGATCTCGAAAATGTTTACAGCCACACGCGTGGACGAACGACAATCGAGCCGACCCTGCGCTGGATTCTTCACCACCTGGTTGACCACGAGGCGCAGCACAAGGGACAGATTTTAATGCTAAAACGTCTTCTGGGGGCGAAGACGGAAGATTTCATCTGAACGGGAGAGAGATGTTTTGAGTCTCAACGTCGAACGCTGGAGCGAAAGTGAGCCGCCGGAGGCCGAGCGCCTGCGTGAGCGCCTGGAGGCCGAAGGCTATAGCGTTTTCGAGTGGCGGGATGCGCCCGGCACTTCCTACGGCGCGCACAGCCACGCGGAGGATCAAACACACTGGATCCTGAGCGGCGCGCTGACCCTGCGTGTCGGCTGGGAGGAATACACCCTACGCGCGGGCGACCGCGATTTTCTTCCGGCCAACACGGAGCATTCCGCGGTTGTTCCGGGCCATGAACCTGTCATTTATCTGATCGGCATAAAATACTGATGATCGCAACGGACTATAAACTGATTACCACACCGGAAGAACTACGCTCGGCCGTCGAGGGATTGAAGCAGCACGCAGTCATAGGTTTCGACACTGAGACGACGGACCTGGACCCGTACAAGGGCCGCCTCCGGCTCCTCCAGTTCGCCGCGCCGGACGGCGTGCGCATCATCGATCTGGACCGTTTCGCCGATGGCGATTTGAAGCGGAGCGAGGCGCTCGCCCCGCTCCGAGAGTTATTGGCCGCCGCGCGCCCCGTCAAAATCTCGCACAACTCTAAATTTGATGCTAAATGGGTGAAGCACACTCTGGGCGTTGAGATCGGCGGATTGTTCGACACGCTGCTCGCGAGCCAGATCGTGTCCGCAGGCGACACGGAGGAGCGCCACGGCCTGGAAGCCGTCGTCTCGCGTCATTTGAACGAGACGATAGACAAGGCCGAACAGCGGAGCGATTGGGGCGGCGAGCTTTCCGAGAGCCAGTTCCGATATGCAGCCGCGGACGCTGCGGTGCTCCCCCCCTTGCGCGAAAAGCTGATCGAAAAACTGAAGGCCGACGCCCTGCTTCGCTGCGCCCAATTGGAGTTCGAGTGCGTCTTGCCGGTTGCGTCCATCGAACTCGCAGGCATCTATCTGGACGCGGGGCGCTGGCGCGAGCAGCTGGCCGTCGTCGAGAAGAAGCGTGCAGCATTGGCCGAAGAGTTACAAAATATGCTTGCCGAGGAATCTCCGCAAGGCTCACTGTTTGGCGGCCCGACCCGCATGGACCTCAATCTGGATTCCCACGTCCAGTTGACCAGGGCTCTGAAGCGACTCGGCATTGAAATGCCGGACTCGACGCGCAACTGGAAACTACAGCCGCTTGCCGAAAAGCACAAAGAGATTAAGACACTTCTCGAATATCGAACAGTTCAGAAGGCACTCACCAGTTATGGTGAAAACATCCTGAACGAAATAAATCCCGTGACGGGCCGCATCCACGCGGACTTTCGTCAAATCGGCGCGCCGACCGGGAGAATGGCCTGCCAAAATCCAAACGTCCAACAGGTCCCGCACTCGATCGAGTACAGACGTTGCTTCCGCGCGCCTGCGGGAAGAAAGTTAATCATCAGTGATTATTCGCAAATCGAGTTACGCATTCTGGCAGACTTCACCGGCGATCAAGGCTTCGTTGATGCCTTTAATTCCGGCGCGGATCTGCACCGCGTGACCGCCGCGCAGGTCTTCAATATGCCGCTTGAGCAGGTGACGAAAGAGCAACGCGACTTCGCCAAGCGTCTGAATTTCGGCGTGGTCTATGGCATCGGAGCGCAGCGTTTCTCGATGATGACTGGACTCTCGCTGACAAACGCTGAAGACATCTTGCGGCGCTACTTCGCCACTTACCGCCAACTCGACGCATGGCTGCGCGACGCCGCGCAAAGAGCGGTCCGCGAGCGCACAGCACGAACCGCGTCTGGCCGCCTGGCGCGCTTTCGCTTCGATTCAGAGGACCGGCAGGCGGCATCGCTCGCACAGCGTAATGGAAAGAACACTCCGATCCAGGGGACCGGGGCTGACATTTTTAAGCGCTCCCTGCGCCTTCTGCACGATCAATTGCGCGACACTACCGCGTGCATCGTCAACATTGTGCATGACGAGATTGTGGTCGAGGCGGACGCAGGGGAGACGGATGTGATCGCCAAGAAAGTCGAAGACGCGATGTGCGCGGCCGGGGCGGAGTACGTTAAGAAAGTGCCCGTGAAAGTCGAAACAGAAGTATCGGACGAGTGGGTGAAGTGAGCGCCCCGCCCGGAATCTACCTCTTCAGTCTGATGATTAATCCGCCGCCAATGTAATCAACAGGCAAGGTGTACCGGATTCTGCCTTTCAGGTCTTCGTTCAAAAACTTCTCGATGGCGGGCCTGGCCTGCGCCTCGTCTTCCGCGTCGTCAACAAAGATGAAAGAGGGCTCGGCCGTCAGGGCCAGCCGCAGGTCAGCGTACTCGTTCTCAAAGTCGTGCGCCGCGTCAACGATCACTAAATCCGCACGGTGCGGAAGCTTTTCAAGATGCCTTAGATTGGCCGTGATCAGGTTGAAATGCTTGAAGCCGCGCTCCTTTAGTAAACGCTCGGCGATGTCATATGGTTTCCAGACCGAATTTTCACTGTTGCGTAGAGCCTTCCAGGGCGAGTCGTCGTCTTCTGTGAACGGCTCGCCGAAAGTATCAATCCCAGTGTACTCGGCTCCGGGCGTCGCGCTCAGGTAAGCGTCCGCGCCCGCGCCAGCGCAGACGCCCAGCTCGATCATCCTCCGCGGCCGGATGGTTTTCGAGACGGCGTAAAACGAGCGGTACTTGTGTAGAAAAGCTTCCCTACGCTCAAGGTAGTATTCCCCGTCAAACTGCGTGAAGACGCTGTAGCGCGGGTGCGGCTCCCACGCGCAGTTGCGAAGGTTCTCTGAAAACTTTCGCTCAAACTCTTCCAGTGACCAGACGCACGCGTCCCCGTGCCCACCAATCTTTCGCCAGAAACTTTTTATCACTGCGTAGCCTTTGGACCTTCCAGCTTCGCGTCCGCCGTCTCCGTCTCGAAAGCCTCGCGCGGCGCAGCGCTCCTGCGCCAGATGAAATAGACGGGGATGCCCGTCAAAACGAGCAGGTAGCCGATGCCGGAAGTCGCCGGAGTCAGGTAAGCCAAGTCCAGGACCAGCAACAGGGCGAGAGCGATGTAGATGACGGGCACGACCGGGTAGCCGAAGGTGCGATAAGGGCGCTCCGCTTTGGGCGCCTTGCGGCGCAGGACGATGACGGCCCCGACCATCAGCGCATAAAAGACCAGATCGGCCGAGATGATGTATTTGAGCAGTTGATCGTAAACGTTACCGTAAACGGGACCAGTCTTCTCAATCGTCACAGTGCGCGGCAGGATGAGCAGAGAGGCCCAGATGCCCTGCGTGATGAGGGCGACTGCCGGAACGTGATACTTGTTGACGGTGCCGATGCGCTGAAAGAAGAGGCGGTCGCGTGCCATGGCGTAGTAGATGCGCGCGCCCGCGAGAATCAAGCCGTTGTTGCAGCCGAACGTCGAGATCATGATGGCCACGGCCATCACGATCATCCCGCCCTGGCCGAAGATGGCGAACATCGTATCGGTGGCGACCTTGTGTCCGGGGTTCTCGATTCCGGGGACTCCTGTGTCGCCAGGAATGGCGGGGTTTATCGGCCTTCCGAGCGGGAGGTTTGTGATGTAGACGAGGTTAGCCAGCAGATAGAGCAGGACGACCGCCCCGCAGCCTATCAGCAGCGCGCGTGGCAGGTTGCGACCTGGGTCGCGTATTTCGCTCCCTGTGAACGTGACATTGTTCCAGGCTGACTGGGCAAACAAGGGCCCGACCATCGCGAGGCCCAGCAGCATCAAGAGCCAGAAACCGCTCCCCACTGCCAGACCGGGCTCCGCCGCGCCGGGGTTCCATCCGGCATTCTCCAGGGGATTCCACCATGATGAGGTGTAGGCCGCGCTTCCCTTGTTCCACCCGAGGGCGAAACCTATCAGGATCAGCCCAATCAGCGCCGCAGTCTTCGTGAAAGTGAAGGTGTTTTGGATGAACTTCCCGGTCTTGAGGCCTCTCGTGTTTGTGAAAGTGAGAATCAGGATTAAGAGAATCGCCACCAGTTGCTGAGTCGAAAGACTGATGGCGTAGCTTCCTATTTGAATCGGCGCGATGATGTAGTTTGTCGCCGATACCCCTGGCGCGAGCACATTCAGAAAGTCTGCGAAGGCGACGGCGACCGCCGCGATGGTGCCCGTTTGAATGACGAAGAGGAGCGACCAGCCGAAAAGGAAACCCGTCGCCGGGCCGTAGGCTTCGCGCAAAAAAACGTATTGCCCCCCGGCGCGAGGCATCATCGCCGCCAACTCTGCGCAGCAGAGCGCGCCCGTGATGGTCAGCACTCCCGCCAGCGCCCACGCAGCCAGCATCCAGCCGGGCGAGCCGACGAGCACGGAAGACCTTGCGGAGACGATGAAGATGCCCGAACCGATCATCGAGCCGATGACGATCATCGTCGCGTCTAAGAGACCCAGGCCACGTATGAGTTTCCCCTGAGACTCGCTCGTTGAAGCAGCCATGGCACACCTCCATGCTGTGAATGAGCTACATTCCGGGTTTGATCTTGTCTGGATTGCGGCGCGCTATCTCGCCCGCCTGGCCTTCGAGCCTTTGATGTTCGCTGATGAGCTGTTCGTATCTGATACTGGTCTGCCGCATCTCTTCCTTGGCCTTTTCGATGACGGCCTCGTCCCGGCTCTCAAGCTTGACGCGTAATGCGATAGCCCCCTGACGAACCTCTTTAAATGCCTCGATAGCTTTGGCGACGCTTTGCGCTCGGAGCGAGAGGTATTCCTTAAGCGTCGAGTCAATGTCCAGTTTCGACGCCTTCTCAAATTTGCCGGCGGCGCTTTCGGCTTTCTGGAGACCGAGATCAATCGTTTTCACGGATTCGTCCAGCAGGGCCACGGCCTGAGGAATATTTTTGGCATAAATGGCGGTGGAGACTTCTCGCTCCTTATTTTTATTGTCCTGGACGAGCTTGTCTATCGCCTTGATGTCATCGCTCCCGCTTTGATTGAGCTTGTTGGCTTCGTCAAAGGCGCTGTTGCCGGAGCACGCCCCGAGCGATAGTGAAAGGAGCACGAAGAGAAGCATTGCGCCGCCGTTCGTTATTCGACCAGCCATCTTGTTCAAGCTTCCTTTTTAAAGCGCTTATCGGGCGTGGATATTGACCCGTTCATCATAAGCTGTCAAGGAAAAGACGAGAAGCAGAATCGGAAAAGCAGAATCCAGAATTCAGAATCCAGGAGTCAGAAGAAAAGAAAAACAGAAACGGTTTCCGCCTTGTAATTCTGGATTCTGAATTCTGACTCCTGGATTCTGCTTTTCGTCTCCTGCTCTGCGTCGTTGACAGTCTGCGCGGCGCTCAAATAGTCTTAACGATTCGGGCCGCAGCGGCGTTTCCGGCGTCCCGCCCTTGAAGCGCATAGCAAACTGACAGTGGAAAGACCTTGAGGACATGATTAAAGACGACATCATAAAATTGATAACGGATAAAGGGGCGCGCGTCGGCGTCATCGGCCTGGGGTACGTCGGCCTGCCGCTCCTGGTGGAGTTCGCGCGCAACGGCTTCGACTCCACAGGCTTCGAAGTGGACTCGGCGAAGGCAGCCGACATCAACGCCGGGCGCTCCTACATAGGGGATGTGCCGTCATCGGGCATCAAAGAGCTGACCGAAGCGCAAATAATGCGCGCCACCACAGACTTTAATCACCTGAAGAGCTGCGACGCCATCATCATCTGCGTGCCGACGCCGCTGAGGAAGACAAAGGAGCCGGACGTCTCCTACATCCTTGCTGCGGCCGAAGAGATCCAGAAAAATCTGAGGCGCGGCCAATTGATCGTCCTCGAATCAACGACCTATCCTGGGACGACCGATGAAGTGCTCCTGCCGATGTTTGAGGAGACGGGTCTGAAGCTGGACGCGGACTTCCTGCTGGCCTTCTCGCCTGAGCGCGTTGATCCCGGCAATCCGCAGTTTCAGACGCACAACATCCCGAAAGTCGTCGGCGGCTGCACGGACTCTTCGACGGAAGCGGCGGCGCATCTCTACTCGCAGATCGTCAGGGACGTGCACGCGGTCACTTCGGCGCGCGTCGCCGAAGCCGCGAAGCTTTTGGAGAACACTTTTCGCGCCGTCAACATCGGCATGGCGAACGAGATGGCGCGCCTCTGCTACGCCCTCGGCATAGACACCTGGGAAGTCATCCGCGCCGCCGCCACCAAGCCTTTCGGCTTCATGCCGTTTTATCCTGGTCCGGGCATTGGGGGGCATTGTTTAGCCGGTCACGAGATGGGGGTTGTCAGGTCGCCTGATGGCTTGGAGCAAGTCAAGTCGTTGGAGGCGATTTTCTCTGAGCAGAGTTCCAGTGCCAGTGCGCGAAGGTTTGAGGCTGGCGGCGGCGAAGTGATTTACAGACCTCTCCTGAAGGCTCTCTCCTTAGACATGGAAACGCAGGAGCCGCAATGGAAATCCGTTCGTTATTTGTTTCGCCGCAAGACGGATGGACCGATTGTCACTGTGACAACCAGCGATAACCGCAGTCTGACCGTGACCGATCAGCACCCGATGCTCGTTTGCGATGAAGAGGGCATGGTGCGGCAGGTGTTCGCCAGGGATTTGAAGGAAGGTGATCGCTTGCCAATCCATTGTTTGCCCGCTCCGTCTGTCAGCAAAGCTTTCAAACAGGCCGGGCCTTTAACGACCACCCCGGTTAAATCAATTGAGATTAAAACCAATGATCAGCCTGTTGAAGTCTATTCCATGGAAGTTGACGACACGCACACGTTCGCTACTTCTTACGGCATCTATGTTCACAACTGCATCCCGCTTGATCCACATTACCTTTCATGGAAAGCGCGGCAGCACGGATTCGACTCGCGCTTCATAGGGCTGGCGGAGGAGGTGAATTCGCGTATGCCGGAGCATGTGGTGACGCTCGTCGCGGACGGGTTGAACGACGACCGGAAGGCGCTCAAAGGCTCGCGCGTGCTCCTGTTGGGCGTGGCCTATAAAAAGGACGTCAACGACGTGCGCGAGAGTCCGGCGCTCTCGATCATTGATCGCCTCCGGGCGAAGGGCGCGGACGTGAGCTATCACGACCCATTCGTCCCCGAGGTGAGGTTCGACGACGCGCACACGGAAGGTAATGGTGCGCCGCTTTCGTCCGTCACCCTCACGGACGAGGAGCTGCGTTTGGCCGACTGCGTCGTCATCGTCACGGACCACAGCCAGATCAACTACCGCCACGTCACGGAACTCGCCCCGCTCATCATTGACACGCGCAACGCGCTCGGCGGTGAACTGCGGCGCGAGAGCCGTGCGCGGATCATCCGATTGTAAAGTGGTCAGTGGTCGGTGGTCAGTGGTCAGTTGAAAAACTGATTCTCACTGACCACTGACCACTGACCACTGACCACTGCTTTATGAAAGTTCTAAACGTCGTCGGCGCGCGCCCCAATTTCATGAAGGTCGCGCCCATCGTGGAGGCTATGAAGCGGCGCGCCGAGGAGTTCGCGCCGCTCGTCGTGCACACGGGGCAGCATTACGACGAGCAAATGTCGGATGCTTTCTTTCGTGACCTGAATATCCCGCGCCCGGACGTATACCTCGGCGTCGGCTCGGCGTCGCACGCGCAGCAGACGGCCGCCGTGATGCAGCAGTTCGAGCCCGTCGTTATCAATGAAAAGCCCGACTGGGTCCTGGTCGTCGGCGACGTCAATTCGACGCTCGCCTGCGCGCTGGTCTGCTCGAAGCTTCAGGTGAAAGTGGCCCACGTCGAGGCGGGCCTGCGCAGTCGCGACCGCACGATGCCGGAGGAGATCAATCGTCTCCTGACGGACCAGATAGCCGACCTGCTGCTCACGCCTTCAAGGGATGCTGATGAAAATTTAATAGCCGAAGGAGTCCCGCCTGCGCGCATCCGTTTCGTCGGCAACATCATGATTGACTCGCTCCTGAGCCAGCTCAAGCGAGCCGAAACGTCAACCGTGCGCGAGGACCTGGGCCTGTCGGGAAGGGAATACGCCGCGCTGACTCTTCATCGTCCTTCTAATGTTGACGACCCCATCACTTTCCGCCGCATCTTCGACGCTCTGGAAGAGATCAGCCATCGCCTCCCCATAATCTTTCCGGTGCACCCGCGCACGCGCGCGCGCATCGCTGAGTTCGGCTTCGCGGATCTGGTCGAACGCGCGCCTAACTTGCGACTGATGGACCCGCTCGGTTATCTGGATTTCCTGCGTCTCTACAGCGGCGCGCGGCTCGTGCTCACAGATTCGGGCGGCATCCAGGAGGAGACCACCGCGCTCGGGATTCCCTGTCTCACCCTGCGCGAGAATACGGAGCGCCCCATCACTGTCGAGATGGGAACAAACGTCGTCGTCGGGACGCGCGCCGAGAGGATTAAAGAGGCTGCGCTCGAAGTGCTCGACACTCCGGCCGGGAAATTGGAGCCGCGTATCCCTCCGCTCTGGGACGGCCGTACGGCCGACCGCATCCTTGACGCTCTCATGGAAGGAGAAGGGAGTTGATCCCTTTCTGGCAGATCAGAGGAACGCTGCCGCAGCCAATAAAGGGTTAGCCTGAAATTCGGTTTCCACAAGCGCTTTTCGATGAGCATTGTTCGCAAGATGAAACGCGCGCTGCGCGGCGAGGTTGATGCGCGCACGGTCGCTCTTGAGGCTCTAAGACGCAGTCGCGCCCGTGCCGCAAGACGCAGAGAGCGCTCCCTTCTTCCGGCGCTCGCGCAAGCCCCGGCGCGCTTACGCCCCGAGTTTGCGCGCCTCTCTCAGTCCGAGCTCCTGGCGCATTTTCGCAGCCGCGCCGCGCCGAAATTCTTTCCGGGCTGCGACTCAAGCGCGGAGACTTCTGAGCTGCAACGCAGCCTCTTCCCTTTCGAGACGGCGCAGTTGCTGGAAAAGGCTGCGCGCATCGCTCGTGAGCATTGCTGGACCGTGCTCGGCTACGGCGAAAAATGTTTCGGGGAGCGAATCAACTGGCTGTGCGATCCTTTGTCCGGCGTTGATTGGCCGCTGGATTATCACGGGGACGTGCGGCTGCTGCGGGGCGACGGCTCGGACGCGAGGGTCCTCTGGGAGGTGAACCGCCTCGCGCACCTTTTGACGCTGGCGCGCGCTGGCGCGGTCACTGGAGACGAAAAATTCGCACGGGAAATCTTCGCGCAGCTTGCCAGTTGGCGCGAGCAGAATCCGCTCGGGCGCGGGCCCAACTGGTCTTGCGCGATGGAAGTGGCGCTGCGCGCGATGAATCTGCTCACGACCTTCAACCTCTTGCGCGACTCGTCCCTGTTGGACGAAGAGACGCTTCCGCTCTTTCTACAAACGTTCGATCAGCACGGCGCGCACATCCGGCGCAACCTGGAGTTTTCGTACATCTCCACGAGCAATCACTATCTCTCGGACGTGACCGGGTTGTTCTGGCTCGGGCTCATGTTGCCTGAGCTGGAGGCCGCGCGCGGTTGGCGCGAGCTGGGGTGGCGCGAACTCCTGCGCGAGATGGACAAGCAGGTGCTCGCAGACGGCGCGGACGATGAAGCCTCCACGGGTTATCATCGTTTCGTGCTCGAACTCTTCCTCTACTCGTTCGTCCTGGCACGCGCCAATGAAATCGAGATTCATGATGAGCACTGGCGGAAACTGCGCCTGATGTTGGAGTACACGCGCGCCCTCCTGAGGCCGGACGGGCGCGCGCCGCTCATAGGTGATACAGACGGTGGGCAGGTCCTGCCTTTTCGGAAACGCGCCGCAGACGATCACGCTTACGTGCTCGCGCTCGGCGCGCTCTTTTTCGACGAGCCGCGCCTCAAGCAGCCTTCCGAGGCGATGCCGGAAGAGTTGCTCTGGATTTTCGGCCGCGAGGGCGTGCGCGCTTACGAAAGCTTTGGGGAGATGGCCGAAAGCGCGCCGTCGCAGGCTTTCGAGCGGGCGGGCACATATGTCATGCGCGCAGACGACCTCTATCTGCTCTTCAACGCGAGCGGCAGTGGGCTCAAGGGGCGCGGCTCGCACGGTCACAACGACGCTCTCTCTCTGGAGGTGAGCGCCTGCGGCACCTGCTTCATCACGGACCCCGGCACGTATGTCTATTCCGCGGATTTTCACGAGCGTCATCTGTTCCGCTCGACGCAGTATCATTCGACCCTGGAGGTGGACGCCGCCGAGCAGAACTCTACGGACGCGTCAACCCCTTTCGTCATCGGCGACGAGGCGCACCCGCGCGTGACTCACTGGGAGACGAACGCGGACTTTGATCTCGTCACGGCCGAGCACGACGGCTATCGCAGACTCGCGCAACCCATCACGCACAGGCGCTCGGTCCGCCTTCACAAGCGGGAGCGTTTCTGGCTCGTCGAGGACGAACTCGTCGGGGATGGGGAGCACGAGCTGCGTTTTCGTTTTCATTTCGCGGAAGAGCTGGACGCGAGCATGCACGCGCGGCGCGTGGCGCAGGTCCGCAACCGCGTGACCGGGGCGCGGCTCTTCGTCGTCGCGCTGGACGTGAACAAACCGCCGGAGTTCGAGCCGCGGTTCGTCTCGCGCGATTACGGGTCAAAGAGCGCGTCCATCTCTGCCTGCTGGACCGTGCGCGCCGCCGCGCCGTGCCGGTATCGCTGGGCCCTGGTGCCCGTCTGCGCGGGCGATGACGAGAGCGAGCGTTTGAGCTTGATTGAGCGTTTCGACATGGATTAGGTTGATTAAGCATGAAGCCGACAATCTATCTGGCATTCGTTGACGACTGGGAGCTAAGCGGCACGGGCGCGGGCGACGCGCGCGAGCTACAGTTTCGCCCGATGCGCGAGCTCGTTCAGATTTACAACGCGCACGGGCTGCGCGGCTCGTTCAACGCCGAGGTGATGCAGCAGCTCACGTTCAGAAGGTTCGAGAATGAGCACCCGGAATTAAAAGCGCTGGCGGACGAATGGGACGCGGTCGTGCAGGAGACTTTCCGCCAGGGGCACGACATACAGCTGCACATACACCCGCAATGGAGCCGGGCCGAGTACAAAGACGGCGAGTGGCAGCTTGCGGGCGACTGGTCAATTCTGAATTACGAGCCGGAAGAAGCTTACGGGATGATGTTGGCGGGTAAAGAATATCTAGAAAATCTCCTGCGCCCGGTCAACTCAAATTATCGCGTGATCTCTTTCCGCTCGGGCTCATGGTGCATCGCCCCGTCAGAGCACGTGCTCGATCTTCTGGTCAGGCTCGGCATCGTCTTTGACATGAGCATCGTCGGAGGCGTGCGCTACGAGACCAAGAACATCAAGCTCGATTACACCGAAGCGGAAGAGGATTTTTTGCCGTACTATCCTGTGATGACGGACGCGCGGAAGGTTTCCGCACAGGTTGAGCCGATCATCTGCGTCCCTACGAACCATTTTTACGGGTCGCGCCGGCAGGTCTTCAAACATCATCTGAACAAAGCGCTGGGCAAGATAAAGAAGCGCCCTGCCACTCCGGCAACGAGTGGCCGGAGTGTGGAAGCTTACGGCCAGGAGTGGGCGCAAGTTAGCCACGCCTCGACCTGGACGCGCGTCTACGAAAAAGGCGTCGTGCCCTACCTCAAAGGCAAACACCTCATCTCCGACATAGCGCAGCTCGACTACCCGCTTCTGACAGAGATGCTCAAGTCAATACGTCGTCGCGCGCGCGCGTCCGGGCTCGCTCAAGTTCCGGTCATTCTTGAGAACCACACGAAAGATATTCAGGACTTCTCGCACATCGAGCGCTTCGTCAAAGACGTTTCGCAGGCCGAAGACATCAAGTGTCTCACCCTGACGGAGCTGGCGACCGAGTTACAGGGCGGACGGTTCAAGATCAGGACCGCGGCAGAATGAGAGAACTCATCTCGCAGGCGTTAAAGGAGCGTTTCGGCGAGTTGTGCCGTAAGCGCATCATTAGCCTCGCGCCCGAAAAATTCGGCGAGCAAGCGGCCTACGTCTCCCTGCTGCGCGAAAGATTGCTGAAAGCCACGCCCGCGGAGATTAAAGAAGATTCCAAAGCCGCTCTCCATGTGCCGGACCACTGGACGGAAACAGGCGCGGGCTGCCTTCCGTCGCTGCGCGCGCTCTCGCTCTGTCAGAGACTGGAGCTGCGCCCCGCGCATCTTCCGCCACCGGTCCCGTTCGTCAAACTGTTGAAAGAGTCCGGACCGACGCCTTCGCGCCGTTTTCAGCTTCTGGCTGAGCGCTATTCCTGCCCTTTGAACATAGCCCTTGACGTCGAGGAAGAGGTTCGTGAATACGTCTTAAACAGCCTGATGGTGCGTGACCGGGCGCGTGTTGAGAAGGGCGGGGTCGCGCCCCCTATGGCTGACGAGCTGCTTCTGAAATTAAGCCTGATGTCGGTCGCCGCGGCGCTGCTACCTGATTTGAGGTTTCTTGACGCGCTGAACTACTATTACGAACTGTTGCCCGCGGAGTGGCTTCCATCAGGACAAAGTGGCTGGCTCCTGGTCTGTTACTACGGACTCTACGCACGGGCTCTGGCGGCCTGGATTTGAGAAAAAGGCGAATGCGCGCAGGTATCCTGGCAAATTCTCTTCCGGCGGCGCTGAAGATTTATGACGAAGCGCTCAAGGTACGGGGTTGCGCCCCTTTCATTCTCCTGTGCCCGACGCAAGGGGAATCCGGCTGGCGCTCGGTCTCGAAACATCTCGCGCGCCTGTTTCTCAAGCGCGGCCGTGCGAAATCGTTGCGGCTCATCTTCGGCCGCCGCGTCCTTCTGTTTCGGAAGCGGTTAGACCACCCGGACACGCTCGAAAGGCTCAAACGGCTCAATCTGGACGTCGGCCTGCACAAAGCTGGCGTCATCTACCGCGAGCCGACGATCCATGCTTTCCGTCTGGGAATCCTGAACCCGCATATCGGGAGGCTTCCCGGTTATCGTGGACGCAACGTGATGGAATGGTCCGTCATTCAGGGAGACGCAGTCGGCATCACGGTCTTCTTCATAGACGCTGGCATTGACACGGGCCAGCGCATAGTCTTGCGCGAAGAGGTGGACATCAAGCATTGCAGGTCCATCGGGGAGGCCAAGCAATATCTCTTCGACCTCGATGCAGAGTTCTTCCGCCGCGCCCTTGAGCTTTTGCGCTCCGAGGATTTCGAGTACCAGCTTAACGACGACTCAGGGCGTAGATATTATGTGATGTCAAAGCTCTTTCAAGGCGTGGTGGAAAAGGTAATTATGAATTATGAGTTTTGAATTTTGAATTAAAAGCTGCGGGCCTTAATTCAAAATTCAAAATTCAAAACTCAAAATTTTTTCAATGTGTGGAATCTGCGGAGTGTGGGAATACGGGGCGGCGCGTGGGGGTGTCGAGCGCGCTCTGGTGGAGCGTATGCGCGACCAGATGCAGCACCGTGGACCGGACGACGCGGGCGAGCTTATCTTTGACGACGGGCGCGGGGGCTTAGGGTTTCGCCGCCTCTCGATCATAGACCTTTCGGAGGCGGGCCACCAGCCGATGCGCGGCTGCGTCGAAGGGGTCTGGCTCGTCTTCAACGGCGAGATTTACAATCACGCGCGCCTCCGCGAAGGCCTGGAACAGCGCGGCCACGTCTATGCCTCGCGCACCGATTCCGAAACTATCCTCCATCTTTACGAGGAGCGCGGGCAGGATTTCGTTCACGACATAGAGGGCGATTACGCCATCGCCATCTGGGACGAGAGGCGCGGGCAACTGATACTGGTGCGCGACCGCATCGGGGTGAAACCGCTTTACTTCTACCAAAAGGACGGGCGCTTCATCTTCGCCTCCGAGATCAAAGCCATCCTCCAACACCCTGCGGTCACAGCGGAAGTTGACGAAGAAGCGCTCTATCATTACCTGACATTCCTGACCACGCCCGCGCCGCGCACGCTCTTCCGGGACATACAGAAGATCCCAGCGGGCCACATGCTTACGGTCTCACGCGACGGCACAAGTAATCTCAAGCGGTACTGGGACGCGCTGCCCCCGCCCGCGATGAGCGCGGAGCGCAGCGAAGAAGAGCACAAGGCTGAAATCCTGCGGCTGCTCCGGGAGTCCATCAAGAAGCGCATGATGGCGGACGTACCTTTCGGGGTCTTTCTTTCGGGCGGGGTTGATTCGTCCGCGAACGTCGCGCTGATGTCGGAACAGATGACGCGGCCTGTGGAGACGTTCACGGTGGGATTCCGTGATGCGGAGTACTTGAACGAACTGGATTCGGCGCGGCGCATCGCCAGGGATTTCAAGACCAACCATCATGAAGTAATCATCTCGGAAAAGGAGATGCAGGAGTTTCTTCCAGGTCTGGTTTTCCATCAGGACGAGCCGATTGCGGACCCTGTCTGCGTGCCGCTCTATTACGTCTCGAAGCTGGCGCGCGATTCCGGCACAATCGTCGTGCAGGTCGGCGAGGGCTCGGACGAGATTTTCAGCGGCTACGAAAATTACGTCAGGCACTTGCGGATTTATGAAAGGTTCTGGCGCAGAGCCGAGCGCGTGCCGCAGACTTTACGCCGGGCGGCGAGCGCCGTCAGTCGTCCGGCTCTCGAAGCTACCGGGAGAAAGCGCGCCGTCATAGAGTTGATCCGTCGTCTCGGCGCGAACGAGCCTCTGTTCTGGGGCGGCGTGGTCGTTTACGACGAGACGTTCAAGCCGCGCGTGCTTTCGGCTGAGATGCGCGAGCGGATGCGTGAGCGCTCGTCTCTCGAAGTCGTCAATTCGTACCTGAAATATATAGAGGAGGAGCGCCCCCAGTCGGATTTCCTGTCGCGGATGACCTATCTGGAATTGAAATTACGCCTGCCGGAGCTGCTCCTGATGCGCGTGGACAAGATTACTATGGCGACAAGCGTGGAGGCGCGCGTGCCTTTCCTGGATCATCATCTGGTGGAGTATGCGCTTGCGTTGCCGCGCTCTCTGAAGGTCCAGGGCCGCAGCGGCAAGCACATCCTGAAGCGTGCGCTCGAAGAGATTCTACCGCACGACCTGCTCTACAGCCGCAAGCGTGGTTTCGGCGCGCCCGTGCGCGAATGGTTCAGGGACGGCCTGGGCTCGTGGTTCGATTCCCACCTGATGAACAACACCATGCGGCGGCGCAACTTCTTCGACTATGATTTCGTCGCGCGTCTCCTGGACGAACATCGCCGCCGCACACAGGACTGGGGCTTTCACCTGTGGGCGCTGCTCAATCTCAGTTTATGGTATGAGCGTTGGATTGATCGCGGATGAAGGAGAAATGTCCTAAAGTTCGTTAGCCATTTAAAATGTCAGAACAACCTGCGGGTATAACATCTACAGCCGTTGTGAGCCCCGCGCGCCGCCGCTTCTCCATCCACGTCGCGTGGACGCTGCTGGCGCGCGGCCTGATGATGGTCAACAGCGTCGTCGCCGGAATCATCGTTGCGCGCTGGCTAGGGGCTGAAGGTTATGGTCAACTGGCCGTCATCAACGTCGCAGTCGCCACCCTGGTTCAACTCGCCAGCGCCGGGCTCCCTTCGGCCAACACCTACTTCATCGCGCAGGACAGGCGGTATCTAGCGCCAGCAGCCATCAATTCACTTCTTTTCGCGCTCATCGTCGGCGGGCTGCTCGCAGTCGGACTCTTGGGTCTTGCTGCTTGGCGCCCCGATTGGTTCGGGTTCATCCCGCCGCGCCTGATCGGCATCGCAGCCCTCTCGATTCCGTTCCAGCTCATCATGCTCGTCTGCCTCAACATCTTTCTGGCGGTCGGGCGCGTCGAGCGCTTCAACCTCCTGGACCTCCTCGGGCAATCCTTCGTGCTCGTCAATGCGATCATCGCGCTCATCCTTCTGAACGCCGGCCTCTGGACTCTCGTCTCTCTGAACACGGGCGCGAGCATCCTCGTCGGCCTCGTCATCGTTCTGTTGGTTGGAGCTTACGCGGCGAAGCTGAAAGAGCGGCAGGTCTGGCGCCCGGACCTGAAACTATTTGGCCGCATGATGCGTTACGGCCTCAAGTTTCACATCTCGATACTCGCTGGCGCGCTGATCTTTCGCGCGGACCTGTTCGTCGTTAACTATTTCAGAGGCGAACGAGAAGCAGGCGTTTACGGTCTGGCGTCGCAGATCGCAATGATGCTGATGCTGCTGCCCGGAATCATCGCCACGCTGCTCTTCCCGCGCGTCACGGCCCAAAGGGACGAGACGGGCGAACTGACTTCAGTCGTCACGCGGCACACTGCGTTCGTGATGCTCTTCGTCTGTCTGGCGGCCGTGCCTTTGAGTTTCGTGCTGCCTCTGCTCTACGGCGCCGCGTTCGCGGACGCGAGCGTGCAGTTATTAATTTTACTGCCGGGCATTTATCTCATCGGTCTCGAATCTGTGCTCGTCCAGCATTTTAACGCGCTGGGGCTGCCCCTGTTGATCCCGCTCTGCTGGCTGGCGACTCTGGCGGTCAACATCGCCCTGGTCTTCTCACTGGTCCCTCTTTTCGGCGCGCGCGGCGCGGCCCTCGCTTCGACCATCAGCTACGCCCTGATCTTCGCGCTCGTCGCGCTCTTTTTCCGAGCACGCACTCGCCGCCCCCTTTCCGAAGCGCTCGTGTTGCGCGGGGCGGAACTCAGCCAACTGTTCAGAGGCGCGCTCTCAGGCGTATCTTCTAAAAGAGCATGAAAAGAGAGTCGAGCGTAAAGGAGAGCGAGCGGCGCAATCAAGCGAAGATCGTGCTGCTCATCTTGAGCGGCGAGGCGGGGCGTGCGCGCCGCGCGCTTCGGGAGCGTTACCCGGAAGCTTCCTTTGAGGAGATTCCGCGCTCCCGAATCGAAGGCGGCCGGATGGCAGAGCGCCTGCGTGCCCTGCGCGCCCTGCGCCCGGATATTTTCGCAGTCGCCACGGAAAGGCTCACGTGGCAGCGCGGGCAGAACGCCTTTCTGCTCTTCGGCGCTCTGGCAGGGGCGCGCAGGGTCATCATCCTGGACGCGCACGGAGGGTGGCGCGAAGAGGCGCGCGGTCGGATTTTGCTGAGGGCTCCCGCACGCCTCGCACGCGAGGCCGCGATCAGCGCGGCTGCGATGACGCGCGCCGCGCGTCATCTGCGGCGACTCGAACTGGCTGTTAAAAGAGGCGAGCACCTCAGACATCATCCGAGGCAGAAAAGTGTGGGAGCGGACACGCTTGAGATTGTGTACGTGCGCGCCACACCTGGACCCGGAACGCAGGCGGGCGGCGCAGCCAGCCACATCAACGGCTTCATCAACGCAGCGCTCTCCGCGGGCACGCGTATCTCGCTCGTCAGTAACGATCAGATAGCCGGGCTGGACGAAAAAAAGACCCCGCTGAAAATCATCTGGCCGAAGCCGATTGGCTCGACGCGCGCGGCCTTCGACCTCTACAACAACCTGCTCTTCACGCACGGCGCAATCAACGAGATCAAGCGACAGCCGCCCGATTTCATCTACCAGCGCTACAGCCGTTTTAGCTGGGCTGGTGTGGCTGCGAGCTTGAAAACGAGGCGACCCCTCTTTCTGGAATACAACGGTTCCGAAGTCTGGGTCGGGCGCTACTGGGATCGCGTCGGGATGCTGGGCTTGCTCGAACGATACGAGCGCCTGAATCTCAGGGCCGCCGCGCGCATCTTCGTTGTCTCCGAAGTCGAGAGAGAGAATCTGCTGCGCGCAGGGGTCGCGGACGAAAAGATCGTGGTCAACCCGAACGGCGTTGACGCGGAGCGCTTTCGCCCAAACATCGGCGGGGAGCTGGTGCGACGCGCGCTCGGGGTTGAGGAGAATGAAACGCTCGTCGGCTTTGTCGGCACGTTCGGCCCCTGGCACGGCGTGGTGGAGCTGGCGCAGGCCATCACGATGATTCCGAAGGGTGCGCGTGTGCGTTTCCTGCTGGTGGGAACGGGCGTGCTGCGCGAGAAGGTCGAAGAGACTTTGAGGGAAGGCGGCGCAGCACAGCGAGTGATTCTGACGGGCGCGGTCGAGCACGAGCGCGTGGCCTCTCTCTTGGACGCCTGCGACGTGCTGGCCTCGCCGCACGTGCCGCTCGAAGACGGAAGCCCTTTCTTCGGCTCGCCCACAAAACTCTTCGAGTACATGGCGATGGGCAAAGGCATCGTCGCCAGCCGTCTGGGGCAGATCGGCGACGTGCTGTCGCATGAAGAGACGGCGCTGCTGGTCGAGCCAGGCAACGTTCGTGAGCTGTGCGAGGCCATCATGCGCCTGGCAAACGAAAGGGGATTGCGTGAGCGTCTCGGCGCAGCCGCTCGGCTCGAAGCCGTAGAGAAGCACACCTGGTCGCACAACGCCCGGCGTGTCCTTGAAGCTTATCTCTCGTGGTCTAATAATAAATAACCACAGAGACACAGAGGAAAGAAATTTTGAATGTTGAGTTTTGAATTTTGAATTAAGGATTTGAATTCAAAACTCAACATTCAAAATTCATAATTATTCTTTCCTCCCTCTGTGTCTCTGTGTCTCTGTGGTTAAATATTTTCAGAAGGTGAAATGTGAAACCCGTAGATGATAAAGAGCAGCTTGTGGCGGAGAAGCTGCACGCGCGCGAGCAGTGGTCGCAGGACCCTTGCGGCGCGCGCTATGGCGCGAAATACGAGTTCGCGACGCGCGAGTTTTTCGACGAGGTCGAGCGCCATCGTTATCAGGAGTATGCGCCGTGGATGCCTGAAGTGATGGGTTTCGACGCGTTCGCTGGAAAGCGCCTGCTCGAAGTCGGCTGCGGGATGGGCACGGACCTTTTACAGTTCGCGCGCGGCGGTGCCCTCTGCACCGGCGTTGATCTCACGCCGCGCTCTGTGGAGATTTCGAGCCTGCACTTCGGACTCTACGGGATGCGCGCGGATTTCGTGCTCGCAGACGGCGAGCGCCTGCCGTTTGCGGACGAGAGCTTCGACGTCGTCTATTCCAACGGCGTCCTGCATCACACGCCGGACACGGCGGGCGCGGTCCGCGAGCTGCATCGCGTGCTGCGCCCCGGTGGCGTGGCTAAAGTGATGCTCTATCATCGCAACTCGCTCTACTACTGGACGGAGATCGTCCTGCACAGAGGCGTCCTGCGCGGCCACTTCCTGCGCGGCCACTCCACAGAGGAGATCATGAGCCGTTACGTAGAGTATTCGGAACATGACGCACGTCCGCTCGTCAAAGTCTATAGCCGGCGGCAGGCGAGCGAGTTGTTCGAGCTGTTTCGTGAGGTCAGGACCGAAGTCGAGCAGATGATTCGTCAGGAGTTGAGATTCCTGCGCCCGCTCGTCTCCGAAAAGATGTTCCGGCGTCTCAGCCGCAGCGCCGGGTGGAATGTGATTATCACCGCCCGGAAATGACAAACATTTGTGACCTCAGGTCTGCTACCCTTTCCGCTGAGGGGGCGTGCGGGACGTCAGCGAAAAATCGGCCTAAAGGGGGATGAAAAACCGTGCGTTGGAGAGAAGGTCGGCAGAGCGAGAATGTTGAAGACAGACGTGGAATTTCGGGCCGGGGAATGGCCGTCGGCGGGGGCATCGGCAGCGTCATCCTTCTGGTCGTCGCCATGTTATTCGGGGTTGACCTGCGCTCGCTCTTCAGCGGCGGCGGCAGCAACCCGCGGCAGGGCACAGAGGCCACGCGCTCGGTCGGCCCGAAAGACGAGAACCTCGAACTCAGTTCCGCTGTGCTGGCGAAAACAGAAGACGTCTGGCGCGACATCTTCCGCCAGCAGGGGCTGCAATACCGCGAGCCCAAGCTGATAATCTTCACGGGCCGGACGCAATCGGCCTGCGGGTTATCCAGTTCCGAGGTCGGTCCCTTCTATTGCCCGGGCGATGAGAAGATTTATATGGACCTCTCGTTCTACCAGGAGTTGAAGTCTAATCTCGGCGCCACAGGCGATTTCGCGCAGGCTTACGTCATCGCGCACGAGGTCGGTCACCACATCCAGAAACTTTTGGGGGTGACGGACCGTGTGGACGCGATGCAGGCGAGAATGAGCGAGCGAGATGCCAAGGCCCTTTCGGTCCGGCTCGAATTGCAGGCGGATTTCTACGCGGGAGTCTGGGCGCATCACGCCGCGGCGCGATTTAAATTCCTTGAGGAGGGTGACCTCGAAGAGGCCTTGAACGCCGCGACGGCCATCGGCGATGACCGCCTGCAACAGAGGTCGCGCGGCTACGCGGACGCTGACACGTTCACACACGGAACCAGCGAACAGCGCGCTCGCTGGTTTCGCAAGGGGTTCGAGACCGGCGACATCCGGCAGGGCGATACCTTCAGCATCAGAAACCCGTAAGGCTGGCAATAGCTTTGAGTCAGTACCGCCTGCGGTAGCGGGCGGGTGACACACACCACAAGGCCCGCCCGCTACCGCAGGCGGTACTGACCTTCTCGGCGAGCATTGACCGGCGGACCGTTTCGGCGTAAAAGGGAGCTATAGATGGTTACAATCTAGGGCCCGACCGAAAGGTTACTGGTGACTACCCATGTGGAAGTGCGTAAACTGCGGCGAGGACGAGAATGAAGACAGCTACAAGTTCTGCGTAGCCTGCGGCACGAATAATCCCTACGACGTCAGAGTTCCGGCAAACGAGAAGGACGTGGAAAAAGCCTTTGACCTCTTTTCGGACCGGACGCCGCAGCCGAGCGTCGAACTGGTCCGCGCCGAAGAGCCTCAGGCGCCTCCCAGGCGTCCTCAAATCACAAATCCCATCAAGGCTCTGGGGAACAAGGTCAAAAGCGTGCTCCCGATAAATAACGGCAGCCTGAACCACGTAAAAGTTTCAGCGGAAGCGCAGGAGAGGCTCAAGACCCTGGTGCAGGCTGGAGTCTTCGGCAGCAAGTCGGACGCGGCGGCCTATCTGATCGAGCGCGGGATCAAGGCCGAAGCCAGATTGTTCGAGGTCGTCCACCAGAAGCTCTCGGAGATCGAGCGCATCGAAACCGAACTCAGAGGTCTGGTGACGGACGAGAAAAAATAGCGCGTAAAAAGCGAACAGGCGCACAAGCTTTGGGGCCGTGCGCCTATTCTTGTGTGATTTGCGTCCTCACCCCGCAAACCACTTAGACGGAAGGGTCCACCAACCGTCTGGTTGCTTTGCACTATACCTGACTTTCGCCCGGATGGCAAAGCCGAAAGTTGCTTCCAGCCCGTCAAAATGCAAAGATAGGCCACTCGCCCCAACAGCACCACTAAACTGGCCAGAGCCGGACGTCCCAGCGTCAGGCTTGAATCAAGCCAGCCGGAAGAGAGACTTGAAGCATCGGCCGTTCCCCTGTTCAAGTCTCCATTTCTTCCGCCTTCTGTCATCACAAGCCAGGTTATCTCTGTGCTTCTGGCTCATGCTTTGACAGCCTTCCTTACGAGCATTCAAATGTTGATGCAGCATTAGATCAAAGGCTGGCAAAGTTCGGGCTAAGGGATTAACATGAGATAGGCCGAGCAATAATCGCTTTTGTGAGGGAGGCGAGAAAAGGTGTATGTCAGTCCGGGTGAAGCCGCATTACACGTTGAAAGAATACTTCGAGTTAGAGCTAGCTTCTGAGGAGCGTTACGAGTATTTCAAGGGCGAAGTCTTCTGCATGAGCGGCGTCAGTCCCAATCACGCGCAGATTGAAAGCAATCTCATCACGACGCTGAACAATGGGCTGCGAGAACGTGGATGTCGTGTCTTTCCGGCGAACATTCGGATCAAAGTTCCTGCGGCTCCGCCTTACCGCTATCCTGATCTTGCGGTCGTGTGCGATAAGCCAATCTATGAGGAGATTGGCGGAATCCAGGCATTAATAAATCCGGCGCTCCTCATAGAAGTCTTATCACCCTCGACGGAAGCCTATGATCGAGGCGACAAGTTCACATTTTACAAATCCATCCCAAGCTTTCGGGAATACCTGCTCGTTGCGCAGCACCGCCCGCACATCACTCACTACATCAAGCAGGCAGTTGACAGATGGGATTATGAAGAGACCAATGACCTCACCTCCAATCTTCAGTTACCTTCTGTCGGCTGCACATTAGCTCTCAGCGAAGTCTATCTTGGCGTTGAGTTCAGCCAAGAGCTACAGTAATTCAATGTTATCAGGGAAAAGCATTGTCTGCTTCGGCGGCGAGGACTGGTGGTATCACCACCCGCACTCGAAGAACCACCTGATGCGCAGGTTTGCGCGCGCCGGGAATCGTGTCATCTTCGTCAACTCGATCTCGATGGGGCTGGCTTCGCTCAAGAACAAGGACCTCCTGCCGCGCGTAGCCAGGAAGCTGAAGAGCTATGCGAAGCTGGCGCGCACAACCTCTGAGGGCATCACGGTCGTCAGCCCTGCGGCCCTTCCTTTCTTCGGCAGCGCGACAGCGCGCGCGGCCAATCGTCATCTGCTTCGAGCGCAGCTGGGCGCGC
This sequence comes from Pyrinomonadaceae bacterium, assembly GCA_036392495.1. Lineage (GTDB taxonomy): Bacteria > Acidobacteriota > Blastocatellia > Pyrinomonadales > Pyrinomonadaceae > QHXM01. The sequence goes on along the minus strand of DASVXV010000183.1, from coordinate 24,177 downwards.
TGGCCCGTCGGCGCGGGCTCAAGCATCCGATCCTCTGGATAGCCATCCCGACGGCGGTTGACATGATCGGGCACATGAACGAATCCCTGGTCGTCTATCAGGTCTCGGATAAGTACGACGCGAACACAATGGATCACGCGACAGACCCCGCGACGATTCGACGCCTGCACGAACGCGCATTGGACGCCGCCGACCTAATCTTTTATTCGGGCCGCAAACTCCTGGAAGAGGCGACGCAAGCGCGCGAGCGCTCCTACCTGCTGGAGCAGGCGGTAGATTTCGAACACTGGTCGCGCGTCCGAAAAGGCGAGCTTGAAGTCGCAGCGGAGGTCGCAGAGATACCGCGACCTCGCATCGGCTACTTCGGCGCGATTGAGCCCTGGCTGGTGGATCAGGAGTTGATCAAGCTCGCCTCCCGGACGCGTCCCGCCTGGCACTGGGTTTTTATCGGCAATCGCTCGCGTGGGCTTGAGATCGAAGACTTGCCGAACGTGCATTTCCTCCCCCCGGTCAGATACGATGAGCTGCCCAGATACGCCGCTGGCTTCGACGTCTGCGTGCTGCCCTGGGAGACTGAGCAGGCTTTCACCTCTTACGGCTCGGCCATCAAGGTGCGCGAGTACCTGGCGACAGGGAAACCCGTCGTCATCGCCCCGCTTCCAGAGTACGAACCGATGAAGGATGTCCTGCGCATCGCACGCAGCCGCGACGATTTTCTAACATTGGTGCAGGAAGCCCTCGACGAAAAGGGAGACGAAGGCGCGCTCGCACGCCAGGCGTCAGTGAAAAGCGGAACCTGGGACGCCCGCGCCGAATGGGTGAGCGATCTGATTGAGGAAGCCCTTGCTAAGAAGAGCGTGAAAAGTGACAGGTGACAAGTAAAAGCTTGTTTCATCCTGTCACCTATCACCTGTCACCTGTCACGGTTTTTATATGTGCGGTATCGCCGGAATCATCTCTAAGGAGCCTGAGGCGCGTATCCCGTTGATGCTCGAACGAATCGAGCATCGCGGGCGCGACGACGAGGGTGTCTGGACCTCCGAAGCTATAGATGATGCTGGCAGGCGATTGTCCTTAGGGCATCGCAGACTTTCAATCATTGATACGACGAGCGCCGGCCACCAGCCGATGTCCTACGCGGACGGCCGCTACGTCATCACCTTCAACGGCGAAATCTATAATTACCGTGAGCTCCGCCGCGAACTCATCGGGCGCGGCCACCAGTTTCAGACGGACACGGACACGGAGGTCCTGCTGGCTGCGTTCGCTGAGTGGGGCACAGACAGCTTGCAGCACCTCAACGGTATGTTCGCTTTCGCTCTCTGGGACACAAGGAAGCGACAGCTCACGCTCGCGCGCGACCGTCTGGGCATCAAGCCGCTCTATTACGCACAGGTGCCTGGGGAGAACGGAGCCCCCCCGTCTTTCATCTTCGCTTCGGAAGTCAAAGCCATCCTGGCGACGGGCCTGGTCGAGCGCGCCATTGATCCTGAATCGCTCAATCAATTCCTGACCTTCCTCTGGACGCCGGACCCGCACACGCTTTTTCGCGGCATACGAAAGCTACCCCCGGCGCACGCGCTCACGCTCGGCGAAGACGGATTGAGCCTGCGCGAGTGGTGGGACGTCTCCTTTGACGAGATAGAAGAAGGGCGCAGCGAAAGCTGGTGGCAGGAACGCGTGCTTGAGACCCTGGACCGTGTGGTCGGGATGGAGATGGTCGCGGACGTCCCCCTGGGCTCTTTCCTGTCGGGCGGGATTGATTCGTCCACAATCGTCGCCCTGATGAAGAATCACAGCGACGGCAGACGCGTCTCGACCTACACCATCGGCATCGAGGCGGAAGACTTGCGCTACGACATCATCCCGGACGACGTCCGCTGGGCGCGGCGAGTCAACGAGCTGCTCGACACGGATTACCACGAAATCATGCTCAAGCCTGATGTCGCGGAGCTGCTGCCGAAACTCGTCTATCACATGGACGAGCCCGCGATTGACATGGCGATTCCGAGCTATCTGGTCTCGCGCGCCGCACGCGAAACCTTGACGGTGATGCTTTCGGGGATGGGCGGCGACGAAGTCTTCGCGGGTTACCCGCGCCAGATGGCTATGAGGCTGGCGAGCGCGCTCGATCCTGTACCGGCGCTCGTGCGTCGGCCTTTGATGAAGACAGTGGCGAGCGTGCTTCCGGGCGGGTTGCCCGGAAGGTTCACTGCGCCTTTGAGGAACGCGAAGAAGTTTGCGCGCAGCGCCGCGCTCGATTTCGAGAACCGTTATTTGGGCTACGGAACTTACTTCACGGACGTCGCGAAAGAGCGACTCTACACGGATGAGATGCGCGCAATGGTGCGAGGAATGGATGCCTACCAGCATCATCGCCGCTACTTCGAACGCGTCAAAGGGGCCGCGCCGCTTAACCAGCTACTTTACGTTGACCTCAAAACTTTCCTGCCGTGCCTTAATCTGACGACGACTGATAAAACTTCGATGGCGGCCAATCTGGAGGTGCGCGTGCCGTTTCTCAACTACGAGCTGGTGGAGCTAGCCGCGCGCATGCCGCCGCACCTGAAGCTGCGCGGACTCAAGCGTAAGTACATCTTGAAGCGCGTGGCCGAGAAGCTTCTGCCGAAGGATGTGGTGTGGCGCAGGAAGGCCGGATTCGGCGCGCCGATCCGCTCATGGCTGCGCGGCCCTTTGCGCCCGATGGTTGATGAGCTGTTGTCGGAAGAGACTGTCAGCAGGCGCGGCCTCTTCAACCCACAGGAGGTCCGGCGCATCATCGCTGCCAATCTCTCGGGGCGCGAGGATTACAATCTACAGGTCTTTCAGCTCCTCACGCTCGAACTATGGCAGCGGACGTTTATTGACGCGAAGGCGGTAAATTGATAGTTGCCTGTGGTATTCTCATCAGAAAGCTGAGGGAAAGTTTATGAGCCAGACAATAACAATTAATTTGCCGGAAGAAACTAAGGCAGCGCTGGATGATGTCGTCCGCGAAGAGGGTGTGTCGCAGAATGAGCTTATCGAGAAGGCTCTGAAGGATTATCTATTCATCCGACAATTCAGGAGCTTGCGGGAGCGAATGATGGCTCAAACTTCAGAGACCTACGCCGATCAGGATGTATTTGACCAAGCCTCGTGAGAATCGTTCTCGATACCAATGTCCTCATTGCCGCCTTCATAGCTCGCGGCGTCTGTCACCAATTGCTTGAACATTGCATCAGGAATCACGACCTGGTGACTTCGCAATTCATTCTTGATGAGGTTAGGGAGAAGCTCGTTGAGAAGTTCAAATATAGTTCTGAAACGGTTGATGAGGTGGTAAGACTCTTACGCTCACAGATGGAAGTTGTAACACCCACATCTCTCGATGCCCCGGTCTGCCGAGATACAGATGACGATAACGTTTTGGCAACAGCGGCAACAGGCAATTGTGCATGTCTTCTTACGGGCGATAAAGACTTGCTTGTTCTAAAGCGGTTTCAGGATATTGATATTCTTAGCCCGAGTGACTTTGAGGAGTACGAAAAGGCAAGTGGCTTATAGAAGCCAGCCGCCCGATAACATCCTTCTTTCTGGTTTCCAAATGAAAACAAACTCAACAAACTCTGAGATGGCATCGTATCTGTTAATAGCCGGATAACGCCTAATCCTGCGAAACGGTTGAAAGGAGATGGTAGATGAAAGAGCTGTCCCCGTTTCGATCAATCAAAGGCAGGCTCAGCAGTATCTACGCTGAAGAACGTGCTCTCTTCTATGTCGGCTTGCTGGGAATCCTGCTCGGGATAATCGGCATCATCGTGATGGCCGTGCACGGGCGCTTCATCCCGCCCGAAGGCCACATCTATAAGGCCGCGTCGTTCGACATCGCCATTGGTATTTACATTCTGACTATTATTCTGTTTATCCCGCTCGCGGGGTTCTCCATGCGCGGGCGCAAGCTCTGGCGCTGGACGTCTGTCGCGCTGGCTCTTTACGCTTACGTGGTCGAGAACATTCAGATTTATCGCGGACTCGATCCGCGCTTCACGCGCCACGGCACGGCCGTGGACAATATCGTCGGCGCTCTCTTCGGCGCCACGGCGCTCGGCCTGATAGCTACGTTTCTCATTCTCACCTGGCGGTTCTTCAGCAAGCGAAGCGGGGTCAAGGACCGTCTGCTTCTGCTCGGGGTTCGATACGGGTGCGCCTCGGTCATCCTGGCTTTTCTGACGGGCTTCTGGCTGGGCGCCAATCAGGGGCCAAAAATCGGGGCGGCCGGCAATCTCTTGCCGCTTCATGCCGCAGGATTCCACGGCCTGCAAGCCGTGCCGCTGGTCGCGCTGCTGCTCGGCTGGGCAGGCGTGCGCGCGGAAAATGCGAGGCGCTGGGTCCACCTGGCCGGACTCGCCTGGCTCGGGTTGTGCGCGGCAATCGCCTGGCAGACGGCGCTCGGCCAATCCATGCTGGAGCTGTCGGCGGCGACCCTTCTGGCCTGTGCGCTGCTCCTGGGCTGGCTGGCCTGCGCCTTGATGGCTTCGGTCGCCTGGCGGCGCGCTGGCGTGGTCCCGTATTCTACGTGAGCGCGCACGGCCTTTTCGGAACCGAAGACAAACGCGCTACAAAGTATGTACGCTCCGGACGAATTAACAGAGGTGTTGGCGGAAGGTAGCGTCGTCCGATTTGTCGAGGACGGGATTTACTCCGTATTCGCGGACGATGGGCGACAGCACCATTATGATAAGAGGGCTGCCGTTTATGACATGGTGGTCGGCACGCGCCTGTATAATCGTGTGATGTGGGGAAGCTCCCCGCGCGATTATGTTAGTTTCGCGCGCCGCGCTGCCGCTTCGCGCGCCGGCGAAAAGTTGCTGGATGCGGGCTGCGGCTCGATGCTCTTCACGGCGGAGACGTATCTTGAGTGCGGGCGGGCGATCATAGCCTTCGACCAATCCTTAGCCATGTTGAGGCGTGCGCGCCAGCGTCTTATCAAGCTTTCGGGCTCTTGGCCAGCGCACGTCATCTTGTTGCAGGCGGACCTGAGCGATCCGCCCTTTCGCCCCAGTGCTTTCGAGACCGTCCTGTGCATGAATGTGCTGCACCAGTTTGAAGACGCAGCCGTCTTGCTCCCGAAGCTGAAAAGTTTATTGAGCGCGGACGGGCACCTGTATCTGACGAGTCTTGTGGCGAACAATCGTTTCATCGGAGACCGCTATCTGGCGGCGCTGTATGCGACAGGAGAATTCGTCCGCCCGAGAAGCAATCTGGAGTTTCAGGAAATATTGGACAACTCCTTGCGCCGAAAGGTAAGTTACAGGACGAAGGGGAACATGGCATATGCGACGACCGTTATGCCTCTGTGAAACGCGTGCGCGAAACCGAAGTGGTAGGTGTTAAGCAATGGTATATGCTCCTGAATTGACCCTGCGCGAAGCGCACAAGCTCTATCTGGAACGAAACGGCTTCGACGAAGAGAGCCAGCAGAAGCGTTGGGTCAAGGTTCAATACGGACCGTTCTGCTCATACTTTCCGAATACGGAAGGGCGCAGGAAGCTTCTCAAACACCATGACCTGCACCACATTCTCACCGGGTACAGCACCAGACTGCCGGGCGAGGCCGAAATAGGGGCGTGGGACATTGCCGCGGGCGGTCCAGCCTTCGGCGCGGGCTTTATCCTCAACCTGCTCGCGTTCGGCGACGGCCTGATAATCAACCCTGGGGGCGTCTACAGGGCGTTCATCAGGGGGCGGCACAGCTCTAATCTTTACGCCGTGGATTTGGACGAGCGGTTTTTGTCGCGGACCGTAGGGGAGGTCCGCCGGGAACTCGGTCTCGATAAAGAGGTCAAAAAGGCTTCGCGTTCCGACAAGGCTTCGTTCGTGTTGTGGTCGCTCGCCAGCCTCGCCTCACTGCTCGCAGTCGTCGGGGCCGTCCTCGCGCCGCTCATTTTGGCGATTATCTTTTTGAGACGGGCGGTTTAGGAGAATGCAAAATTAAAAATGTAAAATGCAAAAGGGAAGACGAAAGACGCTCTCTCGGGTTTTCATTTTGCATTTTACATTTTTAATTTTGCATTAACTCGATGCTGAATAATCCGCCGGGCCATTATGCTCCTGAAGATTGCGCGCGGTGCCGTGCGACGGGAATCGGTCTGAGCAAGGAATCCGAGTATTGTCCGACGTGCAATGGGCAGGGAAGCGTGGCCGTGCTGCAACCCGCGAGGGCCTGCGCCAGGTGCGGCGGAGAAGGAATCAGGAAAGATTTGGACAGCCCATGCACATCCTGCGGCGGGAGCGGCTGGGCGCACAGGTGGATCAGATGATGAAAAGAGAGATAATCGGGCTGGTAGTTGTGAGCTTAACTTTAATGTTGATGCTGACTCCGAAAGCGAGCGCGCAGGATAAGCAATCAGAGACAGACGCGCGCCCGCGGCCCTCGCGGCTCATCCACACGTTCTCAATCGTGGCGCGCGACGCGGTGACGGGCGAGATCGGCGTGGCCGTGCAATCCCACTGGTTTTCTGTTGGCGCGATTGTCCCCTGGGCGGAGGCCGGCGTCGGCGCTGTGGCGACGCAGTCGTTCGTTGATCCGAGTTACGGCAAGCTCGGCCTGGACCTGATGCGCATGGGCAAGACCGCACCGGAGGCTTTGAAATCTCTCCTGGCGGGAGACGAAGGGCGTGACGTCAGGCAGGTGGCGATGATTGACGCTAAGGGGAACGTGGATGCCTGGACCGGGAAGAACGATATTCAGGCGGCGGGGCACATCGTCGGACGTAACTATTCCGTCCAGGCCAACCTGATGGCGAACGACAAGGTCTGGCCCGCCATGTCGCGCGCCTTCGAGACGACCAAGGGCGATCTGGCCGACAGGATGCTGGCCGCGCTCGACGCAGCGCAAAGCGTCGGCGGCGACATTCGCGGCAAACAGTCTGCGGCCTTAATCGTCGTGACGGGCAAGCCTACGGGGAAGCCCTGGGCGGACCGCGTCTTCGACCTGCGCGTTGATGACCATGCGGAGCCTTTGAAGGAACTGCGCCGCTTGGTCACTTTGCAGCGCGCATACAATCACATGAACGCCGGCGACCTGGCGGTCGAGAAGAAGGACAACGAAGGTGCGCTGCGCGAATACTCGGCGGCCGAAAAACTGGTGCCGGACAACGCGGAGATGATCTACTGGCACGCCGTCGCCCTCGTCAATATGAAACGCGTCGAAGAGGCTTTGCCGCTCTTTCGTCGCGTTTTCGCGATGGACAAGAACTGGGCGGAATTGACGCCGCGACTCCCGAAGTCCGGCCTGCTGCCGGACGACGCGAAACTGATTGAGAGAATTTTGAGAGAGAGCAGATGAGCGAAACCATCAGGCTCGCCACAGAGCTGACGGACGACGAACGCCAGAGACTCTTCGGCTGGGGCGAAAACATTTTCGGCATCGAAGACGGTAAATACCAGTGGCGGCCGAAAGACCTCCATTTCATTCTGGACGTTGACGGGGAGGCGGCGAGCCACGTCGGGTTGATTGACCAGACTGTGAAGGTCGCGGGCGAGCCGGTGCGCGTCGGGGGAATCGGTGCGGTCGTCACAGCGGGCGCGATGCACGGTCGCGGCTACGCACGCAAGACGCTGCGATACGCAGAAAAGTATATGTGCGAAGAGTTGAAGGTCGAGTTCGGGCTGCTCTTCTGTCTTGATCGGCTGCGCCCGTTTTACGAGGGGCAGCACTGGCAGATAGTTGACGAGCCGGTTGAATTCGAGCAAAGGTCCGGCAAGATGATCTCGCCCCTGAACGTGATGGTGCTGCCGTGCGGTCAACGCGCCTGGCCCGCGGGCAGCGTTGATCTTTGCAGCTACCCCTGGTGACTCGATGCGTTTGAAGGTCCACAAACTAGCGCTGCTGTTCCCAACGGCTGATAGCCAGCTCAAGTTAAATACAAACTCTTCGGAACTACGACTACCCGGGCGCGTGCATCCTGAAAAGGTACGGCTGACCTGACGAGAGGAGACGAAGATGAGGATTTCGAATGTACGTTTTGCCACGATGCTCTTTGGTCTGCTCGTCTGGGCCTGCGCTTTCGCGCCTCATGCAGCGGGGCAGGATGCGCCCGTCTCTACGCCGCAGGAGCGAAAAATAGCCGTCGTCGTCTATGACGGCGATATGATAGCCTTCCTGGGGCACATGGCCGGAGAATTTAACATCACCATAGGCTTTGAAGCAGACCCGTTGCGGCCTCGGCCGCGTCTCAAGTTCGAGGCGCGTGAGGCGACTTTGCGCGACATCTTGGACGCTGTGGCGCGGGCTGTGCCCGGATACCAGTGGCGCGAGAGCGAGGGCTCTATTGATTTCTACCCGGCGTCGGGCAGCAACCCGCTGCTGGATACTTCAATCAAGCATTTCGAGGTGAGCAACGCGGGCTGGAGCGAGGCCAGCGATGCGCTGCTGAATCTGCCGGAGGTCCAGTCCACGATGATCGCTGCACGGCTGAGTCGCCGTGAACAGCCGCGCACGGCCGCAGGGCGCGGCGGCAATACGTTCTCGCTCAATCTGGAGAACGTGACGTTGCGCCGTGCGCTTCACGAGATGACGAAAAGGAGCGGAAACCGCTTCTGGATTTTCCGGCAGGACGGTGGAAGCGGCGGCATCAGGTTCTTCTCGGTTGGCAGTTCTATGTAAAGCGAGCGGCTCGCTCTTACAATCGTCAGCCGCCAGTCCAGCTAGTGTCTTTGTCTATGAAGTAGCTGAAACCCTGCCCGTCGCCGCCGACGCTGCCGCCGTAAGGCGAGGTGTAGCTCCAGGCGCCGCCGCGCGCGCCGCCAGCTGCCTGCGCCAACTGTCTGAGATCGAACATCGGCGGACCGCCTTCATAGCCTCCGACGCCGCGCGCGTCAACCCAGTAGCGCCCTGGCAGGACGTAAGGAGTCAACTGCATCAGGGCCAGCACGTCCAGTTGGTGCAACTCGCGGCCGTTGATGAAGACGCCCGTGTTGCCGTTCGAAGCGTCCGCACGGAGCGGACCGCCCAGCTCCATATTCGGTTGAGTGAAGCCGAGCGTCGCCCCACCCTGCATCCCCCACGCGCCCGAGACTCTGTCGTACCAGTAAGCCCCGTCCGCTATCCGAAGCTGATATTGCTGTTCGAGCATCTGTAGCTGATTGTCGTTAAGCTGGACGTTGTTGACGACGACTTTCCGGCCAGAGGGCGAAGCCTGCCCGCTCGCCGCACCGCCCTCCGCGAGCAGCCGCTGCTTGGCCTGTTGAAACTCACGGTCGTCGAGCGCGCCGGAGGCGTGAAGCCTCGCCAGCTTCTCAAGCTCCGACGCGAGCGTGGCGGGCGCTTGTGAACGGCTCTCCTGGGGCGGCGTGTTCTCGGTCCGGCTGGCTGTGATTCTCCCGGCGATGTGCTCTGCGGTGTGGCGCAGGTTCTGAAGCTGCTCTTTCAGGTAGTTCGATTGCAGCGCGCCGAGGCCGAAAGTCGAGCCTTTGAGCGCGACGCGGGTCGCGCCCGTGAGATCAGTCTTGAGGGTGATTTCGACCTGAACGGGCCAGGTGAAAGAGACCAGCTGGGGTTTCACTTCGGAGCACTTCAGGTGGTTCGCGCCCTGCTCGGTTATCCTCCAGCCGAGAATCCCAATCGCCTCGGAGCAGACCTGCATGCTCTCGCCCAGAGAGAGTTTGAGGAGAAACTCGTCGCTGAATGTCGGCATCAGAGGCATCCCTGGCTGCTCCTTAAAGGTGCGCGCGCGCGCCTGTGGCGGCAAATTATACTGCATGAGCGACTGAAGAGATAATTATGAATTTTGAGTTTTGAATTTTTAATTAAAAGCTTTTGTCCTTAATTCAAAATTCAACATTCAAAACTCATAATTCGCTTTATTATCTTTAGATATTGAAATGGCCTGGGCTTTGGCGTAGTATGCGCGCCAACGGCAGATTTATTCGCGAAGACTGTCTCAGCCGCGCAATCTTCGCCACCCGCTCTTTTCTATCATCTCTTCTCTCCTCGTCCCTGGCTCGTTGAAGATAAGTCAGAACCGATGATCGGGCAGACAGTTTCACATTACCGCATTCTTGAGAAGCTCGGCGAGGGCGGCATGGGTGTGGTCTATGTGGCAGAGGACATGCACCTGGGGCGGCGCGTCGCCATCAAGTTTCCCTCGACCGACATCAACGAGCGTCACTACAGGGCGCGCTTCCTGCGCGAAGCGCGCGCGATCTCCACGCTCAATCATCCACACATCGCGGCCGTTTACGACTACGGCGAGACGGACGCGGGCAAGAGCGGTAAGGGCCGTCCGTTTATCGTGATGGAGCTGATCCGTGGGGAGTCGCTCGCGGACCTGATGCACACAGACTCGCTCACGATCAGGCGCGCCGTGGAGATCATCATGGGCGTCGCGGAGGCGCTCACTGAAGCGCACGAGCACGGCATCATCCACCGCGACGTCAAGCCCTCCAACGTCCTGATCAACGAGCGCGGCGAGGTCAAGGTGCTCGACTTCGGGCTCGCCAAGCAGCTCACAGACGAATCAATTCATTCGACGGACTCGGATGCGCGGACCCTGCTGACGACGCGCACACGCAGCGGCGCTGTCATCGGCACGCCGCTCTATCTTTCGCCGGAGCAGGCTAAGGGCGTTGAGATTGACGGGCGCGCGGACATCTTCGCTCTGGGCGCGCTCCTTTACGAATGCGTCGCGGGCAGGCCGGCATTTATGGGACATGGTGTTCTGGAGATTGCCGGGCAGGTCCTGCACGTGGACCCGCCGCCGCCTTCGACGACCAACGCCAGCGTTCCGCCCGCGCTTGACCGTGTGACGATGAAGGCCCTGGCGAAAAAGCCTGAGGAGCGTTACCAGTCGGCCCGGGACATGATCGAAGACCTGCGTGAGGTGCTAGACGAGCTGGATGAAGAGGGCGCTTACCCAATCGAACGCATCTCGGCGCAGAAGACGAAGCAGCCGAGCGCCCTGACCACGCTCTCGGACAGTTTGCGGCGGCCCAGACTCTCGCTCGCAGTTTTCTTCATCATCGTCGCTCTGGCGGGGCTCGCCGTCTGGGCTTTTGTCAGATGGCGCCGCCCCGCCCCTTATCAACCCGCGGAAGAGGCGCAAAGGTGGTACGAGACCGGAACGGCGGCGCTGCGCGACGGCTCGTACTATCAGGCGAGCCGTGCCTTCGAGCAGGCCATCAGCCGCGACGAGAACTACGCGCTCGCGCACGCGCGTTACGCGGAGGCCCTGATGGAGCTGGACTATGTTGACAGGGCCAGAGATGAATTGTTGCGCGCCTCCACGCTCGCCCCCGACCGCTCAAGCCTCACGCCGATTGACGCCCTTTATCTGGACGGCGTCACGGCGACGGTCAGGCGAGATTTCCCGCGCGCCGTCGAAGCCTACAACGAGATCGCGCGCCTCAAGCCGAATGACCCGCAGGTCTATGTTGACCTGGGCCGTGCCTTCGAGAATAACGAAGAGCCGAAGAAGGCCGTGGAGAGTTATCTCAAGGCGACCACTCTCGACCCGCAGTATGCGACAGGTTATTTACGGGTCGGCATCCTCTACGGGCGGCAACAGGAGCTGGCGAGCGCGACGGCAGCCTTCGATAAGGCGGACCAGCTTTACCAGGCCCTGGTGAAAGTCGAAGGCCGCGCCGAAGTCTTCTTCCAGCGCGGCGTGCTGCTCATCCGGCAGGGCAAAATCGCGGAGGCGCGCCAGCAGCTACAGCAGGCGCTGGAGCTGGCCGAAGTGATTGATAATCAGTCCCAGCGAATCAAAACGATGTTGCAGCTGGTCTATGCCCTCCAGCATGAGGGCGAGGTGACGGCGGCTCAGAAGATGGCCTCTGACGCCGTCAATCTATCGCAGGCTAACGGGATGGAGAATCTGACCGCGCGCAGCCTCACAGACCTCGGCAGCGTCTTCTTCTCGCGGGGCGAATATGTGGAGGCAGAGAAGTACATCAAGCAGGGGCTGGAGTTCGCGCAGCGCTACAAAGCTCGCCGTAACGAGGCGCGTGCGCTGCTGCTTCTGGGAAGCCTGCGCGTGCAGCAGGGCAACCCGGACGAGGCTGCTTCATACATCGAACAGGCGCTCCCGTTTTACCAGCAGGGAGGATACCGCACGGAAATCTCACAGGCTTTGATTCTGCTCGGTCGCGTCAATCGTCTAAGGGGTAATTACGAAGAGGCGTTTAAGGTCTATCGCCAGCAGCTCGAATTGGCCGAGCAGGTGAACGACCAGCGGCAGAAGGTGCTCTCTCTCGAAGGAATGGCGACGGTCCTCGCTTATCAGGAAAGATATTCGGAGGCGCTCGCCTATTTCGATCAGAAATATCTGATCAGCAAATCTCTGGGTAATCAGGTCAGCGTCGGTTACAGCCTGATCGAGCGAGGCGACCAGTTGTGGCAGATGGGCAATTACACGCAAGCGCGCGCCCTGCTCGAAGAGGCTTACGCTCTGGCGAACCGCCCGGACGGCGGGCTCAAGTCGCTGCTGGCGACGATCCGTTTGAGCAATGCCGAGATGGCTCTGAGCCAGCGGCTTTTCCCCACGGCGAGAGAGAACGCGCAGCAAGCGTTGGGGCTGGCCGAAACGCAGCTTGAAACAATAATCGAGGCGAAACGAGTGATGGGACTCGCGCTTTCGAACTCGGGCGCGACGCGTGAAGGCAGGCAACTCTGCCAGGAGGCTTTCGAGATGGCGACGCGCTCGAAAAATCCCTGGCTCATCTCCAGGACGCAGCTGGCGCTCTCTGAAACAATGTTCCAGACGAATGACTTTCAGGGCGCGCAAGCCACAGCGCTTGCAGCGCAGGCAAGCTTCGCGCGCTCCGGACAGCAGGCCTCCGAGTGGCGCGCGTGGCTTCTGGCGGCGCGCGCAGCCAAACGTCTGCGCGACGAGTCCGGGGCGAGCGCGTCGGCCGCGCGCGCTGCCGAGACGCTCTCGGCGCTGGAGAAGAGGTGGGGGGCGGAAACCTTTAACAGTTATCTCAAAAGACCTGACGTGGACTACTACCGCAAGCAGCTCAACGAAGAGTTCCGAGTTGAGCAAGTGAACTAACCTTTAACCTCTAAAGGAGCAACCCCATGGCAACCAAGAGATACGGAGGAACTAAGAAGAGCAGTAAAAAGGGTGGCAAGAAAGGCGGGAAGAAAGGCGGCAAGAAAGGTGGCAAGAAGCCGACCAGGAAGCCGACCAGGAAGCCGGCCAAGAAAGGCGGCAAAGGTTACGGAAGCAAGAAGGGCTCAAAGGGGAGCAAGAAAGGCTCTGGAAGCAAGCGCGCTAAGGCGCGATCCGGCAACAAATCCTCAAAGAGCAAAAAAGGCGGCGCTAAAGGTAAAGGCGGCGGCTTTGGACTGTCGAAGGATAGTATTATGCCCGAAGAGCCGATCATCCCGCCCGGCTCAACAGAAGATGATTAAGTTGGGAGGTTGATTTCAAAACGGCGAGAGCACGGATGTTATCCACAAAACCATCCGTGCTCTCGCCCGTTTAGCAAATGCTCAAAGGTTACTAACTTTTGTTATGCGCTTTCTTATCATCTTCCGTGACGCCGGCCGCTTCCTCCACCACAGGGATAACCTCCTCGACGGCCCCTTTGACTGCCCCGGCCATTGCCGCAGAGATCACCTTGCCGGCTACCTTTTTCAGCTTCTTGGCGACCGAAGGCTGACTTCTACTTGCGCCCCCCTTCTTCTTCCCGGCTTTCTTGCCGGAGCCTTTTTTCGCGGCAGCCTTCTTGCCCGCGCCTTTCTTACCTGCGCCGCCCGATGCCTTCTTGGACCCGTAAGTTTTCTTCGAGGACTTGGCCGCAGCCTTCTTCGCCCCGCCTTTCTTGCCCGCACCGGACTTCTTACTTCCGCCGCCGGAAGCAGCTTTCTTACCAGACTTTTTAGTCGCCATCTTTTCCTCCCCCTTAGAATTTATGATTCTATCCTTTTACGACAAGCTACCAGACTATGAATGCTCAGAGCAAGAAGGAAAATCAGATAGCTGCTCGATTGCGGATTTCGGAATGAAAAGAACAGAAGGCAGAAAGCAGAAAGCAGTAGGCAGTAAAAGCCAGAAGCGTTTTGCCTTTGCTGCCTTCTGCCTTGTGCCTTCTGCTTTCTGCTCTCCTAAATCCGCAATCGAATGCCTGCTCTTATTGACTCGCTCTGAAATTAAGGATAATTTTCGCCAGGACAGTACCAGACCTCAGCTCATGGAATTGGTTTGAAGGCTTCCGCAGACCCAGGGTTTTGACGAATTAGCCAATGACCGCACCCGACTACAGTCACAAACTGGAAGAGATGCTGGAGACGCTGAGCGACACGGAAGAGCGTTATCGCATCATCGCCGAGACCGCTTCGGACGCTTTCATTACGATTGACGAGAACAGTACCATCCTGTTCATCAACCCGGCCGCTGCAAAGATCTTCGGCTACTCCCTGGAAGAGATGGCGGGGCAGCAACTCACCATGCTGATGCCCGAATATCTCAGGCATATTCATCGCGCTGGCGTCGAGCGTTACTTGAAGACGGGCCGGAGACACATCTCCTGGGAGGCAGTCGAGCTGCCGGGTCTTCACAAGAACGGTCGAGAGATTCCCCTGGAACTCTCTTTCGGCTCATTCAGCAAAGGGGGAAAACACTTTTTCACGGGTATCGTGCGCGATATCACTGACCGGAAGCGCACAGAAAGACGGCTTGCGGCCCAGTATGCAGTGGCCCGCACACTGTCGGAGGCCGCCTCGATTAATGACGCCGCCCCGAAAATTCTTCAGGCCATCTGCGAAAAGCTGGACTACGCGGTGGGCGTGCTCTGGATGGTTGACCGCAAGACCGAGGTGCTGCGTTGCGTCGAAGTCTGGCGCAGGCAGGAGGCGTCGGTCGCGGAGTTTGAGGGTGTCAGCAGGCGCTCGACATTTCCGCGCGGGGTCGGCCTGCCTGGCAGAGTCTGGGAGACGGGCGAGCCTGCATGGATTATTGACGTGACGACGGACGACAACTTTCCGCGCGCCCCTTTCGCCGCGCAGGAGGGCCTGCACGGAGCTTTCGCTTCTCCCATCCTGCTTGACAACGAGATTCTGGCGGTCATGGAGTTCTTCACGCATGAGACCAGGCAGCCTGACGAAGAATTGTTACGGATGATCTCGACCATCGGCAGCCAGATAGGTCAATTCATCGAGCGCCGACGCGCCGAGGCAAGCCTCCAGGTGAGTGAAGAGCGCTATCGTTATCTGGCTGATGCGATGCCGCAGATTATCTGGACGGCGCGGCCTGACGGCTATCTGGATTACTACAACCGGCGTTGGTCCGATTACACGGGCATGACCGTTGAGCAGACGGAAGGCTGGGGCTGGCAGCCGGTGCTGCACCCGGACGACGTCGAACGTTGTCTCAGGCGTTGGGCCACGGCGGTCGAGACGGGCGAAGCTTACGATATCGAGTATCGCTTTCGCCGCGCGTCCGATGGCACTTACCGCTGGCACCTGGGACGTGCAGTGCCGATGCGCAACGAGCAGGGCGAGATCGTCAAGTGGTTCGGGACGTGCACGGATATTGACGACCAGAAGCGCGCCGAAGAATCCTTGCGCTTCATCGCCGAAGCGAGCGAGATGCTCGCCTCCTCGCTCGATTACGAGACGACGCTCGCGAACGTGGCCCGCCTCGCCGTGCCGCGCCTCGCCGATTGGTGCGTCGTCCACGTGGCCGGTGAGGACGGCAGACTACAGCAACTGGCCGCCGCGCACACGGACGACGCCAAGCTCGCGCTGCTCGGGGAGATAAATCGCAGCTATCCTTCGGGGCTGAATACGGCGCATGGCTACCCGCTCGTCGTCCACACGGGCGTGCCGGAACTGATCCCGGAAATCACGGACGAGATGCTCAAGGAAGTCGCGCGCGATGGCGGCCATCTGGAGATGCTCCGCCGGCTCGGGCTCAAATCAACTCTCTGCGTGCCGCTCGTGGCCCGCGGGCGCATGCTCGGCGCGATTACTTTCGCGACCGCGGAGTCCGGGCGCATCTACGACTCTTCCGACCTGCCGCTGGCAGAGGACCTGGCGCATCGCGCGGCCACGGCCGTTGATAACGCGCGCCTCTACCAGGAGGGCCAGAAAGCCAACCGCACAAAGGACGAGTTTCTCGCCACGCTCTCGCACGAGTTGCGCACGCCCCTGACGCCGATCATCGGCTGGACCCACATGATTCGCGGCGGGATTCTGAAAACGGCGGATTACGACCGCGGCCTGGCGGTCATCGAGAAGAACTCCCAGACACTGGCGCGCCTCATCAACGATCTGCTGGACATGTCCGCGATCATGAGCGGGAAGATGAGAATTGATAAAGTGCCCGTTTCGCTCGACGCCATCATCAAAGAAGCTCTGGAGACCATCCGCCCATCGGCCGATCTTCGCAAAATCGAAATTGAAGCGACGCTCTGCGGGGACGAGCAGGTGATAGTCAACGGCGACCGGACGCGGCTCGTGCAGATCTTCTCGAACATTCTGAGTAACGCCGTAAAGTTCTCCGAGGGGGGCGGAAGCGTGCGCCTCGTCTGCCAGGCCGACGACAGGGAGGCCCGCATCACCATCGAAGACAAAGGGCACGGCATCACAGAGGAGTTTCTGCCCTTCGTCTTCGAGCGTTTCCGCCAAGCCGACAGCTCGAAGACCAGGTCGCACGGCGGGCTCGGAATCGGCCTGGCACTCGTCAGGAGTTTCGTAGAGGCCCACGGAGGGCGCGTCGCGGCCGAGAGCGCGGGTCCGGGGCAGGGCAGCCGTTTTACTGTCCGCTTGCCGCGCCTCGACGTCAGGGACAGAGGCCTACGGGACGCGGCGGGCAGGGCCGGGACAGAATCGAGGATGGAGCGAGACCGCATCAATGCGCTCGTCGTCGAAGATGCGCCCGACACTTTGGAGTTGCTGCACAAGGCTTTGAAACTCTGCGGCTTCGGCGTCCGCGTCTGCGCGTCCGCGGCAGAGGCCCTGAGCGCCGCTTCGTCCGCGACCTTTGACGTTATCATTTCCGACATCGGGATGCCCGGACTTGACGGCTACGAATTGATCAGACGCTTGCGACTGATTCCGCACCTCGGCGCTGCGCCCGCCATAGCGCTCTCCGGCTACGCCGCCGAGAGTGACGTCGAAGCGGCGCTCGCCGCGGGCTTTGACGCGCACATCGCCAAGCCTTTCGATCCGGACGCGCTGGCGGCGAAGGTCGAAGAGTTGCTGCGCCGCAGACGGGCGATGGAGCATTGAGCGCAAAGTGTGGAGAAAAGGTGGCGAGCCGCAACGCACGCGCGTCGTCCCGTTTGTGGTCCTATATCTATTTGCCGAATCGGGCGGTTTAAGATAAATTACGGTCAACACGAAGCCGAAAAATAGCAGCGCGCCTTTTGCCCGTTCGTTAGAGAGGATACCTGATGCAAGCAGTTCTGAGCCCTCTTCCTTTCACCGGCCTCGCAGCCGCATCCCAGATACAATGGCCGGACTACTTCTCGCCGGGCGAGAGGGACGTGACCGAGACGGACGCGGGCGTCGTGCCGGACGAGACCGAGTTGCGGCAGTCTCGCCCGCGCGCTCTCGTCGTTGACGACGCCCCGGACGTAACCGAGATGCTCGCCATGTTCCTGGAGCATGCGGGCTACCGGGCGGTGATGGCGTTCTCCGCCGCGGAGGCTCTGGAAACGGCGCGGCACGAGCAGTTTGAAGTCATCGTCTCGGACATCGGGATGCCCGGGATGAACGGATACGACCTGGCCATCGCGCTGCGCGCGCTGCCGGAATACAGCAGCGTTCCGATGATCGCCGTCACGGGCTTTTCCATGTACGATGACCGTGGCCGCGCGCTCAAATCCGGCTTCAACGCTCACCTGACCAAGCCTATTAACCCGATGGCGCTTCTTGACCTGATTAAAAATTTAAGAGACTGAAGAAAGGCGAAAAGCAGGAGTCAGGAGTCAGAATTCAGAATCCAGAATGAATCAGGCTGAGGACCGCTTTTAGTCTTTCTTTATTCTGGATTCTGATTCCTGGATTCTGTATTCTGCGTTTACTTATGAGCGAGAGCGTCGGGGAAACGGCGGCCCAGTCGCAGAAGGTTACGGGGGCGGAAAAGCGTGCGGGTTTCTTCGAGCGGGAGACGGCCATCCGCGTTGGCCTCCTGCTCTTCGCCGCAGTCGTCATCGGACTCATCTTTCGCAAGCTACAGTGGGCCACTGACGGGGTCTGCTGCGGCGACTACGACGGATACTATCACATACGCTGGAGCCGTTTGCTCTGGGAGGGGATGGGGGCGGGCCACTTCCCGCCGACCTTCAACTGGCTGCCGCTGACGACGCTCAACCCGCAAGACTACGTTGACCACCACCTCTTCTTCCACTTCCTGCAAATCCCCTTCACCTGGTCCGGAGACATACGCGCTGGCGCGAAGTGGGCGTCCTGGCTCTACGCGACTCTGGCGGTCCTCTCCTGCTACTGGCTGGTGGTGCGCTACCGCCTACGCTACTCGCTCATCTGGCTTGTGGCTCTGCTCGCCTGCTCCGCGCCCTTCCTCTATCGCCTGAACATGGCGAAAGCGCCGCCGGTTGCGATCATCTTCATGATCATCGGCATCTACCTGCTCTTCGAGAAGAGATACCTGGCGCTGCTGCCGCTCGCCTTTCTTTTCGTCTGGACCTACAGCCTCTTCGTTACGCTCGTGGCCGCCGCCGTCATCTGGACGTGTGTCATCGGCTGGACGGAGCGGAGGTTCGAATGGCGGCCCCTGCTCTGGACCGGCATCGGGACGGCGGCCGGCTTCATCATCAACCCTTACTTCCCGAAGAACGTCTGGCTCTTCATCGAGCACGTGATGATTAAGTTCACGCCGACGGGTTTTACGACGGAAGTCGGGGGGGAATGGTATCCGTATGATAGCTGGGCGCTGCTGGGAATCTGTGTGGTCGCCTTCGCCGCGATGTTCGCAGGCTTCGCCGCCTACGATTGGTCCGACAAGAAGCGCGCCCAGCGCCCGCTCTTCTTCATGATCTTCTCGACCATCTTAATGATCGCCACTTTCCGCTCGAAGCGCTGGGCGGAATACTGGCCCCCGTTCGCTGTGCTCTTCGCGGCCTTCACGCTCAACCCGATCCTCGAAGGCGCGCGCAGTTTCTTCGCACGCCTGCCGGGTGAGGTGATGAGCGATCTTGAACCGTTCTTAGACAGGCACGAGCCGCCCGGTAAGGTAGCGGGCGAGGCGCGCAGCGGTTTCCTGAAGGAGATGGAGATAGCCTTCATCGGCATCGCGCTCGGGCTCGCGGGATATTTCGTTTTAAAGCAGATCGTTTACCCGCCGCCAGAACTGTCTCGCCTCTACGCGCTGCTCACGGTCAAGGTTATCGTCGCGCTTGTCGTCGGCCTGGGAGGGCTTGCCGCCTACATTCTCTGGCGGCGCAGCGCCACCAAAACTTTCGCGGTGATCGTCGTCGCGTTGATGATTATCGTCCTGAACTTCAATGTGCGCGGAACGCGCAAAGATATCGAGGGCGACAATCCACCAGAACATTATGAGGCGGCGATGGCCTGGATTCGCGAGAACGTGAAGCCCGGGAAGCGAATCTTCAACACGGACTGGGATGACTTCCCCAAGATGTTCTATTTCGACACCAACCACTCATACGTCTCCGGGCTGGACCCGACGTACCTGCTCGACCAGGATACTCAACTCAAGCGCGAGCCGAAGCTCGCGGAGCTCTACAAAAAGATTACGCTTGGCCAGGATGTCATCATTGATGGGAAGAGTCAGGAATACGGGCCGCTGATTCGAGAAAAATTCGGCGCGGACTATGTCTTCTCGGACAACGGGCATCACGATTTTTACGGCAGGGCGATGGACAGCGGATGGTTCGAGGAGATTCACATCTACACTTTCGAGCGCCAGGACCTGCTCCCGCTCACCCGTGAGGACCTGGAGCTCATCAAGACGCGTGCGCCGCCGGAGCTTAATAACTGGACGTTGATCAGCGGCGGGCGCCGCGTCGTCTCAGGCACGGCCAGAGATTTAAATTGCCCGGACGTCAACGGCCTTTGCAATATGCACTTCAACGTCAAGAAAGACGTTGACTCGACGATCCTGCGCATCCGCGACCAGAAGGGAACGCCACCGCCGGAATCTCAAGAGGAGATGGATGACGAAAGTGATGTGGGCGACGAAGGCGGGGACGAAGAGCCTTGAGTCGTGAATCGTGAATCGTAAATCGTGAATCGTCGAACCGAGTTGTTATCTATTCACGATTTACGATTTACGATTTACGAACAAACGATTTACGATTCACGATTCACGGGATTAGAACGAGCTTGCCGAACTGGGCGCGGTCTTCCATCAACTCGTGCGCCCGCTGCGCCTCCATGAGCGGCAGGGCGCGATCAACGACGGCGCGAATCGCGCCGCTCTCGATAAACTTCATCGCGTCGAGCAGCTCGGCTTTCGAGCCCATGAACGAGCCTAAAAAAGTGAGGTGACGGTAGAAGAGTTGGCGAATGTCTGTGCGCGCGTCAAAGCCACTGGTCGCGCCGCAGGTGACGAGCCTCCCGTTTTTCGCCAGCGCCTGAATCGAGCCGGGCCACGTCTCCGCGCCGGTGTGCTCGAAGACGACGTCCACGCCGCGCTTGCCCGTGAGGGCGCGCGCCTCTTTCGGCCAACCTTCCTGTGTGTAGTTGATGGTCTCGTCCGCCCCGAGCTCGCGCGCTTTCTCCAGCTTCTCGTCTGACCCTGCGGTCGCGATGACGCGCGCCCCGCGCAATTTGGCGACCTGGATCCCGATTGAGCCGACGCCGCTCCCGGCCGCGTGAATCAAAACGTCCTCGCCCGGCTGCACGTTCGCCCTGGTCACGAGCATGTGCCAAGCCGTTACAGTCACGAGCGGCAGGGCCGCTGCCTCTTCCCAGCTCAAATTCTTCGGCTTCGGAATCACGTTGACCCCGGGCGCGGCGACCAGCTCAGCATAACCGCCGTCACGCCTGTAACCCAGGATGTCGTAGTCCGCGCAGAGATTGTCCTGCCCGCGCAGGCACTCTATGCAGTGCCCGCAGGAGACGCCCGGCTGCAACATCACCTCGTCGCCCGCGTGCACCCACGTGACGAGTTCTCCCACATCGCGCACGACCCCGGCGATGTCATTGCCGAGGACGTGCGGGAACGGAATCTTGATGCCGGGCAGGCCGCCCCGCGCCCAAACGTCCAGATGATTCAGGGCGCAGGCGCGAACTTCGACCAGCACCTCGTTGGCCTTGAGACGCGGGTCCTGGATTTCCGTGTGCTTGAGCACCTGCGGTCCGCCGTGCTCGTTGAAGATGACAGCTTTCATAGGATTGATTGACCTTCTAGGGAAATAGTCTGTGTTGCGGATAAAAGGAACTCGTCGGGCGGCAATATAACGCGAAACGTTCCTCTATGTCAGTTTGAAAAGTGTCATAGCACGAAA
Organism: Pyrinomonadaceae bacterium; assembly: GCA_036392495.1. Taxonomy (GTDB): domain Bacteria; phylum Acidobacteriota; class Blastocatellia; order Pyrinomonadales; family Pyrinomonadaceae; genus QHXM01. The sequence continues at coordinate 2,754 of DASVXV010000183.1, read as the reverse complement.
GGCCGTAGGCGCTCTCGGCCGGGTATGCTCCATGCTCGGACGGTTTGGAAAAGATGAGAGATGACAGAGCGAGTGCGACGGCTTACCTGATTGCGAGAAGTACCTATTTTCTTTCGCGCGATCCGTTGCTGGGCAGGTTCGTCACAAAGCGCGCGGCCGAACTAAGCCGTTGGTTCGTCGAGACCCGCCGCCAGTTCGGCAGGCGGCTGGACCCTATCGCTTACTCGAAAACCTTACGCCCGCTCAACCGCGCCCTTGAGCGGGCGACAATTCCCGGAATCAAACTGCACTACGCGTTGCGCAAACGTTTCCTCGAAGAGATCGCGCGTGAGGCGCTCGCCAACGGCATTCGACAGGTGGTCGTTATCGGCGCTGGCTTCGACACGCTCGCGCTCAGGCTCCACGAAGAGTTTACGGAGGTGGAATTCTTCGAGGTGGATCACCCGGCGACGCAGCGAGAGAAAAAGCGCGTCATCGCGACGCACCAGCCGACGAGGCGCAACCTTCATTTTGTCGCGCTCGATCTGGCGCACAGAAATCTGGAAGGGAGTCTTCTGGCCCAAGAGGATTACCAACGCGGCGCGGAGACCCTCTTCATCGCCGAAGGACTTTTGATGTATCTCGCGCCCGCGGAAATAGACCTGATCCTGGAGTTCGTCCGCCAGCACAGCGGACCAAAGAGCAAGTTCGCGTTCACGTTTATGGAGACTCAAAGCAATGGTCGAATCGGTTTCCGGCGGTCGAGCAGGCTGGTTGACGCCTGGCTACGGCTGCGCGGCGAGAGCTTCAAGTGGGGGATGGCGCGCGCGAGTATCCCTGATTTTCTAGCGGCGAGGGGGTTCGACGTCCTGGGCATCGCCGCTTCGGAAACTTTAAGGGAAAAGTATCTCACGTCCGCACAGCTCGCGGACCTTCCGCTGGCTGACGGCGAGTGTATCTGTACGGCCGCGCCCGTTGCGAAAGGATGAGTCGGATGCCGGCGCTAAAGAGAGTGGAAAGATTACGAGCGCGCGTGAGTGCGGTCAGCGCTGCGCCGCTGAAACGCCGCCTGAGATTGCCTGCGCCGACGAGCCGGATCGTCAATGACATTCATTCTCAGTTGAACCGGACACGCGTCGAAGACGTCCTTCGGCCGCGCTCCCTTGAAGCTCTTCAGGACGCCGTCCGGCGTGCGCGCTCGCGCGGGCAAACAATCTCAGTCGCGGGCGGAAGACACGCGATGGGCGGGCAACAGTTCGGCACAGACTCCGTGCTGATTGATCTCTCGCGGATGGACCGCGTCGTCAGCTTCGATCCTATACGGCGCGAGGTAGAAGTCGAAGCGGGAATTCAGTGGCCGGAGTTGATTCGTCAGCTGACTGAGATGCAGCGCGGGAGTCGAGCGCCTCTGGGCATCATCCAGAAGCAGACGGGGGCGGATCGTTTGAGCATCGGTGGCGCTCTCGCGGCCAATATTCACGGCCGGGGCTTGAATCTGAAGCCGATCATAGGCGACGTCGAGGCGTTCGTGATAGTTGATACGCAAGGGAACGCGCTCGAATGCAGCAGAGACAGGAACGCGGAGCTGTTCCGGCTGGCCATCGGCGGCTACGGGTTGTTCGGAGTAATCGCGCGCGTGACGCTCAGACTCGCGCCGCGTCAAAAACTTGAGCGCGTCGTCCGCCTGGCGAATTTACAGGACCTGATGCCCGCCTTCGAGAAGAGAATCGCGGAGGGGTTCCTGTACGGCGACTTCCAGTTCGTGACGGAGAGCACGGCGGACGAATTCCTGCGGCGGGGCATCTTCTCTTGCTACCGGCCCGTGACCGCTGAGACCCCCGTCGCGGAAGATGCTAAAGAACTCTCAGCGGATGATTGGCGACAGCTCCTCTATCTGGCTCACACGGATCGCAAGCGCGCCTTTGACCTCTATGCGGCGCATTACCTTTCGACCGACGGACAGATTTACTGGTCGGATACTCATCAGTTGAGCGTTTACCTGGACGATTATCATCGCGAAGTGGACGCACGCTGCGGGGCAGGCGCGCCCGGAAGCGAGATGATCACGGAAGTCTACATACCGCGGGAGAGGCTTGTAAGTTTTATGGAGGCCGTGCGCCGAGATTTTCGTGCGCATCAAGCTGAGTTGATTTACGGGACGGTCCGGTTGATAGAGAGGGACAATGAAAGTTTCCTGGCGTGGGCGAAAGAGAGCTACGCCTGCGTCGTCTTCAATCTGCACGTGACGCACAGCGGGGCCGGGGTGGAGAAGGCGAAAAGAGATTTCCGACGCCTGATTGACCGAGGCGTTGAATCCGGCGGGAGCTTTTATCTGACCTATCACAGATGGGCGACGCGCGAGCAGGTTCTCAGATGTTACCCGCAATTTCCGGAATTTTTGCGGCTGAAACAGAGCTACGACCCGAGAGAGATTTTTCAAAGCGACTGGTATCGCCATCACCGCGCGATGTTCGGCGTCGAAACGGGCGCGCCAGCCTCTTGAGCAGAAGGCAGAAGGCAGAAAGCAGAAGGCAGTAAATTACCAGCCCCGTCAGGGGCGACAGAATAAAGCCCAGGGCGTCAGCCCTGGGTAACGGCCAGCAAGAAAAATAAAAGCCCATGAAATGGACGACGGCATATTTAGCCCGCGCCAGCGGGCGATAGCATAAAGCCCAGGGCGCAAGCCATTAGTATCTACACAAGTCAGAAACCTCCATTTTTCTTAGGATTTCTGACTACTTGGGAAAGTGACCAGAGCGCAGCAAAGATCAGACC
>DASVXV010000182.1:0-20308 GCA_036392495.1 Pyrinomonadaceae bacterium | reverse complement strand
TAGGCATGGCCGTTGACTCGAACGTGCTCATCTTCGAGCGCATCCGCGAGGAGCTGGCGACAGGGAAGACAGTCTCCTCGGCTATCGAGCAGGGGTTCAACCGTGCCTTCGTGACGATCATTGATACACACGTCACGACCGTCGTCTCGGCGATCTTCCTCTACTTGTTCGCCGGCACGGCGAGTCTGATTCGCGGCTTCGCCGTCACGCTCGCCCTCGGTCTGGCGATCAATCTGTTCTCGGCCGTGTATGTGTCGCGCACGATCTTTATGTGGGTTCTGAGCCGGAAGGGAAAGCGCGCCGAGACGCTCAGTATTTGATTACGTAAATCGTAAATCGTGAATCGTAAATAGAAATTCCCTCTACTTACGATTCACGATTTACGATTTACGATTCACGATTTACGATTCATTATGTTTCAACTTTTCAATAATGTTCGCGTTGATTGGTTACGGCGTCGCCGTATTTTTATCGGCATCTCTGTCCTTTTGATGTTAGCGGGGTTGGCCTCCGCAATCGTCCGGCAGGCCGTGCCGGGCGGGACTGACGCTTTCAACCTGGGTGTGGATTTCAAGGGCGGGACGGTCGTGACCGTACAGTTCAAGCAGATGCCGTCGGCTGACGTCATCCGTGAAGAGCTCAGAAAGCAGGGGATCGGCGACGCCGTCATCCAGCCGGTGACGGACAAGGCCAACCAGGTGCTGATTAAAGTGCCTCGCCAGGACACAGCGGCAGCAGGGCAGGGGGCGGAGGATGTTCAGTCTCAGGTTGATGCCGGAAGCGTGAAAGTCATCCAGGCCCTCAAGGCTTTCGGCTCCGAGGGCGACGACTTTAACGCTCCGGGCGTCGCCTACAAGGTTGTGGGCAAAAATGCCGTCGGCGCGGCTGCCGGACAGCAGCTGCGCATTCGGGCCATCACGGTCACTCTGCTCGCGCTGGTCGGGATGCTGCTTTACATCGCCATCCGCTACCAGTGGACTTACGGCGGCGCGGCCGTCATCACGGTGTTTCACGACGTGCTGGTGACGCTCGGCTTCTTCTCGATCTTTCAATGGGAAGTGAGCCTCAACGTTCTCGCGGCACTGCTGACGCTCGTCGGCTTCTCCGTTAACGATACCATCGTGACTTTCGACCGCGTGCGCGAGAACCTGAGGCTGCACCGCCGCGAGTCGCTCTACAAAATCACCAACGACGCGATCAACCAGACGCTGTCCCGGACAGTGATTACTTCCGGCCTGGTTTTCCTCTCCGTGCTCGCGCTCGTGCTCTTCGGAGGCGAAGTCCTGCGCGGCTTTTCGCTCGCCCTCTTTATCGGCATCATCATCGGGACTTACTCGACCATCGCCATCGCCAGCCCCATCATGGTCTGGTGGCAGCAGCGCATCGAAGCCTCGAAAGCGCGGATGACGAAAGCCCCCGCGGGCGGAGGACGCGCCTCGGGCGGCGGAGGCAATCAACCGCCTCGCGCGCGCAAAGCCAAAGCCGGCAGCAGTGGCGGCGGCGTCGTCAACCAGCCGCAGGGAGCGGCCAGATCATAAGGGCAGAACTCCGAGAGTCAGAATCCGGAATCCAGAATAAAGGCACGAGGCGGGAAGTCCTGTCGCGTGCCTTTCCTTCTGGATTCCAGGTTCTGCTTTCATCGCTTTTCCGCTTGACTTTCGTCTTGTTTACGGCATAGACTGCCCGCGTTGCTGGCCAATTAAATATTTAACGAATCGCGCCCGCGTATCATGTGTGTGAACGGACACGGAGGCGCGGTCGTCTATGCTGAGATGGCGTGTTTGGCTCTACAGCCCCGCGCGATGTTGGTCGGCAAGACTTACACGGCGAATCAAAAGCGTCGGATGACCGCAGCTTCCCCTTTCATTACGTTAGTTCTTACGCCGGCGGACTGAGCCGTGTTTGAGAAGCAATCATCAGGTTTCTTGAGTTTTCGCACACTGACCCTTGGCACCGGAAGTGGGAGAAAAAGCAAATGTTTGATCAGTTAGTAGAGTCAACCGTACATCACGAGGACAGCTCTAGGAAGGGTTGGTTCTTCCTGGGCACCTTCACCTTCTACTTCATAGCAGCCCTGATCGGCCTGGTCTTAGCCATCAACGCGTATGACAGGTCGCTGGCGCTGCCGCAGGCCGACCTGAAGCTCATCGCCGAGGTCGCAGTCGAGCCGCCGGCGCCGAAGCCGCCGGAAGAGAAGCCGGACGAGCCGAGGCCGCAACCGAAGGCCCAGACCGAGGTGCAGGTGCCGACCGTCACGGAATTCGCCACGACGAGGGCGGAAGCGGCAGAGGTCGGGAAGAAAACAGCCGCCGCGAACGTGCCGCCGGACGTAGCCGGGGCCAGACTGGGCAAGGAGAACATCATTCCGGAAGGCGGCGGCAACCCGTTCGGCACCGGCACAGGGCCGCCGACCAGCACTGCCCCGCCGCCGATCGTGGACGCAGAGCCTCCGCCGCCGCCACCACAACCGACGCCCGTGCCGAAGCCGCGAGCGCCGATCTCAGGCGGCGTGCTGAACGGCAAGGCCATCTCTTTGCCGAAGCCGCCCTACCCGCCGATTGCTAAAGCTGCGAAGGCTTCCGGCACGGTTACAGTGCAGGTGACGATTGACGAATCCGGCAAGGTGATCTCGGCCAAAGCCGTCAGCGGGCACCCGCTCTTGCAGCAGGCGGCCGTGCAGGCAGCCTACGGGGCGCGGTTTACGCCGACGCAACTGTCAGGGCAGCCAGTGAAAGTCACAGGCGTCATCACCTATAACTTCGTTGCTCAGTAGCACGGGATTCACGCGGAAGCTGTCATTAGATGTCGGAGCGGCTTCCGCGTCGTAATCTTGACTGGAATTAATTCTATTGAAACCTTATTGGAGGGGTTTACCGTGACAATTCTAACAAGCCTTTTCGGAACGAAGATCTACGGCATCTTCATGTTCTTGCTGGAAGCAGGTGCCAATCCGGAGGCCAGCCCGGCGGCCACTGCGGCGGCTGGCGCGAGTCCTGCCAGCGACAAGGGCAAATTCTCGATGTACGAGATCTTCAAGAATCTCGACGCGGTGGCTTACACGGTGGTCGGCATTCTGTTGTTGATGTCCGTCTACTCGATTGCGATCATGGTCGAGCGCTACCTGACCTACTCGCAGGCCAAAAAGCAGTCGCGCGAGTTCGCGCCGCGCGTCGCCCAGGCCCTGAAGAACGACCGTATCGAAGAGGCCATCAACATCAGCGACAAGCACAGAAGGTCGCACCTGGCGATGGTCGTCAACTCCGGCCTGCAGGAGTTCCGCGCGCACGAGCAGTCGGCTGAAATCTCCGGCGATGAGATCGAAGCGAGTAAACGCGCTCTGCAACGCGCCATTGCCATTAAGACCGCAGAGTTCCGACGCGGATTGTCTGGATTGGCGACCATCGGCTCGACCGCCCCGTTCGTCGGCCTCTTCGGCACGGTGTACGGCATCCTCCACGCCTTCCAGAGCATGAAGACGGGCGGCGCCGGCATCGAGACGGTGGCGGGCGGTATTTCCGAGGCGCTGATTACGACGGCGCTCGGGCTGATAGTCGCCGTGCCTGCTGTGTGGCTCTTCAACTACTTCACGGGCAAGGTTGATAGCTTCATCGTCGAGATGGACAACTCGGCCTCGGAGTTGATTGACTACTTCCTGAAGAACCGCTCGCGGCAGTTGAACCCTTAAGGGGCGAGAGTAGAAGGGCGGGCGCTGTGGTTGGCTGAGGTGGTCCGGGCTTCCGAGGCCCCGGATCGCGCGCGCGAGCGCCCGCTTGTGCGGGAGTTCAAGTTTAAGGAGAAGTTGTTATGGGAATGAGCGCAGGCGGCGGAAGCGGCCTTAACTCTGAGATCAACGTCACGCCGATGGTGGACATCATGCTGGTGCTGCTCATTATCTTCATCCTGGTCACGCCGAACCTGCAGCAGGGCGTCAGCGTTGACCTCCCGAAGGAGACTAGCAGCGCCAGGGAGGATCAGGCCATCGCTTCCAAGGACTCAATCGTCATCTCCGTGAAGCAAGACAAGGATACGAAGCAGGGGAGGTTTTACCTCGGCGAAACGGAGTACCAGATCGGAGACCCGACCAACGCGAAGGACGCCGGGCGGACGAAGCTCGCCGCGATTCTCAAGCAGGAGCTTGAAAAGAAAGAGGACGCCAAGCGGATCGTTTACATCAAGGCCGACATTGACGCCGATTACGGCAACGTCGTCGGCATCATTGACCTGATCCGCTCGGAAGAGGCCGGCAACACGCGGAAGATCGGGCTGGTGGCGGACAGGAAGAGAGAAGTGAGCGAAACGACCACTCCAGTCCCAGACTAAAGGTGCGACGAAGGGCGACGGGACGTAAGATTGACGGAAACGAGTTTTTCTCGGAATAAGAAGAGGAGTTTGAACTATGGGAATGAGTTCTGGGGGCAGCGGGAGGGCCGTGCCCTACATCAACGTAACGCCGCTGATTGACGTGCTGCTGGTGCTGTTGATTATCTTCATGGTGGTGACGCCGCTCAAGCCGAAGCGCTTCATGACGCAGATACCGGAGCCGCCGCCGCCGGGCGCGCCGCCGGACGCGGCGCCCGTCTTGGACACGATGAAAGTGAAGATCTACGGCGACCGCCCCACAAGACCCGAGGATCAAGCTAAGAGGAACATGGTCGAGTTTATCCACGCGAAGGGTGATGCGTTAGGGGGAGACTTGGTCGGCACTTTCAACGAGGACGGGCAGTACACCGGCGGCCAAGCGTTAGCCACTATGGTCAAGAACGAGTTCAACAACCCGCAACGGGCCGAGGATAAGAGAACGGTTTACATCCAGGCGCCAAAATCATTCCCCTACGGTAAAATCGTCCAGGTCATAGACACAATCAAAGCGGGGGGCACCCTCTGGTGTGCGGAAAAGGGGAAAAAAACCGCGGACCCGGACAAACCGTCAGCAAACGACTGTCCACAGGTTCCCGTAGGGTTACAGATTGACTATCTGGATCCTCAATAACGATCTGAATTCTGTCGGGCGTCTTCCGGTGTTACTGGCTGACGCGCTTGAGGCCCAAGCTAGTCAGGGAGGGGGCGCTTCGGAACAGTGGGGAAGCGCCTCGGTAAATCTTCCATTCGGGAGTAATTAACTGATGAAACTCTCCGCACCTAAAATCGCTGTCCTGGCTGCAATCGCCATCACGATCCTCGTCGTCATTCTTTTCGTCCCTATCAACAGCATCCGCGCCAAGAGCCAGCTCAACGAGGGCGTCACCGCGTTCAGAGATAGAAGATACGACGAGGCCGAAAACTACGCCCGGAAGGCGATGGAATTAGACCCGAACAACGAGGACGCGCCGAGGCTCCTCTCCGCCGCCCTTCACTCGCAGTTTCGCCGAAACAACCCCCTCCCTTGCTACGAGGACACCAAGGGGGATAAGGGAGACGACGTTAAGCCCGACGGAAACCGGAAAAGGGCTATAGAGGCCATCGCTTTATACAAGAAAATGATAGAGAAGAAGCCGGACGACGATGATCTGTACAAGGCCGTCTTCGGGCTGATTGACGGCCTGGCCGAAAATGCCAGACAGCAGGCGGCGAAGGCTGCGGAATACAAGGCGAATCCGAGTGCCGCGGTGGACAGCAAGGGGCAGCCCCTCGTCTGCTTAACCGACCCGAGTAAGACGGCGGACAAGATTGACTGGGGCAAAGAGGCAGATGACTGGAATAAAGAGGCGGACAAGTGGACGAACGGTGAGGGCGGTCTTAAGAAGTGGATCATTGCTCGCGCCGAGAACACGAGAGTTGACCCCGGAAAGAGGGCCGAGGCCTACCTCAGCCTCGCCAGTCGCAACCAACAGTGCGTCAAGGACGTGACGGACAGGCATCAGGGGACGGTCGAGAAGGACGGCAAGCAGATCATCCAATACAAGAAGCCGGAGGGCGAGGAGGACATCAAGAAATATAACGATGCGCTGGCCTGCAACGAGGAGGGGTTGCAGCAGGTCAAGCAGGCGATTGACCTGGCTGAGACCGAACGCGCCTGGGGCGAGATGTACAAGCTACGACTGCAGGCCGTCTGGCTCGCAGAGATGGGCGGCAACGACGAAAGGAAGAAGCAGTACGAGGATTTAGCCAACCAGGCACTCCAGAAGGTCGGGGAGCTGCACAAGCAGGCGGCGAATACGGCTTCTTCGTCCCAGCAAGCCCAGCCGCCGGGTAAGTAAAGCTTAACGAGACTTGTTTCGGACCCGACGCTTCTGAACAAGGCCACACGCGCGATAGGTGATGCTCGACTTTCGAGACGGGCATCACCTATTTGCTTGAGTAAGCAGCGAGGGCCGGGCAAAGAAATCGCCGGCGACGCATCTAAGGTTCCCGGGGGTGTGGTTAACCTATGAAACTTTCGCGCCATCGTCTCGGTCTCTTCTCTTTAGTCCTGCTGGTTCTGACCTCTGGCTGCGGCTACGTCAACGGCATCCGCGCCAAGAGCCAGCTCAACGAAGCCGTCTCCGCCTATAAATCCAGTAAGTATGAGGCGGCGGAACAGCACGCCAGAAAAGCGCTCGAATTGGACCCGGCCAACGAAAACGCGACCCTTATTCTAGCCATCATTCTTCAAGCGCAGTATCGCCCGCTCGACGCGAGCGATCCCAACAGGATGAAGGCTGAAGAGGCCATAGGGTTATACAGGCAGATTGAGGAGAAAAATCCGAACGACGAGCAGGCGTTTAAAGCCGTGACCGTATTGTTCGATTATCTCGCGCGGGCGTCGGAGCGGCAGATACTGGAAGCCGAAGAACAGTCCCGAAAGAGCAGGCCGAAGGCCGAGAAGCTTCGGTGGACTGAAGAGGCAGACCGCAGGCGAAAGGAGGCAGCCAGATTGTCTGAGGAGCAGCTCGCCTGGGTCAAAAAGCGCGCGGAGAATAAGACGGTCGCAGACCCGGGGCGGTCCGAGGCTTATGCCTTTCTTGCCGAGAACAAGTTGAGATGCTCGAAAGCCATCACGGAGAGAAACGTGCAGCCCGCTCGAACAAACGGCGGCTCGCTGGCCGTCAAATTTAAGAAGCCGGAAGACCCTGTGGAGTACGACAAGGCGGTTCAGTGTATCAATGAAGGTCTGGAGCTGGCTTACACCGCGCTTAGCCTGAACGTCGAGAGCGAAGCCGCCCTGGCAGCGAAATACAGGCTGCTGCTGGAAGCCGGCAAACTCGCCCGGATGGGCGGGGATGAGAAAAAGGCCGCGGAGTATGAACGGCAGGCCGTGCGCGGAAGGGACCAGGAGACTGGGGACGGTCGGTCCAAAACGGCCAGCTATTGAAATCTCGGAAGCTCGTTCTCGCAGAGGTGGGGCCCGACTTTCGAGGCGGGCCCCACCTATTTGCTATAATAAGTGGTCAGTGGTCAGTGGACAGTTAAAAACCTTCGCTTTTAGACTGACCACCGACCACTGACCACTGCTTTATGATTCGCATCGAGGACATTGTCGGCAAGGTCGGGCGGAATCATCCGCAGGCGGACCTGGATCTGTTGCGGCGCGCCTACTTCTTCTCGGCGCGCGAGCACAAAGGGCAGACGCGCGCCTCGGGCGAGCCCTATCTCGTACATCCTCTGGAAGTCGCCAACATTCTCGCCGACATGCGGCTCGACGAGGTCTCCGTCTCGACGGGCCTGCTTCACGACGTGGTCGAGGACACGCTCGTTGATCTGGAGACGATTCGCAAATATTTCGGCGACGAGGTGACGCAGCTCGTTGACGGCCTCACCAAAATTTCCCAGATCAGCAATGTCTCGCACGAAGAGCAGCAGGCCGAGAACGTCCGCAAGATGCTGCTGGCGATGGTCAATGACGTTCGGGTCGTGCTGGTCAAGCTCGCGGACCGCCTGCACAACATGCGGACCCTTCAATACCTGAAGCCGGAAAAGCGCAGGCGCATCGCGCAGGAGACGATGGAAATCTACGCGCCCATCGCGCACCGCCTCGGCATGGGCAAACTGCGCGGCGAATTAGAGGACCTGGCTTTTCAGCATCTGCACCCGGAAGACTACCGCGACCTGACCGCGCAGCTGGAAAAACGCCGCCCCGTCAACGAGGCCTTCCTGAAAGAGATTACGGCCAGCATCGAAGAGAAGATGCACGAGGCGGAGGTTCCTTACGCGCGCATCGAGGGGCGCATCAAGCGTCTCTATTCAATCTGGAAGAAGCTGAAACGGCAGATGATAGACCTGGATCAGGTCTATGATCTGGTTGCGGCGCGCGTCATTACCCCGAACGAAATTCGCTACTGCTACGCCGCTCTCGGCGTCATCCATAACAACTGGCGCCCCGTGCCGGGACGTATCAAGGATTGGATCGCCACGCCGCGCGACAATCTCTACCAGTCGCTGCACACTTCGGTCATCGGTCCGAAAGGGCAGTCCTTCGAGGTCCAGATTCGCACCGAAGAGATGCACCGCATCGCCGAAGAGGGTGTGGCCGCGCACTGGAAGTATAAGGACGACAAGCGCGGCTCGCGCGAAGACGACAAGGCCTTGCAGGCTCTGCGCTCTCTGGTTGAGTGGACGCAGGACGTCAAAGACTCGCGCGATTTTCTGGACTCGCTGAAGCTCGACCTTTACCCGAAGGACGTTTACGCCTTCACGCCTATGGGCAAGGTCATCCAGTTGCCGCGCGGCGCGACGACAGTTGATTTCGCTTACACGATTCACTCCGAAGTCGGCAACACCTGCACCGGCGCGCGCATCAACGGCCGGATGGTGCCGCTGCGGACACAGATTCAGAACGGCGACGTGGTGGAGATTCTGACGACCTCGAACTCGCATCCTTCGCGCGACTGGTTGAATTTCATCGTCACTTCGCGCGCCAAGAATCGCGTGCGCCACTGGGTCGCCGAGCAGCAGCGCGCGGAGTCAATCGAGATCGGGCGCAAGCTTTTCGAGAAAGAGGCGGCGCGTTTTCAGCTCTCGGCCAAGAAACTCCTCAACGACTCGGACGGCGCGCTCAAGCGCATCGCGGGCGAATACGGCTACGGGCGCGTTGACGACCTCCTGGCGGCAATCGGCTACGGCAAGCTCATCCCGCGCAACGTCATCGCCAAATATCTCGGGCCGGAGAAGTTTGAAGAGCTGGACACGCAGAAGGAGTCGAAGCTCCGCAGCGGCATGCGCGCCGTCAAGCGGCTGATCCGTTTGGGCGAGGATGCGATTGTCGTGCGCGGCGTGGACGACCTGATGGTGATGCGCGCACGCTGCTGCAATCCGCTTCGCGGCGAAGACATCGTCGGCTACATCACGCGTGGCAAGGGGGTCGCCGTGCACTCGACGCGCTGCAAGAACGTCCGTCAGTTGATGGTCAACCCGGAGCGCATCGTCGAGGTCGAGTGGGCCGGAAAATCCGACAACGCCGCCTACGCCGTCAAGCTGCTGGCGATAACGGAGAATCGCACGGGCATGATCGCCGGCATCACCGGAGCGATTTCAGATATGAAGACTGGCATCCGCGACGCGCGCGCCTCGGTCGCACCCGACGAGCGCGGGCGCATCGAGGTGACGGTCGAGGTCTTCGACGTCAAGCACCTCGACAAGGTCATCAACTCCATCAAGAGCGTGCCCGGCGTGCTCGATGTCGAGCGCTTGCAGGGAGCCGCCTAACGACTGGACCCGAGCATTTACTATTCAAGCCCTCGCACAGGTGCGAGCCTCCTAATCTACTTTTGCCTTCCTCTCCCGCCTTCTGTTAAAATGCGCAGTTTGTTTGAGGAAGAGAAAAAGAGGCTGTCCGTATAGTGAGGGAGATCATCAAAACAGAGAACGCGCCGGGGGCCATCGGGCCGTATTCACAGGCTGTGAGTGCGGGCGGATTCATCTTCGCTTCGGGGCAGATTCCTCTCGATCCGAAGACGGGCTCGATGGTCGCGGGCGGCGTGGCGGAACAGACAGAGCAGGTGATGCGTAACTTGAGTGCCGTGCTTGAGGCGGCCGGGACCACTCTGGCGCAGGTCGTGAAAACGACAGTCTTTCTCGCCGACATGAATGATTTCGCGGCAATGAACGAGGTTTACGGGCGCTACTTTCAGGAGAATCCGCCCGCGCGCGCGACCGTTCAGGCGGCGCGCCTGCCGCGCGATGCGCGCGTCGAGATCGAAGTCATCGCGCTGGCCGGAAAAGAATAACTACCTGCAAAGGACCGGGCCGGTCTAGTCACGGCGTTGGTCCCACACAGGTAGCTGTTGGATTGAAAAGATGGAAATGTCGGCTCAGGCTGCTTTGGCGATTTTGCCCGCCTTGATGCAGCTCGTGCAGACCTTCATGCGCTGGACTCCGCCCTGCGGGCGCTGCACGCGTATGGACTGTAGATTAGGGTCGAACCGACGGCGGGTCCGATTGTTAGCGTGAGAAACATTATTACCGAATTGCGGGCCTTTGCCGCAGACTTCGCATCGTTTAGCCATGATTATCTATTACCTCCGAACATGAAAACCCGTAAGAGCAATCTTACATACTTAAGAACAGATGAATCTTAACGGAAGATTCGAAACGAGAACTTATAACAAACGAGTTTCAGAAACGTCAAGCAGGGGTGAGGCGGAAGCTTAAAAAGCCCCGCTACCAGCAGTCATCGTCAAATTTGAAGGAGTAGAAAGTGTCCAGAGCAATTAACAAAACAGGTCTTTTTGTCGTCATCGCCATCCTGGCCTTTTCTTTGGCCGGTTGCGGCAAAACCAGCGGGACGCAGGGCGGCCCCGCGAACCCGAATGACGCCGCCGCCATCGTCAACGGCAAGGAGATCAAACTGAGCGAGATTGATACCATCCTCAATCAACAGTCCAAAGGCCAGAAAGAGCAGCTCTCAGACCTTGAGCTGGCCGCCGCGCGCCTAGAGATCCTCGACCAGCTTATCAGACAAGAGGTGCTTTACCAGCGCGCGGATAAAGATGGGCTGCTGCCGAAGGATGATGAGGTCACGCAGATGATTAACGAGCAGAAGCTGCAAAACAGGATGACCGAAGAGCAGTACCAGAAGATGCTCAAAGACAACAATCAGACAGAGCAGCAGCTGCGTGACTTCTGGAAAAAGAACATCGCGGTTAAAAAGCTGCTCGATAAAGTCGGCAGCACCATCAAGGCCCCGAGCGAAAAAGAGCTGGAAGATTTCTATAACAATAACAAGCAGCGATATGTCAGCGCGCGGGGCGTGGGACTTGCAGCCATTGTCGTTGATCCGGCGGACAACGGCGCGACGGATGACGCCAAGGGCGAAGCCGAAGCCAAGCAAAAGGTTGACATTATTTACCAGCGGCTGAAGAACGGGGCGGATTTCGCAGACGTTGCGCGTGAGAGAAGCGAAGATCAGAGCAACCTGCGCGGCGGCGACATCGGTTTCTTCACGGAAGAACAGTTGAGGCAGTTAGGCATGCCGCAGGATTTAATCACCAAATTCTTCACGCAGATGCAGAACGGCGACATCGTAGCGCCGCTGCATATGAGCAACGGCCGGTGGTATATCTTCAAGTTGACCGCCAAACGCCTGCAAACTGAGAATCTGACGCTGGATAATCCGGACGTTCGCAAGGACATCACCGACGGCATCATCGGCCAGCGCAGGCAAATCTTAACGACGGCGTTTATCGAAGTGGCGATGAACGAGGCGAAGATCGAAAATAAGCTCGCCGCATCCATCGTTGCGAGTCCTGATAAGATGAGCGGCCTGCGGCCTGCGCCGGCTCAGCAGCCGAGCGCCACGCCTTCCGCCAGCCCTGCGGCCTCGGCCGCGCCTCAAACAGCGGCCAGCCCGGCAGCCACTGCCCCCGCTAAAAAATAGTGACGAGTAAAGAGTGACGAGTGACAAGAAAGGCTTTTACTCGTCACTCGTCACTCATCACTTGTCACTGCCCTATGCTGTTCCGTCTCTCAGATGTGCATAAGTCTTATGGCTCGCAGGAGGTCTTGCGGGGCGCGTCCGTGCAGATAAACAGGGGCGAGCACGTCGGGCTGGTCGGGCGCAATGGCGCGGGGAAGACGACCGTTTTCCGACTGGTGAGCGGTGAAGAGACGCCGGACCGCGGCGACGTCGTGCGCGCGCGGGGCGTGCGCCTCGGGCTGCTTCAGCAGCACGTCAACTTCGAGCCCGGCTCGACGGTCCACGAATCCGCGCTCGCGGCGTTCGGCCACCTGCAACAGATCGAGCACGAGATGCACCAGCTGGAGCATCGCATGGCCGAAGCGGGCGACGAGCTGGACAAAGTGCTTGAGCGGTACAGCGAGCTACAGCACGAGTTCGAGCGCGAGGGCGGATTCGAGTACACGGCCAAAGCCGAGGCCATCCTGCAAGGGCTAGGCTTTACACGCGAGACCTGGAGCATGGAGACGGAAAAGCTCTCCGGCGGGCAGCAAAATCGGCTCGGCCTGGCACGGCTTCTCCTGGCGGAGCCCGACGTCCTCCTGCTGGATGAGCCGACCAATCACCTGGACGTTGGCGCGGTCGAGTGGCTCGAAGAGTTTTTGAATACCTACACCTCCGCCTACGTCATCGTCAGCCACGACCGCTACTTTCTGGACCGCACCTGCCGCCGCATCGTCGAGCTTGAGAACGGGCGCGCGGCAAGTTATGCGGGAAACTATTCCGCCTTTCTCGTCGAGCGCGAGGAGCGGCGCGAGGCGCAGCAACGCGCCTTCGACAATCAGCAGCACCTGATTGCCAAAACAGAGGAGTTCATCCGCCGCAACCTCGCCGGGCAGAAGACCAAGCAGGCCAAGTCCCGCCGCAAGATGCTCGAAAAACTGGAACGTATCGAAGCGATCCGTCCCGATCAGGCGTCCGGTGATTTTCGCCTGCAGGCGATTGAGCGCGCCGGCACGCAGGTGCTGACAGTCGTGGGCGCTGCGGTCGGCTACCCAGGGCTTGTCCTGGCGAGCGACATCACTTTCACGCTCAGGCGCGGCGAATGTCTCGGAATAACGGGACCGAACGGCTCCGGCAAGACCACGTTCGTCAAGATGGTCCTCGGCAAGATTCCGCCCCTCGCGGGCGAGATGCGCTGGGGCACAAAGGTCCAGATAGGTTATTACGCGCAGCAACTGGACGACCTGGATGATCGCAACGAGATCATCATGGAGCTCAGGCGCGTCGCGCCTTCAACGGCGACAGCCGGGGAGCTGCGCTCGTTTCTCGCCAAATTCCTTTTCACGGGCGACGACGTTTATAAGCACGTTCGCGATCTGTCGGGGGGCGAGAAAGGCCGTCTCGCCTTGGCCAAACTCATCTACTCGCGCGTCAACGTGCTCGTGCTGGACGAGCCGACGAATCACCTGGACATCCCTTCGCGCGAGGCTCTCGAAGAGGCTCTGGACGCGTATCAGGGCACGATCATCACCATCAGCCACGACCGTTATTTCCTGGACCGTGTGGCGACGCAGATTCTGGCGCTCGATGGCGCCGGGCGCGCCGAGCATTACGACGGCGATTACACGGAATACCACGACTGGAAGGCAGCGCGAAGCAAAGAGCAGGCGCAGGCAGAATCAGCGCGAGCATCGGAAGAGGCCCGCCCGCAGGTTAAAGAGAGAGCGAAAACCGGAGCGACATCCGCAAATAAAACTAAGGGTGCGAAGAAGGGCGACAAGAAGCAAACGACTCGCGGTTCGGAATTAATCGAGGCGGAGATCAGTGAGGCCGAACGGAGGCTGGCAGAGCTCTCAGAGCAGATGGGGCAGCCTGAAATCGCGCGCGACCCCGTGCGCCTGCGCCTGATCGGCGACGATTACAAAAGGACGGACGCGCGCCTGCGCGAGCTTTACGAGGAATGGGACCGCGCGGCGGAGACTGCGAGCGCTTAGAGAGTAGAGGGGGCCAGGCCCCCTTTTTCATTTAATCCAGAAGTGAACTTGCTGCGACGCGCTTGAGTTTCCAACCCGGTCAGTCGCCGAGACCTGCAAAACGTAGCGTCCCGGCGGCAACTGGCTCAACGGAATCTCGGTCCAGTAGGGCAGGCGCGCCGTGTCGCCTGTCTCAGGCACCTTGCCGCTGGCCGTGTTGAGGACCTGCCGGTTGTTGCGCAGCACCTGCGCCTGGACCCAGACGTCGGTCCCGTTCGCGCCACGCGCCGCGTTGTAAACGTAGGTCTGAAAGCGCAGGACGGAAGCGCGCGAAAACTTATGGTCAACGTTGACCATGAGGGGGCGCGGGCCCGCAGTCTTCGCTCCACTCACCTCTTCGTCCTTGCGTTCGCCCAGAAACAGACTGCTCAAAGAAAATCTGCCAGCCGCTCTATCCGGAATCTCGACCCACTCGGCCGCACTGCCCGTGCGCCCGCTCCCGCGTTCTCTGACCGCGACGCGCACCTGATAGAGACCCGGCTTCACGCGCAGTTGTTGGTTCCAGACGACCGGCTGCTGCGCGCTCTGCGACTGAGGAGTCACGGTCAGCACCTGTTTGAAGCTGTAGATCAGGCCGCGGTCATCAACGGCTGCGCCGATCACGTCAACCTCGCGGTTCTTTGCGGAGGCCTCCGAATCGAAGCGGAACGCCTCACGCTCTATCTGCATGGAGATTTTCAAAGAGGTCCCGTCAAGCAGGTGGACGTAGCCGACTGAAAGGGATGTCGGCAGAGCGCTCTGCGGGACGGAAGACCCGAGGGCCGTGAGTATCTCCGCCTCGGGCGTCGCGGGAGGCGAAGCCTCCCTCTCGGGACTGTTCGACTTATCTCTCGCTGCCCGTGCCAGAAACGGCGTCGCGTAGAAGTTGCTGCGCAGGCGCACGCGCAGGTCCGGCCGATCTTTGATAGTGATTTTCAGCCGGGCTTTCGCGTCGCGCTGCTCGTCCGAATCCGGCCTCCACGCCAGCACATAATACTCGGACGTTTCCCTGATCGCCTGCGTGATTCCATCTCCGACCGAATTGGAATTGAGAATGGCGCGCCCGCCCGTTTCGTCCGCGAGGATGCGTAAGGGCTCCTGCGTCGCCGTCATTTCGCCGAACAGCAGGCTCGCCCTGCGGCTCGAAAAGTCCGGGTAATCATTCGTGCTGGCGTCAATCGCGGAATCATTGAAAGTGCCGCGCAGGTCCATCGTATAGACGACGGCCCCGGCCTGCGCCGCAGCCTGCGCGACGCGGCGCATCATCTGCGCCGAGTCCGCCTTGCGCGTGTCAATGACGAAGCCGTCCGAAAGAAAGAAGAAGAGTTTGCGGCCCGGGATGCTCGCCGACGAGTGGATCAGGCTTCTGAGGGCGTCGAGCGTCGCGGCCGTGTCCATCCTGGTCTGGGCCTGGACCTGCCTGATGCGATTCTTCAGCAAGGGCCCGGCGGAATAGGTGCTGGCCAGTTTGTGGTCCGCTTTCCGGTTGCCGGCCCCCATCTGCTGCTCCATCTTCGTTGATTCCATCAGGTAGGCGAAGAGCTCGCGGTTGCCGTAGTCTTCTATCTGGCTCGCTGCGTATTCGCTGATCCGTGTCTTCCCCGTGTAGGCTTCAGGGTTGCGCTTGTAATTGAGTCTGGAGATGGCTTCGCGCAGCACGGCGCGGTTATCCGTCAACTGCTGCAGGAATCCTATCTGCCCGCTGGTCGAAACAATCGCCACGCGGTCGTCCGGGCTCATCTGCTCCTCGACGAAACGCTTTAAGGCTTCGCGCGCGCGCGTCAGACTGGCCCCTCCCAGATGAGCGTCGTCAAGAAAGAAGAAGATAATCCGCCCCATGCTTTGCGCGCTCGCGGAGTTGCGTCTCTCTTCTTTGGGGGTTGTGTTCCCGCGCGTCGCCGCCAGCTGCGTCGCCTCGTCGGAGCTGCCCGCCGTCACGCGCTCGAAGAAGGAGAGGGTCTGGATTTTGCCGTCGAGACTCAGCTCGAACTGCGCGGGCCGCAGCCCCTCGACGAAGCGCCCCTGTTTGTCGAAGACCATCACGTCCGTCTGCACCAGCTCGGTCTTGATGCGCAGGATGTCGTCCGTCTGTTCTTCCACACGATTTTGTCCACGCGCGAGAGGCGTGAACGGCGCGAGACAGAGGGCCATGACGAGAAGGGAAGTTGCAACGAAAGCGCGCTTGGTGAATTGCATCGGAGCCGTCCTCAACGAAAGGGATGCTGATTAATACGCGGCGCGAACGAACCGGGCTACGTCGTGGCCGCAAGTGGCTTAGAGTATAACCGCAAGTTTACCGGGCGTGCCAGTAAAGCGGAGGACCAGCAGGCATGAATCTTCAGAGGCGACGCGGTCCGGTTGAGGGCGGCGAATGCTTGGAAATGGGCCTGGAAACGGCCTCTCGCGGCTTGACCCGGCCCGCCGCTTCGTTTATATTTCGCTGGCTCACAAGGCACGATGGTGAGTAAATCCCGCCGTTAGCCTCCGGTCAGCAAATTTCATAAGGTCGCAATTTTCCAGAAGAACCCCTTTACCCGATAGGAGTATTACGCGCTCTCAAAAAAGCAGAAAGAGCGTTCACAAAGCTGGCCGCCGACAAAGCCGCTCAGCGATATTTAGGAGATATGATGAAGAGATTTAAAAGCGTGGCTTTAATCGCCGCCATTATCATGTGCGCCGTCGCCGGAGGAGTTGCCTCCGCCGACAACCCCAGCACTGACCCGATTCTTGTTGAAGAGCGTGGGTTTCGCGTCCAGCTTCCCAACGAAGCCTGGTTGTTCGAGAAGCCTCAGGCCCACGACGTCAAGGCGCAGCTCAAGCATTCGCAGGATGCCGTCCAGATGCGGCTGCAAATCACAGAGAATTTGCGTAACTGGACCGACTTGAAGGTGATGGAAGAGTATCAGAAGTTCCAGAAGAAGTTGGACCGTTCGCTCTCCTTCGACAAAAACATCAAGACGGCTACGGTCAACAACAGGACCTGGTACGTCCTGAGCGGCATGAGGGGCAGCACCCCGCTCAGCGTTCAGTTCAACTTCGAGAAAGAGAACGTCGTCTTCGTGACCTA
Organism: Pyrinomonadaceae bacterium; assembly: GCA_036392495.1. GTDB lineage: Bacteria > Acidobacteriota > Blastocatellia > Pyrinomonadales > Pyrinomonadaceae > QHXM01. The sequence goes on along the minus strand of DASVXV010000182.1, from coordinate 3,417 downwards.
CGAAGCGCCGTCGGCGGAGCTTTTCCAGAAGTACGTTGCAGACCGTGACGCCTTCGTTTCGAAGATCGAGTTCGGCGTCGTCCCGGTCAAAAGGTTCGCCGACTACGACGCGCTGGAGATCGAGGTCGTCCCGGTCGAGAACGCGAAGATGGACATAGACGACACCGCCAGCCTCGCCGTTGACATCAAGAATCTGGTGCCCGCGGCGGTTTTCAAGGAAGTGCGGGCCGGGCGAACCAACGCGAACGGCAAAACCCTGCTGCTCTCGCTTCAGGTGAAATTCTTCAAGCGCGGCAGCCGTGCCAAGCGCTACCTGATCGGCTTCGGCACGGGCAAGTCCGCTCTGGATGGAGACATCATCTTCACGGATAAGGAGACTGGGAAGGTCGTTTACACCGCGCAGGTCAGCCACGAAGTAAGCGGCGGCATCTTCGGCGGTTCGAGCTTCGATGGTGTCGGCGATCAGGTCGCCTCAATCATCAAGCGCAAGAAGTAAGAAGAACTCAAAAGCGAAGACCGCGAGGGGGCTGGCATAAGAGTGCTTATGCCAGCCCCCTTTCGATCTTTGATAGCAGGTGATGGGCGCGCGCGCTCACCTGGCGGGCATAGCGAGCGAGTCCAGCGAGACGCTGAGCTTGTTCATGTCAACGTGGCCCGCGATCCCGTTAATCTCTCCAGTGCTCGTGTACTGCCACATATTCCACTTCGGCCAGGGAGCGGGCAATTTGGGCTGGTACCTCGTGTAGGAGGCGATCCAGAGCGGGCAATCACCGAAGAGGACCGCGTCGCCGGTCCCGCTGTACTTCGTGATGGCCCCAATGTTGGGCTGCCACCAGGAGGTCGCCGTGTAGATAATCGGGTAAACTCCGAGGGCTTTGCGAATATGCGCGACGTAGCGCCCGATGTTGGCGACGCGCGTTTTCTGAGGAAGGGCGTCCCACCGATCCTTACCTTTAAAAATATCCCACTCGATATCGAGCGCGGGCAAAAGGTCCTGATTGATAGCGGCGGTTGCCAGAAACTTTTCGGCCTGCAGGTCCGGGTCCTGTGACGCGCACATGAAATGGTAAGAGCCGACTTTAATGCCTGCTGCTCGCGCCCCCTGGACGTTTTTGCCGTACTGATCGTCGGTTTGAAATGCGCCGTTGGTGGCTTTGATAAAGACGGCCGTGCAGCCCGCCGCGCCCACCTTCTGCCAGTTGATATTCCCTTGCCAGTGAGAAACGTCAATTACGATTGGTTCAGCCATTTGAGCCTCCATGATTGTCTGGATTGAAAGGAGAGCGATTCTGCCGCATGGAATGCGTTCCCGGTTTAAGAGGGCGAGCTATTGACAGTAGCGCACGGCGGTCAAGATGCTCGTGAGTTGAAACCTTGACGATAGATCTCCTGCTGCGATGCTTGTCAAGGGATATTTCTTCTGAGGATGCCGCAGGCGCGCAGAAGATACTACAAATGGCTCGCTTGACACAATCCCGAACGCTTTGCTACTTTACGGCTTCGCTTTTTCGAGAGATTTAAGGCGAATTTATAAGGAATGTAGGCGCGTAGCTCAGGGGTAGAGCACTACCTTGACACGGTAGGGGTCTGCGGTTCAAATCCGCACGCGCCTATGCCATTTTCGGCCAAAAACGGCGGAACAGAAGCTGAAGCATCGGTTTTTGTGCCGCCGTTTGTGCCATTACCTGTCTGAGTCTTGAGAGTTAATGCCTGTAATGCATTCCGCTTGGCCTCTAATCTGATATGGCTGTATCGCTCAAGCATCCGGCGCGAGACGTGTCCGGCAATCGCCAGAATGGTTTGCTCGCTCGCTCCTGATTCCGCCAGTTCTGTGACCGCATGGTGGCGCAAATCGTGAAACCTCAGTCCCTTTAAGCCAGCCTTCTCTCTAAGCTTTCTCCAAGCCTTTTTCCAGCTTCCAATCGGTCGTGTAGGATCGAATGACGACGCGTGCATACCTAACATTTTCTTACCGTCAAACCGTCCCACAGGCTTGAATGTGGCAAAGACAAAGTGTGATGACTCAACGTTCCCGAACATCTCAGCGCGTGCGCGCAGTTTCACCAATACCTCATAGGCGTCAGGGGTCAAAGGTATGATGCGCTCTCCTGCTTCCGTCTTACTCTTCGGGACGGTTAGCGTTTCGTCCAAAAGATTTATGTCTCTCCAACGTAGTGCCTTGATCTCGCAGGCCCGCATGGTTGTGCTGAGAGCGAGAATCGTAGCCCAACAAGCTGTTTCCCATTCAGGTTTCAAAGAGGCTGTTTCAAGCAACTGAGTCTTTTCGTCAGGCGTCATTGCGCGCCCGATACTACGCGGCTCTTTCAATGGCTTCACATCATCAGCGAGAGTGTGCCAGAGTTTCGCTCTCTTCAAGATTCGGCGTATAACGCCAATTTCCATATTGAGCATAGCAGCACCCACACTCTGCGCCGCGCGCCATTCACGATAATCAATCAATCGTTCAGCCGATATTTTGTTGAGCGGAGTTGCCTGGAAGTATTCACGCGGTCTGACTAGCAACTGCTTCTCTTTAAGGTAGCTCGAAGGGGAAAGCTCAAGCTTGCGGCTGGCTAAATACTTATCTGCGGCTTCTCCGAAGGCGAGGCGGGCGAAACTTTGGCTTGCGACCGTAAGCTTGCCTTGCTCGGCTTGCGCGATCTTCTTATTAGCCAGGGAACGCGCTGCACGCTTGTCTGTTGTGTCAAGGCTCAAGCGAAACCGCTGACCGTTTACGCTCACATCGAGCCACCAAGTATCGTTACGCTTATAGAGTCGCATTTTTTACTTTCCTCTCTTAGCCTTATGTTGTTTCCGTTCTAACTTGAGCGCAGCTTTTTCTTTTTCAGTGAGTTTCGCGCCTTGATACAAACCTTGTCGGTATCTTTCACGGTAACGGCGCTTCCGAATAATGTCTCCACACCTCGCAGAGCATCCCTTCTGTGTCGTGCGTCCAGCCCAAAAGACACGTCTGCAAGCCTCGCATCTACGTATGCGGGCAGCTTCCACCCCAGCTATAGCTTCTTCTAGCTTATTGGGTTGGATTTCGATTTTTCCTTCTTTGTTAACAAAGAAGAATGACGCCCCTCCCATCATACGAATAAAAGTACCGCCTCTTGAGTCTGGGGAACTTTCGTTATTGATAATAATCATGGTGAAAGTAAGGTATGCATCTTCCAGCAGTGTGTATCGCTCTATCGTAATATCCATGACCGCGCGGCGAAACACTTCTTCATCGCCTATTTCCTGTTCAAGATTGTCTGGCAGCTTCATGTACTCGTTAAAAGCTTCGCTCTCTGGCAACCGCGCGCAACAATCCAAAGTAGCCTGAAACTTTCCTTCATTTGTGTTTATGTCGTACTTGTCCTTGAACTCATAAGGGGTAGGCAATATTCCAAAGGGAAATATATTCATAAG
>DASVXV010000181.1:0-40307 GCA_036392495.1 Pyrinomonadaceae bacterium | reverse complement strand
ACCGCCACGCAGCACTCGAAGATTTGAGTTTCCTCCAATCAACCATGCACTGCCATCACTTGGTGTGCCCTTATAGTTCTCATGCCATACATCTTCACACCACTCTCGCACATTCCCGTGCATGTCATATAAGCTCCATGCGTTCGCCTGCTTCTGCCCCACCGGATGCGTCTTGCTGCCGGAGTTTTTAATGTACCATGCGATTTCATCCATATCCCCTGCATAATCTCCGATTGTGCCCGCTCGACACGCATACTCCCATTCTGCTTCACTTGGCAAACGATAGCTGTAGCCATCATTCTGAGCGTTCAACTTCTTGATAAACTCCTGCGCATCATTCCACGAGACATTTTCTACAGGACACTGATCGCAATTCTTGAAATTCGATGGATTACTACTCAGCACCTGCTGCCACTGCGCCTGCGTCACTTCATACTTGCCCATGTAGAACTGGCAGTTAATCGTCACCTGATGCGCTGGCTTTTCGTTCTTGTCTCCATTCTCCGATCCCATCATAAAACTTCCCGCTGGAACTAAAACGAACTCCATTCCAATGCGATTCTTCATCACGGGCGGCAGACTATAAGCTGCTATCGTTGGTGCAGCCTGAGTTGATGCGTAGCGCGCCGATGCATGTACTACGGCTCCTGCGTCCAACACCTCTGTCGGATACAAGTCAGCTGCCTGCGCTCTGTCGCGCCCTTCATCTAGTTTGATAATTTGCGCTAGCGTGGTCGCGGCGGGCGTTTCTATCGCCTCGCGCAGCTCGCGCGACAGCTCCGCGGCGTCACGCTGCCGCTCCTCGCGGTCTTTGGCGAGGGCGCGCATGATGATGGCTTCGAGCGCCGGACTCGCGCCCGCGCTCTTCGGCAGCGGCGGCACAGGGTCGAAAAGATGGCGCGCGATCAGGCCCGTCGGCGTCTCAGCCGTAAACGGCGGTCCGCCCGCCAGCATCTCGTAAACAATCGCGCCGAGACTATAGACATCTGCGCGCGCGTCCAACGCTTCGCCTTGGCACTGCTCAGGCGACATGTAGTAGGGCGTTCCCATCACCATGCCCGTCTGCGTCAGGGTAGTCGCGCCCGCAGCGTCTCGGAGCTTGGCGATGCCGAAGTCAACGACCTTAATGGTCTCGCGCTCGCGGTCTTCATCCGCCGCAACTACAATCACGTTGTCCGGCTTCAGATCACGATGAAAGATGCCCTTGCGGTGCGCCGCGCCGACGCCAGCGCAGATGTCCCGCATCAAAGAGACCGCGCGCAACGCCTCCAAGCGCCCCTCACGACGCAACAGTGCGCGCAAGGATTCGCCCTCGATCAGCTCCATCACGATGTAGGCGGGCGCATCACGCCCGCGCGCCTCGCTCAGGTCAATGATCGAGACGATGTTGGGATGGCGAAGAAGGGCAGCCGCACGCGCCTCGCGCCGGAAGCGCTCAATCATCTCGGAGTCTGCGACCAACTGCTTGTGCAGCACCTTGACGGCCACCTCGTCGCCGATGTGCACGCGCCGCGCGCGATAAACCACGCCCATCCCGCCCACGCCCAGACGCTCCGCGATAAAATATTTTCCATCGAGCACCTGATTGAGCAGAGTATCAACGCGCGCTCCGGTTGAATCTGGAGCATGAGCGCGACCGCTTGGAGTATCAGCGAAAGAGAGTCCGCAACTTGAACAAAAGCGCGCGTTCTCCTTCAACTCTTCACCGCACCGTGGACAGACCATGAGTTATCGTCCCTATCAAGCGGCTGATGTCAGGGTATACTGGATTTTGTGTCGCATGTTTGTTAATGGTTAGCAACACTGGCTAATTTTCGTAGCTTCTAATTGGAGCTATTGGACTGCTCCGCCTCTTTTTCAGGAACGGCAGGCTCGCCGCATTCGCAACTTCAAGCAAGTGCGACATGCTGCGGCAGAGTTTAGCAGCGACCGGGCTGCTTGACCAACGATTTTAGATTTGCGATTTTACCTTACACGCAAACGTCCATATCAAGAAGGGTGCTTTCATGTTTCGACAAAGACGTCCTGCCGTCCTCCTCCTGCTCATCTTTGCGCTGATTTTCCAACCATCCTGCAAAAAGATGCTCGGCGACAAGTCCGGCTCGGATGGCTACGGCGGCGCGAGCACGCGCCCGGCCCCGCATTTCAAGCCCGGCTTCAATCTCTTCACGCCCGAGCAGGATATAGAGCTCGGCAAGCAATCGGCGCAACAGGTCGTCCAGCAAGTTCCGCTTCTGCGCTCAGAAAGGATCGTGAATTACGTCAGGCAGGTGGGCGCGAAACTGGCCGCGAAAGCTCCCGGCTACAACTATCCTTACCAGTTCAACGTCATCGCCACCAAAGAGATCAACGCGTTCGCGCTTCCGGGCGGGTACATCTTCATCAATGCGGGCGCGGTTGCCGCCGCACGCAACGAGGGGGAGCTCGCGGGCGTGATGGCGCACGAGATCGCGCACGTCGCGCTCAGGCATCCGACCAATCAGGTCTCAAAAGCCTACGTCGCCAAGACGGGGCTGCGTGTCCTGGGCAAGCTCGGGGGCGAGGACATCGGCGGGATTCTGGAACAGGTCGGCGGGGCTGGCGCCAACCTGCTCTTCCTCAAATTTGGCCGGACCGCCGAAACAGAGGCTGACCTGGAAGGCGCGCGCATCATGGCCGCAGCGGGCTACGACCCGCAGGACATGGCTAAGTTTTTTCAATTGCTCCAGTCCAAAAGCGGCCAGAAGACGCCGGAATTCTTAAGCGACCACCCGGACCCTGGCAACCGCGTCGCGGCGATTAACAAAGAGCTTCCGTCGCTCGGGACGAGCCCGAATCCCATTCACAATACGGACGAGTTCGAGCAGGTCAAGGGAGAACTAACGGGCGGCGCGAGGGCGCTCCCCCAATCGGCCGGACCCGAGCGTAGAGGGACGATGGACCCGACAGATACCAGGCAGGGGACGCGCCCCGAACAGCCCTCCGCAACGTTGCGCGAGTTTCAGGCGCGCGACAATTCCTTCGCGCTTCAATATCCGGAGAACTGGGACGCGCTCGTCGCGGACGACGCGAACATGATCTTCGCCCCCAAAGGCGCTTACGGGCAGACGGGCGAGGGGCTGGTCGTCACGCACGGCATCTTTATCGGCGCGGTCCAGCCGCAATCGAGCAATCTTGAAGCCGCCAACTCCGCCTTCGTCCGGCAACAGATCAGCGTGAACCCGGACTTTCGGGTCGCGCGCGCGCCCGCGCGCATCAACTTCGGCGGGCGCGAGGGCTTCGCGACAATCGTCGCCGGCCAGTCCACAGTGACCGGCATCGTCGAGATTGATGTGATCTATACAACGGCGACCAAAGACGGGAGACTATTTTATCTGATTACAGTCGTGCCCGAAGACGAGCTTCAAACTTACCAGAGGGCTTTCGAGCAGATTGCGGCGAGCCTTCGCCTGGCGGGTTAAGCAGCGGCAACTCGACGGTCATTTCGGTGGAGATTCTTCCGGTATGATCTCTTTCCTGAGAAAGAGCAGGCTCGCCGTGCTGGCGCTTTCGCGATAACCTTCAGTCTGCTGCGTCGTCGCCACCAGCTCCCAGCCGTCCCGCCCTGCGGAATCCAGATATTCCCAGACCATCGGGCAGGAGTTGTATAGATGCGCGGCGTCCCTCTCTTCCTGGACCTGCAGGCCCTGCCAGTGGCCGTTGACGAAGGTCACACGCGACATCTGCATCTGGCACACGCGATACTTGAAAGTCTTTGCCACTGAAGCGGTCCTCTCTTCAAATCTTTTACACAGTCACAGCTTCGCGGTATTCACCCCAGACGCGGCGTAAACGGTGGCTGATCTCGCCGACCGTGACGCCAGCCTCGACGCAGGCGAGAATGCGCGGCAGGATGTTTTCAGTGCCGCGCGCCGCCTCTTCGAGCCGGACGAGCGCGGTTTCCGCCGCGAGCTGGTCGCGGCGGTCGCGCAGGGCGCGCACACGCTCCACCTGCGCCTCTTCGATTGCGGGGTCAACGCGCAGGGTCGGCACCTTCGATTCCTCCTCGATCTTGAAGCTGTTGAGGCCGACGATGATCGCGTCGTTCGTCTCAATCGCGCGCTGGTAGGCGTAAGCCGCGTCCTGAATCTCGCGCTGCACGTAGCCGGTCTCAATCGCGCGCAACATTCCGCCCATCGCGGCGATCTTCTCCAGATAATCCACAGCGCGGCTTTCAATCTCATTCGTCAGCTCTTCGATAGCAAAGGAGCCAGCGAGCGGGTCCACAGTGTCGGCCACACCCGCCTCGTAGGCGATGACCTGTTGCGTCCGCAGCGCCAAGCGCGCGGCATCTTCGGTCGGGAGTGAAAGGGCCTCGTCCATCGCGTTGGTGTGCAGGCTCTGCGTGCCGCCTAGAACCGCTGCGAGCGCCTGAATGGTGGTCCGGATGACGTTGACCTCTGGCTGCTGCGCCTGAAGCGAGGAGCCAGCTGTCTGCGTATGGAACCTTAGCATCATCGAGCGCGGGTCGCGCGCGTGGAAGCGCTCGCGCATGATCCGCGCCCAGAGGCGGCGCGCCGCGCGAAACTTCGCGATCTCTTCCAGGAGATTGTTGTGCGAGTTGAAGAAGAAAGAGAGGCGCGGCGCGAATTCGTCAACCTTCAACCCGGCTTCCAACGCCGCTTCGACGTAACTGATGGCGTCGGCGAGCGTGAAGGCGACCTCCTGCACAGCCGTCGAGCCGGCCTCGCGTATGTGATACCCGCTGATCGAGATTGTGTTCCAGTTCGGGACCTCCGCAGCGCAGAAGGCGAAAGTGTCCGTGACCAGCCGCAGTGACGGTTTCGGCGGATAGATGTATGTGCCGCGCGCGATGTACTCCTTCAAGATGTCGTTCTGAATCGTGCCGTTGACTTTATCGAAAGCGACGCCCTGCCGCCGGGCGACCGCCAGGTAAAGGCAGAGCAGGGTCGAGGCCGTCGCGTTAATCGTCATCGAAGTCGAGACGGTGTTGAGCGGGATGCCGTCGAAGAGCCGCAGCATGTCTTCTACGGAATCTATGGCGACGCCCACTTTGCCGACTTCGCCCGAAGCCAAAGGGTCGTCGCTGTCCAGACCGATCTGCGTCGGCAGATCGAACGCGACGGAGAGCCCTGTCGTGCCGTGTGCGAGAAGATACTTGTAGCGCGCGTTAGATTCTTCCGCGGTCGCGTAGCCAGCGTATTGCCTCATCGTCCACAGCCGCCCGCGGTACATGTTCGGGCGGATGCCGCGCGTGTAAGGGAACTCGCCCGGCGCGCCCAAATCTTTATCGTAATCCAGCGCCACAGTGTTCGACGGATTGAAGTCAACGGGCAGCTCTATGCCGGAAGGCGTCTCGAAATGTTCCCGCCGCTCCACACTCTGTTTGGTGACCATGATGATTCGTCTCGACCGCTGATGAAGAGTTGTTCCGAAGCGAAGTAGCCGAAGCCTAGCACAGCGCGCGAGCGCCTCGCAATCATCTCTCCGGCGGCGATTGACCGCGGGGCCGCGCGTCGCTTAGCATCACTTTCATCTTGGACATTAGCGACGACGCCAAACAGATCGTCCACGAATTAGGGACGGCCATCAACTCCGCGGTCGAGAAATCCACGCAGGTCGCCGAAGCTATCGAACGCCTGCGCGAGGCAGGCTACGAGCTGGAGCTGACCCTGCGCCTGGAGATAGCCTTGCGCCAGCACCCGGCGAGCGATGAGGCGGAGAAGAGTGGTGCCGCGCTCGACCTGACGGACGAAGACATGCGCACGCTCCGGCGCATGAAGATTCGCATTGATTCTGAAGAGTGAGCGCCTTCGATTCAGGGAAAGAGGCCGAAAGGATGTTAGAGGCCGTCTTGAAAAGGTTTGACGAGCCGGACGAGACGCGCGTCTTCGAAAAGGGCAGGTTCGATGTCGTGCGTATCGCTGGGATGACTATCGGGCGGGCGAGTTACGAGCCCGGCTGGAAGTGGTCCGAGCACGTCGGTCCGAACGCCGGCGCGGCGCTTTGCGAGGTCGAACACGTCGGGATGGTGGTCTCCGGGCGGGCGATGGCGGCGCTTAACGACGGCACTGAAATCGAGCTCAACCCGGGAAGCCTCTTCTACATTCCGCCCGTCGCACACGATAGCTGGGTCGTCGGAGACGAGCCCTATGTCTCCATACATTTTTTAGGCGCGGACCATTACACTAAATAACGTGAGTTGAATATCAGCTTTCAGGGAATGCGAGCTGAGGAGTGATCCACGAAGACACACGAAACGCCACGAAATTACTTTGAGTCTTCTTCGTGGCGTTTCGTGTGTCTTCGTGGATAGTTTCGTTTTTTCGGTTCTGAAGCCTTACTCAGATTAAGTCGCGCTCTCATCAACTACCCAAATCTCTGCGCTCTCTATTCAGGCCGCGCGTGATGCGCCGCTTCGTCGGGTGCTCCGAAGGAGATGCCCGTGTCGCGTGCGGTGCGGACGAGCTGGCCGTTCGGCGGAACGTTCTTGAGGCTGCCGACCGCTTCCGAAATGGGAACGGTCCTTACTTCCGACGATTGAAGCGCGACCATGACGCCGCGCTCGCCCCTCATCAGGGCGCGGACGGCGCACGCCCCGAAGTTTGTCGCCAGCAGGCGATCAAAAGCGTTCGGGCTGCCGCCGCGCTGCAAGTGGCCGAGCACGACGCAGCGCGTCTCCTTCTCCGTCAATTGCTCGATCCGTTCGCTCAGGTAGCTGCCGATGCCGCCGAGCCGCGGCGCGTGCGCTGCATCGCCTTTCTTCTGGTAAACGAGGTCGCGCCCGATCTCCTGCGCCCCTTCGGCGACGACGATGATGCTGAACTGCGAGCCCGCGGCGTCGCGCTCGCGCACCTTTTGCGCCACCGTTTCCAGCGAGAATGGAATTTCTGGAATCAGGATCACGTCCGCGCCCCCGGCGATGCCCGAATGAAGCGCAATCCAGCCCGCGTGCCTGCCCATCACTTCGAGAATCATGACGCGGTCGTGCGACTCCGCAGTCGTGTGCAGTCGGTCCAGGGCTTCGGTCGCGATGTCGAGCGCGGTGACGAAGCCGAAGGTCAGCTCCGTGCAGGCCAGGTCGTTATCAATCGTCTTCGGGACGCCGACCACAGGGATGCCTCGACGGTCGAATCCTGCTGCGACTTCTAACGTCCCTTCGCCGCCGACAGCGATGAGCGCCTCGATCCCGAGGCGCGAAAGATTCTCGCAGGCTTCCAGATAGCTGTCTTCGCGGGTGCTGTCTGTCCCTTCGTCCCGACGCTTCACGAAGCGCCCGCGATTCCGCGTCCCCAGGATCGTCCCGCCTCTGGGCAGAAGCCCACGCACGTCCGCGGCTCCCAACTCGCGCGTGTGCGTCTCGCCGATCAAGCCCTCGAAGCTATCCTCTATGCCGATGACGCTCACGCCGTACTCGCCCACGGCGGTCTTCACCGCCGCGCGAATCACCGCGTTCAACCCTGGCGCGTCGCCCCCGCCAGTCACTATGCCAATGGTTTTGTACATATTAATGGGGCCGGGGGTCGGGGGTCAGGGGCCAGTTAAAGAAAATAACTATACCGGCCCCCGGCCCCTGTCACCCGGCCCCCGCTTTCACTTTCGGCGGCTCGTACTGCTCGCCGTAATCCGGGTATTCGCGCGTGACGTATTCGCCGGGGCGCGTGTTTTCCGTGAGCAGCGTGAGCGCGTCGCGCAGGACCTGGCGTTGCAGCTCACGCATGCGGGGGCGGCCCAGGCTGTTGCCGATCTTGAAGCCTTTCGGGTAGAGGGCGCGCGGCGGGCGCATCTGCGCCGAGACTTCCGGGCTGACCGTGATGAGAACTGTCGGGACGCCGCGCATCTCTATCTCGCGCTGGACCGCAACGACCGTGCGGTGGCAGACGTTCGGTCAACCCCCCGTCAGGACGACGGCGTCGGCGCGCGACCCCTTGTCAATCTCGTTGGCGATCTCGGGCGCTGTGCCTTCGTACATGGCCTTGAGCTGCATCGTGTAGCCCATGTAGCCGATATGCTTTTTGGCGATGCCCGCGATGAAACCTTCCACGGCGAGGTCGCGCAGGACATCCAGTGGGAAGACGACGTTGATGTCCGCGTCCGCGTCCGCGTGGTCATAGTGATGGTGCGTGACCATCAACTCGGAGGAGTCAACGTCCGGCGGGATGACGCGGTAGGTCAGGTCGCCGAGCTCGTCCGCGATGTTGAAAGCCTCCTGCTCTTTGAGATGAACTCCGCCCGCCGTGACGATTGCGATTGTGCTTTTATCGAGCGTGCGCTCGAAGGGCGTGAACGGAACGCATTTGCGTGAAAGTGTGCTCATTATTTTCGACAAGTAAAACGGGGCTGAAACGCACAGAGGCTTCCCTCAAGAAGCGTGTTCGTGTTCAGCCCGCTGGTAGCGGCAGATGACAGCGCACCTGCTATTCGAGTTTGCGAAGAACCTCGAAGAGGTCTTCGTTGTCCGGTTGGTCCGAGATGTCGTGAATGTCCTTGTAGGCGATCTTCCCTTCCTTGTCCACGATGAAAAGCGCGCGCTCCGAAATCCCATCGCCCTCGCGATAGGCTCCGTAAGCCATCGCCACCGCGCCCTTCGGGTGGAAGTCGCTCAAAAGATCATACGAGAGATTGCCGAGGCTTTTGGCCCAGGCGGCATTGCACGGGACGCTGTCAATAGAGATGCCCAGGACCTGGGCATCGTAGCCTTGGAAGCGTTCGAGATCAGCTTCGTAGGCTGGCATCTGCGCCGTTCAGACGGGCGTCCACGCCAGCGGGTAGAACGCCATGACGACGTTCTTCTTCCCACGGAAATCCGAGAGCTTCACCTTCTTGTCCTTTTCAAGATGGCTCTTCAACTCGAAATCCGGGGCCATATCTCCAACTTCAGGCATGGCTAGATAGTCCTCCTCCGGTCAAGAGTGATTCAAAGAACTTCGCTTGTGCTGAGAAATCTTAAGCGAGTTAAGGTTACATCTTTGCGCCGTCCGATTCAAGACAGGGCGCGTTGGCGGGCGTGGCGTGGGATCGCAGGAAATGTGCGGCGATTTCCTGCGGACTGTCGCAGAGCAGGTCCGCGCCCGCGCCTTTTAATTCCTCCCGAGAGCCGTAGCCGTAGGTCACGCCGAGCGAAAAGCAGCCGTTGTCTCTGGCCCCCAGAACGTCGTACAGACGGTCGCCGACCATCAAGGTCTCGGCCGCCTCCAAAGACTCGCTCGCCAGGACATGGCGGACCAGCTCGATCTTATTATCCAGCTTGCCGCTCAACTCGCTCCCGTAAATGCCCTCGAAGTATTCGGTCAGGCGGAAGTGCTTGAGGATTTTTTCGGTGAAGACCAGCGGCTTAGAGGTTGCGACGAAGAGTCTCCTTGAAGCGTCGCGCTGGAGAGCCGCGAGCATCTCCGGCACGCCCGCGAAGACTTCGTTTTCATAGAGCCCCGTATCGGAGAACCTCACGCGGTAGAGCCTGAGCGCCTCTTCGATCAGAGCTTCATCCGTCGTCTTCAGGATAACGGAGAGGGCCTGGCGGACCGGCGGTCCGATGTGCACGAGGAGCTCCGCCGGGCTCGGACATGGAAGGCCCAGGCGATCCAGTGCGTATTGCAGACAACGCGTCATCCCCTCTTTGGGGTCCGTCAGCGTTCCGTCCAGGTCGAAGAGGATGTTTTTAATCGAGTCAGGTTTCACGCAAACGACTCCGTTGTTTAAGTCTGGAGTCTCGGAGTCTGAAGTCCGGGGTCAAAAGCATTTCTCTTTCTTTTTGACTCCAGACTCCAGACTTCAGACTCCAGACTTTTTATCCGTTTTCTGCTTTAATAGCCCACACAAATGAACGAGACGGCCATTATCACACAGCGCGGGGCGGAGCGCGCGCGCAAAGGGCATCTCTGGATTTATCGCAGCGACGTGCGTGATGCGAAAAATCTGGAGGGCGGGTCAATCGCGAGCGTGCGCGATGAGCGCGGGCGATTTGTAGGGCAGGCGCTTTACTCCGCGCGCTCGGAAATCTCCCTGCGCCTGCTGACGCTCTCGGATGAGTTGATTGACCGCGAATGGTGGCGTGAGCGCCTGCGCGCTGCTGCGCGTCGGCGTCAGGTAGTCAAGGCAGAGGCCGATGCTTATCGTCTGGTCTATTCCGAAGGCGATCTGTTGCCGTCCCTCATCATTGACGTTTACGGCGACGTCTTTGTCCTCCAGACTCTCTCGCAGGGGACGGAAGCGTTGAAGGAGATGCTCGTCGGGCTGCTCGTAGAGGAGTTCGCTCCGCGCGCTGTGGTCGAGCGTAATGACGTGCGCGTGCGCGAGCTTGAAGGTTTGGAGGCGCGAGCGGGCGTGCTCTACGGTGACGCGCCCGTAGAGCTTGAAATCACACAGCACGGCGTTCGTTTTCTCATTCAGCCGCTCGGCGGACAAAAGACCGGGTCGTTTCTGGATCAGCGCGAGAACCGGCTCGCGGCGCGCGCGCAAGCCCGCGGACGCGCTCTTGATTGCTTCACTTTCAACGGCGGGTTCGCGCTCCATCTGGCTTCGGCGTGCGAGAGCGTCCTCGGTCTGGACATTTCGCCTGACGCGGTTCGGGCGGCACGTCGCAACGCGGAACTGAATAAGATGCGGAACGTGGAGTTTCGCGAGGCAAATGTTTTCGACGCGTTGCGCGAGATGGAGGCGGCGGGTGAGAGTTTCGACACCATCGTGCTGGACCCGCCGGCGTTCGCCAAGAACCGCGCGAGCGTGCGCCCGGCTGCGCGCGGCTACAAGGAGATAAACCTGCGCGCCCTCAAACTGCTCGACCCGGGCGGCCTCCTGGTGACCTGCACCTGTTCTTATCACATGTCCGAGCAGATGTTTCTTGAGCTCATCGCGGACGCGGCGCGGGACGCACGCCGCCGCGTGCAGATCATCGAGAAGAGGACGCAGGCGAGCGACCATCCCATTCTGCTGGGCATGCCGGAGACTTATTATCTGAAATGCGTCGTCGCGCGCGTGATTGATTAGAGTCTCGTCGAGGGCGCGTCAGGGTCAGCCGCTTATTAAAACCTTAGCCGTGTGACGCGCTCTTCTTCACACTTTCGGCAAGTCGCTTCGCTTCCGGCAGGGCTTCAATCGCACGCAGGACCTGCGGGTCGCTGTCCAGGAGAACACGCGCTCCAGCGTCATTGGCGTAAGCGGCAGTAACAATCTCCTGTCGCAAGCGTAGTCTCACGAATTCCAGGTCCTCATCAAGCTGCGCGGGCTGGACACCCAGTTTGCCGTCTCGCTGTATGAACTGGCGGAAGGCTTCGATCACAGTGTCGCCGATGGGGTAATCACCTGAGCGCAGGGTGTGGTCGTAATCCGTCTTCTCGATCCGATAATTTTCGAGGCCTGGAATCTGGCCCGCCGCGAGCTCGCGCGTGAAATAAAAGGCTGCTTCGGCGATGCGCCCTCGGAGCGGCGTGACCTGAAGGGGCCTGACTTCGATGTCCGGCGCGATGCCTCCGCCGCCGTAAAAGACGCGCCCGGCGGCTGTTTTCACGGCCGGACCTGCGGGCGTCGGCGTCGGCATCGGCGTCGGTCCGGCCTGCGCCGGGTCAATCGCGTTCTGTGACGAAGGATTCCGCGCAGCCTCGTCTTCCGCGTCGCGCCGCGCGTAATAATCGTAAAGCGAGCCGTTGGAATAGTCGCGCTGGAGCGAGCGGCCGTAAGGCGTGTAATACCTGGCGGTCGTCAGCACCAGCCCGGCCCCGAAAAGGCGTTCGCTGTAGATGCGCTGGACGAGCCCTTTGCCGAAACTCGTCTGCCCGACAATGAGCCCACGCCCGTGGTCCTGGACCGCGCCCGCGACGATCTCTGAAGCCGACGCGGAGTTGTGGTTGATGAGGACGACGAGCGGGAAATCTTCCGGGTCCTCTCCCGTGGAGAACTTGACCTCGCGCTCCGGGTACTCCGTGCGCCCTTGCATCGAGACGATGGGCCGGCCGGCCGGGATGAACTCGCTCGTGACCGCAATTGCCTGGTCGAGGAAACCGCCCGGGTTGCCGCGCAGGTCCAGAATCACCTGGCGCATGCCCTCTTTTTTAAGCCGGTCAATGGCCTTGCGCAACTCCTCGCCCGTCGTCTGCTGAAAGCTGCCCGTCAAGCCGATGTAGCCGATGCCAGGACGAAGCATGTAGGCGTTGCGGATCGAAGGCAGCGGGACGGACTGGCGCAAGATCGTGAAAGTTATCGGAACCGGCGAGTCGGCGCGCTCGACTTTGACTGTGACCGGTTCGCCGCGCACGCCGCGCACGTTCTTCGAGACCTGCTCGCTCGTCCAATTGCGCGCGTCCTTGCCGTCAACCTCGACAATGCGGTCGCCGTAACGGAGGCCGGCTTTCGCCGCCGGCGTGCCCTGGACCGCCGATTGAACGTAAACGCCGTCGCGGTGGCGCAGGATCGTGATGCCGATGCCGATCAGCTCCGAGCTCTGGTCCTCTCTGAGTTTTGTGAACTCGGCCCGCGGGAAAAAGTTGGAATGGGGATCGAGCGTGGAGAGCATGCCTTGAATGGCGGCCTGCGTGGCCTTTTCGTAATCAATCGAGCCCGCGTATTCCGCGCCGACGATCTGCATGGCTTCCTGGTAGTCCTCCTTCACCTCGAAGGTGTCGGCGACCCTCGGCTGCCCCCTGGTGGCCGAAGAGCGGCGCTGAAAAACGTCAACCATGCCCCCGGCGACGCCTCCCAGAATGATGACCGCGAGCGCAACTATGCCAAACTTTCTCGTCATGCTATGCTCCCGAACTCCCGTAGCCGCTCACGCGCGAGACGCGCGAGACGCGCGCGAGCGCCCGTAGAAATATAGCACACCCGAACGCCCGCCATCGAAACCGGACCGGACGGGGCGGGCTGTGATATAGTTGAAAACGAATTATGAATTTTGAATTTTGAGTGTTGAATTAAAGGCGAAATTCATAATTCATAATTCAAAACTCATAATTTGTTTCAATGGCTTTCTCCCTTTCCATCATCGTTCCCGCATACAACGAAGCGACGCGGCTCGGCGAATCGTTGCGCACGATCTTCGGATATCTGAACGAGCACGTGCCCGACAGCGAAGTGATAGTCGTGGATGACGGTTCGAGCGACGGAACGGCGGACGTGGCCGAAGAGAGCTTCCGGGCGGCGGGCCGCGTCAGCCCTCGTGTCATTCGCATCCACCCGAACCGCGGTAAAGGCTTCGTCGTCAGGACCGGCCTGCTGGCCGCGCAAGCCCCCATCGCGCTTTTCACGGACGCGGATCTTTCGACGCCGATTACGGAAGTTCCCAAACTCGTCAATCCGATTGTCAGCGGCGAATACGACTTAACATTCGGCTCGCGCGCGCTCGACCGGAGACTGATCGGCGTGCATCAACCCTGGAGGCGGGAGCAGGGCGGGCGCATCTTCAACCTGATTGTGAGGCTCTCTACGGGCCTGCCTTTCTGGGACACGCAATGCGGCTTTAAGGCTTTCCGCGTCAACGTCTGTCGCCCGATCATCGAGGCCGCGACCATTGATCGCTTCGGCTTCGACGTGGAGCTGATCTATCTGGCGCATCTCGCCGAACTTTCTCTGAGGGAGATACCGGTCCGGTGGGACCACGTCGAGGGCAGTAAGCTGGAGGTGGCGCGCGACAGCTGGCGGATGTTCAACGAGGTTCGCCTGATCCGCCGCCAGGCACGGCAGGGATTGTATGACGAGGCCATCGCAGCCGCGCGCGTCGGGTCAAAGGACCGGGAGCGTGTGCACACCTCTACGCCACCGGCGTCTAAAGCGGACTCATCCAGAGAGCTTGCCAGCGCCTTCAAAGCGGACGCCGGAAGCTAAAGCCCGGTGATTGACGCGCACACGGGCCAGCATCTAACATCTGACATCTAATCTCTGCTTACTATGGCTGCGCGACTCAACGTCAACATAGATCACGTCGCCACCGTGCGCCAGGCGCGGCGCGCGCCGGAGCCGAGCGCCGTCGCCGCGGCAATGCTCTGCGAGCAGGCAGGGGCCGACGGAATCACAGTGCACCTGCGCGGCGACCGCCGCCACATCCAGGATAGTGATCTTCAAGCGCTGCGCTCCTGTGTGACGACTTACCTCAACGTCGAGATGGCCGCGACCGAGGAGATGATTAAAATCGCGCAGGAGGTGAGGCCCGACGCAGTGACGCTCGTCGCCGAAAATCCGAACGAGATTACGACCGAAGGCGGCCTGGATGTGCGCGCCAATATCTCAATCGTGCGCGCCGCGGTCCATCGCCTTCGTGAAGCGGGCATCATCACGAGCCTCTTCATAGACCCGGACCCGGTGCAGATCGAAGCCGCCCGCGAGGTGGGCGCGCAGCAGGTCGAACTGTGTACGGCCGAATACGCGGAGGCAACATTGGGAGCGCGCGCCGCGCACTCGGAAGGCGCGATGCGCGCCGCACACGAGTTGAGACGGCTGCGCGAAGCAGCGACGCTCGCCATGCAGTACGGCCTGCGCGTCGCCGCGGGCCACGGCCTGACCTACAGGAACGTCGGCGCGGTCGCCTCCATAGAAGAGATTACGGAATTCAACATCGGCCACAACATCGTCTCCCACTCCATCTTTATAGGACTCGGGCGGGCCGTTTCGGAAATGCGCGAAGCGATCAGGGCCAGAGATAAAGGTTAGACAGCCGCAGTCAATTTTTACCCACCCCGAACATTCGTCATAAAAACCGTGGGCGACCGCCTCGAAGCGGCTCCCGATCCGCCTCTCAACAGTCGCCCACGGTTTTATTCGGCCAGTTAACTAATCCCGACCGAAACTTTTTTGGACGGATGAATCATTGAGCAGCTAATTAATGCCCTTTGTACCGTCAATAATCACTGAATGATATTGACGCGCGAATTCGAGAGCTTCGGTAAAACCGATTTGGAATTCCGCCTTCTTTCTCTCAGTGACTGTTTCCCAATCTTGATCGAGCCGTTCTTTTTCAATCGGATAAGAAAACGGTAAGAACTCCAAGCCATAAGTTGTAACTGCCCAATTGCCAAACTCATTAATTTGCTCGCCAAATAATCTCATCGTCATGAGTTCCTTCCAGTTAAGAGAAGATTCTATCCATCCTGCCATTGCACAGAATTAACTTGCCAGCGCGTCAGACTCCTTCTGCGGGGCTGCTGTGATTCCCAGATGCTTGTAGGCTGCGCGCGTGGCGACACGACCGCGCGGCGTGCGATTCAGAAAGCCTATCTGAATCAGGTAAGGCTCGATAATCTCTTCGATGCTCTCGCGCTCTTCGCTGATCGAGGCCGAGATGGTCCCGACGCCGACGGGTCCGCCGTCGAACTTTTCGATGATCGCCGCGAGCAGTTTGCGGTCAACCTCGTCCAATCCGAAGCGGTCAACTTCCATCTCGTCGAGCGCGCGGCGCGCGACCGCCTGTGTGATCCGGCCGTCGCTCAGGACTTCGGCGTAATCGCGCACGCGCCGCAAAAGACGGTTGGCGATGCGCGGTGTGCCGCGTGCGCGGCGCGCAAGCTCGCGCGCCCCGCTCGCCTCTATCTCGACCCCCAGAATCTCCGCCGAGCGATGGATGATAATCTCCAGGTCCTTCTGCGAGTAGAAGTCCAAGTGCTGGATGATGCCGAAGCGCCCGCGCAAAGGGGCCGTGATGAGCCCGGCGCGCGTCGTCGCCCCGACCAGGGTGAACTTTGGCAGGTCCAGTTTGATCGAGCGCGCGGCCGTGCCCTGCCCGATCATCACGTCCAGCTGATAATCCTCCATCGCCGGGTAAAGCACCTCTTCGATCTGCGGGCGCAGCCTGTGAATCTCGTCTATGAAGAGCACCTCGCCCTCCTGCAGGTTCGTGAGCAGGGCGGCCAGATCGCCGCCGCGCTCGATGGCAGGGGCGCTGACGCTCTTCATTTCCGCCCCCATCTCGGCGGCGATGATATTGGCGAGCGTCGTCTTTCCAAGTCCGGGCGGGCCGTAGAAGAGCACATGATCCAAAGCCTCGCGCCGCGCCAGCGCAGCCTTGAGAAAGATCTTGAGATTGCTCGTGACCTTCGTCTGCCCGATGTACTCTTCGAGCCGTCGCGGTCTTAAGGAGGGCTCGGCCTGCACGTCTTCGGCTGTGGCCGCGCCCGCGACGGCGCGCTCCGGCTCGGTCCTGATTTCGGCTGTGGCTTGTGACATTTCGCTAACCCCTTGACGCTTTAATAATCGCTTCCTCGACAGGACCGCATTATACCGTCTTCGGGCTATTGTTTCAAGCATGAAACAGAAAAAAGAGACAAAAATCCAGGGTCCAAAGTCGGAAACGGAGGTTCGACTTTAGACCCTGGACCTGAAGCTTGGGACTTCTCTTTTTAAGAGATGTTCGGGGCGCCAGTGGCGAGTTGGAGGCGGACGACGTTACGCTCAAGCCGCGCGCGGGCGATCTCGAAATCTTCCTCGGTCCCAGTGAAGGCGCTCAAAGTTTTTTCGGCGCGCTCGCGCGCCAGGCGGGCGCGCGCCGCGTCAATCTCTTCCGGGCGCTCGGCGACTTCGGCCAGCACGGAGACGCGGTCGGCGTTGACTTCGACGAACCCGCCGGAGACGTGCAAACGGTGTGTCGCGCCCCCCTGCATGTAGGAGAGCACGCCTGTCTGGAGCTGCGAGATGAGCGGCGTATGGCCCGGCAGGATGCCGAGTTCGCCGTTTAAGCCGGGCACGTTGACGGAATCCACAGCCTCCTCCAACACACGCCTCTCCGGCGTCACGACCTCTAATTGAATCTGTTCAGCCATGATGAAACCAGTGACAAGTGACGAGTGACAAGTGACGAGTTGAAGACAAGTTCTTGCTTGTCACTCGTCACTCGTCACTTGTCACTGCTCTTTTATCCTTGCGCGGCCAGTTGCTTGGCCCTTTCCTGCGCGTCCTCGATTGTGCCGACCATAAAGAATGCCTGTTCGGGCAGGTCGTCGTGCTTGCCGTCAACGATTTCGCGGAAGCCCCGCACGGTGTCCGCCAGCTTGACGTACTTGCCTTCGAGGCCCGTGAACTGCGCGGCGACGAACATCGGCTGCGAGAAGAACCTCTGAATCTTGCGCGCGCGCGAGACCGTCAGCTTGTCCTCGTCCGACAACTCGTCAAGGCCGAGGATGGCGATGATGTCTTGCAGGTCTTTGTAGCGTTGCAGGACCTGCTTGACGTCCTGGGCGGTCCTGTAATGCTCCTCGCCGACGACGCGCGGGTCCAGGATTCGCGAGCTCGAAGTGAGCGGGTCCACCGCCGGGTAGATTCCGATTTCGACGATCTGGCGCGAGAGGGCTGTCACGGCGTCTAGGTGCGCGAACGTCGTCGCGGGCGCAGGGTCCGTGTAGTCGTCCGCCGGAACGTAAACGGCCTGAATCGAGGTGACGGCCCCGGTCTTCGTGGAAGTGATGCGCTCCTGCATTTCGCCCATCTCCGTCGCCAGGTTGGGCTGGTAGCCCACGGCCGAAGGCATGCGCCCCAAGAGAGCGGAGACTTCCGATCCGGCCTGTGTGAAGCGGAAGATGTTGTCAATGAAGAGCAGCACGTCCAGGCCCTGGTCCCGGAAATACTCCGCGACCGTCAGACCCGACAGGGCCACGCGCAGGCGCGCGCCCGGCGGCTCCGTCATCTGGCCGTAGATGAGCGCGACCTTCGATTCCTCGACGGCCTTCATGTCCACCTTGTCGAGGTCGAACTCGCCCGTCTTGTGAAAGTGCTCGTTGAACTCTTTGCCGAACTGGATGACCTCCGACTCGACCATCTCGCGCAGCAGGTCGTTGCCCTCGCGCGTCCTTTCGCCGACGCCCGCGAAGACGGAGAAGCCCGAGTGAGCTTTGGCGATGTTGTTAATCAGCTCCATGATGAGCACCGTCTTGCCGACGCCCGCTCCACCGAAGAGCCCGATTTTTCCGCCGCGCAGGAAGGGCTGAATCAGGTCAATGACCTTGATGCCCGTCTCGAACATCTGCAACTCGGTCGCCTGCTCGTCAAAGTCCGGCGCGTGGCGGTGAATCGCGTAGCGCTGCTCATATTTGACAGGCCCCAGGTTGTCCACCGGCTCGCCGATAACGTTCATCACGCGGCCGAGTGTTCCCTCCCCGACGGGGACCGTGATGGGACCGCCCGTATCAATGGCACGCATGCCCCGCACCATGCCGTCCGTCGGCAGCATGGAGACGGCGCGCACGCGCCCCTCGCCCAGGTGCTGCTGGACCTCGCAGATGACGTTAACCGGCGTCGGGACGTCGAAACCTTCCGACGTCACGCGCAGCGCCTGGTAAATCGGCGGCAGATTTTTCTCCTCGAACTCCACGTCAACGACGGGGCCTATGATCTGCACGACGCGGCCGGCCACCTGGCCGTCTGTGCTCGCATTTACGTTGGGCGTAGCCATACTCTTATCATCAACTCCTCTTGTGTAAGCCTATTAAGGCGAAAAACTGGAAGGTTTAAAAGACGGTCAAGATAGCATACTGCTCATATTTTTGGCAAAAGCGCGCCTGCCGCAGACTTTTTGTCGGAACGATTGAAGTCTCAGGTTCGTATTTCCGGACATTAAGGCCGTCAAACAGGCGAATTTCTTTCTCGAACCACACTGGACAATCCCGAAATCAGCGAACCACGCAACAAGGGTTCGATTCTTTGGAGGCTCACGATGAAAAACTACCGGCTCGTATTAACAGCTCTGGCGATCATCTCGCTCTCGCTCCTTCCGCTCGGCCAGGCGGGCGCGCAATCGGCGAAGACCGCGTCCCACAAATCTTACATGGAGGCGCGCCGCGTCCTGGACGCCGGCATCGAGGCTCTCGGCGGGCTCGCGGCGCTTCGTAAGATCGAAGACATCTCGCTTAAATACTCGGGCACCAATTTCGCGCGCAATCAAAGCCCGAGCCCCGACACCCCTTACTTTCAGGGGACCGTTGAGGGCTCAATGGTTTTAGATACGAAAGGCAACCGCATGATTTTTGAACAGGCGAGCACGCTGCCCGGCTTCAAGTTTCACAATAGGCAGATCATGAAGGCCGATAAAGGGCTCGTCTTCGACATGGACGCGAAAACGGCGACCGCCTTCACGAATGCGAACGCCATCGGCAACGTCGCGCGCTCCAGATTTCCGCACGCGATGCTTTTGACCGCGCTTGACCGCGCAGGCACTTTACGTTTCCTCGGGCAGGAGACTTTCGACGGGAAGAAACAGAACGTCATCGTATTTTCGACCGCAGACGGAACATTGTTTACGCTCTACTTCGACGCGGCCACCAACCTTCTGACGAAGTTCGAGAACCTGGACACTGATTCGACTGCCGGAGACGTCACACAGGAGTTCATCATTCCGGGCTACACGAGCGTCGGCGGCGTGAAACTCCCTGCGGGCCGTATTGTCCGGCGCGGAGGCGAGACCACACAGGACATCAAAGTCGTGGACGCGCAGCTCAACACGCACCCGGCGGAGAGCGCGTTCGAGAGGCCGCAAGGGTTCGAGGACCTGCCGGCAAACAACCCGACCCCGACGCCGACCGTGACGGAGCTTGCGAAGGACGTCTACCTGGTGCAGGACGCGGCCAACGGTTATAACGTAATGTTCGTGGCGATGAACGATTACGTTCTGGTGGCCGAGGCCCCCTTGAACGACGGGACTTCGAAGCGCGTGATGGCGAAGATCAAGGAGACCGTGCCCGGCAAACCCATCAAGTACGTCGTGCCAACTCATTTTCACGACGACCATGCGGGCGGCGTGCGCACGTACCTGGCCGAAGGCGTGACGCTCGTGACCACTCCGGGCAACAAAAATTATTTCGAGAAGATGGCGCAGGCCGTGCGTACGATCAGCCCGGACGCCCTGGCTCTCACGCCGCGCCAGCCCACCATCGAAACAGTCCAGAATATGAAGAGGACCTTTAGCGATGCCAACCACACCCTGGAGGTTTACGACATAGGGCCCGGGCCGCACACCAAAGAGATGTTGATCTTCTACCTGCCCAAAGAGAAGATAGTCTTTCAGGGCGACCTGCTCAACCTGCCCAACTTCGGCACCACGATTGTGACGCCCGGGAACGAGACGACGGTCCATTTCGCAGACCGGATTCGGGAACTCGGTCTCAACGTCGAGAAGATCGCCGCGGTCCACGGCAGGACCGGGACGATGGAAGACCTGCGCATTGCAATAGAAAAGTTCAAGGCAATGAAGTAAGGCAAAAGGTAAAAGTAAAAAGGCAAAAGTGAAGACAGGAAGCACTCTCTTGTCTTCACTTTTGCCTTTTACCTTTTTACTTTTGCCTTCGCTCACGCTGCGTGGTGCAGCCTGTCGAGGAATTGCAGGTTCAGGGCGCGCGGCTGCTCTGTGTTATAGGCTTCGAGGCATTCGACTAGGTTTTCGACGACGTTTGCGTCGAACTGAATGCCGGCGGCGGCGCGGAGCCGCTCGATGGCAGTCGCCTGCGACAGTCTGCGACGGTACGGGCGGTCTGAAGTCATGGCGTCGTAAGCGTCTGCGACGGCGACGATGCGCGTCACCAGCGGGACTTCCTCGCCTTTCAGCCCGTCCGGGTAGCCGCCTCCGTTCCACCATTCATGGTGATGCTTGACAATCGCCCGCACGGCCTCCATGTGCGGCACGCCCGAGAGCGCCTGCTCGCCGTAATGCACGTGCTGGCGCATCACCAGCATCTCTTCCGGGGTCAAAGAGCCTGGCTTGCAGAGGATGCATTCGGGCACCCCTATCTTGCCGATGTCGTGCAGGAGCCCGCCGAGCTTGACGTGCATTACATCCGCCTCCGTCAGGTTGAAGCGGCGCGCGACCAACTCCGCCAGGTCGGCGGTCATGTTCGAATGCTCGCCCGTGTAGTTGTCCTTAACTGCCAGCAGAGAGATCAAGGACCGGACGGTCGCGACGAACGCCTGGCGCGCTTCAGCTTCGAGGACGCGGTTGCGCTCCTTGATTTCGGCCGTGATGAGGACGTTGTCAATGACATTGAGCAGCTCGCGGTGGCCGAAGGGTTTACAGAGGTAAGCGGCCATCCCCAGCTCCAGCAGCTCGCGCTGCTCGTCATGGTTGTTGTGCTTGGCCGTCAACATCACGACCGGGGTGTGGCGCAGGCGCTCGTCTTCGCTCGTGGCGAGTGTGACAAATACTTCTTTCCCGCTGATGCCCGGCATCATATAATCGAGGAGGATGAGATTCGGGTAGAACTCGCGCGCCCGCCGCAAGCCCTCTTTTCCATTGGCCGCGCTGATGAATCCGTACCCGGCGCGCTCCAGGCTCATGCAGGCGAGCTTGCGCATTTCCGGGTCATCGTCCACGATAAGGACCAGTTTTCTTTTGTTCAGTACTTGTTCTGACATTGCGCCTTCCCCCAAACGGTCATTTAAAGCGAGAGACACGCTCTCTGATTGCGAGGCGTCCTTAACCCGCAACGAGCGGCGACTCAACCAGCTATATTCTGGGGCAAGAAATAGTGGGCAGACCGCGCGAACACTCTTGCGCGCTCGCCCCGGGAGAGAGCGGTGATACTGAAGCAATTAGCTTTCAGCTGTCAGACTTTCCTGGTAATGCCGTGTAGAATGTTAGTACTAAATGACCGAAAATTTATATTTTCATTTGGTTGCATTTTAATTGCATAGAGCTGCCGGGGAATCTAGGCGGCAGCGCGCAAAGAGAGAACGAAAAGTGAAAGATATCAAAGACAAGCTGCAAGCCGAGTTGGACGAGCTGGAGACGGAGCTGCGCATCCACCTCCCCAAAGAGATCAAGCGCGCCCTGGAGTTCGGAGACCTGCGCGAGAACGCGGAGTATCGCGCCGCGCTCGACCGCCAGAACGTGGTCAAGGCGCGTATCGTCGAGCTGCGCCAGCGCATCAGCGAGATCGGCTCGATAGACATCTCGAAAGTGCCGCGCGACAGGGCCGGTTACGGCTCGACGCTCGTGCTTTACGACGCCGAGCGCGGCGAAGAGGTGACCTACCGGCTGGTCACGCCCGAGGAGAGCGACCCGCAAGCCGGGTTAATCTCCACGATGTCGCCCGTGGGAAAGAGCCTCCTCGGCAAAGAGGAGGGGGACGAAGTGACTGTGCGGACGCCCGCGGGCGCGCGCAGCTTTGAAATCAAGAGACTGACGACGATCCATGACGACGTAAATCGTGAATCGTGAATCGTAAATCGTAAATGGATAAAACCGTTTCTCCTTCTATTTACGATTTACGATTCACGATTTACCAACCTTGACAAGCCATTCGGCGCGTCCATATGATTTCTTGTTTGGGGTGATGCTGACAACGGCAGGGCCCGTGGCGTTTTAGGAGAAGGACCAAAGAAGTGTTCGGATCGAGCATTGGGCGCGGCGCGCAACGAATTATAAGTGCGATGGTGCGCGGGCTGGCATCTGGTCGTGTCAATCCGAACGTTCTGACCGTCACGGGCGTCGCCATCAACGTCGGGTGCGGGCTCCTCTTCGGCTTCGGCTACTTCTTCTGGGCGGGAATCATTCTGATTATCGCCAACATCTTCGACATGCTCGACGGGCAGGTCGCGCGCCTCTCGGGGCGTGTGACGCGCTTCGGCGGCTTTCTGGACTCCTCGCTCGACCGCCTTTCCGACATGGTTGTCTTCGTCGGGCTGATGGTCTTTTACGCGCGCGACACGCAATACCACTCGACGCTCAACGTCTTCCTGGCCGGCGCGGCGATGATGGGGTCCGTGATGGTCTCCTACGCGAGCGCTCGCGCCGAGAGCCTGATTCCGAAGTGCGACGTCGGCTTCCTGCGCCGCCCCGAACGAGTCGTCCTGTTAATCATCGGGGCGCTCTCGACACACTGGGAATCGCACAACTACTTCGCCAACCGAATGCCCGCAGTGCTCTGGATTCTGGCGGTCGGCTCTTACTGGACCTTCGCGCACCGCATGTACCACACCTGGCACGAAGTCAAGAAAGGCGACGCGGCCCGCGCCAGCGCAGCAGCGGCGACGGCCAAAGCTGCATCTAATGCCGGGTCCGAGAGGAGACCCGAACCTGATTTCGCCCGCAACGCGGGCGCGACGCAATAAGGCAAGGCGGGAGATGATGGCTTCGAACAAGGTTTCTCGCCGAACGGTTTTTGAGGTACACCGAATTGACTGTTTGCCCCTGCTGCGGTTTCAAGTTTGAAGGCGACCTACAGCACGACGGCTGCGCATCATGCGGCGCACGCGCCGTCGGCTCGCCCCTTTCAAAACCTTTCAAAGAGCTCCCGTTTTACGGACGCGCCCTCTTTATCGGCGCGCTCGGCGGCTTGATGCTCGCGGTATTTCTAGCGAGCACCGTCATCGCGCTACGAGAACGCGAGCCGGTCTCTTTCGCCTTCTGGTCCGTGGTCTCCGCCGCGGAGACGGCCGCCTGGCGTTTGAAGTGGCTCGCGTTGCCGTCGGCGGCCTTTGCCCTCTGGGCGGGCTTTCTCATCTGCGCGAGCATTCGTCGAAACCCGAAACGCTTCGGCGGGCGGCGCATCGCGCACTGGGGCCTGACTTCGGTTGTGCTCACGAGCGTGATGATCGCGACCCTCATCGGCGTCACCATCCCGGAGAGATTGCGTCACAACAGGCGCAGCCAGGAAGCGGCCGTTTACGCGCAGGGCTATACGATTCAACGCGCGCTCCTTGAATACCGTCTGCGTTATAAAACTCTCCCGGCCACGCTCGACGACCTGAAGACCCTGCCTGACCTGGACGGCTCGATTGCCGCCGCGCTCGAAGGGATTGACGCGGGCGCTTACAGTCCGGGGGCGGACCTGGCCGCCGCGCTTCCCGGAAAGAAAGCCCGCACTTCGCGCGGCTCTGCCCTGGGCAACGCTTCGGCGCGCCCAACAGTTGACGCGCCACAGGGCGGGCTCTCGTTTACAAAGTACGAGATGCGGCTACCGGGCCTGGACAAGATGCCCGGGACTGAGGACGACTGGACGATGCGCGACGACGTCATCATCAAACCCGCGGAAGCGGAAGAGAGCGCGGCGTCGAGCAATCCCTCGAACAAACCATAAGAGAAGCCTCCCTGATGCCCCTTTCCAACCTGTTCCGAAGAAAGAAGACTGATCCGGAGGCCGAGCGGCGTGCGCGCCTGCTTCAAAGCGGGCGCATTACGGACGGGATCGTCATTGACACCGGCAACGACGCGGACGGCGCGATCAGGCAGATCTTTTTCACCTATGAAGTGAGCGGCGTCGAATACGAATCGTCGCAACTCCTGGACGACGAGCAGCGACGCCGGGAGATTAACTACGCCCCCGGCGCTCACGTCACCATCCGCTACGACCCGCACAGGCCGGGCAATTCCATAGTAGTCTGAGAGTCCGGAGTCTGGAGTCTGGAGTCCGTTTGACTCTCCAGACTCCAGACTCTAGACTCCAGACTCTTATCATGTTTCGCAAAATCTTAATCGCCAATCGCGGGGAGATCGCCGTGCGCGTTGCGCGCGCTTGCCGCGACATGGGCATCTCGCCGGTGGCAGTCTTCTCCGAAGCGGATGCGGGCGCGCTTCATGTGCGTCTCGCAGATGAAGCCTACGAGATTGGTCCCGCGCCGTCCGTCGAAAGCTATCTGCGAATCGAAAGAATCATCGAGGCCGCCGAGAGATGCCAGGCGGAGGCGATTCATCCGGGCTATGGCTTCCTCGCGGAGAATGCAGATTTCGCCCAGGCTGTGGCCGATGCCGGACTGACCTTCATCGGTCCGACCGCCGCGGCCATGCGCCTGATGGGCACGAAGACCAGCGCGCGCCGCATCGCCGTCGAGAGCGGCGTGCCTGTCGTGCCCGGGACGACCGACCCGCTCTCATCGCTTGACGAAGCGCGCCGCGTGGCCGCAGGCTTCGGCTACCCGGTGATGCTCAAGGCCGCGGCTGGCGGCGGCGGCAAGGGGATGCGCCTCGTCACATCCGAGGAAGAGCTGCCTTCGGCTTTTGAGACAGCGCAGTCGGAAGCGGCGGCGGCTTTCGGGAACTCCGAGGTCTATATCGAGAAGGCCATCGAGAGGCCGCGCCACATAGAGATTCAGATCTTTGCGGACCAACACGGCAACGTCGTCCATCTGGGCGAGCGCGAATGCTCCATCCAGCGCCGTCACCAGAAAGTGATTGAGGAATGCCCGTCGCCGATTAACGATGCGGACCTGCGGGAGCGTATGGGCGCTGCCGCCGTCAAGGCTGCGCGCGCAGTGGATTACACGGGCGCGGGCACCGTCGAATTTCTCGTGTCTGATGCGACGCGCGAGTTCTACTTTCTTGAGATGAATACGCGATTGCAGGTCGAGCATCCGGTGACGGAACTCGTGACGGGTGTTGATCTGGTGCGCGAGCAGATCAGGGTCGCCGCGGGCGAGCCTCTTTCATTCAAACAGGAGGAGGTCGCGTGGAGGGGCCACGCCATAGAGTGTCGCGTCTATGCCGAAGACCCTGAGAATAACTTTCTCCCGTCGCCGGGCCGCATCACGCACCTGCGCTCCCCCGCAGGTCCGGGCGTGCGCGACGACGGCGGTGTGGAGGCGGGCGCGGAAGTCTCCATCTACTACGATCCGATGATCTCGAAGCTCGCCGTGTGGGGGCGCACCCGCGGCGAGGCTGTGGACCGTCTGCGTCGCGCGTTGGACGAATACGCCGTGGGAGGAATCAAGACCACGCTTCCCTTCTTCCGTCAGATCGTCCGCGACCGGGATTTTATCGAGGGCCGTCTCGACACGGGTTTCATCTCACGCTTCTTCGCACGACGCGACGCGGCCGCGGCTTCGACAGAGGTTGGCGAAGATGACACGAAACGGCGCGACATGGCCTTGATTGCCGCCGCGCTGGACTACTTGACGGCGCAGCAACAGGCCGCGTCGAATCATCAGCCGCAAGGACAGGAGCAGAGCCGCTGGCGTCTCTCAGGCCGCATGGCACTGCACCGTAGAAGTTGAAGCCGGGGCAAGCGGTAAAGATTTTTCATTCTGGATTCTGCATTTTCATGAAACTAATCGCAGAGATTGCGGGCGCGCAACACGAAGTCGAAATCGGGCGCGACCGCTCGCGCGTCGTCGCACAGGTTGACGGACGTCGCTACGAAGTCGAAGCGCTCGCGTCGCGGCCCGGCGTCTATCTTCTGCTGTCGGAAGACAAGGTCTATGAATGTCGCGTGGAGCGCGGCGCGGCCAGGCGCGAATCTCTGGAAGTGGCCGTCGGCAGCCACGCTTACGCTGTGACGCTCACGGATCCGAAGCGTTTGCGCGGCACATCTCAGTCCGGCGCTCACGCGGGCGGCACGGCGCAGATTATTGCGCAGATGCCTGGCAAGGTCGTTCGCGTGCTGGTGGAGATGGGCGCGGAGGTGGAAGCCGGCGCAGGCGTCGTCGTCGTCGAGGCGATGAAGATGCAGAACGAGATTAAGTCGCCGAAGGCCGGGAAAGTCACAAGCATTAATGTCGCGGCGGGCGCAACCGTCAACGCAGGGGATTTGCTCGCGGTCATCGAATAAAGGGATGAATAAAGAGAGAAAGCGGAAAGCAGTAGGCAGTAGGCAGTTGGCAGCAGGCAGCGGCGAAGCGACCATCGCTTGCATTCCGCCTACTGATTCTTCATCTCTTCGCATCCTTCTCTGGGACATTGATGGGACGCTCCTGCGCTCGGCGCGCAGGGATGCGTTCAAGGACTACACAATTCCCATGCTGAAGGGAGTCTTCGGGACGGCGGGGCGGTTGCCGGAGATGTCCGTCTCGGGCATGACGGATTTGCAGATCGTCATCGAAGCCTTGCGCGACGAAGGGTTCACGCGCGAAGAGATACGCGGGCGCATTGACGATCTCAGGACTCGCTACATTGAGGAGATGGAACGCGCCACCAGCGGCGAGAGCGGCCTGTTCTACCTGCTGCCTGGGGTGCGCGAGACCCTGGAGGCGACCACGCGTCATCCGCGCTATCACAACGCCCTGCTGACTGGCAACATAGAGCAGGCCGCGCAACTGAAGATGCGCCTCGTCGGCCTCTCAGACCTCTTCACGCTGCCGGGCGCGTTCGGCGACGAGTCGCACGACCGCCGCGATCTGCCTGAGCTCGCAGCCGCACGCATTAACGCCAGCCTCAATCTGGACCTGAAGCCGACGCAGTTTATAGTCATCGGCGACACGCCCAACGACATCGCCTGTGCCAAACATTTCGGCGCGCGCTCAGTGGCGGTCGCGACCGGGCGCATGTACTCGGCGGACGACCTCACGGCCTGCGAGCCGGACTCGATTCTGCCCGATCTGTCGGACATTAATCTCGTGATGCGGACGTTCGACTCGCTTTGAAGTCAGTACCGCCTGCTTAAGCTGGGCGGGAGATGGAATTGCGGAATGCGGATTTCGGATTTCGGATTGAAAGAAAGAATGTTCGGACTCTTAAATCCGCAATCCGCAATCTACAATCCGCGATCGGCACGCCCGCCCAGCTTAAGCAGGCGGTACTGATACCGAAATGCAATCAAAAGAGAGGAAGAGATTATCCACGAAATCACACGAAACGACACGAAACAACAAGCACTTTTGTGTTGTTTCGTGTGATTTCGTGGACCGTATCACCTCTTTTCTTATTGCAACTTGGTATGACTTCAGCTTCTGTGAAAGCCTTTTTCGATGTCGCGCGTCGAGAGGCGCAGGATGACTGGCCGCCCGTGCGGGCAGGTGGTCGGCGAAGAGGTCACGAGCAGGCGGTCAATCAGCCAGCGCATCTTCTCTGGCGCTAGAGGCATGTTGACCTTAATGGCGGCGTGGCAGGCGAGCGAAGCCGCGATCTCATCCCTTAACGTCGCGCGGGCCACGCCGCGTTTCTCCGCGTCAACCGTCTCCAGGACTTCCGCGAGCATGTTGCGCGCCTCGCCCGCTGGCAAATCAGCCGGGACGGCCTTGATCGCAACTGTTCTTCCTGAAAGACGCATCAGGCTGAAGCCGTAAGCTTCAAGCTCCTCGGCCACGTGCTCGAAAGCTGCTGCCTGCGCGGGCGTGAGATCGAAGGTCTCGGGTATCAAAAGGTTCTGCGATTCGGCCGAGCGCGCCCCTTCGAGCGCGCGGTACTTGTCGAAGAGGATGCGCTCGTGCGCGACGTGCTGGTCAATCAGGAGCAGGCCCTCGTCATCAGTGGCGATGATGAAGCTCTCTTCGAGTTGCCCGAGCGGGCGGATGTTGGTCGAGACGGATTCAAGCGGAACTTCACGCACCAGATTCGAGGCGGAGACTAAAGGCGGTAATCCCTGCGTAGAGCGCGCAGGCTGCGAAGCGATCCCGCCGTCATCTCTGAAAGGCTCACGACTTTGAATCTCTTCATGCCTGAAGCTGACGACCGTTTGAGCGCCGGAAGGTTGCTCCTCATCGTCTGCTTCAACCTGAGCGGCGCGTAAGATTGCGTCCAAGCCTCTGGCCGTGTCCGCACGCTGCGGCAAAGGTTGTTTCCAATCTTCCGCGAAAGCCTCTTCGTCCGCGGGCGGCTCGAACCCGAACTCGATGCTTCCCTGCCGCTGCGGCGGAACGAGCTCGCGCGTAATCCCGGAGTTAAGCGGTCCAGTGACCGGCCCTCTTCCGCCCTCCCGGTCAAGCCGAATTTGCGGCTCGCTCTCGCGCGAGTCGTATGCGGGGCTTTCATTCGAAGCCCACTCCGACGCGCGTTCGCGTTCATTCTCACTCTGGACGTTCTCGTAAACGGCTTCAATGCCGCGCGCGTACCCGGCGCTCGCCAGGGCCTGACGCACGGATTCGCGCACGGCGTCCGAAACGGCTGCGGCGCGCCGAAAGCGGACCTCTGTTTTGGCCGGATGGACGTTGACGTCAACCTCTTCGAGCGGGACTTCCAGAAAGAGCAGGGCCGCCGGATAGACCCCGTGCGGGAGGATCGCGCGGTAGCCTTCCGAGAGAGCGCGGCTGACCAGGCGGTCGCGCACGTAGCGACCGTTAATGAAAAGGTACTGCGCGTCGCGCGACGTCCGGCGCTCGCGCGGGGCGGAGACGAAGCCGCGCACAGCCGCTACGCGCTCGTGCCCGCCGCTGACTTCCAGCAAGTTTTCGAGAAACTCCGCGCCGAAGATCTGGTAGGCGCGCTCGCGCAAATCCCTTGCGGGCGTGGCGTGCAAGATTTCGCGCCCGTTGTTCGTCAGCGTGAAGGCTATCTCCGGATGAGCCAGCGCGTAATGTGTGACCAGGTTCGTCAGGTGGAAACTTTCGGTCGCTTCGGACCGCAGGAATTTTCGTCTCGCAGGGACGTTGAAGAAGAGGTCGCGCACGGTGATGGTCGTGCCCTGCGGGTGTGCAGCGTCTTTGACGTCGCGCATTCGCCCGCCTTCGATCAGGACGCGCGTCGCGGCCGCCGCATCTTCAGTCTTCGTCACCAACTCGACGCGAGCAACGGAAGCGATGGAGGCCAGCGCCTCGCCGCGAAAGCCGAGTGTGGAGATCGCGCCCAGGTCTTCCGCGTTTTTGATCTTCGACGTCGCATGTCTTTCGAACGAGAGGACTGCATCGTCGCGCGACATGCCTTCGCCGTCGTCCGTGACGCGCAGAAGTCTTCGGCCGCCGCCCTCTACTTCGACGTGGATACGGCGCGCGCCGGCGTCAATAGCATTCTCGACCAGTTCTTTGGCGACCGAAGCCGGACGCTCGACGACTTCGCCCGCCGCTATCTGATTTGCCAACTGATCGGAGAGAACGCGAATTTTGCTCATAAAGCAGGGGTCGGGGGTCAGGGGCCGGGGGTCAGTAACAGCCTCTCACCGGCCCCTGACCCCTAGGCCCCCGGCCTCTTCACAAATAAACTATCTGGTGGTCCGAAGAGCCCAGGTTGATCGCATCATGTATCCAGTTGATGACGTAGGAGCCGTGGCGCGCCATGAAGCTGGTGATGTTGATGTGACGCTCCTGCAAAGTCCTGTGCGGGTACAGGGCCGCGAAGGCGCGCTCCAACTGGCGGTGTGCGGCGCGGTCGCGCCCCAGCTGCGCGCGATGGAAGCGCGTGCGCAACCCTTCGAGCTGATAATTAATCTTGCGCCGCCCTGTGTCCAGGGCCTGCGCCAGCGTCGGGTCAACGTTTTTCAGCTGCTCCTGCAAAGCGTCCAGCTCCCTGTTAATGACCTCTTCCGAGCGGTGGAACGACTGCGCGGTCTCCGTCCCCAGATGCTCTTCGACGACGCGCGCGAGCACTGCGTCCAGGCCATCGAAAAGGTCCGTGAGGCTGAGGCCGTAGCGTTCTAGAGTGCGCCAGGTGCGCCGCTCGACAATCGTCATGCTGGCGCGTGGAAGGATCGGCGTCGCAGGACGGTCGAGAAGGCGATAGACTTCAGCCGTCTGGGCGAAGTAAGCGACTTCGGCAGCGCCGCCGAAGTAGGCGACCGTCGGCAGAAGGTAATCCTGAACGACCGCGCGCAGCGTCACGTTCGGGCTGAACTTTCGCGGCTCGCGACGCGCCATCTCGGACAGCTCTTCAGCCGTGTACTCTTCGGGCGCATCCTTTGTTTTGTAGCGGCCGTCTGCGGTGCGCGTCAGGGCGTGGCGCGCGCCAGCGTCTGTGTGGATGAAAAGCGGGAAAGCGCTCTCCGAGGTGACGACCTGCGCGTGATAGCCCGCCGCCTCAAGCTCGCGGCTGCGCCGGACGAGCGCTTCGGCGACCTGTGGCGCACGGCGCGCGGCCTCACTGTAAAGCGGCGCGGCCAGCTCTTTCAAACGGGCGTCGAGCGGGTCGAGCAGGATGAGGCCATAGCGCCCCAGGAGGCGCGTCATCATCCGCGCGAAAGCTTCGCCGTAGCCTCTGCCCGCGGTCCAGGTCTCGCGCAGGAGCTTTTCGACTTCGGGGATGAATTCCGTGCTTGGCAGCACATCGAGCAGTCGCTTGATCGTCTCATCAATCGAAGCGTCCAGACGGACGCTCCCGACCGGAGCGCCTTCGGCGTGCATTTTCGTGTCCACGCTGACGCTCGCGAGACGGCAATCACAGCCGATAAACTCGGCGGTGGCGACTTCCGGGAAATCGTGATCTTCGGTCGCTATCCAGAAGACGGGGACGGCCGGTGTGCCGCGCTGTGTGAGACACCCGGCGAGTTTGACCGCCGAGAGCGCCTTGTAAATGGTATAGAGAGGTCCTGTGAAGAGTCCGGCCTGCTGGCCCGAGACGACTGCGAGGCAATCCGCCTCGCGTAGCCGCGCGATGTTCTCCAAAGTCTCCGGCCCGGCGCCCCAGGCACTGTTCATCGCTTCGAGGGCGTCCGAGAGGGCGCGGCGATCTGTTTTGTGCGCGGCCAGGACCAACGCCTTGCGCTCCGCCAGCTCGTGATGGAAGCGTACGGCCGAGGGGTAAAAACCTCGAAGGGACAGGGGATCGCGCAGGTAATCAAGGAAGAGGCGGGATTGATTCGGGATGCGCTCGAACGGCAGCGTCTCGACGCGCAAGCCCGCCTCCTCCGGCGTGCTGTAACATGCGGCTTCGGTTGTGCTCACTTCTTTTTTAAGCCCCCGCTAGACTATATTCGCCGCCGCCACATTACTCAACCCCCCGGCTAGCGCGTCTCGCGCGCGCGTTCAGGCGAAATACTCTCGCTCCACATATTTCGGAGTGCCTTTGCGGTAATAAGGGTCGCGCCAGGTGTCATCGGTCGCGAGATGACCTTTTTTCCCGGTCACCTCGTCGGCCTGATTGAACTTCTTGACGATGTACCGGAAGTAGAAGTGATTGAACAAACGCATGAACTCCCCGAGGTAGATGTCGGCGACACGCTTGTCATTGCGGATGACGAGCATGTTCTCGTCGTTGTTCTTGGTCGAGGCGTTGCTGAAGTTGGCCGAGCCGGTGATGACCAGCGGGTCGTCGCCGAGCGGATCAATCAACATGTACTTCGTGTGAATATATTTGACGTGGCTGTTGAGTCCCGTCACGGTCTTTTCCCTGAGCCAGTTCTCGAAAGCCCCGCTGCCGAGAACGTTGGCGACGGCCACACGGTTTAATTTCTCCCGGTTGAGCGCGCTCATGTCTTTGGCCTCGCTCTCCAGCAGCACGTAGCGCAGGTAGTCCTTATGCTTGCTGAGGACTGCCGCGATTAAATCGTTGACGCCGAAAGCAGCCGTGAAGAAGACCGCCCCGGGAGCTTTGTCCATACGCTCCGTGTACCACTCAAGCGCCGTCAGAGTCTGGCGCGGGCTGAAGATGGCCGTGGTCGAATTCGGCGACGGAAGCGTTTTCGGGACGGGCGTCTTCTCTTCGGTCCAGGCGCGTAAATCTTTGGCCGCCGGGTCCTGGCTCAACTGCTTCCAGTAGGTGTAGTACCTTGCCGCCACTTTGGCGTCGCGCACCAGGTGTCCGACATTGGAGTGTCCGAAGATGCCGCCCTGCGTGATGTTGGTCGAGCCCGTCCAGACCTGTTTGGGCGCGCCGTTTTCCAGCAGGATGATGAACTTATTGTGCGAGATGTAGCTCGGGCTCTGCTCGCGCGGTTTGGTGATGGCTTCGATGCCGGCCTCTTTGATGGCCTTGCGGTTCTCCTCGTTCGGATAGTTCTGGCTGTTCTGGCGACCGTCAAAGACTATCTTAACATTCGCGCCGCTCTGGCTCGCCGTCTTGAAGGCTTCCATCACGGGCTGGTGCTGGAACTCGTAGAGGGCTGCGCGCAGCCCGTACTTCGACCCTTTGGCCTGGCCGATGAAGCTGATGATTGCCTCCTCCAGCCCGCGCGACAGCCACTCCCATGCGCGGTTGCCAGGGACCTGATTCGGCGACTTGTTCTGGAACTTGCGCGCGTAGGCCTGAGAGCCCGCCACTCCGCGGTTGAAGTAGACGGCGTGCGTGCCCAGGTCTTCGTCCTCCATATCAATCTTGACGGAGACCTCTTCGCCCTCTTTCAGATTTCCGGGGGTGCCCCGCATGGCGATGACGCGGTAGGTGTACTTGTGTGCCAGGCGGGTCGTGAAATCCGCCCAGAGGAATCCCTGCAACGGATGCTTGTTGGTGGGAACCAGAGTGCCCTTCTCGACGTCAGCTTCGGGAAAGACCTTGAAGCCAGCCAGCCAATCCCGCTGGTCATGGTTGCTGTGGTCTATACGTTCGATAGCGAATCCGAGCACTCCTTTGCTGCTCTCCTCCTTCATGTTTATGCCGAGCAGCACGACATACGAACCGGCGATTGCCCGAACCGAGAGCGGTCCTTTTTTGGCTCTTTTTCTCATTTGCTGAACTCCTATTGAGGGATAAGGAACAACTGTCTTGGGCGGCTCTTGCGCCGTCAACAAGAGATGCAGAATGCAACCCAGTGAACACCCTTGTGGTGATCTCTTCGACACCAATCCTGTGGGATTGATTTTCTAATCGAGATTCAAAAGCTCCGCCTCTCGCAGAACTTTCGCAATCTCGCGCCGCGCTTCCTCGCCAGCGTCCTGTAGAGGCGCACGCACGTGCCCGCCGACGTAGCCGAGCAGATCGAGCGCCGCCTTCAAGCCGCTAATCCCGTAGCGCCCCAGAATGCCACGCGTCACGCGCGTCAGCTTCTGCTGTAACGCACGCGCGCGCTCATGGTCCGCTGCCTGAAACGCATTGTAGATTTCAACGGCCAAAAGTGGGGCGATGCACCCGACGGCCAGGATGCCGCCATGCGCGCCGGCGCAGAGCGCAGGATACAACGCCGACCCGTTCCCCGTCAGCACCGCGAAATCGTCTGGCACGAGCCTGACCGTCTCGGCCAGCGCCAGCACATCGCCGGAGCTATCTTTCACCCCGACGATATTCTCATGCTCGCTCAGGCGCGCAATCGTCTCGGGCTGAAGCGCGACGCCCGTGAACTGCGGCACACTGTAGAGCAACACAGGCACGGGCGCAGCTTCGGCCACCGCCACGTAATGATTAACGAGCGCAGCCTGCGTCATCTCCGCACGATAAAAGTGCGGCGTGATAACCAGCACGGCATCTGCGCCTGCTTCAGCAAGCAGGCGAATCTCTTCAATGGTCGCCTGCTTGCCCTGCTGTCCTGCGCCGACAATGCAGGACAGCGTCTCCGGCACTATTTCAAGCGCCGCTTCAATTACCTTCAAAGATTCGCGTTCGTTCAAATGGACTCGTTCGCCCGTCGAGCCGAGCGCCACATACCCTTTGACGCCCGTTTCATTCCACATCTCCAAAACAGCGCGCAAAGCGCGAGCGTCAAAATGGCCGTCTGTTTTAAAGGGTGTGGGAAACGGAAGGAGAATGCCGCGTAGATTTGCGACAGAGAATCGTGCGGCGGGCGAATTCCCCCTGTTGATGTCACGCTGCGGCCTCAAGATGCTGCATTATAGCGAGCCGTTCTGGAGACACGCAACGAACGGGCGCTGATTGAGTATAAAGTCAGTACCGCCTGCCGATTTTAGATTTCGGAATGCGGAATGCGGAATGAAAGAACAGAAGGCAGAAGGCAGTCAAGGCAAAACGCTCCTGGTTTTTACTGCCTACTGCTTTCTGCTTTCTGTTTTTCTCAATCCGCATTCCGAAATCCGCATTCCGCAATCGGTAGGCGTGCTCTGACCGTTGCCGAGACTCGCCTAATGGCAATTCTTTAAGAACTGACGATGTGGTCCGCGATTCTCTCCGACAAGGCGCTGATGGTCGCCGAAGGGTTGACGCTCAAGGCTGTCGGGATGATCGCGCCGTCGGAGACATACAGGTTCGGGTAGTTCCAGACTTCACCGTATTCATTCACCACGCCCTGCTCCTTATCATCCGACATGGCACATCCGCCCAGCGGATGCGCTGTGAGCAGCTTACGGAGCGGCCACCCCCAGAGGACGCTTGTCTTGTACTTGCCGCCTATTCCACGGCTCAGTTCTTTGAGGGCTTCCTCCATCTCGTCGAACATTTCCCGGCTGCGCCGAGTGTCCCACTTGATGTCTATGTTTCCGCCGGAGAGTTGCATCTTGCCGTCCGCGGCGTCCGTTCCCATGCCGAGATAGGGCAGGAATCTGGGGGTGACGCCACCCTGAAATAGTTTGTCCGCGCCGTCTGTGAAGGCCGAAGCGTGGCTGAGGCCCAGGGTGCGCAGGAAATATTTCTCGAAGAAGAGGCCCAGGTTCTTCCACCGATTGGGAACGGGGAGCGCGCTTTCCAGATACCAGAGGAAAGGGTCCGGAAATCCCAGATCCTGGATCAGGATTCTGTTCTTGTCGGTCGAACAATCCACCCCGGCAGTAATGCTCGGACCGGAGCTCGGGTCCACCTCGCGATTGGCCTCGAAGGTTCCGGCCAGCAGGAAATCGCCGTTGCCTGAGAATTTCGTGCCCAGGGCGGGGCTGAGTCTGCCGAGCGTGCGATGCAGGTCGCGGCTGCGTAAAAGAATCTCTGTCGAGCCGAGCGAGCCAGCAGAAACGATAACCTTTCTCCCAACTACCGCGCCGAGCTCGAACTCACCACCTTTTTCCGAATCGAAGCGCTTGAAATGCACACGGTAGCCGTTGGTCTCAACCGGCTCTATCGGCTCGATCTTC
Source organism: Pyrinomonadaceae bacterium (assembly GCA_036392495.1). Taxonomy (GTDB): domain Bacteria; phylum Acidobacteriota; class Blastocatellia; order Pyrinomonadales; family Pyrinomonadaceae; genus QHXM01. Next base: position 4,910 of record DASVXV010000181.1, on the reverse strand, counting down.
TCCACAAGATGCAACGGATAGACTTCCGCGCCGTTCTGCTCGGCCAGCGGAATATAGTTTAGGTCCAGCGTATTCTTGGCGTGGACGTGGCAGCCGAGCATACAGTTGCCGCAATAGACACAACCGTCCTGAAGGACGCCCTGGCGATTAACTCTTTCCGGCCCAGTGTAGACGCAGATGTCCATGAGCTCGGCCTGTTTGCCAGCGCCCTTGGCGGCGGCCATAAAGGACTCTGTGCGGTGCGGCATATCAAGCTCAGCGGGAGGCACGAGCGGCCTGGCTTCCAGCATATCTTTGGCTTTGTCGTAGTAGGGGTCAAGCCTGTCGCGCTTGACGCCTGCGGGCCAACGCGGCTGCTCAAAAATCTCTTTCGGCGTCCTGATGTGGACGTTGAAATAGACCAGCGAGCCTCCGCCGACGCCGCTCGCTTGAATGACATCTATTTTGTTGAAGGCGCGATAATCCAGGAGCCCGAAGTCTTTGTAATTCCAGAAGGCCCGCGCGACCTGTCCGGTCGTTCTGGGGAAATCTTTCTTACCCCAACGCTTCCCGCGTTCGAGAATGCAGACCGAACGACCTGCTTGAGCCAGGCGGCAAGCATTGATGGCGCCGCCGAACCCGGAACCGATGACAACCGCATCGTAAACTTCTTTCATGACATTTACCTCGCCACTGCTATCCGAGTGGCAGAAACAGGCCGCTTTTAACCAAGGGCGAGGACCCGTGCAAGTTTGAGCCTATCGCCACTGTGCGATCTTGATTTTTAGATTTTCCACACGCATCGGGATGGCCCCGCTGACGACCGTCGAAAATGTCTTCCAGGGGTCGTTGGCCGGATCAATCAGTTCGGCAAGCCGCTCATAAAATGGATTCTTAACGGCGCGTTCATGAGACGCCTGCGCGACCTTCACCGAATAGCCGGACGGCTCTTCCGCTTCGTTGTACATTCGGAGCGAAGCCAGGTTCAGATTCTCGTCGGCCAGAATAACTGCCCCGCCATGAAGCGGCTGGCAATTGAGCGTATCAACGACCCAGCCGCCGGAGTTATAGACATTGACGCCCGGACGGTAACCGCGAAAATCCATGTCCTTCTCGAAAGGCTTGTGAGTGTGGCCGAAGACAAAGCCCAGACGCGGAGGTATATCTCTGTCTCTTTCGATCTGGATCTGTCTCATCACAGGACCTTCGAGATAGTCCTTCAACCCCTTGACGCAATCCTCGCTGAGGAGCGTCTCGGGATGATTCCTCTCCGCGCGCTTGGCTGCGAACAGAATCAGATTCAGGACTTTCCTGAGCATTCGTGTTTCCAGCCAGTTCTTCCAGCTCGCCCGGTTAGGCTTTTTCGCCAGCCCGTTCGCCAGATTGGCAATCAGCTTTCGCAGTTGGTCTGTATCCTGAAGCTTGTCGTAAATGATCTCGACATCCGGCCCGACATCGCCGGAGCGTCCCATCGTTGACCAGAAGAAATCAATCCACGCGAAATTCTCGGCCTCATAGTCCCAGGTGAGCGTTGGCTTCGGACTCGCCGGGAACATCAGCCCCCGCAGGTTGCTCATCAGCATATACATGGACTCTGTGAAATGCCCATGAGTAAAGATGACGGCTTTTCGCCGGTCCGCAGTTGAAAGCGCGAGATTGGGATAGACCGTGTTGATCTGATCCTGCTGCAAGTGCGGATACCTCTGGATGATCCCGGTGAGAAAGATGGAGGACACAGCATAAGGATTGGGATCAGGCAGAAACATGCTGGTCGCGTGCCAGGGAATATCCAGCAGGCTGCCGGGCTCTTTTTTCTTGCTGAGATAGTTGATGTACTGCGTCTCGCGCGCCGTCTCCCAGAGGTGGTGATCGTGATTGCCAGGGATGTACAGAATCTCTTTGAACAGGCGCTCCCCCTTCTCCGGCCAGATCAATTCGATGAAACGCTCGAAGACCATTGCGGCTTCATTCTCGGTCGTCAAAGCCAGCTCCAGGACATCGCCGTTCAGAATCAACGTGGGCTTCTCGCCATTCTCATTCTGAGCGATCAGCTCTCTCAAGCACGCGACCAGATGAATCAGCACTGGGCTGGCGGCAGTCGGGTCCGTGTCCCGACTATCGTCAGTTAAATTTGTCAGGAGACTGTTCTGCGCGCCCAGGTGCATGTCCGACAGACAGACGTAACGAATATCCGGCATCTTTTCGCATCTCCTCGAATGATTTGGTGTCCGAACTTCTTCGACCTCGGAGCTTCGCGAGCACTGGAATTAAGAGCGCTTAACAAAACCATCTGTCCACTAAATCACACGAAAGAACACGAATTATTTTCGTGCCGTTTCGTGTGATTTAGTGGATCATCTTTTCGCATCGCAGAGTTTTGTTAGGCGCTCTAAAAGCCAGGCATGGCGGAGAGAAAGACGTGTGCTTCAACTCCCCGCTACTTTGTCTCGGTCGCGCATGATCTTGAGATAGACCCAGATGAAGAACCAGCCGAGGAGCATATTGCTGATTGGCGCCAGGAAGAGCGCGATCTTCCCCTGCGTGGTCATGCTCTGTGCTGAATACTCGTAGACCCAGTCTGTGAAAATCTCCGTCAGGCGAACGCCCGCAATCAAGACCAACCACCAGGGCTCCTTCACCCAGCGGAAGGCCGCGATAAATTGCAGAAGCGTGAAAGCGACCCACCCCGCCCCGGTGCGCTTCAAGAGACCTTGCGGGTCAATGTAGGGCGCGTCGTGAAAAGTCGCGAACCACTTTTCAGGATAAAAGAGACAGGTGGTGGAGAGGATTAAATCCCAAATCGCCAGGGCCAGGAGCAGGACGAAGACAAAGGTCTTCAGTCGCGGGCTAATCATTGTCGTTTCCTCCTCGCATCGGATCCGCAACAGTCGGAAAACTTCGGACAGGGCCGCAACGGCCCCGTAAAATTGAGCTACTGCGTTTTCAGGAATTCGATCAAAGCCTTTTTGTCGTCTGGCGAGAGGTCAACGCCCCAGAGATGTCCCTGGTTGGAGTTTCCGGGCGCGCTCGTATCGTAGCGGAAGCCGAACTGCTCTGCCTCCGGCCCGCTTGAAATGAAGCCGACCTTCTCCTGGTCGTAAACGTCGTAGCCGCGCCAGAACAACTTCGGTCGTTTGTCAGGTGTTTCGAGAAGATCAACCAGGGATGGAACGGAGCCGTTATGCAGGTACGGCGCGCGCAGCCACAGGCCATCGAGCGGCACGGAGACGTAGCCGTTGGTTTTATGGAAATTTTTGAAACCCCAATTGTAGCCTTCCTGATAATTGTTGTAAGCCCTGGCCGCCCCCTCGGTCCACATGTCGAGCCGGTGGCGGTCCGTGCCGAGCGTCTCGACCGGAATCACTTTTCCGGTGCTCTCGCCGCCCACCGCATGACAGGAAGCGCACTGCTCTGTGAAGATTTCCTGCCCGCGCGAGACCAACTCCTGATTGATGGCATAGGGATACTTAGGCGGCTGCAAATTCGCCAGCCAGTCCTGCATCCGCTTCAGGTTCTCACGCTCGATGTTCTTATAGGTCGCGCCGTCGCCGATGGCTGAACTGAGGAACACCTCTTCCTCCGAAGTGTTCAGGCCGTCCCAGTGCAGCGACATCCCCTGGCGAATCTTCAGATTCCAGAGCGGGACCATGTCCGAATTGCCGATGGTGTTATCCATCGGCTGCTTGAGGATGCCGAACTTGATGGGGTTGAAGGGATCAATGCGGCCACGCCCCCAATCGGGTCGAGTATCCATCCAGGCGAACTGCGCTTTCTGTTTCAGCAGCGCCTCTTTGGTCTGTGGAATGAGCACGTAACGATAGAGAAATTTCTCAACCGGCGAAAGCTGATACACGTAGCCGATCTCGCGCATGATGTTATCAGCGTTGAATCGCGGGTCGCTGGCGCAGGCGTAGAGGAAGCGCACGTATGCCTGTGGGTTGAATTGGTGCGAAGGCCCGCCGGGAACGATAACAGGCTTATCACCGGCCTGCGTGCGGTAAGTCGCCGTATGGCAGAAGGCGCAGTTGATAGCCACGCGATCAAATCCGATGGTCTTTTTGGAAAAGCCGATGGGTAATTCGCTGCCCTCTTCCCAGACCAGGCCGAATGATGCATAGCCCCCCAGCCCCGGAAGCTTTTCGGGGAACATCCGAGGCAGGACCAGCCAAATCCAGTACGGGATGCCGTCCGTCTGTTCATTCCCCAGTGAGCCATACTTAAAGTTATCTTCTGCGGAGGCGTAGGACGTCCGCACCTCACGGAATAAATAGTACCAGGCCATGACGCCCGACACCGCGGCGAGCACCAGCACCACCACGCCAAGCTTGATTAGAAATCTGCGCGTCGCTCTCCTCATAGTCTTGAGCTACTCCTTTCCGGGCTCCCTTTTTTCGGTACGAAAGGCCAGATACAAGAGAATCGCTTCCGGGATGGCGAAGACCAGATCAACAATACCGAAGGGCATGATGTATGCCCTGGGATAGCCGAAAAACAGGTACGCGGACCAGAAAAAGGCAGTGCCCGCCAGACGCGAGAAGATCGCCAGATAGGCGTTGGCCCGGTAGTGATACGGGTTAATCGCCGCGGGGATGTAGAAGAGAGTGAGTTGCGCCAGGAGGAACACGGAGGCCTGCACCCAGATGGGCGTGTTGGTCGGGTCAAGATTAAGAAAGGCCAGCACGCGATGCGGCACAATGAGCGTCGGGAAGACGAACATGAAATTGACTATGATTCCCAGCCAGACCACACGGCCAAACCAGATCGCATACTTGTTCGTCACAGGTGGAATCTTCATCAGAACCTCGCTTGGAGACTGCCATCTTTTAAGTGGCAGAGGAAAAGCGTAGCCACTGAGAAAACGCTTTCAAGTTTTCTCCCTACGCTATACAATGTGTCTGGTAAACATCCTGCACGCATCGCTCTCAGTTGAG
>DASVXV010000180.1:0-6173 GCA_036392495.1 Pyrinomonadaceae bacterium | reverse complement strand
TCTCGACGGAAAGAGAACGATCCACGAAGCCACACGAAACGACACGAAATTGCTGTGGTTTGTTTCGTGTGGTTTCGTGTGGTTTCGTGGACAGTGCTGTTTCTCTACTTTCCTCAGTCTCGAAAATGAATAGACCCTGATTGAGTCAATATCAAATTAGTATTGATTTGATGTTATAATCCTATTCATGAAAATCCTGAATTACACCGTTCTTATGACCCCGGACGAGACGGGCGGCTACGTTGTGACCTGCCCTGCATTGCCTGGATTGGTGACGGAAGGCGATACCCTTGAGGAAGCGCGCGAGATGGCAGCCGATGCCATTCGCGGTTACATTGAAAGTCTTCAGATGGACGGAGAACCGATTCCGACGGATACCCCTATCGTCGAAAAAGTGACCGTCGAGCTTGCCTAATTACGACCCTCGCATCAAAGCAAATCCAGAAATTCCTCAACCGTTAAGCCCGCTTGCTCGATGATGGATGCGAGCGTGCGCGGCTTCAAATCTTTATTATGATAGGGAACAGTAGCCCTCTGTTTCTCTTTCTTTAATATGTAATGGCTTCCCGTTACGCGGTGAACGTAAAAGCCATTTCTCGCAAGCGCCTTGATAACCATTTTGGGTTTTAGTGCGGGCAGCTTTCCAGACATGTTAAATGCCAATCCCCTAACATTCTAAGTCTCCGGCGACTTTCGCCATCGGCCTCATAGTGAGTAAAAGTCAAATTCGGTACAAGAGGGCCTCCATCGCCACTAATCTGCGATGTTGGGCAGAGCTTAGCACGTCTAAAACTACAAATGTTTTCAGCGGGTATTTGAGTTTATAAGGGTGGGTTATCTATGAATGGATAAGAGCCAGCAGCTAATAATTTGCCTGCATTCACTGTTGGCCCTTATCGAGCGATCAATATTTTCCGTTACGGCACCTCGATCATCAAATCCTTGCCCATGAAAGTAAAGTTCGGGCGTTTGCGGCCTTTCATGAATTTGGCGGCGGTTTGGGAGAGCGCGGTGACGAGAATGGGGAGGGCTATGGTCGCGTCGCAGTTGACGTAGGCCGTGTGCGCGCCGCGCGAGAGTTTGCCGAAGATGAGCGATTCGTCCGCGACGGTGCTCGTCGCCTGAGAACGCCCGCCCGGATGAGGCGCGTCCGTTGCGACCGTGATCGCGTACTTGTGGCCGCGTGCCGGAATCTTGACGATGTTGGTCGAGATTTCCGTCAACTGGATGAAGCTCTTACTGGTCCCGCCGCCGAGGTTGATGACGCCCGAGACGCGCGCCCGCGCCGCGATCTGAGTCATGTCTAAAACGTCCTGGATGATGTCGAACTGAAAACCGTTCTTCTTCTCAAAGCGCGAGGCGGCGATGCCAACGCTGACGGAGCTGTCGGCGATGGCCGGGCAGAAGATCGGAACGCGCGCTTTATAAGCGGAAGTGAGAACGCCGTCCTCAGTCGCAATCTCCGCCAGCTCGCGGCCCAGCAGATGCAGGAACTCGCGCGTCGAGTAGGGACGCGTCGCGTCCAATTGGTTGCTGAAGCCCCCGACCCACTCTTCGGCCTCGCGGTATTCCTCGTCCGAGGCAAGCAGGTCCCACATGCGATTGATCTGCGAGGCCTCCAGCTCGGCATCGGTCATCGAGGGGTGGGCCTGGAAATGGTGGCGGCCTAGAGTTTCGTGCAGGTCGTGGAAGATGATTGAGCCGGAGAGCACCAGCACGTCAACGAAGCGGTTCTTAATAATGTAGGCGAGCAATCGGCGCATTCCGGCGGGGATGAGCGCGCCGGAGGCCGCGACGTAAACGGTCGTGTTATCGCCGAGCATGTCCAGCCAGATGCGATGTGCTTCGGCCAGTTGCCGCCCGCCAAAGCCCGTGCCTTCCATCTTTTCGAGCAGCCCCGCCACTGAACGGTCGCGATCAACCTGCACGGGACGCGTCGGCACAGTCAGATACTTTGAGGGTTTCGGTCTTCGCTGAGTCACCATAAGATTCTCCAAACGATGAACGCGGAACGATGAACGATGAATTAAATGCCTTTGTCTTTCAACTCATCATTCCGCGTTCATCGTTCATCGCTGCTTTTCAGTCTCTACGTTTCCCGCGCGTCGTTTTCCCGTTCGGGGTCAAGTAGGTGTAAGAGTCGTAGCGCGCCTCGTAGAATTCGATCAATTCTGCCGCTTCGGCTTCCGTCAATTCCTCGCGCTTGACGCGCTGCGCGACCAGACGGCGGAACCCGTCGTGAAGGAGGCTGCGCTCGTAGCGCGCCCTCTCGACAGCCTGCCCGATGGAGGTCCCGCGAATCACTTTCTTAATCAGGTAGCCGTCTTCGTCTATGTGGATGTGCGCTTCGTTGGGCGCGCCGAAGAGGTTGTGGTTGTTGCCCATCACTTCCTGGTAAGCGCCGACGAGCAGGAACGCCAGGTAATAAGGCTCGTCCTTACTGAGCGGGTGGAGTTCCAGAACCTGCTTGACGTCGTGCAGGTCCACGAACTTATCCACGATCCCGTCCGAGTCGCAAGTGATGTCGCAAAGCGTCGCGTACTTGGTCGGCTGCTTGTTGAGGCCGTGGATCGGGACGATGGGGAACAACTGGTCGAGCGCCCAGTGGTCCGGCACGGAGCGGAAGACGCTGAAATTGGTCAGGTACTTGGCGCAGAGAAGCCTCCGCAGTTCGCCAAACTCTTCTGAAACATACTTGGCCTGCTGGGCATATTTGTCCGCCCGCTCGCACACGTCCCAGAAAAGCACCTCGCCTTTAGCTCGATCTTCCAATGAGATCAGGCCGAGATTAAAGAGCGTGAACAGCTCTTCACGATGTTCGAGAGCGTCGTGATAATATTCTCGATAATTTTTGACAGAGACAGTCTCGCGCAAATCGCCGAGTTCCGTGACGACCTGCGGATCGTCCTCGTCAATCTCAATCGGCGTGATGTCTTCGACTATAGTTTCAATTTCATCCTGAACGTTCGTGATCAGGATCGCGTGATAAGCGGAGAGGTAACGCCCGGACTCCTGAATGATCGTCGGGTGCGGGACGTTCTCGTCGTCGCAAACCTGCATGATCGTGTAGATCACGTCGTTGGCGAACTCCTGCGCCGTGTAGTTCGCGGACGAGTCGAACGCCGTCTTTGAGCCGTCGTAGTCCACGGCCATCCCGCCGCCGACGTCCAGCAGGTCCACGGGAATCTTCATCTGGCGGACCTTGGCGTAGACGCGCGCGGCCTCCTTCATCGCGTTCTTGATCCGCTTGATGTCGGTCAGCTGCGAGCCGATGTGAAAGTGCAGGAGGCGCAGCATGTCCACGCGGTCGGCCTCCTGCAGACGGCGGATGGTCTCTAAAATCTCCGTCGTCGTCAGACCGAACTTGGCGGCCTCGCCGCCGGACTTTTCCCAGCGCCCGGAGCCCTTGGAGTAGAGTTTGACGCGTATGCCGAGCATCGGCATGTCGCCCTCGTGGTTTTCGGCGACGCGCAGGACGTGATCCAGCTCGTTCAGCTTCTCGATGACGATGACGACGCGCTTCCCGCTTTGGGCCCCGGCGAACGCCAGCTCGATGAACTCCTCGTCCTTGAAGCCGTTCAAGACCAGCAGGCTCTCGGACGATTGATCCATGGCGAGCGCGGCGTAAAGCTCCGCCTTCGACCCGGCTTCAAGCCCGAAGTCGTAGCGCGAGCCCTCGCGCAGGTACTCTTCGACGACCGAGCGCTGCTGGTTGACCTTCATCGGGTAGACGCACATGTGCGAGCCCTGGTACTCGTATTCGCGTATTGATTTGCTGAAGGCGCGTTGGAGTTTGCGAACCTGGCTGGCGACCAGCTGGGGGAAGCGCAGAAGGACCGGCGCGTTGATTCCACGACGTGAGAGATCGTCAATGATCTCTTTCAAATCAGCCGCACGACTATCGTTTTCCGCAGGGTGCACGATTAAATTGCCCTTGCGATTAACGTCAAAGTACCCGGCGCCCCAATTTTCTATGCCATAAGTTTCAAGCGTCTGTTCAATAGCCGTGGTCAATTCGCGGTCTCCTGCTTGTCTGTAGCCTTGCTTCGCGCGTGGATTTCTCAGGTCCGCGAGCGCAGTTGCCCCTCATCGCTGGCGTGCGGACAGTCTCAGTTCTCGGTTGGACACTCGTGCGGGCAATTTAACAGAAAAAAGTAGGGCGGACAATAACTATTTTCGACCGCGAACCGTGCTTGAAAAGAGTTAAAGCGCGGCGCGATAAAGGTTTAAGTAGGAGAAGGGCTCTGCTCGAAAATTTACCGCGCCGCCGCTTTGCAGAGAAAAGCTTGACAGGAAACGGGAGAGAACTATAATGCAAGCTTTTTTAAGGCGCCCGTCGCTGTATGACCGACGCTCACTCGCGTACACTTTTGGCTATCCAAAAACTAAACCGCTCTGATCGCTTACACGGCGCGGTTCGCACCTCTAACACTCCCAAAAAACTCAGGAGAAAACATGAACCCAAAAAATGCCTTGAAGTATGCCTCGGATCAAGGGGCTAAGTTCGTCTCAGTCAGATTCACAGACCTCCCAGGCTCCTGGCACCACCTGACCTTCCCCATCAACCAGCTCGGCGAGGACTCGTTCGAAGACGGATTCGGCTTTGACGCCTCGTCTTTGCGTGGCTGGGCCGCGATTAACGAGTCCGACATGCTGCTCGTGCCGGACCCGACGCGCTACTGGATGGAGCCTTTTGCAGAAGAGCCGACCCTCTGCCTCATCGCCAACGTCGTTGACCCGATTACCAAAGAGGGCTACGCGTTCGATCCGCGCTCGGTCGCCACGCGCGCCGAAAGCTATCTGAAATTCACGGGGCTGGCCGACACGGCCTTCTTCGGCCCCGAAGCCGAATTCTTCGTGTTCGATTCCGTCAAGTTTCACAACGACCAGAACTCGGCCGGGTTTACAGTTGATTCCGACGAAGGCCACTGGAACAGCGGGCGCAGCGCCAACGAGTTCAGCGGCTCTAATCTGGGCTACCGCATTCGCGGCAAAGAGGGCTACGTGCCCGTCCCACCGGCGGACACCCTCTCGGACCTGCGCTCTGAAATTTCACTGACGCTCGCCCAGTGCGACATCAACGTCGAGTGCCATCATCACGAAGTCGCGACCGCCGGACAGTGCGAGATAGATTTCCGTTTCTCGAATCTCCTGCGCACCGCCGATAATCTGCAAATCTTCAAATACGTCGTCCGCAACACGGCCCACACCTACGGCAAGGCCGCGACCTTCATGCCCAAGCCGCTCTACGGCGACAACGGCTCTGGCATGCACTGTCACCAATCCCTGTGGAAAGGCGAAAAGCCGCTCTTCGCCGGCGACGGCTACGCCGGGCTCTCCGAGATGGCGCGCTACTACATCGGCGGGCTGCTCAAACACGCCCCGGCTATCGTCGCTTTCGCCGCGCCGACAACCAACAGCTACAAGCGTCTCGTCCCGGGCTTCGAAGCTCCGGTGAACCTGGCCTACTCGGCCCGCAATCGCTCGGCGGCGGTCCGCATCCCGATGTTCTCTACCAACCCGAAGCAGAAGCGCCTAGAGTTTCGGCCGCCCGACCCGAGCTGCAACGCGTACCTGGCCTTCTCGGCCATGCTGCTCGCAGGTCTCGACGGCATCCAGAATCGCATTGACCCGGGCGAACCGCTCGACAAGGACATCTACGATCTCTCGCCCGAAGCCCTGAAGGACGTGCCGAGTTTGCCGGGGTCGCTGGATGAATCTCTGAAGGCTTTGGAAGCGGACCACGATTTTCTGTTGAAGGGCGACGTCTTCACGCCGCAGCTGATTGACCGCTGGATCGGCTACAAACGCGAGAAGGAGATTCAGCCCCTGAGGATGCGCCCGCACCCGCTCGAATTCAACATGTACTTCGACATCTAAAGAGCAGTAGGCAGAAGGCAGTAAATGACCAACCTCGTCAGGGGCGGAAGAATAAAGCCCAGGGCGTCCGTCCCTGGGTCACAGATGGAAAAGATGTTGAAGCCCATGAAGCGGGCGACAGCATCAATTTAGCCCACGAATGCAGGCGTCCAGCATATTTAGCCCGCGCCAGCGGGCGATAGCATAAAGCCCAGGGCGCAAGCCATTAGTATCTACACAAGTCAGAAACCTCCATTTTTCTTAGGATTTCTGACTACTTGGGAAAGTGACCAGAGCGCAGCAAAGATCAGACC
>DASVXV010000179.1:0-26879 GCA_036392495.1 Pyrinomonadaceae bacterium | reverse complement strand
AAGGTTAGAAAAGGTGCTGAAATAGTTGCAGCAAGATACGCCTAACAACTCATTCAACCGGACTCGCAATTAGCTTGCCTCTTATCGTTAGCTTGAATGGTTTCGGCGGCCTGTGCGCGCCGGTCAATTCGAGCGTTAGGCTCTTCGCGTTGCACAAGACAGGTCATCAGATTGGAGGATTAAATGTACAGTCTGACCTCAACATGGACGATCCAAAGGGGTAAAGAGAAATCTGCCATCGCAGCACTCAGGCGATTGGCGCAGCAGGTTGAACAAAATGAAGCTGGCACTCTCATTTACTTGGTGCACGTGCCGGACATGACGCAACCATCATTGCCTACGCCTTCAAATCTTGAAGTCGTGTTCTTCGAGGTTTACAGAGATGAGCAGGCTTTCCATGAGCACGTTAATGGGAGCATCTTTCAGAGCTTTGTTGCGGAGTATGGAAGCCTGTTCTTGTCGATGGCGCCAATTGATTGTGGAGATGGTAAGACTGTGATAAAGCCATTCACGACAGTTGAATTTCTGGAGCGAAAAGCGGGCTTCATCAGACCCGAGGTGATAGAGAAAAGGAGTAGATAAAGAAAGGAGAGTGCATTGGGGCAGAGCCTAACAACTCATTCAACCGGAGCGCGGATTGAATGCTTTTCATGCTTATCTTCTCTGATAGAATTGAATGGCATTTGCCGCGCCCGGTTAATGCGGGCGTTAGGCACCCTTAGTTATTATACCTGGTCAGCTTGAGGAGATGAGGCTACCCATGATCTGGGAGTACAGACCAATGCTAACCGGAGCAGGCCCGGATATAGTAGAGCCTCACGGTGACTCACAATTACTGAGGCAGCTCTTGTCGAAGTGCGCCTTCTGCGACGTGAGGTTGCATGAGCTATTGGAGGAGGTCGAACGCCCTACAGAGAACATCTCTATCTACCAGTACGTCAGAACGTGCGACGACTGCGGTTGGTGGACTGTCGAACGTCGCGGCGTCAATGTCGTCGATGACGGCCCGTACACTAGAATGTTCGCGAAGATTGGTTACGCTTGGGGAGAGCTTCGCCACCTAGATTTGTCTGATCTTTCCCTCCCAATAGGCGAACTCAGGCGATATCTTCTGAAGAAATATTCGGAGCGATTCACGCTAAACCCCAGACGTTTCGAAGAGATCGTTGCTGATGTCTTCTCTGATTTCGGATATACCGTTCGCGTAACGTCCTTCTCTGGCGATAACGGTATCGACGTAGTGGCGCTCGACGGTGAGGAAGGCGATATTGTTGGCATTCAGGTCAAGCGCTACAAGGGCAAGATCGTGCCAGAGCAAATCCGTGCCTTTGCAGGCGCCTTGCTCTTGCACGGAATGACTCGTGGAATCTTTGTCACGACCTCATCGTTCACGGCTGGCGCGAAGCGAACGTCGAGAGACTATCAAAACGGCGGGCTCAGAATTGAACTCTCCGACGCAGATGACTTCTACGACAGACTTCAGTTGAAAACACGTGCTCCTTACGTCTACTCCAATCTCGGTGAGGCGCCCTTCGCTTCGTTACTGGGTAACTCATGCGAGCTACCTCGAGTGTTGCTCGACAAAGGTTTGATCTGAGGCGCTTCGTATCTTGAGAGCATTCTGAAAGCGTGCATGACATTGTGGCACACTCGCGGCTGCGCGCCTGAAAACCGATGCTATGCCGCTCGGCATTAAAACGGAATCTGAGGAGAATCAATCAAGGCGGGAAGTCTACGGCGACGGTTGAATGATACAAGCGACGGGCGGCCTAACAATTCATTCAACGCGAGCGGAATCAGCGTGGATGTCATCCCCAAGGTCGGATGCTTCTCTAAATTCTTCCCGCCGCGTTAATTCGGGCGTTAGACACGCTTCGCGTCATAAAAGAACTGAGACTTGAGTGGTGAAGCTCAGAAAGGCAAACAGAGAGTTGAATGGTAGGATTAAAGGGCGGTCTAACAACTCATTCGACCGGAGCGGAATCAGCTTGTCTTTGATTGAAAACTTGGAGGCTATTCGTAGATGCTTCCCGCCCGGTCAATTCGGGCGTTAGACCATTGCTTTGCGGGTGACTGCAACAAGACAGACACAAGGAGATGTGATGGTAGATTCGGAGTTTGACATAATGGAAAGTTCTTTGCCGACTGCTACTATCAGCTTCCTACCTAACTGGTGCCAGCATCAAGAAGGCGCGATTACTCTCGGCGGTCGATTAATTATAGAATACTTTCCAATGCGGCTCGAACAACTTAGAAGGGCTACGCGTGATTGGACTCCATTCATTACGGCGTATGTGCGGTTTCATCCAAGTGGGTTACTTCACACCCAAACAATTAATATTCTCCACGGAGATTATCAAAAAGAGCCTTCATATCTTGAGGTGCCGGTGCCATTAGACTCCACAAAGGTTGAGGTCTGGTGGGTGCACCCGGAGCTGGGTTCCGGCACTTGGGATAGTCGGTGTGGGCAAAACTATTGGTTTAACGTCGGCCTAAAATGGGAGGATAGTAGTTTCACTATCAGTGAACCTGTCCCGGAATATTCATTCTCCTATCGCGCAGGCGCAATTCCAAACCTAGAAATGGTAAATGTCTTTGAAGAGACTCCGCCTCAAACAATTCAGGATTATATTGGTGGGCACACAGGCCCACTAGGTAGTGCCTTATGTACACGCCTGTTTGTAAAATCTTGGGTAAAAAATATCGCTTACTTGAAGCATGTTTGGTTGGATATATATACCTTCGGCTTTAAAGAGGAACTCCTATCCGCCAAACCTCATATAATGCGCTATCTTGAACCGGCAGGTGGAAACGGAGATTTCTTTGTTTTAGACGATAAGATATATGTCCCCGGTGCTCCCGGGAGCGGACATTGGGATCGGAAGGTTCATTACCGTCTATATTTCGAAGCGAATAGTACGGTTTATACGGATGGTATCCTACACGAGCATGATATTCAAAAGCCCCAATATTAACAGCTTCGTTCCGGCAATATCAGTTGTAGCGCAATACAAAATGATAGGTCAAGCTTGGATTATGCTTGCATAATTGAGCAAGGACTCCAGACGGGGCGTTGTTGCACAAAAGAGGAAGAATAGAGTAGTCGCAACAAACTCCTGATTCAGACCGGATAGCTTTCTGGCATTCCCAATCCAGTCATCCGATTCAAAGCCTCGCATCTGCTTCTTGCTTCCACCTTTTGCCTCTCTTCGGTTCGTGACCTCAGCTTATCCGAGAAGATCGTCTTCAGCCGGAAGAAGGCACACTCCACCACATAGCGCAGGCGTCTCTCAGTATTGCAATGCTTTGCCGGAAAGCTTGCCCAAGGTAATAAAAGATCCGCTACCTTCGTTTAATAGATAAGCCGTCAGGTGTTTAAGTAGGAAAACGAAGAGAGCGTCTATATGATTAATTCAAAGACCGCCGAAACGAAAGATAGGAAAGTGATACTTTCAACGTTATGGATATTTGTAACGTTTAATTATCTCTATGCTGACCTTGTGATGGTGATCTTCAATCCCGGAGCATATCAGGCGATAGCCGCGCGAATGTCTCAATGGGTCGCCCTGGGAGCCACCGTATTAATGGAGATCCTGATCGCCATGATTCTTCTCTCCCGGATATTGAAGTATAGAGCAAATCGCTGGGCAAACATCTTCGCAGGTATATTGGGCACAGCCTTTGTCGCCGTGACACTGAGCCCGAGGTCGCCCGCTTTTTATATCTTTCTTTCGGCTATAGAGATTGCCTCTACATTGTTCATCATCTGGTATGCATGGACGTGGCCTAAAGATCAGACCTCGGAGTAAATCCAGATACGGACCCCACCGACCCTGGAAAAAACATGGTTGCCGAAAGCGCCGCCTGACAACTTATTCAAACGAAGCGAGAGTTAGCCAGCCTCAGCTGAATTTGTTTTTATGAATCGAAAGCTCTTACAGAACATTCAAGGAACATGGAAGAATAAGCTCGACATCACCGTCTAATAGCTGAGTTCCAAGTTTAAAGCGTCAAGTTATCCTCGTGGGAGGTTGGTGATGAACAAACTAATTTCTGTCTGGTTTTTATGGATGCTGGCGATTCTGACTTCGAGTTGTTATGCGCACACCCAGCGTAATACACAGTCTGAAAATCCTCTCTTCACGCCTGCGCCAGGTTTTCCACTCAGCCTTGGAGGCCGTCCAAATGATATCGCTGTAGCTGATTTGAACAGAGATGGCAGGCTGGATATTGTCACCTGTAATGACGAAGAGACTGTCACAGTATTGCTGGGTAATGGCCGTGGCGGTTTTACGCCCGCGCCAGGCTCACCGATTAAGGCAGCAGCACACCTCGTCGCGATTGGCGATGTCAATAACGACCGCAAACCAGACCTCGCCCTGACTCACCATGACCGCTTCGTTGTGGAGGTTTTATTAGGCGCGGGCGATGGCAGCTTCACCCCTGCTCCCGGCTCACCTTTCACTGCCCATCAAGGCACCAGGCCGCACAACCACGGGCTCGCCCTCAATGACCTGAACTCTGACGGGAACCTCGACATCACCACATCTAATCAAGACGACAACAGTGTTTCAGTCCTTTTAGGTAATGGCAGAGGCAGCTTCACGCCTGCCGCCGGGTCTCCCTTCGCCGTTGGGCGCGCGCCGTACCCTCATGCCGTAGGCGACCTGAACGGAGATGGCAACCTGGATATAGCCACGCCCAACGTTGGCAGCAACAACGTGACCGTTTTATTGGGAGATGGTCGAGGCGGCTTTAAGGCCGCTCAGAACTCACCATACACGGTCGCCACACGCCCTTATTACATAGCCATCGGCGACATTAGCGGGGATGGCAATCCTGACCTGGTTACGACCCACGACGACATTAACCTGGTGACCACCTTATTAGGCAATGGCCGTGGAGTATTCACGGAGGCACCGGGCTCGCCGTTTGACGTCGGGCGCCGCGCTTACAAGCTCGTGGCGGCCAACGTGACCGGAGATGCTCGTATGGAAGTGATCATTGGAACGGAGGGTAGTGATTCCGTAGCCGTGTTGCTGGGTAACGAGCGCGGCGGTTACATACCTGCCGCCGGTGCTCCGTACAGGGCCGGGAGGAATCCGAGAGTAGCCATTGGCGATGTCAACGGCGACGGCAAGGCTGACATCGTAACGGCTAATAATGGTTCCGGTGACATCACCGTCCTGTTAAGGAAGTAGCAAGCTCGTAAACTTCTGTTAGCGCAGGCAGAAGCGTGCTGGAGGCAGCAGAAATCTAACAACTCATTGAACCGGAGCGCTGGATAGCATCTCTTCCATCGTTGAATTGTTCCATAACCTTGTGTGCTGTCTGCCCGCGCCCGGTTGATTCGAGCGTTAGACCTTATCGTTTAAAATCAACGACAACGCGCGCAGGGTTTGAGAGCTCCATCACGCGGAATGGGGTCTTTCTTTTAAGACCGACGGCATAACCCAGCTCAGCCTCGAACCATTCGAATGTTTTCATATCCGCTATCAGAGCCGTCTTCGCTCTGCTTTGAACCGTCACCAATTTTTCATATACCTCGACATCCTCTTCCGACGAGCTGATAGGATAAAACGCTATTTCGACGAACGCCTTCCCACGCACCTTGACGATTCTTTCGCTGGCCTGGCCCTGAAAAGGCGGTTTCCTGTAATTTACGAGATAGCCCGCCGGCTTATCTGTCAGATCAAAGACCACACGATCAAAGCCACGGTGTTGTCCGAACCTCACCCCCAACAACCTGGGCAATACCCCAAGCCTACTCCGGTGTACTTCGTCCGTAGTCCAGACGTTAAGGCTGCCTATGTTGTTATAATACTCCTCGGCGTCATTTCGAGCGCCGGACTGGCCGGAAGCGGACGAACATATCGCCGTCAACAACAAGAGAAATAGGACAAAGAATCTACCAGTCGTTTTCATCTACAGTTGCCCCTTTCAAGATCAGTTTGACCTGCTTCACGAGGGACGTTGCTTGAATGGATTTTGGCGTAAGGCTGTCGAGATGGCAAAGTCACTCGGTCCAGGAGGCAGAGGGTCCAACAACTCATACAATTGGAGCGCGAGGCGAGCGTGTCTCTCATCGAGAACTTGCGTGGTTTCGAGGTTGTCTGCGCGGCGGCTCAATTCCGCCTATAAAGCGAGTCCAGAGAAAAGAGCCAACTACTCCTCAAACGAGCGAATAATCGAGCACGCCCGTGTGCATGGTCATCTTCCATTCATCGCGGACCTTCGCATAGACCTTGCAGACGCGGCCCTTCCAGTGATTATCGTTTCCAGCCGCATCAACCCACAGGGTATCTATATCCACGACGGCGAACGCCCCGTCCCCTTCGCGTGAGACGACGATCTTCTTAATCTCCCGGCGGTTGTGGACGAGCCTGTGCGTCTCGAACAATTCCTGCCAGCCGCGCCGCCACCTTTGATAGTCGTAGCGGCCCAGCTCCAACACCCACTCCATAGGGTCATGCGACTCCGGCGTCCTCGGCCAGGGCCAGACCATGTCCGTGTGAAAGATGGTCAGCAGGAGGTCAACGTCCTGCGTGTCCCAGGCCCTGGTCTCGCGGTTGACTATCTCCTCGATCTCTTTTTCCGTCTCGTCCATTCGATTGTCTCTTTCCCCACACGGAGCGAGAGCCCCACGGGAGACATCCACCGTGAGGCCCTCACTCGTGTGACACCGACTTGCGGCGCGTCAGAAGTTGAGCTTGAGTCCGAGTTGGACCTGACGCGGGTCGCCGACGCCCTGACGTAAGAAGCCGTCGAAGTTGAAGAGCGGCGACCCGATGGTCGGGTCAATGTTGTTATTGGTGTTGAAGGTATTGAACATCTCCAGAATCGGGATCAGCGAATAGCGCTCGCCCCAGCGGAACGGGCGCTGCAAGCGCCAGTCGAACGAGAAGTACTCGTTGTTCTTACGGACGGTGTTTCGCGGGAAGCAGCGCGTGGCGCACCCAGGTGACCTGGGCTGCGCCGTGCGTGCCTGAACCCTGGCGTTGAGATCGAAGCCCGCGGGCAGCTCCATGTTCGAATAGAAGTTGAAACGGTGGCGGACGTCGCGGTCCGAGAGCGCGTAGTCCAGTTGCAGGTTGTTGAAGTCGAAGGCGCGATCTGTGAACGGGTCCCGTTCGTTCGAATCGTCGTCCAGGTCCTTAGCAAAGGTGTAGTTCCCTTCAAACTGGAAGCCGCGGCTGAGACGCTTTCGCGCCCCTGCGGTGAATCCTCTGTAGAGCGATTTTCCGTTGGCGCTCGCGACCATCGTCTCGCCGAGGAACGGGGCGAAGAAGCCCGTCCGCGCGTAGTCCAGGAAACGCGTCAGATGAACGCCCTTCGCGTGCGTGAAGTCGAAATAGATCGAAAAGTTCGTCGCCAGCTCCTGCTCGAAGGCGACGTTGGTCGTGTAGATGCGCGGGTTGGCGTAGTCGCGGCTGAAGACGCGCACGCCCGAACCACATGGGAAAGGATTGGTGCGCCCGCCAGCCGTGCAGGACCCTGTGGTCGGCGTCACAAGGCCAGGCCAGACCGGGCCCGGAACGCCCGACGCGATGATCGGCGTGTTCAGAAAGATGGTCTGCTGCTGGACGCCGTTGGTGGTAATCGAGCCGACCTGCGTGAGCATGTTCTGCCGCGCGAAGTAGATGCCGTAGCTCCCGCGCAGCACTGATTTCCCCTTGTTCGCGATGTCCCAGGCGAAGCCGAATCTGGGCTGGAACATCTTCTTCTGGTCGTGCAGGGTTCCGTCCGATGGAAAGCGCGGGTCGCTCAAAAGTAGCCCGTAGGCAGTCTCTGACGGCGGCACGACCGGGTCCGGGAAGATTTGCGCCTCCCAGCGCAGGCCGTAGCTGAGCGTGAAGTTCGGACGGATTTGCCACTTGTCCTGAGCGAACAAGGCGATGTCCTCGTTCTTGATCTCGGAGGCTCCGGCGGCGTCGCTCGCGGGCCCGGTCCGCCCGGCGCCCTGTAGATAGAGCAGGAGCGGTCCGCCCGTAGCCGTAGTCCCCACAGGGCAAGGGGTCGGGGCGGTCACATACGAGACGACGCCCGCAGAGGTCGCGCAGCCGACAGTGCTCGGCCCGAAGCCCCCAGGGGCGGCAGGCGAGGCGTAGCGCAGGAAGCCCGTGACGCTGTCGAAGATGTAGCGCCCCTCGAAGAACCCGCGGAAGATTTGCGAGTTGAGGCTGTGGACCCATTCACCGCCGAACTTCACGGTGTGACGGCCCGAGACGATTGAGAAGTTGTCTTTGACCTGTGTCCGCCAGAACGTCTCGTCAACGTTCGGCTGAAGAAAGAAGGGGTGGCCGAAGCGGAACGTCGTGGCAAAACCCATCGCCGTGTCCGCGGGCACGTTCGACTGGACGGCGGAGCGCGGCCTCTCTTCGCGCCCGTAGGTGAAGTGGAACTCGTTGACCTTCGTCGCCGAGACGGTCGAGAAGAGATTGACGTTGAAAGCGTTGATCTTCGACGGTCCCTCTGTGCCGTTGGCGGAGTTTCCGTAAGTCGGCACGTCGAAGGTCTGATTCTCGTTGCGGGAGTAGTCGAAGTTGTGCGAGATGGTGAGGCGGTTATTCGGCGTCACATCCCAGTCAACTTTGCCGAGGATGGCGGAGTTTTTGATGGGGCGCTTGATGGGCAGCCCCTCCTCCTGATTACGCGACGTGCGGAAGAAGTTCAGGAGCGCCAGGCGCTGGCAGTCTGCGTTGGCGTTGATGAGCGCTTCGTTCGCCAGGATGGTCGGGGCCTGCACGGTACAAGGGGTTGACCCGATGGGCTCGCTCAAATTCGCGCGCGTCAGGTTCTCGATGATCTGCTCGTAGGCGATGAAGAAGAACGCCCTGTTCCTGCGAATCGGTCCGCCGATGTTGCCGCCGAACTGCTCGCGGTGAAAGTCCGTCAGAGACTTACCGTCGGAGGTATTGGAGGTCAGGGCTTCGAGACGCTGGAAGTGGAAAAGGCTTCCATGAAACTCGTTTGTGCCCGACTTGGTGATGACGTTGATGATGCCGCCCGCCGTGCGCCCGAATTCGGCGCTCGCGCCCGTCGCGATCACCTGAAACTCCTTGACGGCGTCGAGCGGGATGTCTATGGCGGCGCGCTGCCCCCCAGCCTGCTCGCCGAAGAAGCCGTTGTTGTAATCGCCGCCGTCGAGGCTGACGTTGTTGAAGATGCCGCGCTGGCCCGCGAAGTTGATCTCGTCGCCGTCCGGTCCCTGCACGATCGAGACGTTCGGCGTCAGCGTCAGGAGGTCTTCAAACTTTCTCCCGAGGACGGGCAGATTGCTGACGGCCTGTTCGTTGATGGTCGCGCTCGACTCCGTTTTCACAGTGTCAATGGTCGGGATAGCGGAGATCGTTATCGTCTCAGTCACCCCGGCGACTCCCATGTCCAGGTTGAGCGAGATCGTCTGTCCGACCGTGAGCGGAAACTCTTTCTGGATGAGCGTGGAGAAGCCCGTTTTCGTGACCGTCAAGGTGTAGCGTCCTGACGGCAACTGTAGAAAAGAGAATCTCCCATCCTCGTCCGTCATCACACTCCTGACGAGATTGGTCTCCAGGTTCTTCACTTCAACGCTTGCGCCCGGCAGGACGGCCCCTTTCGGGTCCACCACCGTTCCCTGGATTACGCCCGTGGTGATTTGCGACTGCGCTCGGACGCCGGACATGGTCGCCAGCACCGCGAGCAGAACCAAACCGCTCCCTTTAATCAAAGCCGAAATGCTCCGAAGCAAGCTGCTGCGCATAGTCTTCTCCTCTGTTTTTCAAGGAAAGCTGTCAGCGAGGTCTTGAAAGAATAAAGAGACCGCTTGATCTTTTAGTTGCGAAGTAAGAACTGACGAGATGGCACATCTTAAGGATAGTCCGCGGCCCCTGTCAACGTCTTTCAATTTCGCTCGACGTCAACGACTCAGTTGCCGCGCATGAAATATCACGAAGGGGTTGCGGAAATTTTCAGGCGGCGGCAACCACCCAGGGTCTATTCATTTTCGGAGATTGAGGAAAGTAGAGCAATAGGACTGTCCACGAAGCCACACGAAACGACACGAAACAAACCACGACAATTTAGTGTCGTTTCGTGTGGCTTCGTGGATTGTTCCTTGTTCCGCCGAGTATGAATAGACCCTGGGCAACCACCGGACAGGCTAAACAAAAGCTTCCACACCCGTGTTATTATCCACCTTCTCGTTACAACACACGACCGCCAGAAGGAGCCGCAACCCGAAATGTTTAAGTCTCTCGTCCCGAAATCTCTAGCGCTGGCCGTTCTCATCATTCTCTGCACAGCGTCCGCTTCATACGCCGCGACGCGGCCCGTTGACGGGCCCGCAAGGCTGCTGCGCTTCCCGGACATACGCGGCGACATGATCGCCTTCGTTTACGCAGGCGACATCTGGACCGTGCCGGCCGCAGGCGGGACTGCGCGCCGGCTGACGTCGCACCCGGGGTTGGAGCTCTTCCCTAAATTCTCGCCCGACGGGCGCTGGCTCGCCTTCTCCGGCGAATACAGCGGCACGCGCCAGATCTACGTCATCTCTGTTGACGGCGGCGAGCCGCGCCAGCTCACCTATCACAACGACGTCGGAGCCTTGCCGCCGCGCGGCGGCTGGGACAACCGCGTCATGGGGTGGACGCCCGACGGGAAGAACGTTCTCTTCCGCGCCAACCGCGTTCCTTACAGCGACCGTTTGGGGCGTCCCTACCTGGTGGCGGTCGAAGGCGGTCAGGAGCAGCCCCTGCCGATTACTGAAAGCGGCGCTGCGAGCTATTCGCCGGACGGGACGCGCCTGGCCTTCACGCCGATCTCGAACGAGTTTCGCGGCTGGAAACGCTATCGCGGCGGCCAATCGCCGGACGTCTGGATTTACGATCTGACGCACAATACAGCGGAGCAGATTACGAACACGCGCGCGCAGGACATGGTGCCCGTCTGGCTCGGCGACACCATCTACTACCTGTCGGACCGCGATTGGACGATGAACATCTTCGCCTACGACACGCGCACGAAAAAGACGCGCAAGGTAACGAACCGCACGGACTACGACGTGCTCTGGCCTTCCGGCACAGGCGACGAGCTTGTTTACGAAGCTGGCGGCTTTATCTACCGCCTGGACGCGCGCTCCGGCAAAGAGGAGCGCGTCGCAATCAAAGTCTATGGCGACTTCCCAGAGACTGTCCCCTACTTCAAGAACGTGAAATCGAACATCAACGCGTATTCGCTCTCGCCGAGTGGAGCCCGTGCGCTCTTTGACGCGCGCGGGGATGTTTTCACAGCGCCCGCCAAGGAAGGCGAAGTGCGTAACCTGACCGACTCGCCGGGCGTGCGCGAAATCTTTTCCGCATGGTCGCCGGACGGGCGCTGGGTCGCTTACCTATCTGACCGTTCGGGCGAATACGAGATTTACGTCAGAGCGAGCGACGGAGCGGGCGAGGAGCGGCGCGTGACGTCGGACGGCGACATCTGGCGCTTTCCAATCGTCTGGTCGCCCGACAGCACCATGCTCGCTTACGGTGACAAGAAGCAGCGCCTGCGCTATGTGAACGTCGCGACGGGCGCGACGACGGACGTGGACCGCAGCTCGACCAACGACATCACGAACTACACCTGGTCGCCCGACAGCCGTTGGATAGCCTACACGAAGCTCGGCTCCAACCAGTTCTCGGAGATCTGGGTCTATTCGCTCGCAGGCGGGCAGCCGCGAAAACTGACTGGCGGGATGACGAGCGATACCGAGCCCGTCTTTGACCCGAAGGGGCGCTACATCTACTTTCTCTCCAATCGTGATTTCAACCTGACTTTCAGCGGCTTCGAGTTCAACTACGTCTATACGAACCCGACGCGCGTCTACGTCGGGTTGCTGGCGGCGGACGGTCCAGCGCTCTTTCTGCCGAGCAGCGACGAGGAGCGTGTGAAGACTAGAGAGACTCCGCTGACGCCGCCGCCGAATCCGGCGCAGGCGCCTCCGCCGCAGACGGCGAAAGCGCAGCCACAGCCCGCCACGCCCGCGGAGCAACAGGCTGGGCAAGCGGCTCCGGCCCCTGAGACGAAACCGGACGAGAAGAGACCGGCAGCGCCTTCAACCGTCAGGATTGATTTTGAAGGCTTCGAGAACCGCGTGCGCGCCATCCCAGGTCAACCCGGCAACTACCGCCGCCTGGCGGCGACCCCGGACGGCGTGCTCTACCTTTCGGGTCCGGGCAAGCTCTCGCTCTACAACATCAACGCCAAGGCAGAGCAGACTATCTTTGAGCTCATACGCGATTACGACCTTTCGGGTGACGGCAAGCAGATTATCTTTCAAGCCGGGGAGAACTACGGCATCGCGCCGGTCGCGCCCGCCCAGAAGCCTGACGCAGGGCTCATCAAGCTCGACGGCATGACGCTGAAGATTGACCCGCAGGCCGAATGGGCGCAGGAGTACACGGACGCCTGGCGCATCATGCGCGACTGGTTCTACGACCCGAACCTGCACGGCGTTGACTGGCGCGCGATCCGCGCCAAGTACGAACAGCTCGTGCCACACATAGCTCACCGCGAAGACCTCAACTTCCTGCTCACGGAGATGGGAAGCGAGCTGATGGCCGGTCACGTCTACGTCGAGCGCGGCCCCGAAGGGTCGCGCGTCACACGCGTGGACGGCGGGCTGCTCGGGGCGGAGATCGCGCCGGACCCGTCCGGATATTTCAAGATCACCAGAATCTACCCGGGCGAGAACTGGCACGAGAGTTTTCGCTCGCCCCTGACGGAACCCGGAGTCAAGGCGAAGGTCGGCGACTACATCCTGGCGGTTGATGGGCGCTCGACGCGCGGGGTCAAGAACTTCTACCAGTTGACCGAAGGCAAGGGGGATCGCGTCGTGACCTTGAAGCTCAACGACCGACCGGAACTGGCGGGCGCGCACGACGAGCGCGTGCGTCCCATCAAGAACCAGACGAACCTGCGCTACCTCGGCTGGGTCCAGGCGCAGCAGGCGCTCGTTGACAGGCTTTCGGGAGGCCGCATCGGCTACATACACGTTCCGAACACAGCGGTCGAAGGCAACCGCGAGCTTTTCAAGTACTTTTACCCGCAGACTAGAAAGGAGGCGCTCATCATTGATGACCGCTACAACGGCGGCGGCTTCATCCCGGACAGGATGATCGAGCTACTGGAACGCAAGCCCTTGAGCTACTGGGCGCGGCGCGGGATCGGGGCGACTTCGACGCCGGCTTTCTCGCACCTCGGTCCGAAGGCGATGCTGATTAATGGCTACGCCGGGTCCGGCGGCGACGCGCTTCCATACTATTTCCGCGAGCGGGGCCTGGGCCGCATCTTCGGCACGACGACGTGGGGCGGATTGATTGGCCTTTCTGGCAATCCGCAGCTCGCGGACGGCGGAAGCCTCAGCACGCCCACTTTCCGGTTCATGGATGCGGAGGGGCGCTGGGTGGTCGAGGGCGTCGGAGTGGACCCGGACGTGGAGGTGGTTGACCGTCCCGAAGCGCTCGCGCGCGGCGAAGACCCGACGCTCGAAGCGGCTGTGAAATACTTGATGGATGAACTCAAGCGCAATCCGCCGAAGCGCCCCACACCGCCAACGCCGCCCGTGCTGCGGCAGTAAGTTTTCTGCGGCTGACAGGGGTTGAAGAGCGCTTGTCAGATAACCAACGTTTCGGTACTATTAAGTTCCGTTTTATGGCGGCTATAGTTCAGTTGGTTAGAACGCTTGATTGTGGTTCAAGAGGTCGTCGGTTCGACCCCGACTAGCCGCCCCAGATCAGGGAGGTCGAATGGCCTCCCTATAATTCCTCTCTACAAATTCCCACCCACCTCATAACCGGACCATGAAACGATGCACACACTGCAAAACTGAAAAGCCTGAAGTTGAATTCTCTTCTAAACGAAGAGCAACGGACGGGAAGTCTTCCTGGTGTCGTGAATGTTTCAAGGAGAATTGGCGAAAACGGTACTATACCAACCATGACTTTTATAAGCAGAGGCATGCTGAAAGCAGGAACAGGCTTCGGAATGAAAAAGCGCGCATGGTTTATGAATACCTTAAGCTGCACCCTTGCGTAGACTGCGGCGAATCTGATCCAGTCATTCTTGAGTTCGATCACAAGATAGATTCAGATAAGGTTGATTCGGTTACGCAGATGATTCTCAACAATAATTCTTGGGAGAAAATATCTGCCGAAATGCAGAAGTGCTATGTGCGTTGCGCGAATTGCCACCGGCGCAGAACGGCTGCACGATTTAACTACAGGCGTTTCCTGTTCAGAGAACAATGATTTTTCAGAGAGGTCAAATCTACCTCGCCGCCCCAGATTAAAATAGGGATGCGCAGACATTAACCTGCCGCATCCCTATTTATTTTATCCTCACTCCCGCGCTACTTCTTCACCAGCAGGAAAATCGTCAGGATGACGGCGAGGATGGCGAGGATGAAGAGCGTGATCTTCCAGACGCTGTAGGGGCGGTCGCCCTGCACTTCGCCGGTCCGACCGTTGACGACGACCTGATAAACTTTCTGGTTCAGTTTGTACGCCCCGGCGTAGACGGGCAGTAGCAGGTGCTTGAAGGTGATTGCGGAGTAGTGCGTCTTGATGTCGGAGATCATCTGCTCGTCGCCGCCGATGTCGCTGCGGACGTCGCTTTGAATCACGCTCGCTGCAATCGCTTTCGCCTGCTCGAAACCCTCCCCAAGCTCAACCTGATAGCGCTGGGCCTTGAAGCCTGAAAGAAAGGCCGGGTCGTACGCTTTGATCTCCGGCAGGTCCCAGGGCTCAAGCGCGTGCAGCCGGTTGACGGGCAGCGACTTTGTCGCCGGAATCAGGATGTCATCGAACCAGCGCGAGACCGTTCCAGCGACGGGCCACCAGCGTGTGTGGCGCACCTGGCGTGTCTTCGTCACGCTGCGGCCCTGATCGTCCGTCTCCGTGTAGGTCTCCGTCACGTAATAGTATTCGCCGCGCTGCCCAGTGTAATAGCTCACAGTGTTCGCGTCATAGGTCCAGAAAGGCAGGTAGATGCCGTCAATCGCCTGAGGCTCTGCAAACTTCTTCAGAGCGTTGGGCGCGAACCAGCGCGTAGAGATCCACTGCTTGACGCTTGCGGTGGCCTGCTGTTGAACGATGCCGAAAGGCAGCACGCCTTCGGGGGCGACGGTCGGGTCTGCGGACTTGGGCTGAGCGACTATCTCCGCGCCGCAAAAGTCGCAAGCGCGCGCCACCTCCGGCGGGACGAAGGTCACGACCGCGCCGCAACTCGAACATTGAACTTCGAGCGCGCCGGCGGCCAGGACCTGCATCTGGTCCTCGCGCGGCTTCAGATATTCCTCGTAGGAGCGCTCCTGCACCTGGTCGGCGCTCGTCGGAATCACCTCTTTGTGCCCGCAGTACGGACACGACAGCATTCCGTCCTTCGGCTCGAAGACTAGAATCGCGCCGCAGGAGGAACAGGGATAACGATGCACTTTTTCTTGTTTGGTTGGCTGTGGGGGTGCTTGCATGATGAGCTGCTCACTTCAAGATTGCACTACACGCGAGTCATGAAATAGCCACAGAGGCACAGAGACACAGAGCAAAGCTAGCAAAAGAGTTGATGAAATCAATAAGGGCCTTTGTTTCCTTCATTCTTATCTCTGTGTCTCTGTGCCTCTGTGGCTATAGCTTAAAATCTTTCAAACGGGCGTGAGAATAAGATAAAGGTTACAAATTTGCAATCTCGTCCCGGCTTAGACAGAATGTTTCTCGCAATGGAAATCAAGATACAACCCCCAAGCGATTTTAGTTTCAAGCGCACAGCCTTCAGTCACGGCTGGACAGAGCTGCCCCCGTTCGAGGTGGACCCGAAGACCTGGACGATCATCCGCGTCCTCGATCTCACGGACGCGAAACCCGTCACGGTCGTAATAACCGGCAATAAGCGCAGCGTCCGGATCGCCGTCCCGCGCGCAGTCGGCAAACGCGCCGCGGCATCCATCACGCGCGACGTGCGACACATGCTGCGCCTCGACGACGATCTCAAGGAGTTCTACGGCGCGATGCGAAGCGACGCGGACTTCGACTGGATTCCGCGAGCCGGGGCCGGGCGTCTGGTCCGCGCGCCGACTGTCTTCGAGGACCTGGTCAAAACAATCTGCACGACCAATTGCACCTGGGCGCTGACGCAGAAGATGGTTCAGGGTCTGGTCAACAATCTGGGGCGCGAAGCCGCAGACGGTCGCCGCACCTTCCCTACGCCCGCGGCGATGGCCGCCATGCCCGCGAGCTTTTACCGGGACGAAGTCCGCGCAGGCTATCGCGCCCAGTATCTGAAGGAGTTGGCCGAGCGCGTCGCTTCCGGCGAGCTGGATGTTGAAGGGTGGCTACAAAGCGAGCTGCCGACCGCTGCTTTGAAAAAAGAGATGAAGCGCGTGAAAGGCGTCGGCGATTACGCCGCGGAGAATCTTTTGAAGCTCGTCGGGCGCTACGACGTTCTCGCGCTCGATTCGTGGGTCCGCGCCAAGTTCGCGCGCACGCACAATAACGGGCGCACCGTCGCGGACGCGAAAATCGCACGCTTCTATTCCCGTTTCAATTCCTGGCGCGGCCTGGCGCTGTGGTGCGACATGACGAAAGACTGGCTGGACTCGGAATGAGCTGATCTCAAAATTGTAGGGACTGTCCGATTGCGGAATGCGGATAACGGGATTGCGGATTCAGAGAAAGAAATAACAGACAGAACTACGCAACCTCTTTGCGCCTTCGCGTCTTTGCGTGAAATGTTTTGGTTTTCTCACGCAAAGACGCAAAGAAACGGCTTGACGCCTGTCTTCTCAATCCGCATTCCGCAATACTACAATTCCATTCAGCTAATCCGGTTTATTTCAACAATGATGAGGGGCAGAATTTCTCGACCACGCATTCCTCGCACAGCGGTTTGCGAGCTTTGCACACTTTGCGTCCGTGCGCGATCATCAGGTGCGGAAAAAGTATCCAGTCTTTTCGCGGCACAAGCGGCATCAAATCACGCTCGATCTTTTCAGGCTGACTGTGCTCGGTCAGTCTGAGTCGCTCCGAAAGGCGCGCGACGTGCGTGTCAACGACGATGCCTGAGCTGATATTGAATGCGTTGCCGAGGACGACGTTGGCCGTCTTGCGCGCCACGCCCGGCAGTTGCAGCAGCTCGTCCAGGTCTTCGGGCACGCGCCCCTCGTGCTGTTCGGCGATCATCCTGCAAGCGCCCTGAATCGCCCTGGCCTTGTTGCGATAAAAGCCTGTCGAGCGTATATCCCCTTCAAGCTCTGACGGCGCGACCGCCGTATAGTCTTCCGGGCGACGATATTTTCGGAAGAGCTCAGTGGTCACTATATTGACGCGCTCGTCCGTGCACTGTGCGGAGAGAATCGTCGCCACCAGAAGCTCCAGGGGGTTTGAAAAGTTGAGCGAGCAGCGCGCGTCCCTGTACTCGCGCTTGAGCAGGCGTATGATTTCAAGCGCGCGCTGTTTCTCTTCGATTGAAGGTGCCGGTTCTTTCACCGTTTAAAAGCCTGATGCGATCGCTTTCCCTCGCCCGCCGATTATGTAAAATAGAGCTTAACGGACCGACAGGTAAGTCTCGAATATGAAAATCAAAAGCCTTCTCGCGACTCTCTTCTGCGTCTTGATTGCCGCTTCGGCCAGCGCGCAGAATAGCACACTCAAATTAACGCCTCATAAAATCTCCCTGGCCAAAGGCGTCACCTTTAATCTCAATCTCCCCGAAGAGTTTGAGATCATGGTGGCGGCCGAAGGGTTAAAACGCGCCCGCTTCATGGCCTGGAGCCCGGACAATCGCCTCTTCGTCACGGACATGTACAACCTGACGGACAATAAGCGAGGCGCGATTTACATTCTAGATAATTTCAACGAGCGGACCGGGAGATTCGGTAAGCTCACCCCGTACCTGACCAACCTGCACAACCCCAACAGCGTCTGCTTTCATACGGACGAAAAGGGAAATAGCTGGCTTTACATCGCCCTGACGGACAGCCTGGTGCGCTATCGCTATCGCAACGGCGACAACGCGCCCACGGGCTCGCCGCAGGTGCTCGCCTCCTTCCCGGACTACGGGCTGGGCTACAAATACGGCGGCTGGCATTTGACGCGCACCATTGCGTTCGGACCAAACGGGAAGCTCTATATCTCCGTCGGCAGCAGTTGCAACGCTTGCGAAGAGCGGGAGGAGGTCCGTGCGAGCGTCATCGAGATGAATCCGGACGGGAGCGGTCGCAGAATTTTCGCTAAGGGGTTGCGCAACGCCGTCGGCATCAAGTGGGTCGGGGCGCAGCTTTTCGCGACGAACATGGGCGCGGACCACCTGGGCGATAACAAGCCCTCGGACACGATGTACATCGTGCGCAAAGGTTTCAACTACGGCTGGCCTTATTGCTACCAGCAGCAAGCAAGGATTTACGCCGACCCGCAATTTCAGTCGTCTGCGAAAGCCGTCAATTGCAGGAACGTCCCGCAGGCTTACGCCTCTTTCCGCGCTCACAGCTCGCCGCTCGGGTTGGAATTCTTCGACGCTTCGACCGTCTCCCCGAATCTCAGGAACTATTTCCTGGTCGCCCTGCACGGCTCTTCGGACCACAAACTGAATCACGGGCACAGCATCGCGCGGGTGCGTAAAGGGGGACAGATCGCAGATTTCATTACGGGCTTTCTACAGAACGGCGTGGTTTACGGTCGCCCGGCGGACATCATGAAGACCGGGCCGGACTCCTTTCTCTTTACGGACGACCACGCGGGTGTGGTTTACTACGTCCGCAGGAAAGATCGTTCCCCTCGATAAAATGAAGCGCGCGCATTATTAGATTTTCTACGGTCTCAGCGCCGCGTCAGCGGCGACGTGACTTTAGCCCGGTCTTTTAAGGCCGGGGCTCACGTGGCAGCGCGGGAGATTGATTGCGTCGCTTTAGCGACGATTGAAACCCATTGGACGGACCAATCGTCGCTAAAGCGACGTGATAATTAATCCTCCACGTTATTCCCGGCCTTGCAAGGCCGGGCTAAAGTCAGATGGCCGCTGACGCGGCCGATTGATGAACGCTCTTCGGATAATTCGGACTATAATTCCGGCGATGCTGCCACCATGTTGTGTCGAACGCGATTCAATTATTTTCGTCCCACGGCTCTTCCCTTTTCCGCTGCCCGTCTCTTCGCCTGCGTGCTTTGGTGCCTGATCTTCTTCGCTCAATCACACGCGCAATCTTCAGAGACTCAGATCGCTGGCGTCGTTCAGGATCAAACGGGCGCACCCGTCGCACGCGCTTCTGTCGCTTTAAGGAACGCAACGGCAGTCATCGCCGAGACCACAACAAACGACGACGGGCGTTTCGAGTTTCAGGCATCTTCAGCACGAGACACGACGCTAACCGTGTCAGCTCAGGGCTTTGCTCCCGTCGAACAAAATTTAACCGGGGTGCAAACAAACGGTGGGCGGCTTTTGATCGTCCTCGCCCCCGCGCCGCTCTCGGAGCAGGTCACAATCACGGCCACGCGCACGGAGACGCGCCTGGGCGACACTGCGGCCAGCATCGTTTCGCTGTCATCAACAGAGTTGTCTTCAACTGCCGCCGCGACTCTCGACGACGCGCTCAGGCAAGTGCCCGGCTTCAGTCTTTTCCGCAGGTCAGGCAGCCGCACAGCCAACCCGACCTCGCAGGGCGTCTCCCTTCGCGGCGTCGGCGCGAGCGGTGCGAGTCGCGCCGTCGTCATCGCAGACAATGTTCCGCTTAATGACCCCTTTGGGGGTTGGATTTACTGGAGCCGCGTGCCGCGCACTTCCATTTCCAGCATAGAGGTCCTGCGCGGCGGCGCGTCTCACCTTTACGGCAGCGCGGCCCTCGGAGGCGTCATCAATATCAGGACGCGCAAAGCCGATTCGTCCGCGCTCTCCTTCGAAGCCTCTTACGGCAACCAACGAACCGCAAACGCATCCATTTTCGCCTCCGGGCATAAAGGCCAGTGGGGCGCGAGCCTGGCGGCTGAGACATTCCGCACGGAAGGCTACATCATCGTTGACGAACAGGCGCGCGGGCGTGTTGACACAGAGGCCAATGCGCGCAACGCTGTCGTCAAGCTCTCCGTGGAGCGTTCGATTTCGGGAGCGGGAAATATTTTCGCCAGCGCGTCCTTTTTCGGCGAAGCGCGCTCGAACGGCACCCCGCTGCAAACCAACCGCACACACTTGCGCCAGTTCGTTATCGGCACGGATTTCCGGGACCGGCGCGCGGGCACGTTCTCTCTTCGCGCTTACGGCGGCACACAGGTCTTCGACCAGAACTTTTCGGCCGTCAGCACGGACCGCGCGAGCGAAACCCTGACGCGCGTTCAACGCGCCCCCGCGCAATCCTTCGGCGTCAACGCTCAATGGTCGCGCACGCTCAAAAGGCGTCAGGCGCTGGTCGCAGGCATCGAGGCGCGCGAGGTGCGCGGGGCAAGCGATGAGATAGCATTCGTGGGGGGCCGTCCCAGCTCACTGATCGGCGCGGGCGGGCGCGAGCGGACCACAGCTTTTTTCCTAGAAGACATTGTCCGTCTCACCTCAAGCTTTCTTATCACTGCGGGGGCGCGCCTGGACCACTGGCGCAACTTCGGCGCTTTTTCGACGACGCGCCCGCTCTCCTCTGCCCCTGCGACGACCATTACATTTCCTGATCGCACGGAGACGGCCTTCAGCCCGCAGCTTTCCCTGCTCTACAAGCCAGCGGCCGATCTTTCGCTCTACTTTTCCGCGACGCGCGCCTTTCGTCAGCCGACTCTCAACGAGCTCTACAGGAGTTTCCGCGTCGGCGACATTCTCACGCTCGCCAACGAGAACCTGCGCGCCGAGCGGCTCACGGGCGGCGAGGTCGGGGCGAGCTTCAACGCGTTCGACCAGAGGCTGAATGTGCGTGGCGCATTCTTCTGGACGGAGGTGACGCGCCCCGTCGCCAACGTGACTCTGAGAGTGCAGCCCGGTCTTATCACACGCCAGCGCCAGAACCTTGGGCGAACGCGCTCGCGCGGACTGGAGCTTGAGTGGGACGCGCGCCTCTCGAACCGTTTGACGATTTCGGGCGGATACCTTTTCGCGGACGCGACTGTCTTGAGATTTCCGGCGAACGCTTCGCTCGAAGGTCTGGACCTTCCACAGGTCGCGCGTCATCAATTAACTTTTCAGGCGCGTTATACGCGTCCGGACGCCTTCACGCTCGGCCTCCAGGGCCGCGCCTCAAGCTCACAGTTCGACGACGACCAGAACCTCTTTCGTCTCGGGAAATACTTCACGCTCGACGCGCTCGCCTCGCGCCGCCTCACGCGCTTCGTCGAAGCTTTCGCGGCCTTCGAGAATCTCTTCAACCAACGCTACACGGTCGGGTTGACGCCCGTCAGGACCGTCGGTCCGCCGTTTCTCCTGCGCTTCGGCTTGAGACTACAAGTAAAAAGGCAAAAGTAAAAAGGTAAAAGTGCGGCGTTAGCCGCTCCTCACTTTTACCTTTTACCTTTTTACTTTTGCCTTTCTTCATCCTCTTGATACACTGCGCGTGCTCTTTTTAATCACCTCTCTAAGTAGGCGCGAGCACGGCTCATGAGGTAATCAACGATGCCCGAAGAACAAAGGACCGCCAATAATTCACAGACGTATGTCGTCGGCGCGGAGGATTTTGAATTCGAGACGGTGGAGCAGGAGAACGGTCAGGCGACCGTAGTCCGCTTCAAGCTCGACGACCCGCGCTACCACGCCGGGGACATTCTCCTGGTCCTCTCCGGCTCCGACATACATTTCCACGGAATGATCGGCCAGTTAGCGGACGGCTACGCCGTCGCCTCTGATCGTAGAGGCTCGCTGCTTCCGGCGACGGTGCAGTGAAGAGCAGAAGCCAGAATCGAAAAGCAGAATTCAGGAGTCAGAATCCAGAATCCAGAATGAAAAAGGCGGAGAACCATTCTTTCTTTTCTTCTGACTCCTGAATTCCGGATTCTGGATTCTGCTCTTCGTTCGGTGTTTTTACTCTTGACGCCGAAACAGGTGGAGGCGGACAATGTGGCCTCTCCCTGGGGAAGAACTGAACGGTCAACGGCGGATTTGGCGGAGGCTTTTATGAGACGTTTCTCTGTGTCCCTGATCTCCCTACTCGTTCTCTTCGCCGCGGCTGCGACGACGCGGGCTCAAGTTCAGGAGTCTGCCAAAGACTACCTCAAGCGCGGCAACACGCGTTTCGGTAAGGGTGACATGGACGGGGCCATCTCGGATTTCAGCAAAGCCATCGAGTTGAACCCGCAAATGGCCGAGGCGCATCTCAACCGCGGCAAAGCGCGACGCGCCAAAGGGAACCTGGACGGGGCTATCGAAGATTACGAGAGCGCCATCGTCCTGGACCCGCAGATGACCTCCAACAACCGCGACATCACGCAGGCTTACGCCAATCGCGGTTTTATACGCGTCAATCAGTTCGACCTGGACGGGGCCATAGCCGATTTCGACAAAGCCATACAGGTCTCGCCGAGCGACGCGGACTCTTACGTCAAGCGCGCCGAAGCCCACCTCATCAAAGGCGATTTGCCGGACGCTCTGGCAGATTTTGATAAGGGGATCGCTTTGAATCCCAACAACACTGTCGCCTCGATGGCCTACGCCGGTCGCGGATTCGCGCGCCTGCTGCAGGGTGATGAGGACGCGGCCCGGAAAGATTTTGACAAGAGCCTCAAGCTCAATGGCGAGGGGCGCGTCTTCCTCGAAATCCACCTCAAAATCCTTGAGACGCAGATCAAAGAGATGAAGCGCCGCCGCTCGGCAGATCAGCAGCGGGTGGCGTGAGCCTGCATTCTTTCTAGCGTGTATAACCCGTCGGGTGTTCGATCTCGATTCCTTCCACGCCCGAAGTGACCTCTATGCGATGGTATCCTTTTTTCGGATGCGTCGAGAGGTATGTGAGGGCAATCTGCCGCGTAAAAGTTCCGGCCAGCTCCTTCAAATAAGGATCGAAGCTGACGGGCGCGCCTGTGCCCTGATAGAAGGCGCGGCCACCCGTTTCGTTGGCGAGCAGGGCGAGTGAGCCCTGACCGTTTCCGATCAGGCGCAGGTTGTTCAGCGTAGTTGAAGTGACGCTCGGCGCGTAGAAGGAATAGACGGCCACGCCCTGACGCTGCGCCTCGCGTATGGCGCGCTGTAGGTCTACGCTTTGCGAAGGTGACGAGCTATCTAGCCCGCGCGAGATGTCCAGCCCGTCGGAGACCACGAGCATCGCGCGCCGCCCCTTAGGCATGGCCTCGAAGCGTCTTAAACCTTCGACTATCTCGACGTAAGGATTATAAGGGGCGGCCACAGCGGAGCCCACGGGCACGCGCAAGGCTTTGGCAGCGCGCTCCAGATCAGCCGTGAACCTTTGCCTGACTTCGAGCGAGCCGCTGCGAATGTAGCCCACCATCACGCGCGACCCCTTCGGCAGACCGATGATAAATTCCCTGAGCGCCCTGATCTCGTTGCTGATTGAAGTGACCACGTCGTCCTGCACGAGGATAGCGACCGAGATCGGCGTGTCCGTGCCGAGCGCGCGGATGGAGAGAATCTTCTGCTCCTCGCCGTCCTCGCGCACCGTCAGCACGCCGATGGGCGTTAACTCCGCCTGCGGCCCTCTGACCCCGCGCTGGCGGACCGTAATCGGAATCGTCACGGTTCGCACGCCGCGCTGTGTCTGGACCCTGACGGCGCGGTCGTCCGTTTGTTGTGAGCTGCGTGGCCGGTCCTGCGCCTTCAATCCGACCGCTGTGCAGATAATGGCTGCGGCTAAGATTACGCTGAAGATTTCTCTTTTTGGGCTACTCACGGCTCGCTCCTTCTTTCCCCTGCATGGATTCAAGGTCAATGATATTACAGGGCCAAAAGATGTTCCAAGCAGTCAAAGTTTGATGCGTCACGGGCGAGGCTGGCTAACCGAAACCCCGCTGGAGTATCATGCGGCTTCGCACTTCAGGGCAGTTTGCTCGATTCATGGGATGAAGTTGGGACGGGCTGAGTTTGCTTATCAGAATCGAAATTAGCCACAGAGGCACGGAGACACAGAGAAACTGAAAAGTGCGAAGCTGTTTTCTTCATCTGTTACGCTCTCTGTGTCTCTGTGCCTCTGTGGCTAATTTTTTTAATTCTTGACCTTCGCAAAAGGACCGGAGAGCGCGATGGTGAGCGAGAACGAGAGCGGCAAGATTACTGCTGGAGAACGCATGAAGGCGCGCGTCCTCGAATGGG
Source organism: Pyrinomonadaceae bacterium (assembly GCA_036392495.1). Taxonomy (GTDB): domain Bacteria; phylum Acidobacteriota; class Blastocatellia; order Pyrinomonadales; family Pyrinomonadaceae; genus QHXM01. The sequence goes on along the minus strand of DASVXV010000179.1, from coordinate 2,651 downwards.
CGCCGTGGCTGGCATTTTTTCTCGTCGCGCTGCCTGTGCCCATCTACTTTCTGACCAAATATTTCTCGTCCGCGCCAGAGGCGGCGCTCAACTTCCTCTTCGCGCTGGTGTCGCTCGGCGTCGGATCGGTCGTCGGGTTCGTGGTGACACTTCTACTCCTCTACTACCGCCGCAACTGGGCGCAGAAAGTGCGCGACCGCGTCGCGGCCGACGGCGTGACGGCCGCAGAGATTCCCTGGTTCATGTCCGAGCTGACGCCTGCGGAACGGCAGGCCCTCAAAGAGATCGAGGCGCGCAACCCGATGCTCGCGGACGCCTACAGGGAGACGCTCGCCTCGCGCATCACTGCCTCGCGCGTCATCAGTAATACCAAGCGCGAGCTTCTCCTGGTGGAGCGCCGCCTCAATCGTGTGGCCTACATACAGGGGGCGGACACGACCAGCTTGCAGGAGGAACTGCGCGCGGACCGCGTGCGTCTTGAGCAGGTTAAGATGGAGGGCACGGAGCGTCGCGCAGAGGCTGAAGCGCGCCTTCATACAATCGAAGCGGCGGCGAGTCGCGGCGCGAGCTGGGCCGACACGAACATGGCGCTTCATCGTCTGAGCACAACGCGCGAGCAGATTCCGCTCGCGCTCGAAGCGGCGCGCATGGAGCAGCAGGCGCTCGAAGAGACCGACAAGGCCCTGCGCGAAAGCCGCCAGCAGACCGCCACCAAAGAAGAATAAAAGAGCAGATGTCAGATGCTGGATGTTAGATGTCAGTGACTAGCATCCGGCATCTGACATCCAGCATCTGAAAATGGCTGAAGAAGCGCAAACCTCCCGCATTAACCTGACGCGAATGGATGACGGGCGCTGGCGTGTCTTTATTGACGACGAAGACATGGGCGCGGCTTTTCAGTTCCCCTGGGATGCACTGCAATGTGCGCTCAACGGCTCGCTCACGGGTAAGCCCGTCGGCGGCCTGCAATCAATAGAGATCAGCGCGACCACTTTCACGGACCAGCAGCGCCTCGCACGCATCCGCGCCGCACAGGCCGAACGCCGCGCGCTCCTCGCAGCCCTGCGCGGGATTGACGGGGAAGGAATCTGAAGAGCAGTAGGCAGTAGGCAGTAGGCAGAAGGCAGTAAATGACCTGCCCCGTTAGGGGCGACAGAGTGTAGCCCAGGGCGTCAGCCCTTATCATTACCCACATTTTTGGAGAAGGCTCTAAACTGTGGGCATGATTAACCACGACTTCGATAATGTCGAGCAGTGGGCAGAGCGACAATGGGGGTCGGCCAAGCTTGGAGACCAGCGACGCACCAGAAGGGCGGTGCGTGTCGGCGCAGCCCTAGCCGCCCAACCTTCGGCCAGCCTGCCGCAGCAAAGCTCTTCATGGCATGAGTTGAAAGCCGCTTACCGGCTGCTCAATGCGCCGGATGCAACGCACCAGGCGCTTAGTCAACCTCACTGGGATGCAACGCACCGGGCGGCCCGAACTTCCCCCGGCACCCTCCTCTTCATTCAGGACACCTCCGAGTTGGACTTCACGGCGCATCCGCATACGAAAGGTCTCGGCTTGATCGGCAACACGGGCGGACGTGGCTTTCTCATGCACAGTTGTTTGGCCGTGCGAGCAGATGGCAATCAGACAGAGTTGGTCGGCTTGGCAGCGCAAGAGGTCTGGACGCGCCATGAGGTGAAGAAAGGGCGAGAGACTCGCCACCAGAGACGCCAGCGCCGAACAGAGTCTGATGTGTGGGCAGAGGTAATAGAGAAGCTTGGAGCAGCGCCTGATGGCGAGAGCGGCACGCGGTGGGTCTCTGTTGGTGACCGCGCCAGTGATGTCTTCTCCTACTTGCGGCGTGCCAGGGCTTTAGGCTGGCATTGCCTGGTGCGGGTGTGTCAGGAGCGGGTCATCGAGACGCCGCAGGGCCAGAGGGCGCATCTGCTCAGTTGGGCGCGCGAGGCCCTTGTGCCACGGGCGCAACAGCGTATCTGGTTGCGCGCCCGCGCGGGTGTGCCGAAGCGGCAGCTCCAATTGCAAATCGGGTGGAGCGAAGTTCGCATCTGTGCGCCGCAACTGGGGCCGGAGCGTGGGCAGGAGCCGGTTCGAGGCTGGTGCATTCGGTGTTGGGAAGGGTGTGGGCAGGCCGAGCAAATCGAGTGGATATTGTTCAGTACAGTGGAGGTGCAAGAGGCAGCCCAAGCCAGGGAGCAAGTCCAATGGTACGCCTCTCGCTGGGTGATCGAGGAGTATCACAAGTGTTTGAAGACGGGATGTCGGATGGAAGCACGACAGTTGGAGAGTGCAGCGGGGTTAAAGGCGCTGTTGGGCTTTCTCTCGATTGTCGCTTTCAGATTGCTGAAACTGCGTGAGTATGCGCGCACGCAAGCGGAGAGACCGGCTGAGGAGGTCGTGGCAGAGGAACTGGTCGAGGTTGTCAGGGCGCGGCTTGAGATAGTGAGAGGAGAGCCGCTAACGGTGCGCCAGTTCTGGCATGGTGTGGCGCGCTTAGGTGGCTTCATTGGGCGAAAGAGTGATGGTGAGCCGGGGTGGCAGACCTTATGGCGCGGGTGGCTGCGCTTGCAAGACCTATGTTGGGGCGCTTTACATGCACAGAAATAGAGATGTGGGTAATGATAAGGGCTGACGCCCTGGGCTTTAT
>DASVXV010000178.1:0-20296 GCA_036392495.1 Pyrinomonadaceae bacterium | reverse complement strand
CGATGAACATTGTCGGTGGTCTGGTGAACTTACGAGCTTACGAGAGAATCTTTCAAAGAACAGGTTTGCAACTGTAACTCAAATAAATCGAGGGGCAGCTTTGTCTATGTTTAGACTGCCTTATCACGCAACAGGTCTAATCAATGAACAGATGAGTCAGTGATTGAATTCCTTGATCTGTTACCTGAAATCTTTGATGAGGATGATGTCGGCTGAAGTCGTGCCGCGCGCGACAGCGAATTGCTTACCGTCGCGTGACCGGGCGAAGCTGGAAATTTTCTCGGACATAAATTTGGTCAGTTGCCTGGGCGCGCCGCCCTCCAGCGGGCGGGTCCAGAGGTTGCTCACGTCACTGTTCGTCTCGGAATAGACGAGCGTCCGCTCGTCGAGCATATCTACAGCACCTGCCTTGGGCGGGTAGTCAAACACCTTGACGAGCTGCCCGCTCTCCACAGAGAGGAGTGCCGAGCGCCACCTCGGGGGGCTCATCTGCTCGTCATAGTAACCGCCTAAGATCAGATTGCTCCCGGGCGGGAATCTCCACCCGGTGAAGGGGAGATCACTGACCTGTGAGGGCTGGCCCCCGTCGGCGGGCACTTTCCACAGCCTCTCGTTGCCGGACCTCCATGAGCCGAAGAAGATCCACTGGCCGTCTGGGGACCAGAACGGGAAGAAGTCGGCGAAGTTGCCGTCCGTTAGTTGCTTCAGGTTGGAGCCGTCCAAATCCATCCGCCAGATGTGTGAGACGCCGCCCGGACGCTCGGAAGTGAAAACAACGGAGCGCCCGTCGGGCGAGACCCTGACGTCGGATTCCGCGTCCTCGTTCGACGTGAGCTGTTTCTGCCCCGCCCCGTCTGCGTTCGTAATCCAGATGTCCGCGTAGTCGCCGTTTCGGGCGACGTAAACCACGCGACCGTCGGGCGCCCAGTCAACTCCCCTCAACCCGTCGTATTTGCCTTCGGTCAGTTTGCGCGCTCGCCCCTCCTCCTCGTTAGGCGCGGCAAGCCAAATCTTGACGGACTGCTCCCCGGCTATCGTGACGATGGTCGAGGAGTCGGCGGTCAGGCCGAAGCTCGTCGAGCCGTACTCCGTCAGGTCGTTGGTGATGCGGCTGACCGCCCCATCGGGGTACGAGACGTGCCAAATCTGCGTCGGGCTGGTCTGCATCTCCTTAGCGTTCACGATGAGGCCACTACCGTCCTTCAGCCAGGAGGGGCGGTGAACCCCGCCGTGCCACTTGTAAGAAGTGATCGGTTTCTCCGCGCCGCCATCGGCAGGCACGGCGATTAGGGTGAACTGAGTGCCGCCCGTGTCGGTCGCGGCCACGCAGGCGATCACGCGCCCGTCGGGCGACCAGGCCGGCACGCCGTTGAACCAGTCGTTGCCGCGGCGGCGGGCCAACTCTCGCGGTTCGCTCCCGTCGAGGCTTCCGACCAGCAGAGCCACGTCGCCAGTCTTGGCGAAGACGCGGTAGAAGGCGAAGCGCTTGCCGTCGGGCGCGAAGCTGATGATTCCGTTAAGGTGCTCCAGAATCTTCCTCGGCTCGCGCCCGCCGATGACTGGCACCTGGTAGAGCGTCCCCTGCGGGCTTCTTTCGCGGTGAAAGAAGTTGTAGTAAACAAGCTCGCCATCCGGCGAGAAGACTGTTCCTCCAAAGCTTCCGTCCTCCACGGGTGCGACAATCTCTCTGTCGCTCCCTGTGGAGATCTGCTTGACGTGCAGGCTGACGGCTCCCTGTTTATTTAGACCGTATGCGATGTACTTCCCGTCCGGCGAGATAGCGACACTGCCGAGATTCGGAACGCCTGTGAGGAGACGCGAAATCTTCATCCGCCCAGGGGTCGCGGCGGCTGTCGTTGCCGGTGTTGGCGGATTATCGCGGCTCGCGATCTTGTAGATAACGAACCCGAGGACTGCGACGACGAGGACGGCGAGTGCGGCCGCGACAACCTTTTTATGACTTTTGATCTGGTTGACGACGTATTCCGCGCTCGAAACGTTCGTCGCTTTCGCGAGGCCTGCGCCGGACTGAATGGTCGCGCGCTCGCCGGCCGTGACGGTCCTCTGGACACTCTGCTGGCTCATGCCGCTCGTGGTCGCGCCGGCGGTGCTGCTGCTGCTGCTACTGCGTAAGAGATCGGGCGCGACGGAGCGCTCAAGCTCTGCGCTCTGGTCAACTTTCTGTTTGAGGCGTTGCAGTTTTTTGAGCAGCTCGCGCGCCGTCTGCGTCCGCTCCTCGCGCTCCTTCGTCAGCGCCTCGGTCACAATCCATTCGAGCGCTTCGGGCACGTCCTCGACATAAGTTGCGAGCGGCAGCGGCTCTTTCTCCAAGATCGCCACGATGACGTGGCTCGTCGTCGCCCCCTCGAACGGCGCGTGCCCGGTGACCATCTCGTAGAGCACACAGCCTAAGCTCCAGATGTCCGTGCGGGCGTCAACCTCTTTGGCGCTGGCCTGCTCCGGCGACATGTAATTGGCCGTGCCCATCACAGAGCCCGGGTCCGTGTTGACCAGAGCCTGCGTCGCCGCTTCCGTATCCACAGAAGTAGCGGCGCGATCCGTGAGCTTGGCTAAGCCGAAGTCAAGGACCTTCACGTAGCCGTCCGCGCGGAGCATGATGTTCTCCGGCTTGATGTCGCGATGAACTATCCCCGCCGCGTGCGCGGCGGCGAGGGCCGAGGCGACCTGAATCGCTACGTCGAGGACATCCACGAGCTTCATTCGGCGGCGCGCGAGCGCGTCGCGCAGCGTCACGCCGTCAACAAACTCCGTGGCGAAGTAGCGCGCGCCGTCCGTCTGCCCGATTTCATAGACGGTCAGAATGTTCGGGTGGTTCAGGGCGGAGGCTGCGCGCGCCTCCTGTATGAAGCGCTGCATGCGCTTCTCGTCCGCGGCGACCTCGGAGCGCAGGAACTTGAGGGCGACCGGGCGATGCAGCTCCGTATCAGTCGCGCGATAGACCTCGCCCATGCCGCCCGCGCCGAGCAGTGATTTGATTTCATATCGTCCGATGTGTGTCCCGGCTTCGATACTCATGGTTGCGTGGTCGGCCCGTGCACCCTTCCTCTTACGCCGCAAGATGATTTACGGTTCATACGGCGTCCGGGCCGTGAATCTTTTCGCGGGCCGGATGACACCGGCCCACCCGGAGAGCGTCAAGCATACCTTTTTTGGAAAGCGATGTCTCCGTCCATTCCCGCACAGATTAACGCCCCGCCCCGGCGCACGTGCCCCCAGCAAGACGTGTCAACTAGCGGTTCACGTTCTCCAAAATCCAGATGCTGCCGGAGACTTCCATAATCGGCACGACGAGGCGGTCGGCGGTCAGTGCTAAAGCAATCGGGACGATTTTGGGAGGTATCATCCGGCCAGGGCTTTCAAAGTTTGTGACGCGAAACATGTCGCCCGTGGGCTGGCCCGACGACGGATCGAAACGCCGCCCCCACACGTTGAAAAAGCCCAAGCGGTTAGAGATGAAATAAATGGTCCGTCCGTCGGGCGACCAGCGTGGCTTGTCGTTAAAATCTGAGCCTTCGGTGATGCGAATCCATTGACCGCCCGCCGCCGACACGACGTAAATGACGCCGTCGCCAGCGTTGTCGGTCCTGATGCCGATAAAACAGATCCACTTCTCGTCGGGCGAATAACGCGCGTTGAAAGCATTATATCCTGGTTGAGAAGAGACCAGTTGCATTTGTGTCTCCGCGTTCGGGGCCGCGGCTATCGGATAAAGGTAGAGTCCCCACTGGTCCGGCGATTGGCGCGCCGAGCTGCCGAGGATGAATTGCTGGTCCGCTGTCCAATCCCAGCTCCAACCCTGTAGCTGATGAGGCGAAGTGAGCACCTGCTCATTACCGTTACCGACGTCCAGCAGGACTATGGCGTGTTCAAACGTGTGGACGTACTCCGTGCTCCCCTGATTTACGGGGCGGCTGCGCACATAGGCCAGGCGCAGCCCGTCCTGCGACCAGCGCGGGGCGGTGAGTGAAAGCCCTTCAACCGTAACCAGCAACTTAGCGCTGCCGTCGGCGAAAGATTTTTCCCAGAGCTGACGCTCGTCTGCGCGCTCCGTAATGAAAGCGAGCCGCTTGCCGTCACGCGACACGTCGAAGATGTACGAATTCATCCCGGCGGGTGTGATCGGCTGCCCGGCACTTTTGACCTGTCCGGTGGCGGCATTGAATGGCAGCGACCACAGGCGGACCTGTTCGGTTCGTGTTGTGAAAGCCAGTCGGCCGCCATCAGGCGAGAGCGCTATGTCTCCGTCCAAACCCGCCCCGGTGGTCAACCGTTCCGGCCCGGCTGTCCAGCGCAAGCTCTGCGCGTCCACCCCCACCTTCCAGAGATTGCGGACGCCTCTGGAGATGCCTTCAAAATAGAGCGCCCGGCCCGAAGGCGACCAGCGGAAATCGAACAGGGCCACGCCCGCCGCCTTGATCTCTCCCTCGACCTCCGGGTTCATCTCAGACTGCACGGGCGGCCCGCCCGCCAAAGGCACGGTCACGAAACTTAAGCCTCCCGTGCCGCGCTTCTCGGCCCAAAGCGAAATACGCTGACCGTCCGGATGCCAGGCCGCGCGCAGGCGTCCCGTCATCCCGTTCAGCACTTCGCTCAACACCTCGCGCGGCGGCGCTCCGTCCAGTCCGACCAAATAGAGTTTCGGCGGCGACGGCGTGTTTTGCAGGTTCGTACTGTAAAAAAGGACCTGCGATCCGTCGGGCGACCAGTGCGGGCGATAACCGAAGGATGAGATTTTGCGCTCGTTGCCGCCGGTCGGCGCGGACGCGACGAACAGCCCGCCGCCGTCGCGCTCGGAACGAAAGACTATCCGCTTGCCGTCCGCTGACCAGTCGGGCTGCCAGTCATGGCCCTCAGATTTCGTGACCTGCACGGGATTGCCTTCGCCGACGGGCTGAACCCAGATGTCGAAATTACCGCTGCGGTCGGAGCTGTAAGCGATGAAGCGCCCGTCGGGCGACCACGTCGGCTCGCTTTGCAGACCCGGATCAAACGTCAGGCGCGACAGTATTCGCTGCGACGGCGGGCGCTCCGGTTGAGTGCCCGGCTGCGCGCCCGGTTGGCGAAAGAGATAGACGAAGCCGGCGGCCAGGACTGCGAGCACCGCCGCCAGGGCGATGACCATGACGCGCGGATGGCTTTTGAGGCGAGCGAGAAAAGAGTGTGCGGCGCTTTGAGCTGCTGAAGGTGTCGCCGCCGCGCTCGCGGCCTCAGGGTTTGAAGGGTGGCGGGCGAGCGCGGCGCTGCGTTTAATCTCCGCCTCACTCTCTGACTGTCTCTGCAATTGTCTCAGGTCGAGCAGTAAGTCCTTCGTAGTTTGATACCGCTCATCTCTATCGTGGCGCAGCGCCTTGCCTACGATGCGCTGCAATTCATCCGGGACGTCGGGCGAAACCTGTTTGAGCGGGGCGGCGTCAGTTTTCAAAAGCGCGGCGATAATGTCGCTCGTCGTCTCTCCGAAGAACGGCACGCGGCCCGCGACCATCTCGTAGAGCACTACGCCCAAGCTCCAGATGTCCGTGCGCGCATCCACCGGGAGTCCGCGCGCCTGCTCCGGCGACATGTAGCTGACAGTCCCCATCACCACGCCCGGCTCCGTGTTGACCAGCGCCTTCGTCAGGGCCTGCGTATCTACTGAGGAGGCGGCCTGCGGCTCGACAAGTTTTGCCAGGCCGAAGTCGAGCACCTTCACGTAGCCGTCCCTGCGGATCATGATGTTCTCGGGCTTGATGTCGCGGTGAACTATGCCCACTTCGTGCGCCGCCACGAGCGCCGAGGCGACCTGAATCGCCACGTCGAGCGCCTCGCGCAGTCTCATCTCCTGGCTCCGCATGCGCTCTCTGAGTGTCACGCCGTCAACGAACTCCGTGGCGAAGTAGCGCGCGCCGTCCGCCTGTCCGATCTCGTAAACGGTCAGGATGTTGGGGTGGTTCAGGGCGGAGGCCGCGCGCGCCTCCTGTATGAAGCGCTGCATCCTTTTCTCGTCCGCGGCGACCTCGGCGCGTAGAAACTTCATGGCGACAGGGCGGTGCAATTCCGTGTCGAGCGCGCGATAGACTTCTCCCATCCCGCCTACTCCGAGCAGCGATTTGATTTCGTATCGTCCGATGTGCGTTCCGGCTTCGATGCTCATAGTCCGTCACCTGAAATTGCTTATCATCACCACGTCGCTCATGATCTGGCCGCGCGCAAACGCCAGCCGCCCGTCGCGCGAGTAGTCGAAGGCGAACATCCTTCCGGATTTGAAGTCCGTGACCTGTCTGGCGGGGCCGCCCTCCAGGGGCTGGCTCCAGATGTTGGAGATGCCGTCCCGCGTATCCATGTAGAGGAGCGCGCGCCCGTCTGCGCTCCAGCGCGGGACGTTGTGGCTGAAAGGGCCTGCCGGCTCCACGGTGCGCGGGAAGTCGAAGAGTTTGACCGGGTCCCCGCCCTCGAAAGGAATGACCGCGAGTTTGATGGGCGAGTCCGGCAGATCGTCGCGGAACCAGCAGGCTATGAGCTTGCCGTCTGGAGAGACCGTAGGCGCCCTCGTGAACTTGTTCGTTAACTGGACGCTCTCACCCCCTTCGACAGGCAGCCTCCAGAGCGTGTGTTTGGGCGAAGCGAAAGAAGTGTAAATTACCCAGCGGCCGTCGGGCGATACGGTCGCCAACGTCTCGGCCTTACCGTTCGTTATCTGCCGCAGGTCGCTGCCGTCCGCGTTTATCCTCCAGATGTTTGCGTAGTCGCCGGGACTGGAAGAGAAGAATATGTAGCGCCCGTCGGGCGATGCAGTGACCCTGAAGTTCGAACTCGCGCCCGTCGTCAACTGCTTGGCCTCTTGCGCGTCTTCGGCGTCAACGACCCAGATGTTCTGCTCACCGTCTGCATTTGACGCGTAAACGATCTTGTCGTCCGGGAGCCACACCAGGCCGTACAGGCCGTCAATTTTACCGGTCCCCGTGGTGATCTGTTTGGCGCGATTGGCGTCCCCGCCGGGCGCGACCCAGATGTTCGTATTCCTCTCGGTCTGGACCGTAATCAACGTGTTGGAGTCGGCCGTCAGGCTCACGTTGCGATAGTCGTTCAGGTCGTTGGTGATTCTGCGGGCCTGGCCCTCCGGGTATGAGACGTACCAGATCTGTTGCAGGCCGTAAGCCTGCTGCGTGGCGGTCAGCACCATGCCGCTCCCGTCGCTCAGCCAAGCTATCTGTCCGACGCCGCGCCAGCGCTCGGAAGTGATCGGCCTTTCCGCCCCGTCCTCCACGCGGACCTCCAGGAGACGCCCGCTCACCCCGGCCAGGTTCGACGAGCTGGCGATTGTTTTCCCGTCTGGCGACCAGGAAGCCATCAAAAAAGTTTCATGGGGCTGTATGTTGCTGTTGCGCGCGACCAGCTTACGCTCCCCACTCCCGTCGGCGTTCGCAAGTATCAGCGCGCTCTCCGCGCCAAAGCCGCCGCGCGCGAAGACTAACTGCTTGCCATCCGGCGAGAAACTGACGGGGCCGGCAACACCCTCTATAAGCTTTCTGGAGTCGCCGCCGAGCACAGGGACGCGGTAAAGGTCTGAAGCCGCCCCAAAGGTTTCATCAGACTTGACGTAATAGATGTAGCCACCGTCGGGCGAGAACGTCAGACCGTTGTAATTACCCTCGGACGGCGGGACGATCTGCACGTTACTGCCCGTCCCTATGTGCCTGACCCAAAGGCTCTGCTGACCGCCGTCAACCGCCACGTGAACGACGTACTTGCCGTCTGGCGAGATGGCCGCGTTGCTGGCCTGGCCCGTGGTCGTCAGCCTGTTGATCTTCATGTTCTGGAGGGGCGCGACCTGTTGTCTGTTCTCCTGCCGGTTCTGGTCCCGGACAGGGAGTTTGTAAAACAGCAGGATGAGCCCGCCGACCGTCAGGATGATGGCTCCGGCGACGAGCGCCGCTCCCAACTTATGCCGACGGATTCTGCTCACCAGGGACTTTGCGCTCGACGTGGCGCGCGCCGCGCTGACTTCGCCCGTGGACGGATGCGGGAAGGAAAGGGTGGGGGCGGAACTCAGGCTCGCGGCTTGAGTCTTGATGCTGTTGCCGATTCTATCGGGAGGCGCGGACCGCTCCAGCTCCGCCTCGAAGTCGAGCCGCTTCTTGAGGTGTCTCAGATCGACCAGCAAGTCCTTGATGCCCTGATAGCGATCCTCCCTGTCCTTCTCCAGGGCCTTGCCGACGATGCGCTCCAGTTCGGCAGGGACGCCAGGGGCGTGAATGGAGAGCGGCTGCTGCTCCGTCTTCAGGATTGAGGCGATGACGTCGCTCGGCGTGCCGCCGCCGAAGGGCACGACGCCCGCGACCATTTCATAAAGCACAACGCCTAAGCTCCAGATGTCCGTGCGCTCGTCCAAACCAGTCCCACGCGCTTGCTCCGGCGACATGTAGTGCGCCGTTCCCATCACCACGCCTGCGTCCGTGTTGACGAACGCGCGGGTCGGGGCCTCCGTGTCGGTTGTCTCCGTCCGGCGCTCCGCGAGCTTAACCAGCCCGAAGTCCAGAACTTTGACGAAACCGTCGCGTCGGACCATGATGTTCTCGGGCTTGACGTCCCGGTGCACCAGTCCGGCCTCGTGCGCCGCCGCCAGGGCGGAGGCTACCTGAAAGGCCACGTCCAGAGCTTCGAGGATACTAATGCGAGTGCGTTTGAGGTGCTGGCGCAGGGTTTCGCCCTCCACGAACTCTATGGCCATGAAATGCGCTCCGGCGGACTCGCCGATCTCGTGAATCGTGATGATGTTTTGGTGATTGAGAGCCGAGGCGGAGCGCGCCTCCTGCACGAAGCGGCGCATGCGCCCCTGGTCCGAGGCCACCTCTGCGGGCAGAATCTTGAGGGCGACTGTGCGATCCAGCTGCGTGTCGAGCGCGCGATAGACCTCACCCATCCCGCCCGCCCCCAGCAGGCTCTGGATTTCATAACGTCCGATGCGAGTTCCGGCCTCGATGCTCATAGGGACGCTGATTGTCTCAGCGATTTTACGAAAGCAGACGGTTCTCGGTTCACTCGACGAGGCGCACGTCAAGGCCGTAACTCTTCTCGGGCGCAATCCTCGTCTGTCCGTCTTTCGAAGCGCCAAGCATACCTTTTTCGGAAAGGAATGTCTTCGCCTTCTCCAACGAAGAGACCTTCAGGACGAGGGCTTGAATTCCGCTCTCAGGGGCTGAAACCAGACGCACCGCCGGACCGTCCGAGATCTCCCAGACGCCGGGCGCGGTCTCGGCATCTGATCCCAGAAATTGCCGCCAGCGTTCCCTCGTCTCCTCTAAATCTGTCACGCCCGCGACGACCTCCTGCACGTAACGGCATCCGAGCGCGCCGCCACGACGCGCTTCGAGCGACGCGCGGTCCGCAGCGCGCTTCTCGTCATGGCTCGCGAACTCGGACCAGTGCGGGAGGTCTTTGAATTCTCCGTAGGCGTACTCGACCAGAAAGACCAGCTGACCGTTCATCACCTTCTTCATTCCCCAGCGCACGAGCGCGCCGCCCGCTCCCGGATTCGCCATGGCAGAGGCTCCCGGCAAGCGCCCCATGAAGATCATGTAGTCAATCCAGAAGCTCCGGCCCAGCAGCTTGCCGAGGATACTGTTCGCGTAGAGTTTCGTCTTTTTCCCGTCCGCTCCGGTTTCAACGTATGGCACGACCGGTCCGTGAGGAATCCCGCGCCTCCTGAGTTCCCTGACGCTCTCGCTGATTGAGCCGGTTTCAAAAGCTATCGCAGCGAACTGCGCGTCCTGTGCGGAACGGGAAGACGTCGCGTGCGGCGGCTCGCAGGAGAGTATCTCCAGGTAGAGATTGCCCAGGGTGATGCCGCCGCTCATGAAAGACGGATAGGAGCGCAGCGGCCACGCGATGGGCAGTTGAAGCGTCTCCGACAAAAGCTCGAAGAGAGGCCACGGATCATCAATGCGTATGATGAGATGGTCTAGTTGTTTGACTGTAGGTCGCAACTTATCATCACCTCAAACTATGTTTAGCAGGACGCGCGCCGCCCCTGGATGTTGATAACGACTTACAATCCCATGCGTCGCAGGAGCTCCTTGTAGCGCGCGTCCGTGTGCAGGGAGTCGAACTGCGGTTGCCACCTGAACTGCGCCAGACCGGCGGCGCGTGCCTCGAAATCCTTTTCAAGCCAGCCGAAAGCTTGATCCTTCTCTCCAAGCCCCACGTAAACGGAAGCGAGGTCTTGTCCGGTGGCCGCTTGTTTTGTGTACCTTTCTTCCAGCTCTCTGATTATCCCAACCGCTTCCGCACGCCGCCCGGCCACAGCATAGCCATAGCCGAGACGCGCTAGAAAGCGGCTCTCTCCCCCGGACAATTCGGTTCCCTTTTCGAGTGCTGTCAACGCCTCACTGTAACGCCCCAGCTTCAAATACGACATGCCCAGAAAGACATGTCCTCCCCTGAAATTCGGTTCGAGCTCGATGGCCTTTTTGCACTGTTCGATGGAAGCATTCACGTCGCCCTTCGCTAAATATGCGTTCGCCAGATTGACGCTGATGACCGGCGACAGCGGGTCCAGGTCATGCGCGCGCCTGCTCTCGCTGAGAGATTCGTCAAGCCGCCCCATGTCCCTGAGATAAAGGCCGTACCAGTGATGCGCTGTCGGGTAGTTTGAATTCAGCTCGATGGCGCGTCTGAACTCCTCTTCGGCCTCCTTCCATTGCCAGAGGCTCGAACTGATTAAGGCGAGAGAGGTGTGGGCTTCCGCCAGCGACTCGTCAAACCGGAGCGCGCGCTGGGAGAAAGTTTTTGCTTTCTCCAATGTCTCGCGGGAAGGATAGCCCTCCTCTCCCGCCAGCAAGATGTAGCAGTCTGCGAGTCCGGCGTAGGCGAGCGCATATCTAGGGTCGTGATCAATCGCCTGCTCAAACTGTTCCACCGCTTTTTTGAGTGCGGCGATGTTCCGCTTGTTCCAGTAATAGCGACCTCTCAAGTAGGACTGGTACGCTTCCGGGCTGGTCGTCTCGCGCCTGGCTAATTGCTTCTGTTCTTCGCCGGTCAACTTCAGCCGCAGCCTTTCGGAAATCTCCCGTGAAATTTCCTGCTGCACCGAAAGCGCATCCGTGACCTTTCGACTGTACTGCTCGCCCCAGACCTGCTTGTTACCCTGGACGTCCACCAGTTCGACGCTGACCACCAGACTGTCGCCGCGCTGATTGACTCTGCCCACCAGGACGGCGCGAACATTAAGCTCGCGCCCGACGGCAAACGGGTCCATAGCCTTCCCCTTGTACCGGAAGACTGAACTGCGCGCCACGACACGCAAGTTCGGCAGCCGCGTGAGACTGTTGATGAGGCTTTCGGTCAATCCGTCCGAAAGATACTCAGCATCCGGATTGCCGCTCTGATTGTCGAACGGCAGGACGGCGATTGACTCGATGGCGTCTCCAGGGTTCGGCGTGCGCCACCAGAGAGCGAAGCCGAGAATGAGAAGAACAATCGCAGATAGCGTAATGGCTAAGGCCACCCTGTGGCGTTTGATGCTTCCGACAATGCGCCCAGCGTTCGATGTCTGTCGCGCCATTGGTGCTTGGTCGGTCGGGGTGGCTGCTGTTAGCCCTGTCGCTACAGCCTGCACGCTCTCTTCGTCGGCCTTCGGCGTGGAACCCAGCTCCGGCGCGGACGAACGTGCCATTTCAGCCTCAAACTCTAAGCGCTTCTTCAGCCGTCGCAAGTCAATCAGCAAGTCCTTAGCCGTCTGGTAGCGCTCGTCCGGGTCTTTCGCCAGAGCCTTCGTCACGATGCGCTCAAACTCCGGCGGCACGTCATCTGTTAGCTGTGCGAGCGGCGCTGGCTCGTGCTCCAGGATGGAGACTATCGTGTGGCTTAACGTTTTGCCCGTGAACGGCGGGCGGCCCGCGACCGCTTCGTAAAGCACCGCGCCCAGGCTCCACACGTCAGTGCGTTCATCAACTTCCAGTCCCTGTGCCTGTTCGGGCGACATGTAAGCCACAGTGCCCATGATGACGCCCGGTTCCGTCCGCACAAAGAATTCAGTTTCCGCGCTGGTATCAACCCCCTCTCCTTCGTGACCGCCCCGCTCGCCCAATTTCGCCAGCCCGAAGTCCAGCACTTTGACTAACCCGTCCGAGCGCAGCATGAGGTTTTCAGGCTTGATATCACGATGCACGACCTTCGCGGCGTGCGCCGCTGCCAGAGCCGATGCCACCTGCACGCCGATGTCGAGCGCTTCCGCCACCTTGATGCGCCTTTTGACCAGACGCTGGCGCAGAGTCTCGCCTTCGACAAACTCCGTGCTGATGAACTGCATGCCATTATTTGTGCCGATTTCATGAACGGTGAGGATGTTCGGATGATTGAGCGCTGAGGCGGCTTTCGCCTCGCGTATGAAACGGGTCATACGCTTCTGGTCTGCGGCGACCTCTCGCAACAGAAACTTCAGCGCCACAGGGCGGCCAAGCTCCACGTCGAGCGCGCGATAGACTTCTCCCATTCCGCCCGCTCCGATGAGCGCGGCGATCTCGTAACGCCCGATGCGTGTGCCAGCCTCAAAGCTCATGCTAATAGTACGTTGGACCGTCGGAAAACGGTTGAGCCAGTGGCCGCAGATTCTAACCGATTGAAGCCCCGCGTTCCGAACTTTTTCTGAAACTTCGCAGTTTTAAGTGCGCTGCTTGTATCGGAAGTAGCCTGGAGAGGCTATAACTTTAAAGTTAAGCCTCAGGACGACGTATCATATTTTATAGTCTATGCGCTCTCGATATACTTTAGTCGCTCGTTAGATTCGGGAGGTCAGGCTGGAGAGGCAATCCAGCACCGCCTTCTTCGCTGCGCCATTGCAGTTCGTATGCTTCTCGCCCGCTGCCGCTCAGTCTCAGCAACAGGCGCTAGCTTGCTCTATACGTTAAATCTTATTATGGTACGGCATTGAGGGGTTGTTATGGATCCACAATATATTTTGAGCGAGTATTTAGAGCGGGCGATGGCGCAGGCCGAGTATGACAAGCTGGAGGATGGAACTTTCTCTGGCCGTATCGCTTCCTGTAAAGGTGTTGTCGCCTTCGGAGCAACTTTGAGGGAATGCGAAGATGAGTTGCGCTCCACTTTAGAAGATTGGCTTCTGGTAGGATTAAAGTTAGGACATATCTTGCCTGTAATTGACGGCATTGATCTGAATAAGGAACCTGCCTATGAGCCAGTGGAATCCGTGTAAGCGCAACGATTTTGTTCGTCGCCTGCGCCAGCTTGGATTTACCGGCTTATATTCGGGAGCAAAGCACCAGTTCATGGTTTATGAGCAGCACCGCCTCACGATTCCATCAAACAAAGAATATTCCGTGCCACAACTTCGGATGATGCTGCGTGAAGTTGAAGGTATTATTGGACGACAGATTCCTGTTGATGAATGGAATAATTTATCCTGATATACCGCGCGTCACGGTTTTAATTCTACCTTCTAGCTTTCCCGTACCCGCCGCCACCCGGAGTCTCGATTCGCACGCGGTCTCCGGCTTCCAGTTGCCAGCTTCCCTTTGAAGTAATCTTGCGCGCGCGCCCCTTGTGGATAATCGCGCCGCTCCCAGTGCGTCCGTCTTCTCCGCCTTCGAGGCCATAGGGCGCACGTCGCCTGCGGTCGGAGAGTAGAGACATGCGCGCCGGGGTGAGAGTTTCAATCTCGCGGACGACGCCGTCGCCCCCACGCTGTCGCCCACGGCCTCCTGAATTTTTGCGTATGTGGTAGGCTCGCACACGCAGGGGGTACGCGTATTCCAGAGCTTCCGCGGGCGTGTTGAGACTGTTCGTCATGTGCGTGTGGACCGCGCTCATTCCATCAAGATGTGGACGTGCGCCCATGCCGCCCGCGACCGTCTCGTAGTAGGCGAACTCCTGACCGCTTCGCGAATCAATCCCGCCGATGGTCAGATTGTTCATAGTCCCCTGGCTCGCCGCAGGAATCCTCTCGGGCAGGGCCTCGTGCAACGCCCTGAACAGCACGTCAACGATACGCTGCGACGTTTCGACGTTCCCGCCCGCGACCGACGCAGGGTGCGCCGCGTTGACTACGGTCCCGCTCGGCGCGACGACTTCAATCGGCTCCATCAACCCGGCGCTCGCAGGGACGTCTGCGCCGACCAGGCAGCGAAAGACATACGAGACGGCGGAAACCGTTATCGCCTCGACAGCATTGATAGCGCCCGCGACCTGCGGCGCGCTCCCTCGGAAGTCAACGCGTGCCCGCTCGCCCTTAATCGTCACACGAACGCGAATCAAGACCTCTTCGCGGCCCACACCGTCATCGTCGAGCGCGTCCGTTGCTTCGTACTCGCCGTCCGGAATCTGATTGATGGTGCGCCGCATCAGACGCGCCGAGTAAGCTATCAAGTGCGCCGCATACGCTTGCGCCTCGCGCGCGCCACGGCGCTCGACGATCTCAAGCAGGCGGTTCGCTCCGGTCTTCAAAGACCCTATCTGCGCCTCGAAGTCCGCGCGCCTCTCATTCATCCCGCGCACGTTCGCCAGCAACAGACGCATCATCTCTTCATCCATCCGGCCCGCGCGCACGATTCTGACGGGCGGAATCCTCAGCCCCTCGCCATACACATCCGTCGCCAGGCCCATCGAACCGGGACTCGCCCCGCCGATGTCCGCGTGGTGCGCCCTGTTGGCAACGTAGAAGGGGGGCCGGGGGCCGGGGGCCGGGGGCCGGCGAAAAGCAGAAGCGTGATGTTTGTCCGACCCCCAACCCCTGACACCCGGCCCCGTCGCGGCGTCGAAGACGCCAGCGACTAAAGTCACGTCCGGCAGATGCGTGCCGCCCGCGAAGGGGTCGTTGAGCGCGACCACGTCGCCGGGCGCAAGCTCGATTTCGCGGAGCGCGGCGGCGACGGCCATCGGCATCGAGCCCAGGTGAACGGGCATGTGGTCCCCTTGCGCGATGACGCGCCCGCGCCTGTCAAAGACGGCGCAGGAATAGTCGCGCCGCTCCTTGATGTTCGGCGAAAAGGCCGTGCGGCGAAGCGCAATCCCCATCTCCTCGGCGACCGATGTGTAAAGCGCGCGGTAGATTTCCAGTGTCGTCGGATCGAAGCTGCGTTTTGAGTTCTTCATAAATTGTCCATCGTTTTTCTTTGCGACTTTGCGTCTTTGCGAGAAACATTCTCACGCCAAGGCGCAAAGTCGCCAAGGAAGAAGTCAGGGTTCGATGATTAGGTTTCCGTGCTCGTCCACGCGCGCGCGTGCGCTAGGCGGGATGAGCGTCGTTGCGGAATACTCCGTCACGATGCAGGGGGCGCGAAGGCGCGCGCCGAATGGAAGCCGCTCGCGCTCGTAAAGCCCTGCGCGCTCGCGCCCCTCTGAGAAATGCACTAACGCAAACTCCAGCGGCTCAACCAGCCTCTCGCGCGGGAGGCGTGCGGCGCGCTCCAATCGCAACTTTTCCACGACGCCGGTTGAACGCAGACGCGCGCTGACGACCTTGACCTCGTTGGCGCTTTGCGCGTAGCCGTAGCGCGCCCTGTGCGCCTGATGAAAAGCCTTTGAGATGTCGCCGCCGCGCTTCCACTTGATGACCAGCTCAAAGGATTGTCCACGGTAGCGCACGGCGAGCGACCTTTCGTGTCGCTGTTGCGCGGGGCGGAAACCTTCTCGCAGTAAGGCGGCACGCGCCTCGCGCTCCATCTCGCGAAACGCCCGCTCGATCTTCGCCAGATTCTCTTTCCGTGCTTCGAGCATCACCGTGCGGCTCCAATCCTTGACGACATCGGAGGCGAGCGCGCCCAGCGCCGAGAGGGCTCCGGCGGAAACGGGCGCGATGATGCGCGGGATGCGAAGCGCGCGTGCCAGCTCGACGGCGTGCAGGCCGCCCGCGCCTCCGAACGGCAGCAGGGTGAAGTCGCGCGGATCGTAGCCGCGCTCCACGGAGATGACGCGCAGCGCTCGCTCCATGTTCGTGTTGACGATTCTGACGACGCCGAGCGCAGCCTCCGTCACGCTCACGCGCCTGCGCGCTACGGCGCTCATCTCGCGCGCGAGTTTATCCAGAACATCACGCGCCCTTCCTTCATCCAGTTTGAATTCGCCGCCGAGAAGCCCCACGCCGCCGAAGCGTCTGAGCACCAGGTTGGCGTCCGTGACCGTAGGCTCAGTCCCGCGTCCGTAGCAGGCCGGACCCGGGTCTGCGCCCGCGGACGCCGGACCGACGCGCAAACTTCCCCCTTCGTCAACGCGCGCGATGGACCCGCCGCCAGCCCCGACCGTGTGGATGTCCATCATGCTCACCGCGACGGGCAGGCCCGCGATGCTCGCTTCTCTGGTCATACGCATCCCTTCGGAATCCGAGAGCGCGACGTCCGTGGAGGTGCCGCCCATGTCGAAAGTGATGATGTTGGAGATGCCCGCCCGGCGCGCGACCCCGAGCGCCCCGACCACCCCGCCGGCGGGACCAGAGAGGATGGTCCGCACGGGTTCCGCGCCCGCCACGTCCGCGGAGATGCTTCCCCCGGAAGATTGCATCACGCGCAAATGGGGCGCGTGCGTCTTCAGGCGTTTGAGATACGCGCCCATCAAAGGTTGCAGGTAAGCGTTGATCGTGACGGTCGAAGTGCGCTCGTACTCGCGATACTCCGGAAGGATTTTGTGCGAGACGGAAAGAGGGACGCCGAGGGAGGCGAGCGCGCGGGCGATGCGCCTCTCGTGAGAGGGTCGCACGAATGAGAAGAGCAGAGAGATGCAGATTGATTCGACCCGCGCCCTCTTCAGCTTTTCGACGAGGCGTTGGAGGGCTCGCTCGTCCAACTCTTCGAGCACCTGGCCCGAAGCCGTCACGCGCTCGCGCACGCCGAAACGCAACCCGTCAGGCACGAGCGGTTCGGGGCGCACCGCATTCAGATCGTAGAGCGCCGGGCGCGCCTGGCGCCCGATGGCGAGCACATCCTCAAAGCCCTCGGTCGTCACGAGCGCCGTTCGCGCCCCGCGCCTTTCAAGCAGCGCGTTCGTTCCCACAGTCGTGCCGTGGATGACCTCCATGTCGCGCAGGCGGACGCCGGTCAGAGCAGCGACGCGGCGCAGTCCTTCAGTAATCGCCCTTGAAGGGTCGGCGGGCGTGGAGGCGAGTTTGAAAACTTGTAAGCCTTCGGCCGTCTGAAAGACGAAATCCGTGAACGTGCCCCCTGTGTCCACGCCGACGCGCACCTGCCGCAGTTTTTTTTCGATCTGTTTCATTAAGGAATTAGCCACGGATGAACGCGTATGGACACGGAAAATGGATGTCTGAATCGGCGTTCATCCGCGTTCATCTGTGGCCGGTCTCTTCTCCGAAGTCAACGACCACATTTCAGAACTTTGAGCGCGCCCGCTGCGTATAATCGAAGCCAAAATGGTATCTCATTCTTCGGGAGATTCGATCATATGACACTCAAACGCTTTTCGCATCTTCTTCTTGCGCTGGCTCTCATCGTTGCCAGTACGGCTTCCCCCCTCCAACCCGTCGCCCTGGCCCAAACGACGGCGGCGGCTGCGCAATCGGCCCCGGACCTGCAGGCGAATCTGGCCGCAATCGAGAAGGCCATTGACGAGAAACGCAACCAGTATCATATTCCGGGCGTCGCGCTCGCCATCGTCAAAGACGACCAGGTCATCTACATGAAAGGTCTCGGCCTCAAGGACGTCGGGCGCAAATTGCCCGTCACCCCCGACACGCTTTTCGCCATCGGCTCGTCCAGCAAGGCCTTCACGGCGATGGCTGTCACGATGAGCGCCGACGAGGGAAAGCTCTCGCTCGACGACTCGCCGAAGAAATTTCTCCCCTACTTCAAGATGCGCGACGCGGAGACGGACGCGAAGATCACCGTCCGCGACCTGCTCTCGCACCGCTCCGGGCTCGACCGCACGGACCTCTCTATGATTTCAGGCAAGCTCAACCGCGAGGAGTTGATTCGTGTGGCCGGGATGGCGAAGCCGACGGCCAAGCTCGGCGAAAAATTTCTTTACCAGAACATCATGTTCGCGGCGGCCGGCGAGATCGTCGCCAGGGCGCAGCGGACGACCTGGGACAAGTTCATAGAGACGCGCATCTTCAAGCCGCTCGGCATGAAGGACTCAAACACAACGGTCGCGGCGACTCTCAAAGCTCACGACTACTCGCTCGGCTACGACTACAACACCGAGACCAAAGAGACGCGGAACCTGCCGATGCGAGAGATCGGTCCAGCCGCCCCGGCCGGCTCCATCAATTCGAGCGCGCGCGACATGGCCCAGTGGGTGCGCCTGATGCTCGGCGAGGGCGTGTTCGGAAGCAAGCGTCTGGTCTCTGAAAAGAGTTTCAAGGAACTGGTCGCCCCTCAGAACAAGGTCGGCGGCAACGTCCACTACGGCCTCGGCTGGTTTCTGCGCGATTGGAACGAACACAAGGTGGTCGAGCATGGCGGCAACATTGACGGCTTCAACGCGCTCGTCGCTCTGATGCCCGACCAGAAGCTGGGCTTCGTGTTACTGAGCAACATCTCCGGCTCCCCGCTGGGCAGAGACGCGATGGAGATCATCTGGTCGAACATCATTGGCAAGTCCCAACCCTCTGTCGCCAAGAGCGCGCCGGAAAATGCTCCCACGAATGATCTGAAAAGCGAGGCCGGGAAGTATTTGCTGGCCGAAGCGGGAATGACCTTCGAGGTCGCGCTCAAAGACGGAAAGCTTCAGTTGAGCGTGCCGGGACAGCCCACCTACGAACTGGTGAACGTTGGAGGCCGCCGCTACGAGCTCAAGAACGCGCCCGCGGGATTTTTCGTCACCTTCCGCCCGGTCCAGGGAAAGGAGAATGAGACAGAGATTTATCTGGAACAGCCGCAGGGCAATTTCGTTCTGTCGAGAGTCAAAGCCGAGACGGAAGCCGGGACGGAGTCGGCCGCGTCCGAGACGAATTACAAAGGCCCCCTCCAGGAGCTGCTCGGGTCTTACGAGATGAAGGGCGGGCCCACTGTGGAGATTACGGTTAAGGATGAAAGGGTCATGATGGTCGCGCCGGGCCAGCCAGCCTACCCGCTCGTCGAAAAAGTTAAGGATCAACTTTCGAGCCCGAGCCTTCCGGACACCTACGGGGTCGCCGTCAAGCGCGACCCTGCGGGCAAAGTCTCAGGGCTTGTCATCAAGCAGCCCGAAGGCGAGTTCGAGTTGACGCGCGTTGCCTCTTCCGCACCGGCGACCGTCTCGACCGACGAGCTGATCGCCAAAGTGATTGCGGCATACGGCGGCGAAGAGAACTTGCGGAAACATAAGTCGAGCGTTATGACGGCTGATCTGGTCCTAGAGCACCAGGGCCTCACGGGCAAGGCGGTGGTCAACGCCAAGGCTCCCAACATGGTGACCTCAAGCATCAGGATAATGGCGCTCGATAAGGAGATCGGAACGGTCTTTGATTATTTCGACGGCACGACCGGGGGCGAAGTGACCAGCTTCGGGCCGCCGGAGACCAAGGCCGGGAAGTCTCTGGAAGACGCGCGCATCGCCTCGGACTTCTATGACGTGCTCAACTGGAAGAAGCTCTTCAAGAGCATCGTCGTTAAGAAGATGGCGAAGGTCGGCGACGAGGACGCTTACGTGATCGTCAAGACGCCCGAGAAGGGCAACCCCGTGACGGACTACATCTCGGCCAAGTCCTTCCTGCTCCTGCGTCGCGACACGCTGGAGACGAGTTCCACGATGGACATCACGCTGCCCATCACGGAAACTTTCGGCGACTATCGCACGGTTGACGGCGTGATGGTCCCCTTCAGGACCGTCACAACCATCCCGACAATCGGGGAGATCACCGCCAACGTCCAGACGGTCAAGTTCGACGTTGACATCCCGGACAGCGTCTTTCACGCACCGGCGAAAGGAGAAAAGCAGTAGGCAGTAGGCAGAAAGCAGTAGGCAGTCAGCCCCGCAAGGGGCGACAGAATTTAGCCAGGGGCGTCGGTCCCTGGATTAAGGCAGATCGAAAAATATTCGAGCCCCGCAAGGGGCGACCGTCTAAAGCCCAGGGCGTCCGTCCCTGGGTCACAGCGCCGATTTGAAATGCAAGCCCGCGCGAGCGGGCGACAGCCCTTGAATTGCATGCGTGCGTTCACGGGCTGTCGCCCATTCGCATGGGCTTCGAAATATCTTCCTGCTGGTGACCCAGGGATCACGCCATTAGTATCTACACAAGTCAGAAACCTCCATTTTTCTTAGGATTTCTGACTACTTGGGAAAGTGACCAGAGCGCAGCAAAGATCAGACCTGAATTTGTTCGATCCGTTTTTCCTAAGATTTTTGCAGGTTTTCG
>DASVXV010000177.1:0-21826 GCA_036392495.1 Pyrinomonadaceae bacterium | reverse complement strand
CATTCACGCTCCTTCTGGACCCGCCGTAGGTCATCCGTTTTCACCTCGCCTGAGCGCAGCGGCCCTTTGAGAATATTCGCAGCCACGACCGCGTCCTGAATCGCGTAGTTGATGCCCACCCCGCCCACTGGCGACATCACGTGCGCGGCGTCCCCGATTAAGAGCAGCCCCGGCAGATACCAACGCTTGAGGCGGCTCGACTCGACCGAGAGCATCGAGACCTGTTTCCAATCCGTCAAATGAACGATGCGGTCAGCGTATTCCGGCGCCATCTCCGCAAACGAGTTCCGCAGCGCTTCGAGACCAGCGGCGCGCAAACTCTGGTAGCTGCCTTTCAGGATGAGGTAGGCCACCTGCCATTCTTCAAGGCGGTCAAGCATGACTACAAAATGGCCCTGACCGAAGCGCGCAACCGCGCCTTCGGGGTCGTCCGGTTTGCGCGGGATGCGAAACCAGAGCACATCCATCGGGGGCGAAGTCTTAAAGGGCTCCATGCCTGTCAGATGACGCAGACGCGAGCTGCGCCCGTCCGCCCCGACCGTCAGGGCCGCGCGCACCTCGTGCCAGCAGTCCTTCTCGCGGTAGCGCACCCCTCGCACGACCCCGTCCTCTTCTATCAGTTCCTCGACGCGCGCTCCCATCGTCAGTTGGAAGTTTGGATAGAGCTTCGCCTCCTTCGTGATGAATTCCAGGAAGCTCGCCTGCGGAATCATGGCGATGAAAGGAAACTTCGTCTTCAAACGAGAGAGGTCTGCTATCTGAACAGGTCCATCGGGGGTCATGAAGGTGAACTGCTGGATTTTGGAGTGGCGAAGCTTGAGCAGGCGCTCGGCCAACCCGATCTGATCCAGAATTTCGAGCACGGACGGATGAACCGTGTCCCCGCGAAAATCGCGGTCGAAATCTTCGTGAGCCTCAAGAAGGACCACAGGGATTTCTGCGCGCGCCAGCAGCAGGGCGAGGACGGCCCCGCCCGGACCGCCGCCAACAACGCAACACGCCGTCTCACGCGTCTCGGCCACGGGGCGGTCCGCGTCAAGCTCTTTTTTCGGCTCAGCCATTTTCTCACCTCGCAGTAGAGTGCGAGGAGGTCAAGGTCAGGATGACGATTTCAGGGGGGACGCGAAAGCGTACCGGGATGATGCTCGTCCCGATTCCTGTCGTCACGTAGAGGTGTCGGTTCTCTTCCACGATATGCCCGGCGGCGTAACGTTGCCCGAACTCGGAAGGCACATGCCTTCGCCCGAAGAACGGAATTATGACTTGTCCGCCGTGCGTGTGGCCCGCCAGGGTAAGACTGACCCTCGCGGGAATCAGTGGGAAGAGGTCCGGGTTGTGTGTGATCACGATCACGGGACTTTCATCCGTAACTTTTTTCAGAGTTCCAGTAATGTCCGCGCGGTTCGTCCAGGCGTCCGTGATACCAGCCACCCACATCGCCTGATCGTTCAATTCGATTCGCGCCACGTCATTCTCCAGCACGCGAATGCCGACATCTTCGAGCGCGCGCCGCACACGCTCGCCCCCATACGTCCAATCATGATTACCGAGCACCGCGAACACGCCGTAGCGTGCGCGCAAGCCCCTGATATTTTCCGCGATGGTTTCCGGTTCGACGACCGTCCCCCCGCGTACAAACGAGATGAAATCTCCGAGCAGCACTATTAAATCCGGCTCAGCTTGATTGACCTTCGAGACTATCAGTTGAAGTTTCGCGGAATTGATAAAAGGCGCGCCGACGTGCAGGTCCGAGAGGACCGCGACCTTCAGGTTCTCCAATTTCGCGGGCCAGTCCCGCAAACTGATGGTCACTTCCTTGACGACGAGTCGGTTCGGCTCGATGAAAAAGACATAGATGACCGTCAACACGAGACCGAGCGCCAACGCTGCGGCCGTGATTTTGAGGAGCAGCTTCTTTCGGAGTTTAGGAATCCGCATTAAAAGATTGCTCTTCCTTTGCGCTCTTTGCGGCTTGGCGTGAAATTATCTCTCGCCAAGCCGCAAAGAGCGCAAAGGGATTTAGATTTCGCCTCCCGGAAAATATTCACGCCAGCGGCGGTCAACCAGTTCCGCAATATCCTCGCGGACGACCAGCTCTTTCGGGAAGCCCGGCTTGAGGCGCGCGTCTATGACGATGGGCGCGCTGTAGGCGAGGTGGTGTCGCCGGACTTTCGTCTCCGCCGCGTAGACGTCGGTCGCAGGCTCAAAGCGTGTCCACGTCGCCCAGAGGAAGTCGGCCGCTTTCCGCGCGACGCTCGCGTCGTCATGGAGCACGACTAGCGGCCATTCTTCAAAAACTTTCTCGCGCGCCAGCCGCCCGGCCTGCTCCGGGTCTTTCTCGTAAGCCACCCCTTCGACTACCAGACAGCCGCCGCAGAAAACCTCTGCGCGGCCAACCCCGCCGGGCAGTTCGCCTCTGAACTCTCGCGGCAGCTCGCGCACGGCCTCCCCTAGCCCGAGCAGGATAGCCTTGCTCCCTTCGTTTACCTTGCCGCTCGTGTAGTCGAGCGTGTCCATCGAAACATTCGAGAAGATGAACAGGTCCGTTTCCGGAACAAAGCGCGCGAGCACGTGCTCGAACAGTTTCGGGAAATCTCTGAGGTCCTGCGGCGTGTCGGTCAGAATCAGGAACTTCGTCAGCGAGAGCTGCCCTTCGCCCAGGATGCGGAAGCCCGAAACCAGGGCCTCGCGTTTGTAACGCTCGCGGACAACCGCCGCCGCCAGCGAGTGAAAGCCAGTCTCGCCGTAACTCCAGAGGTCGCGAACGCTCGGCATCACGAGCGGGAAGAGCGGCGAGAGGAGTTTCTGCAAATAGTCGCCGATGAAGAAATCTTCCTGGCGCGGTTTGCCCACGACGGTCGCCGGGTAGATCGCGTCGCGGCGATGAAAGACAGCCTCGACGTGAAAGACAGGGTATTCATGCTGTAAAGAATAGTAGCCGTAATGATCGCCGAAAGGACCTTCGGGCCTGCGCTCGTGGGGCGCGACGTGGCCGGAGAGCGCAAACTCTGCTTCGGCGACGAGCCTGTGGCCGCGCCCCGTTGGATTCTTCGTCATACGTATCTTCTCGCCCGCGAGCAGAGAGCTCAGGACCAGCTCCGGAACGTCTTCCGGCAAAGGGGCAATCGCGGCGAGAATCAACGCGGGCGGTCCGCCGAGGAAGACAGTGACCGGGAGCGCTTGATTCAAGCCTTCGGCCGCGTGGTAGTGAAAGCCGCCGCCTTTGTGTATCTGCCAGTGCATCCCCGTGGACGCGTTATCGTAACGCTGCATCCGGTACATGCCCAGATTATGTTTGCCGGTCGTCGGGTGTTCCGTGTAGACGAGCGGCAGCGTGACGAATGGTCCGCCGTCCTCCTGCCAGGTCGTCAGCACCGGCAGCTCGTAGAGGCGGGCTGGTCTGTCCATCACCTCTGTGACGGGCGCGCGCTTCGTGTTGCGTGTTCCGAGCTTGAGCGCGTCGAGCGCAAGCGAGCGATGCTGCCAGAGAGCGCGCGGGCGCGGCGGCAAGAGGGATTCGAAGACTTGCACGGCCTCACGCACTAGGTTTTCAGGCTTTGGACCGAAGGCGCGCTCGATGCGCCGCTCCGTCCCGAAAAGGTTTGTGACTACGTGGTAGCGGCTTCCCTTCACTTTGTTGAAAAGAAGCGCAGGGCCCCCGCGCTCGATGACGCGACGGTGAACTTCGGCGAGTTCGAGATAAGGGTCAACTGCTGTGTTGACCTGGACGAGATCGTTTTCGCGTTCGAGCTGCTCCAGGAATGAGCGTAGGTTCGGGTGCATGCAGGTGCGAGTATACGATAATTATGAATTTTGAATGTTGAATTATGAATTAAAAGCTTTTGTCCTTAATTCAAAACTCAAAATTCAAAATTCATAATTCGCTTTAGCGGTAGCCTTCGGCCTGAAGCGCGAAGAGTTCGGCGTAGAGACCTCCGCGCGCAACCAACTCGGAGTGTGATCCCTCTTCGACAACACGCCCCTCGTCGAGCACGACGATGCGGTCGGCCATGCGCACGGTCGAGAAGCGGTGCGAGATGATGACGGCCATGCGCCCGCGCATCAACTCGGCGAACCGGCGGAAGACCTCGTACTCGGCCCGCGCGTCGAGCGACGCCGTGGGCTCATCCAGGATGAGCACCTGCGCGTCGCGCATGTAGGCGCGAGCCAGCGCAATCTTCTGCCACTCGCCGCCGGACAAATCCACGCCACCCTCAAAGCGCCGCCCCAGCATCTGCCTGTACTTTTCAGGGAGGCGCGCGAGCAATGTGGCTGCGAGAGATTTCTCGGCCGCGTTGATGATGACGTGCGGCGGCATTCCCTCACCCGCGCCGCCAGCCTCCTTTTTCACTGGACCTTGCGCATCCATTCTCACGCCTTCTGAGACTTCGTCTCCATTGCTATCTGAAGAGTCCAGGTATTCGCGCACGCGCTCAATCTCGCCGACGCCGATGTTCTCGTCAAAACGCAGGTCGTAGCGATAAAAGTCCTGAAAGATGACGCCGACGTTGTTACGCAAGGAAGCAAGGTCGTAGTCGCGCAGGTCCCGCCCGTCGAGGAGGATGCGCCCCTCTGTTGGGTCGTAGAGCCGCGCGAGCAGCTTGACGAGGGTGGTCTTGCCCGCGCCGTTGCCGCCGACGAGCGCCAGACGCTCGCCCGGTCGCAGGCTGAAGCTGACATTGCGCAACGCCCACGTCTCACTTCCGGGATAGCGGTAGCCCACGTTCTCGAAGACAAAACCCTGACGAAGCGGCCTCGGCACAGCGGACGCGCCCTCACGCGAGGTGACGCCTGGCTTGGTCTCGAAGAAATCGAAAAGATCTTTGAGATAAAGGCACTGCGTGTAGATTTGGCTTGCGCCGGAGAGCAGCCGGCTGATGAGGTCGCGGCTGCGCATGAAGGAGGCCGCCAGAAACGTCAGTGTGCCGAGCGAGATTGCTCCGCGCACAGCCCGCAGAAGAATGACGACATAAGCCCCGTAGTAGCCGAGCAGCCCGATGATTGAGAGCAGCGTGGCGACGACGCTCCTGCGTATCGAGAGCCGTTTGTTCTCTTCATAAAATTTACCAGAGAGGACGCGGTAGCGCTCGACGAGCCAGGGCGCGAGGCCGAACATCTGGACCTCCTTTGCCGGCCGGTCGCTCGCGCCCAGATAGCGCAGGTAATCCAGTTGACGACGCTCCGGCGTCCAGCGGAAGAGCAGTGAATATTCGAGCGACGCGTAGTGCGCTTCGCCTAAAAAGCCCGGGACGACCGCCAGCGCGAGCAGCAGCAAGAGCCAGGGGCTGTAAATCAGAAGCACCGCGCCGAGGCTGATGAGCGTTAAGGCGTCCTGCCCAATCGAGAGAAGCTGCGCGAGCAGCCCGATTCTTCCGGTCGTCTGGCGACGCGCGCGGTCGAGCTGGTCATAAAAGTCCGGGTTTTCAAACTGGTAAAGGTCGAGTGATGCGGCGTGCTGCATCAGCAGGATGCTCGTGCGGTTCGAGAAGAGGTCGCCGAGCAAGCTTTCGACAACCGATGAGACGCGCGACAGAGTTTCGCCCAGAAATGCGAGCGCGATCTCCAGGGCGACCAATTGCCAGAGCCGGTTGGTGTCGAACGCTTCGCCGCGAGCGGCGACCACCGCGTCAATGATGAGCTTTCCGACGAGCAGAATGGCGACGGGAACGAAGGCACGCACGAGCCGCAGCAAGATCATCGCCACGGTCAGCCCGCGATGCGTTTGCCACACGAGCCTGACAAACGGCGGAACGTTGCGCAGCACAGCGATTCTCTCGCGCAGTGTGGGCGACTCCGGCGTGGAAGGCGGACGACGCCTTGATGCTTGCGGGGATGACATCAGAACAACACCTGTGCGCCCAGCGTCAACTCGTCAGGCCGATGACCGACTCCCAGGCGGCCAGGGCGCGAGGCAGATCATATTCGGAGACGCGTGCGCGCGCAGCCTCGCCCAGACGGCGACGCAACTCTGCGTCACCCGCCAGCCTGCGCAGGGCTGAGGCCAAAGCGGCGGCGTCGTTAACGGGGACGACCAACCCGGTCACTTCGTCTTCGACCAATTCGAGCAAGCCGGGCGCGCCGTTACTGACGATTACAGGAAGCCCGCAACTCATGGCTTCGAGCAGTGCGTTGGGCGTTCCTTCGACCCGTGAAGGCAAGACGAAGAGTTCCGCGGCGTGGTAAAGGGGTTGTGGGTCTCGCACTCCGTGCCAGTCCACGCGTCCCGCGACACCGAGCCGCTCGGCCCGCACACGCAATTCATCATTGAGTCTGCCGTCGCCGACGATTGCGAGCCGCCATCCTTGGAGGTCGTCGCCCGCGAGCGCGAAGGCGTCGAGCAGAACGTCGTGGGCTTTGTCCCAGACGAGCCGACCGACCGTGAGGGCGAACGGCGTCGGCGTTGAGACATTGGCGTGACCATTGCCGTTGCTCTCCAAGAGTACAAGCGGGTTGGGGACGAAGGCCAATTTCCCGGCGTCAACGTATTCGCTCATGTCGCTGAGCGCTCGGAGCGTGTTCGCCGTGACGAGATCGGCGCGGTTATAGAGCTTGCGCGCCAGCACGTCCCAATATTTGTATCTTGAAAGCCTCTTCGGATCGTTGCGCTCGGAGATGACGATGCGCGCCTTCATTCTCTTGCAAGCCTTCAGCGTGATGATGTTGATGGGCGTCCCCATGGAGACAATCAATGGCGACTCAATATGCCTCAGAGCGCGTCGCAGCAGAATCGCCTCGCCAGCGTAAACGATGCGAGAGTAAATGATCGCCAGACGCTTATAAGAGAGATGAAAAAGCCCGCCGAAGATGGCGCTCAAAAGCCAAAACCTCGACTGTCCCACGCCGCGAAATCTTCCGGCGAGCCAGCGCAGCAGGTCAGAGATACGGTTGAGCCCGGCGCGATCTATGATTACATGATGGATGGACGGGTCTAGTTTGAAGAACCGGCGGCAGTCGTGCAGCGTGATGACGCAGACCTTCCGCCCGCGGCGGCTCCACTCGTTGGCGAGCGTGGAGACGACACGCTCGATGCCTCCCGCGTCGAGACTGTTGCAGATAAATATCAGGTCGGCAGAGAAATCAACATGCCCCGGCATGATGGCTCGCGCAAAACACCTTTACTGAAGATATTTAAGGCAGCGAAGTCGTTGGATGATACCACAGCGCAGGCAGCAGACGTTCATCTTCAGGGAGAGCTATTTTGCTCCGCCTGCCTCGGACGCGTAGGCTTCTCAAGGGGCTTCTCTTCCTGCCGCCGCTCGATCTCCTTCTGAGTCTCTTGCGCCGCTTCGACAATCAAAGGATCGAACGATTCCAGGTATGGCTTGATTCGCTCGATGGTTTCCGCATTGCCAATCTTCGCCAGAACCTGCAGGAGCTTGATCTGCGTGTTGCCGTTCACACGTTCGAGGAAGAGGTAAAGAGGATCGGGTGTCTCCAACAGCGTGAGGTACGAGAAAGCCTGTCGGAAGCGTGAAGAATCCAGGTCGCGGACGACCGCGAAGAGGGCTTCCGTCTTACCGAAACGATAGAGAGCCCAGTCGAGCGCCAGTTTGACGCGGGCATTCTTCTCCTGAAGCCGGTAGCCTTCGACGATTCGACGTCTATCCGTGGCTTCGAGCCGCGCCAACTCTTCCGCGCCGTGCTGGCGTACGAGCGGGTCTCGACTCGAAAGCTGTTTCAAAGCCGGCGCAGCGGGGTCTTCAACGGCTGATTGATCCTGGCTCTCCTGCGCGTGCGCGATTGAAGCAAAGATGATGACGAGCAATAAGGTGAGCAGCTTTTTCATAGGTTCTCCCTTCGGCATACGCGCGCTTGGATGCCCTCGCCGCAAATTAATGTTGCACGCCGGGGCAATCCGAACAAGAGAGTCCCGTCAGATGTTCATCACGATTCCGCATTTAATCAACATCCAGCGGGTTGATGAAGGGTTTGTCCTTGTCCTTCTCGGCGCGTTTCATCGCCTCGCGGAATTTCTCTTCGAGCAGGCGCTCGCGGTCCTTCAAGGAGCCAAGCTCCTGCTGGAAGATCTGGTCGCGCTGCTGTTTCTGCTTGTCCAGGCCCTTCAACATCTCGTCGAAAGAGGCTACGGGCTTGGCCTTCTCCTCGTGGGAGATAATCGCCCCGGTCTGCGCGTCTATCGTGAGCGTCGCCTCACAGCCCGGGCAAATCACTGTGAATCGGTTGTTGTCTGACATTATCGAGCTCCTCACTCTGCCTTTGCTGGCGGGAGTATAACATTAGAGCCGTTGTGTTCAGGAATGCGCCGTGTTCCAAGAAAAAGGGCAACCCATTGCAGGCTGCCCCGTTCAATTCCACGTTTGAGAAGTCAGGACCTTAAGGCGTGACCACTTTTTTGATCGCTTTGCCGGCTGACTTTGCTCCTTCGACGGCCTTCTCGCCGACCTTCTTGGCGCGATTGCCCGTCCCCTGGATCACGTCCTCGGTTTTGTCAGCCGCTTCGCTGCCTACGTCCTTGGCCTTGTCGCCGACTTTCTCGCCGACATCTTTGGCCTTGCCTCCAACGTCCTCGGCTTTGTCCGCGACAAACCCTGCGGCATTAGCAATCTCGTCGCCTGTCTTTTGCAGGACAGCTTCGACGTCATTGGCCGGGATTTCTTTCTCTTCGCCTTTGACTGAATAAACCCTGGCCGTCCGCTTGCCGTCGCGCGTCGTGATGACGACTTTGGAGATGCGCGGGTTGTTCTTGTAGATGCGTGTCTCTGTCGTGACGCCGTTTGCCTCTGAAGTTTCTGTCGAAAATTCCGTGGGCGTCTCGACGCTGCTCTTCATATTTGTATTGGTCGTGGTTGACGCATTAGTCGAGTTGGTCGTGTTCGATGAATTACCGCCCCCGCAACCCAACATCAAAGCCAGAGCCAACGCGGCCGCTCCCGTCATCAGCTTAATTCGCACTTTCTATCTCTCCTCCCACTTAGTGATTTTGAACTTGAGCCTTCGCAAGCCTTTTCAAGACGGCAAGCAATGTGCCAGTTCAGAGCGCAACCCAACTCTTTTAATTTGAGTGGAACGAAGCGAAAAAGGCCAAAGAAGCGCGCGAAATACATACGCTTCGAGAGCGCGGCGTTTCTTTACGGTACGTGGGGATTTAAAGAATGGGTCAGCCGACGAAGACGGCGACCATCAAAAGCCCATGAAATGGGCGACCGTCTAAAGCCCAGGGCGCAAGCCCTGGGACAAGACAAGCATTTAATCGCCAAGCCCGCGCCAGCGGGCGACAGTCTAAAGCCCAGGGCGTCAGCCCTGGGTCACCAGCGGGAAGAAATATCGAAGCCCATGAAATGGGCGACAGCCCAATTTGAATTGCGGGCGGGCACCGACGGGCTGTCGCCCGCTCGCGCGGGCTTGATGGGTTAAATGCTTGTCTTGTCCCAGGGACGGACGCCCTGGGCTTTAGACGGTCGCCCATTTCATGGGCTTTAAAAGGTGGGGTTAAAAATTTGGCAAGCGCGAGACGGGGATCGAACCCGCGACTTTCAGCTTGAAATATTGGAGCGGGAGACGAGGATCGAACTCGCGACAACTTGGTTGGGAACCAAGGGCTCTACCACTGAGCTACTCCCGCTCGTTATCAACCGGCGTGGCTGTTGTCAAAAGGTAATCGGCGGCCCAGTTAATCTTGTGAACTTGTCCGTTCAGCGTCGGAACTAGCCTCAAAGAAACGCCGGCCATGCCGAACTTTTCAACCGGGACTAAATATACTTCACCACTGTCGGGATGCAAAACGGCAAACAGGTCGGCCAGCCCGTAATAGCCCTGTTTGGTTTGGCCGTTGCCCGACTGGCTATAGCTGTTAAAGAACAAGACTCCATTCTTGATCCTGCCGGTCTTACACTGCACGCGGCGTAGGCTGACCGTATCGTCAATCACAAAATCGTATTTGTGACCGTCTCCGAAGGGAATTAACACCAAGTAACCCGCGGCGGCTAAGGCAGCCAGGATTTTAGCCTCAGTCACAATACCCTTTTCTCTAGTCTGCATGGCTGCGTCTCCAATACCACGCATGCCTGAGAGCCAGGGTGGAAGCCTAGGCGGGCGCTTACTTTTTCAAAACACGGGAAAGATAATCAACCTGCCAGCTGAGTGTCAACTGAAGACGGCCCGACGCTCATTTGGCTCAAGCTGATTTCCCGTCAATCAATCCGCGCGCAACTTCGCCCAGGCGTGCGGTGTCCTCGGGTTTGCGCAGGCAGCCCTGCGCGCCGGCCTTGAAAGCCTCCTGCTCGTCCAAGAGCTCCGCGAATGCCGTGTAGAAAATAATCGGCGTCGTCTCATCGAAGCGGCGAATCTCGCGACACAATTCGAGCCCGTCCTTGTCCGGCAAACCGATGTCCAGCAGAATTAAAGAGAAGTTTTTCGTGCGCGCCTGCGCCAGCCCCTCGTCAGCCGTCTGCGCCGTCACCACCTCGAAGCCCTCGCTCTTTAAGCTGAACTCCACCAGATCGCGCGTGTCCGAAGTGTCCTCTACGAACAAGATCTGCTGCGAATCCTCACCCATTTGACCAACCCCCCTTTCGATAATTATGAATTATGAGTTTTGAATTTTGAATTAAGGAAAGCGGCGCCGCCTTCAATTCAAAATTCAAAACTCATAATTCATAATTCATAATTTAGCCTGTGTATTTTTTCATCAACTCGGACCAACGTCCCTGCGCTTTGAGGATCAATTCGCAGACTTCACGGACTGCGCCGAAGCCGCCCGGAAGCTCTGTGACGTGGTGTGCGGCTGCGCGACATTCCTCGGCTGCGTCGGCGACGGCCACCGCCAGCTCCGAACGCTGCATCAACGGAATGTCCGTCACGTCGTCCCCTATGAAAGCCACTTCCCTCTCGTCCATCTCGGCCTCTTTCAACAACTCCTCAAAGTCGCGCTCCTTGTTCCATGTTCCCTGGCGGACGTACTTCATTCCGAGCTCGCGCGCGCGCCGCTCCACCAGACTGGACGTGCGCCCGGAGATGATACCCGACTGAAGTCCCGCGCGATGCAGGAGCACTATGCCGTGCCCGTCCCGCGTGTGGAAGCTCTTCTCCTCGTCGCCGTTCTCCAAGAGAGTGATGCGCCCATCCGTCAGGACGCCGTCACAATCCATTAAGAGCAGCTTGACGTGCGCCGCCCGCCGCTCGATCTCCTTAATCTCTTGCATCTCCTGCCGCTATCGCACCTCGAAAAGTTCAATGCCTGCGAGTTTCCACGCGCCGCCCGTGCGCTGAAGGATGTACACGGCCGTGCCCGATTGCTGGCGGCCGAACTGTTTCATATCAATGCTGACGTCAGCGGCCAGACGATTCGCGTCCAATGGTTCCGTGCGGATGACGCGCGACGTCCAGGCTTCCGGCTGGCTGCCCACTATCCCGGCGACGAAAGAGAACAACTCTCCAGGCAATATCAAAGCATCGAGCTCCGTCTTCCTTCCGCCCTTAATCGCCTGATCCAGTTGCGCGACGAATGTGCGCACGGATTCGTCCGGCACCGGTGCAATGTTTGCCGCAGCCTCGGCCTTGATGCGTCCCAAACGCGCGGCGAGCCTTGAGGCGTAATCGGCGTCCGTTCGCAGGGCCTCGTTACGCACGCCGAGCTTCGAGACGAATTCCGCTTCGATGCGGACCGCCTCATTGAAGCGGCGCGCGGCCTCCGCGGCCTGCCCGCGGCGCAAACTGATCTCTCCGAGACCGACGTTGCCCCAGGCGAGCGTCCCAGGCGTCGGGAACTGATCGTTGAGCGCCAGGCGAAACTCTTTTTCGGCTTCGTCCAACTTGTTCTGCGCCAGAAGCGAACGGGCCAGGAGGATGTGCCCCTCCTGCAGGAGTGGGGAAAGCGCAATCACCTGGCGAGCGGACGCCTCCGCGCCGGCGAAATCCTGCGTCGCGAACTTCGTCGTCGCTTCGATCAAAGGGTCTCCGGCGATGACGACGCGCGGGGCGATGTCGTTCGTGTAATCCAGTTGCGGATAGAGCTTGTCAGGATCAACTTCGGCGCGAGTGATGCGAGCCCCTGTATTGAAGGCCACTTCGCCGAAGTCATGAGCGGGGATGGTCGCCTGCACCGTCAGCCGCTCGCCCGTAGCGGTAGTCGCCACGACCGTCACGTTCGCTTCAACTGCTCCTGTATTACGCAGGGCGGCGACCCACTGCGCCCCTTTCTGCTGCGGCAATCCGACCATCAAATCCATGTCCGTAGGCTGATCCAGCTCAAGGTCCAGCAGACTTTTGAGACTCGCGCCGCCGCGCTCCACGAGCGCCGCGCGAAGCGCCGCCAGAGTCAAACCTTGCGGGTCGCGCGCCCCCGCCTGCAAAGAGGAACGCAGGATATTGAGCATCGGGTCACGCCCGAGTGCGCGCTCGATCAGACGCCAGACCATCGCGCCCTTAAAAGGGGCCGAAATCGAGAAAGTCTGGTCGAGTGGATTGCTGCGCGCGAGCGGGCCATCAAATTTAGCGACCGCGGCATAGGCCACGCGCTGGCGCGTCTTTTCAGCTTCGGCCGCCTCGCGCCCCAGCTGTTTCTCTATAAAGAGCGTGGCGAGATATTTTGAGAGACCTTCGCGCAGCGAAACGCCTCCTTCGCCGCGCAGGGGCGTCGCCCCGCCGACCCACATGCGCGCCACCGTCTCGGCAATCTGTAGGGCCGTGACGGCGTCTAACTTCGAGCGGCGAAATGCAGCGACGTCCAGCAGGGCCGTCCCCCCTTCGCTGAACCCCGCGCCACGTTTGACGGCGACCAGCTTGATAGGAATGTCCGGCGCTGTGCCCAAAAGTCCTGCGTAGAAGGAGCGCGCGCTGGCCGCGAGCGCGATCAGCTCGTCAGCACGCTTGCGTTCCTCCGCGCTCGCGCCCTTCGGCATGAAGGCGATAATGCCGTTTGCGTCGCCCGCGCCCTGGTTCATGTCCCAAGAGCCTGTCAGGAAAAATGGCTGGACGTTAAGCAGCTGGTCGAAACTCTGACCGCTCCCGCGCCCGGAGGAGATCACAGTGTCGCCCCCCGCCCCGTTAACCGTAAGACGCAGCGGCGCGTAATCTGCCCCGCGCAGAGCATAAGGCGCATTCGCAACCGGATACCAGTAAGAGCGCGGGAGAAACTGGCTCCCGGCTATGGAGAGGGCGGCATTACCGGAATTCTCCCCGATCGGCAGTCTGTACTCGACAACCGCCGTCACGCTCGCCCCTGAGGCAATAGGTGCGCCCAGCGTAATCGTAATCCTTTGCAAGGTACTACTGGCGACCCCTTCCTGGCGCGCGCGGCTCTCCTCACGCGACGTGAAGGGGGCTGTCGCATCGTTGATGGTTACTGATTTGACTTCCGCTTTCGGATTGAGCCGCAGACTCAGAGTTGACCCGGCGCCGCGCCCGATGTTGCGCGCCGTGAGTACCGCGCGGGCGGTCAGGGCGCGCTCGTTCGGCGGGGCGTTGACGGTGATGTCGAACTTCGTTATCTGCCACGCCGCACTCGCCAGAGTTTCATCCTGCGCGTGCGCGGCCCCGATAGGGTATAGAAGAAAGCAGAGGGAGAGAACAATAAGAGTGCGAGCTGTTTTCATAGGCTAAGAGATTACTAAGCGGAGAGAGTTCACGCAAAGCCGCAAAGCTCGCCAAGATATTGCTGATCCCTTTTCGTTCTTAGCGTCTTTGCGACTTTGCGTGAAATATTCGTCGCTTATCCAAACTTAAAAATCAATCTGTTTTATGGCGGCGGACGAGCTCATGTATGTCGCGCAGCATGTGCAGCAGGGGCCCAAGACGTTCGAGCGGGAGCATGTTCGGTCCATCCGACGGCGCGACTTCCGGCCGGTCGTGGACCTCCATGAAAACAGCGTCCACACCACAGGCGACTCCTGCGCGCGCGAGCGGTTCGATGTATTCCGGAAGCCCGCCTGTTGCATTACCCAATCCCCCCGGCAGCTGCAACGAGTGCGTCACGTCGAAGACGACTGGCACGCCAAACTTGCGCATGATCGGAAAGGCGCGCATGTCAACCACCAGATTGTTGTAGCCGAAGCTGACGCCGCGCTCGGTCAAAAGCAATTTACGACAGCCGGCCTTTTGCGCTTTCTCCACGATATTGCGCGCGTCCTGCGGAGCTAGAAATTGCCCCTTCTTGACGTTGACTGCGCGTCCAGACTGCGCCGCCTCGACAATCAGATCGGTCTGCCGCGAAAGGAAGGCCGGAATCTGCAGGACGTCCGCGACCTCCGCCACGGGCAGGACCTGAGAGACGTCGTGAATGTCTGTCAGCACCGGCACGCCCACCTCTTCTTTGACGCGCTTGAGCACCTCTAATCCGGCGCGCATTCCGTGGCCGCGAAAACTTTCGGCGGACGAACGATTCGCCTTATCGAACGACGACTTGTAAACGAAATCCAGTCCAGCGTCGCGCGCGCGTGCGGCACATTCGCGCGCCATCATCAGTGCGTGCTCCGCCGATTCGATGACGCAGGGTCCCGCGATGATCGTCAAACGGCCGTCGCCGAACGTGGCGTCTCCGACTGTGAATGATTCTCCACGCAACTCTTCTTTTCCCTGTCTCACTTAAAAAGGATTCTTTATAATTTTCTTTGCTTTATTATAAATTCGCTTGATCGTTGATGGCTTTTTCGGCTGCCCCGTGTGAGCAGTCCGCTGCGGCCCTGTATTTTTGCGCGACGGTTGGCGCTGCGAGCCATTTTCACCGCCTTCGTTTGCAGCCTCAGGTGTTGCGCCAGTGACCGCTCCCGGAAGAGTCAGCTTAGTTAAGGCTTCACCGATATTGTTCGCGGCAATGATCTTTCTTGGAGAGCGCATCAAGATAAATGCGAAGGTGAGGGCCGCGGCCACAAGGATGATCAGCGAAATCAGCAGGATGGCTAAAGGGCGCGACAGCAATCGTGCCTCTCCCTGTTTCTTACCGAAGAAGATTCTGAAACGCGCGATGGCGGGGGGGCGAACCGGCGCGAATATTTCCGCGGGATAATGGACCGCCGGATATGCCGGAGCCAAATGGCCGTCGCCTGCATTGCCGTCACCCGCGTTCTGCGAATTCGCTTCGAGAGGCGGCGTCGCTTCGACGGACTGGGCCGCGAGGGCCGCGGCGCGCGACTCTCTTAACCGTTCGATGTCAATGACGAGCCGCCCGGAAGGCGTCTCCGTCCCGGCGCTCCGCAACGTGTCAATGGTGGGCGCGCTCAGACTCGCGGCGTGCTCAAGCCCGAGACGATCCGCCACAGAGTGCAATTCGCGGCGAAAGGCGTTCGCATCCTCCGGCCTGTTCTCCGGCCTTTTCTCAAGCGCCTGCATGATGAGCTCTTCAATCGCCGCGGGAATCGTGGCGACGAATTCGCGCGGGCGTCGCGGCGGAGCCTGCGCGTGCTTGACGGCGATGGCGATAGGGGAAGTGCCGCTGAAGGGAGTCGTGCCCGTCAACATCTCGTAAAGAATTATGCCGAGGCTGTAAACGTCCGAGGCGGGCGTCAACTTCGCCCCTTCGCACTGCTCGGGCGACATGTAGCGCGGGGTCCCGATCATCGCGCCGACCTGAGTCAGCGTCTGCGGGTCGTCATCATCAATAGCTTCGGCGGCGAGCTTGGCGATGCCGAAGTCGAGCACTTTGACGAAGGGCGGCGCGTCCTTGCGCTGGACTATGAAGATGTTCGCGGGCTTCAGATCGCGGTGGATGATGCCCGCGTCATGCGCCGCACCGACGGCCGCGGAGGCCTGTAGCATCATAGAGACGGCGCGCGCCGTATCGAGCGGGGCCTCCCGCAGCAGAATGTCGCGGAGCGTGCGCCCTTCTAATAGCTCCATGACCAGATAAACGAGCCCGTCCGGTGTGGTCCCGAAATCGGTGACGGTGACCGCGTTGGTGTGCTGGAGCCGCCCGGCGGCGCGGGCTTCGCGGCGAAAACGGACCTGCGCTGCTTCATCCTCGACGTAGCGCGGGTTGAGGACCTTGACGGCGACGGGGCGATCAATCAACAGGTGGGTCGCGCGATAGACTGTGCCCATGCCGCCGACGCCGATGCAGGAGTCCAGACGGTATTTATCATCCAGGGCCATGCCGACCAACGGGTCTGAAGGGAGGTCAATCGCCACAGTCGCGTCAGCTTGTAGGGCCGCCCCATCCTCCGGGCAGACCTCGACCGCTCCGGCGAAGTCCTGACCGCATTTCGGGCAATGAAGCATTCTCGTAAATCGTAAATCGTAAATCGTGAATAGTAAACTGCTGGAAGTGCGCTGCGTTAGCCGATTTACGATTCACGATTCACGATTCACGGCTTTTAGTCGTCTCCGGCCACGCTCGCGCGCTCCTGCAGGAGAGGCTCAGTGGCGTCCCCGTTATCCAGGGAGGTCTCGTTCCGGACGCGATTCTCATGGGCCGCGCGGACGAAAGAGGCAAACAGCGGATGAGCTTGAAGGGGCTTTGATTTGTATTCCGGGTGAAACTGGCAACCCAGAAACCAGGGGTGCGCGTCGCGCGGCAGCTCCACGATCTCTACGAACTTGCCGTCCGGCGATTCGCCGCTGATGACGAGCCCTGCGCGCCGCAGCGTTTCGCGGAATTCCGGGTTGAATTCGTAGCGGTGGCGGTGGCGCTCGCTGATCTCTTCCGCACCCTCGTAAACTTCCCGCGCGAGCGAGCCTTCGGCCAGCCGGCAGGGCCACGCGCCGAGGCGCATCGTCCCGCCCAGTTCTTCGACGTCAACGAGGTCGCGCAACTTGAAGATCACTGGATAGGGCGTGTTCGCGTCGAACTCCGTCGAGTCTGCATCCTTCAGGCCGCAGACGTTTCGGGCGTACTCGATGCAGGCCGTCTGCATTCCCAGGCAGATTCCGAAGTACGGCGTCCTTGTCCGGCGCGCGTAGCTGATCGCCTTGATCATCCCGGCAACGCCGCGCTTGCCGAAACCGCCCGGGACGAGGATGGCGTCGAAGTCGCGCAAGCGGTCTTCATAATCCTCTTCCATCAGCTCTTCGGATTCGATCCAGCGCACGGCAACGCGCAGATTATTGGCGACGCCCCCGTGCGTCAGCGCCTCGCGCAAAGATTTATAGGAGTCTTCAAGCTCGACGTATTTGCCGACGATGGCGATGGAGGTCTCGCCCCCCAGCGGCTCCCTGATGATGTTGACCAGCTCGCGCCAGCTTGAGAGGTCGGAATGCCCTGCGCGCTCCGTCATGTTCAGTAGCGAGACGATCAACTCGTCCAGCTCCTGCTCGTGGAAAGCAAGCGGCACGTCGTAAATGGTGTCCACATCCATCGCCGTAATCACGGCGGACTCTTTAACATTGCAGAAGAGCGCGATCTTCGAGCGCAGGTCGCGCGGGAGCGGGCGCTCCGAACGGCACAGCAGGATGTCCGGCGCGATTCCTATCTGCATCAGCTCGCGCACGGAGTGCTGCGTCGGCTTGGTTTTCAACTCGCCCGCGGCGGCGATAAAGGGGACTAGAGTGACGTGGACGAAGATGGCGTTACCAGCCCCCTCTTCGTTCCTCATCTGGCGGATGGCCTCCAGAAACGGGAGCGATTCGATGTCGCCGACCGTGCCGCCGATTTCGACGATAACCACGTCGGGCCTGTCCGCGGCGCACACGGCGCGGACGGCATCCTTAATCTCGTTGGTGATGTGCGGGATGACCTGGATGGTCTTTCCAAGATAATCGCCGCGCCGCTCCTTTTCGATGACGGAGAGATAAATGCGCCCGGTCGTCCAGTTATTCGATTGTGAGAGGTGGGCGTGCGTGAAGCGCTCATAGTGCCCCAGGTCCAGGTCCGTTTCCGCGCCGTCGTCTGTGACGAAGACTTCGCCGTGTTGGAAAGGAGACATCGTGCCGGGGTCAACGTTGATGTAGGGGTCGAGCTTGATGAGGGCGACGCGCAGGCCCCTGGCCTCCAGCAGACAGCCGATGGAAGAAGCGGCCAGCCCTTTGCCCAGGCTCGAAACCACGCCGCCCGTCACGAAAATGTATTTAGGCATCACACACCTCGAATTTCGTGAATCGTGAATCGTAAATCGTGAATAGAGAGAACACGCTTTCTCTTGTCACGATTTACGATTCACGATTCACGTTTTCATTGTCGTCACCTGATTCCTGTTCACCGTCAAGATAACCCTGGCGAAAATCTTCCTGCACTTCGGCTGCTTTTCCGGCCGCCGGGTCAATAAATTTTTGCAGTCCCAGCGCCCCAGCGCCCATCATCCCGCGATTCTCATGCGCGCGCTTTTCAAACTCCTCGACCGTCAGAGGTTTCGCGGGGCGCGTCAACAGATAAAGCCCGCCGAAGACGATCAGGAGAATAAAGGCTAATCCGATTAAGTCTCTCATTATTTCGTAAATCGTTTGTTCGTAAATCGTGAATCGTAAATCGTGAATAGACGAAACTAACGTTCGACGATTTACGATTCACGATTTACGACTGACGCCTCCAAAATCTTTCTCACTCGCTCCAAATCCTGCTCCGTGTCAACGCCGATCGAAGGCGTGTGCGCTTCGATGACTTTGATGACCGCGCCTCTTTCCAGCGCGCGGAGCTGTTCCAGCGCCTCCAGGCGTTCGAGCCCAGATTGCGGCCAACGCGTGTATTCTAACAAAAAGCTGCGGCGGTAAACATAAAGCCCCGTGTGCTTGCGAAAACTTGCGAGCAAAGCTGGCTCGCCAGCGAGCGCTGCGGCGAGCGTTCCGTAACGGCGCACCGCATCGCGCGGGAAAGGAATCGGCGAGCGCGAAAAGTAGAGCGCACGGCCCGAGGCGTCCGCGACCACCTTAACCACGTCCGGGCTTAATACGTCGCTCGCGTCAGTGATTGTTTCAGATGTCGTGACCACCTGCGCCGCATCGTCTTTCAACAACTCATCCACGGCCCGCTCAATCGTCTGAGGCGAAATCAACGGCTCGTCGCCCTGTAGGTTGACGATCACTTCGACGCCTGTGAGCGCGGCGGCGACTTCCGAGAGGCGGTCGCTCCCGCTCGGGTGGTCCGCACGCGTCATGACCGCCTCGAACCCTGCCGCCTTCACCGCCGTCAGAATCCGCTCGTCATCCGTGGCCACAATCGCGCGCCCGACGTTGCGTGCGCTGAGGGCGCGCTCCAGGACATGCAGAATCATCGGGCGGCCCGAGATTTCGAGCAGAGGCTTACCCGGCAATCGAGTCGAAGCGTAGCGTGCGGGGATGATGGCGACGGCGTAATGCTGAGGGGTTAGGGCCGTGTGATTCACGGGACAACAAGATAGCGCGCCAGACGAAAGAAAGTCAAAAGAAATTGGTGGCGGAACTCAAAGCTTGCGCTTCGGGCCGACATCCCATTTCCTGCATCGTGACTAACGGGGGCCACTCTGATACGGGGACTCCTCATTCTTTTACCTTTTGACTTTCATTCCACTCGCGGGCTACCATGCCCTTTCCCTGATTTACAAGCTTTGACGCTTCTTTTTATTTGCGCTTCTTTCGGGTAAGAAAACTTAATGCCGACGGGTACGACTGAGAACATCATTGATCTTGTTGGTAACACTCCGCTGCTTCACCTCGCGCGTTTTGCCAGGCCGCCCTTGGCGGATATTTACGCTAAGCTCGAATACCTGAACCCGGGCGGGAGTGTGAAAGATCGGGCCGCGCTCGGGATGATACTCGATGCGGAACAACGTGGGGTTTTGCGTCCGGGCTCGACCATCATCGAGCCGACGGCCGGGAATACTGGAATCGGGCTGGCGTTGATCGGCGTGGCGCGTGGCTATCGCGTGATCCTCTGCGTTCCCCATGGCTATTCCCGCGAGAAGATGAAGATCATGGAAGCTTTGGGCGGCGAGATCGAGTACGTCACCAAAGAGCAAGGAATGAAGGGCGCCATCGAGCGTGCGCGCGAACTGGCCGCGGGGATCAAAGACAGTTTCGTCCCGCAGCAGTTCGAGAACCCTTCCAACCCTTGCTTCCACGAACAGACGACGGCGCAGGAGATCATCGAACAGATGGAGGGACGCATAGACGCCCTGGTCATCGGCGCTGGAACGGCCGGGACTTTCACGGGTGTTGCGCGGGCCGTTAAAAAACTTAACCCGGACGCCTTCTGCGTTCTGGTCGAGCCGGAGGGCTCAATCATCGGCGGAGGCGCGCCCGGCCGGCACAAAGTCGAGGGCATCGGCCAGTCGCAATTCATCCCCGGCAACTGCGAGCTGGACCTGGCCGACGAAGTAATCATGATCTACGACGACGAGGCTTTCGCCACCGTGCGCAAACTGGCGGAGACGGAAGGCGTGCTCTGCGGGGGCTCTTCCGGCGCGGCGGCAGCCGCCGCTACGCGCGTCGCCGAACGCCTGGGAGCGGGCAAGCGCGTCGTCACAATCTTTCCCGACGGCGCGGAACGTTACATGAGTCAGGGAATCTTTGATTAACGATGAACGCGGAATGATGAACGATGAATTGATCTTCTTTTCATTCATCGTTCCGCGTTCATACTTCATCATTTAGCTTATGGGATTCGCAACGACAGCTATTCATGCGGGACAGGAGGCCGACCCGGCGACCGGCTCGGTGACCGTCCCGATTTACCAGACTTCGACGTACGCGCAGGAAGGACTCGGCAAGCACAAAGGCTTCGAGTACGCGCGGACACAGAACCCGACGCGCTCCGCGCTCGAACAGAACATCGCCGCGCTCGAAGGCGCGCGCTACGGTTACGCCTTCGCCTCTGGGATGGCCGCCATTGACGCCACGCTCAAACTCGTCAAAGCGGGCGAGCACGTCATCGTTTCGGACAACACTTATGGCGGCACGTTCCGCCTCTTCAGCCGTATTCTCGCGAACTACCAGATCGAGTTCTCTTTCGTTGACACTTCGGACATCACCAATGTCGAAGCCGCGATAAAAGAGAACACGCGGATGGTCTTCGTCGAAACGCCGACCAACCCCGTGATGATCGTGACGGACCTGCAGGCCGTCTCCGATCTCGCCCACGCGACGGGCGCGCGCGTGGTCTGCGACAACACGTTCATGTCGCCTTATCTACAGCGCCCGCTCGAATTTGGTGTTGACATTGTGGTGCATTCCACTACTAAATACCTGAACGGTCATTCCGACGGCGTGGGCGGCATCGTCGTCCTCAACAACGAAGAGGATGCCAACTGGCTCGGGTTTGTGCAGAACAGCGCGGGCGCCATCCTTTCGCCTTTCGATTCGTGGCTGGTTTTGCGCGGCACCAAGACCCTGGCGCTCCGCATGGAGCAGCATGATCGTTCGGGGCGGGCCGTCGCGGCGTTTTTAGAAGAGCACCCGAAGGTGCGAAAGATCTACTACCCGGGCTCGCTCTCGCACCGCCAGCACGACCTGGCGAAGCGGCAGCAAAAGGGTTTCGGCGGAATGGTAGCTTTTGATGTCGGCTCGCTTGAGGCCGCGCGCACTGTGCTAGAATCTGTTAAGCTATGCACGCTCGCGGAAAGCCTCGGCGGTGTGGAGACCTTGATTTCGCACCCGGCCACGATGACCCACG
This sequence comes from Pyrinomonadaceae bacterium, assembly GCA_036392495.1. Lineage (GTDB taxonomy): Bacteria > Acidobacteriota > Blastocatellia > Pyrinomonadales > Pyrinomonadaceae > QHXM01. Next base: position 357 of record DASVXV010000177.1, on the reverse strand, counting down.
CCTCCGTCCTGCCGGAAACGCGCTCGCGCCTCGGCATCACGGAGGGCCTCGTGCGCATCTCCGTCGGCATCGAGGACACCGATGATATTATCGCAGATTTAGATCAGGCACTTGAAAAACTGCCGTAAATCGTGAATCGTAAATCGTAAATAGAGAAAAACCTGCTTTTCACCATTTACGATTTACGATTCACGATTTACGATTCGCTTATGATTATTGAGCTTCACGCAAAATCCGACGTTGGTCGTGTACGGCGTGGGAACGAAGACAATTTCCTCATCCTTGATCTGACGACCGGGCAGGCCTGGACCGGCTCGGACGGCGCTGAACCGCCGAAGGATATGAGCCGTCTGGAGC
>DASVXV010000176.1:0-9777 GCA_036392495.1 Pyrinomonadaceae bacterium | reverse complement strand
TCACAGCGCCGAGTTGAAATGCAAGCCCGCGCGAGCGGGCGACAGCCCTTGAATTGCATGCGGGCGTGTACGGGCTGTCGCCCATTTCATGGGCTTTTGTTTTTCTTCCTGGCCGTAACCCAGGGACGGACGCCCTGGGCTAAACTCTTCCGCCCCTCACGGGGCTTCGTTCTCTTTACTTTTTTGCCGCCCTTAGAAATGGAGCAGGCAGATGACTTGTCCTCTGCCTCAACAATGCTCGCCCATCAATCGCATTCGATCTCAACTCGCTATATTTACGCTTCGCGCACGCGCAACGGCTCAGCTTCTGCCTGCCTCTCTTTCGCAGCCTCCGTAGCCGGAAGAGGCGGAGGCGGTGGTGGATTAGCCACCAGCCTTTCGAGCGCGGCGTCAATGACTTCGCCGATGCGCGAGACCAGGACGATCTCCAGTTCATTTCTCACGTCCTCTGGGACGTCTTCAAGATCACCTTCGTTGCGCGCCGGGATGATGACGCGGCGGATGCCCGCGCGGTGCGCTGACATCACCTTCTCCTTGATTCCGCCGACCGGAAAGACCAGCCCCGAGAGCGTGATCTCCCCCGTCATAGAGGTGTCCGGCCTGACGCGCCGCCCTGTGTAGAGCGAAGCCAGGGCGGCGGTGATCGTGACCCCTGCGCTCGGCCCGTCTTTCGGAATCGCGCCCGCAGGGACGTGCAGGTGCACGCCGTAGCCCTTGAACATCTCCGGGTCAATGCCGAACTCCGAAGCGTGCGACCAGAGGAAGGACCGCGCCGCACGCGCGGACTCCTGCATCACTTCGCCCAATTGCCCCGTGATGGTCAGGCCCGAGCCGCCCGGCAGGAGCGTGGCCTCTATGAAGAGGACCTCGCCCCCCATCTCCGTCCAGGCCATCCCTGTCGCCACGCCCGCGGGCAGCTCCTTGCGCGCCTCTTCAGGGTAGAACTTGGGCGCGCCCAGATACTCTTTAACGTCCGTGGCGTCAACCGTCACACGCTCGGCCTCGCCCTGCGCCACCTTCAGGGCGACTTTGCGCACGATGCTCCCGATGGTCCGCTCCATCTGGCGCACGCCCGCCTCGCGCGTGTAGCGCTCCGCGATCAACTTTATCGCGGCATCTGTAATCGTGATCTGCTCCGCGCTGAGGCCGTTCTCCTGAATCTGTCGCGGGACCAGATATTGCCGCGCGATGTGCAGCTTCTCCTGGTCCGAGTAGCCCGCGAGGCGAATCACCTCCATGCGGTCGCGCAAAGGGGCCGGGATCGGCCCCAGCTGGTTCGCGGTCGCAATGAAGAAAACCTTTGAGAGGTCGAAAGGCAGGTCCAGGTAATGGTCGCGAAAGGAGTTGTTCTGCTGCGGGTCTAAAATCTCCAGCAGCGCTGCCGAGGGGTCGCCCCTGTAATCGTTGCCGAGCTTGTCCAGCTCGTCCAGCATCATCACTGGATTGTTCACGCCCGCGCGGCGGATCGCTTGAATGATGCGGCCCGGCATCGCGCCGATATACGTGCGGCGGTGGCCGCGCAGCTCCGCCTCGTCGCGCACGCCGCCCAAACTCATGCGCTCGAACGCACGCCCCAGGGCGCGCGCAATCGAGCGCCCGAGGCTGGTCTTGCCGACTCCGGGCGGTCCGACGAAACAGAGGATGGGACTTTTGGCCTCCGGTTTTAATTTAATGACGGCGAGGAATTCCAGGATGCGCTCCTTGATGTCCTCCAGCCCGTAATGGTCTTCGTCCAAAACCCGCCTCGCCTCTTTCAGGTCCAGCTTGTCTTCGGTTGATTTCTTCCAGGGGAGTTCGAGGATGAACTCAAGGTACGTGCGAATCACGTGATAGTCTGGCGCGGCCGCGGGCAATTTCTCCATGCGCTTCAACTCGCGCTCGGCCTCCTTGCGAACTTCTTCGGGGAGGTCCGCAGCCGCCAGGCGCTCGCGCATCATTTCGGCTTCGGCGCGCTCGCCGCCTTCGTCATCCCCCAGCTCTTTCTGAATAGCCTTCATCTGCTGGCGCAGGATGTAATCGCGCTGCGCCTTGTCCATCTCGGTCTGCGCCTCTGTAGCGATCTTCGAGCGGATCTGCATGATCTCCACTTCGCGCGCGAGCAGGCTGTGGGCGAGCCGCAACAACTCGTCCACGGTGTTCGCTTCGAGCATCTTCTGCTCCTGCTCCACCCCCAGATTCAGGACCGACGCGAGAAAGTAGGCGAGCCGGACAGGGTCGGTGGCGGCCATCACTGCCGCGCGAATTTCGGGCGGCACCTGTGTCATCATCGCCAGCGCCTGCTGAATCAGCCCCTGCACGTTGCGCTTGATGGCCTCGACCTCTTCAGGGTCCTCCGTCGCCAGCTCCGGCAGAATTTCTACGCGCGCCCTGAGGTACGGCTGCTCCTGCGTCCATTCGAGGACGCGTATGCGCTCCGTGCCCTGGACGATGAGCTGCATCGTCTCCTCGTCGCGCATCATGCGCTTGATCATGACTAGCGTGCCGACGTCGTAAAGGTCTTTCGGGGTTGCGTCCGCGCCCGTCATGTTCTCCGTGCGGACCGAGGTGCAGGCCAACAGCTTCTCTTCAGTCGCGAGCGCGGACTCGACCGCCGCAATCGAGCGCGAGCGTCCGACCGCGAGCGGCACGACCGTTTCGGGGAAGAGCGTGGTCTGCTGCAAAGGCAGCACGCTAATTTCGAACGGCACTGGCCGCGGTTCCTGCGCTGACGGCTGCTGCTGAGCCGGCGGTGGCTGCTCTTTCGCTTGCGCTTCGATGTTTTCTTTGGTCTCAGACATAAATTTAACGATGAACGCGGAACGATGAATGATGAATTAAAAGCTGTTGCCTTTCAGTTCATCATTCATCGTTCCGCGTTCATCCTTTCATCACACTCCTCTTCACCGCGCAGGTGCAGGATCAGCAAGCCGTCGCGGTAGTCGCGCAACACGGACGCGCCCTCTATGGAGCAAGGGAAGCGCAGCTTCTTTTCAAAACGGCTGTAGGTGATTTCGAGTTGATGGTAGATAACGCCCTGGCCGAAGAAGGTGTCACGTCGGCAGCCCGAAATGCTCAGCGTCCGGCCCTCTATCCTGATCTCAAGATCATCCGCGCTGACGCCCGCGAGATCAACTTTAACGATCCACCCGTCGGCGGTGCGACAGACGTCTGCGTCCGGGCGCCAGACACGCGCCCCCGGGCGCGAACGACGCCCTATATGAATCATCCGAAAATAGCGCTCAACCGATTCAGCCATAAATGGGGGTTCGGGGGTCGGGGGTCGGGGGTCAGTGAAAGCCTTTTACCGGCCCCTGACCCCTGGCCCCCGGCCCCGCTTCAGCCAAAAATCTTGCTCCAGAACGATGCGCCGCTCGAAATCTCTTCGAGGGCGTCGGCCAGCTCGCGGTCGTCTTCGGTTTCGAGGGCGACGTCGGCCATCGAGATGATGCCGCGCAGGTTATTCTGGTCGTCCACCACAGGGATGCGCCGCACCTGTTTGTCGCCCATCTTGCGAATCACCTCGATGACGCGGTCATTCGGATGCGCGCTGTGAATGTCCGTGGTCATCACCTCTTCGGCGCGAGTCGTGCGGGCGTCCCGCCCTTCCGCCAGCGCGCGGATAGCTATGTCGCGATCCGTGATGAGGCCGACCAGGCGGCCGTTACTGCGCAGCCTGTTATTAATCTTCGGCGACTCGTCCAAATCGGCATCACCGGCCACTGCCGGCTGATCCACGCGGTCCACGACAGGGATGACCCCGGTGTCTTCGTCGCGCATCATCGCGGCGACTTCCTGCAATGTGGTGTCGCGCGTGGCGACCGTCACGTCGCGCGTCATAATGTCGCGGCAACGCAGGTGCGAGCGCGTCGCGCCGCGCCGCACGCGCTCGTCCGTCCTGCCGCCGACGTAATCGCGCGCCTCCTCGAACCACGAGCGGTCATCGTAGTCGCGCTCCGCGTCGCGCCGCCCGCGTTCGCGGCCCGCGTCGTATCCAGCGTAGCGCCGCTCGTCGTAACGATAGTCCGCGCGCTCGCCGTATCGGCCGCGCCCGTAATCGTCGCGCCCCGTATCCCGCTCATACACGCCGCGCTCGCGGCCGTAACGACCCTCGTTGCCCCCGCGCAATCTCTGGTCGCGCGCCCCGCCATAATAATCTCTGTCGTCGTCTCTATCGTAGCGATCCCTAGACATGACTTCCTCCCTGTTTGATGTTGAGTCTAGCGCCGCGACTACGACTACCGTAGCAGTCGAGTCGGCGGAAACTTTGGCGATGCGTCCGGTCAGGAGACACTGGTGCCGGAGCGGCTCTCGCCCGATCATTAAAATGCGCAAGGGGAACGTATCTGGATTATACAAAGTTCGGCGCAGATTGCCAGCTAAAGAAGGAAAAAGGAAAAAGGTAAAAGGCAAAAGTGAAAGACGAGAGCATGCTCTTCTTCTTCCCTTTTTCCTTTTTACTTTTGCCTTTTGCCTTCCTTCTGCGCGCTATGCAGAGGCTGGAGTCATTTGCTAGGATTCTTTCATGCGATCTTTCGGCCCCGAATTCGGCAATTTCAAGAGACCGAAGCGCGAGGGTCAGGTCATTATCGTGGGCCGCGCGGAGGACGTGCCGGAGGGGCGCGGCGCGACCGTAGAGCTTTTAAACGGGACCGAGCTGGCGCTCTACAACGTCGGCGGGGAGTTTTACGCCATCGAGAATTTTTGCCCGCACAAAGGCGCGCCGCTTGCGGACGGCCGCCTCTGCGGCCAAACGGTCGAGTGCGACTGGCACGGCTGGCGTTTCGACCTGCGCACGGGCCAGTGCCTCATCAACGGCAGCGCGGTCGAAACCTACGAAGTCTTTATCGAAGATGGGTGGATTAAAATACGCGTCTAAAGTTTCAAGGCCCAAAGTCAGCTCGATCTTCCTGACTTTGGGCCTTGAACTCTGAACTTTAGCTGTCAGCCGTCATTGCCGATGGCTTCGACGGGGCAGGCCGTGAGGGCTTCCTCGCAGAGAGCGCGCTCTTCTTCGTTCTCCGGTTGCTTGAAGACGAAGGAGTAGCCGTTTTCATCCGAGCGGGTGAAGTTGTCCGGCGCGGTATCGCGGCAAACGTCGCAGTCTATGCACTGCGTGTCAACGTAATACGCGCCGCCGACGTTCTCCTCGACGCGATCATTCGGATCAGCCACTAGGGACCTCCTCGTAAATCGTGAATCGTAAATCGTGAATAGAAGAAACCAGCTTTTCTCTATTCACGATTTACGATTCACGATTTACGACTCACGGTTTTTACTTGATTGCGAGCATGCGGTCAAGCGCGACGCGTGCCAGGCGCGCGGTCTCCTCCGGCACGGTGATCTGGTTGACCACGTGCCCCGCGACGAGCGATTCGAGCGCCCAAGCTAGATTTTGAGGCGCGATGCGAAACATCGTCGCGCACATACACAGGTCCGGCGCGAGCAGCCGGATCTGCTTGTCCGGGTGGCGCTCGATCAGGCGGTTGACCAGATTGACCTCCGTGCCGATGGCCCACGCCGACCCGGCCTCGGCCTCTTCGAGCGTCTTGATGATAAACTCCGTCGAGCCGTTGAGGTCCGACTTCTGCACCACTTCGTAAACGCATTCCGGGTGGACGAGCACCTTGATTCCGGGGACTTCCGCGCGGACCTGATCCACGTGCCAGGGCTTGAAGCGCCCGTGCACCGAGCAGTGCCCTTTCCAGAGGATCAGGCGCGCCCGTCGCAACTCTTCAACGCTATTGCCGCCAAGCTCCTTGAACGGGTCCCAGACGACCATCCGGTCGAGCGGGATGCCGAACTTGACGCCCGTATTGCGGCCCAGATGCTGGTCCGGGAAGAAGAAGAGCTTGTCCGCCTCCTTGAGGCTCTTGTCGAAGAGCGGCACGGCGTTCGACGAAGTGCAGACGACGCCGCCATGCTTGCCGCAGAAGGCCTTGATCGCGGCGGTCGAGTTCATGTAGGTGATCGGCATCACGCGGAACTCCCCGACGATGCCGAGGGCCTGAAGCTGTTCCCAGGCGTCTTCGACCTGCTCCGCCGAAGCCATGTCGGCCATGGAGCAGCCCGCCCCGAGGTCCGGCAAAATCACCTTCTGGTTCCCTGGCTTCAGAATGTCCGCCGATTCGGCCATGAAATGCACGCCGCAGAAGACTACGAATTCCGCTTCCGGGCGCGAGGCTGCAAGCTTCGCCAGCTTGAAAGAATCGCCGGTGTAATCGGCGTGGCAGATGACGTCGTCGCGCTGGTAGTGGTGCCCCAGGATGACCAGGCGAGAACCCAACTCGCGGCGCGCCGTCTCGATGCGCTCGTGAAGCTCCGCGTCCGACGCCCGAAAGTAATCTTCGAGGCGAGGCGTCTCAGTCATTTCCAGAACAGCAGTCATTTTTCCCTCACTTTTCCGGCGCCCGCGCCCCATAGCAACGAAGCGCGCCGTAAAGGCTTCGAGCGCCAAACGTAAAACTATACCTGCCCTGACAAACAAACGGCAAGCGGCGCGTGGCGCGCTTGCCGAACCTGCGCATTCGGTCGAACGCTTGCGACAAAAACGCTGTTCGCGCAAGCACGCATTTAGATGCAAAAACAGTTGCAATAGATGGGCGGCGCGGAGCTGGCGGGAGTCGGCCCGCTCAAAAAATATTTGTCGGGAAAGAGTAGATGAGGTATAAGGTACATAACAGAACCCCCCGTGAAAACATGGAACCTGGAAGGCAGTCCCGACCGGCAGACGTCTTCGGCGGAGTGTACTCTGCGTCATTGGTGCTGTTGAAAGCCCCGGGCATGAGTCATGGGATTCACTTTCCCTCGCGTGTGAAAGGTTAAGGATTGCGAGTTATCTGAACCTGAGCAACAAACGCTCCGCGCGACTCCGTTCTCAGGGGACGGTGTCAGCCGTGAACCTTTTGTCCCTATTAATGACCTTAGGAGAAAACGATGAAAAAAACAGACCGCAAGCTGACAGGCCGCTCCGTCCGCCTGGTCATGTTTCTTCTCTTGGCCGGGCTGCTGTTCGTCGGCGCCGGTTTCCTGGGCAGCGCCCCCGTCGAGGCCAACCATCCGGTCTTTGTCGAAGGTAACTGCGATAGTCCAGTGCCGGGCACCACCATTGCCTCGCCGCCGGGCTTCTGCGGCGACTTTGACGGTGACGGGCGCATCGGCACGGCGGAAGATACGGACGGCGCCGACCGAATCTTCGGCACGATCAACGCCGCGATGGGGCCGGGCACCGGTGCGGCGGCAGGCACGGGAGCCAATCATAACGGCCTCGTCCTGATCGTCGCCAGCGGCCGCTACGCAGAGTCAGTTTACATCGGGCAGAACGTCTCGGGGCCGGGCGCGCCGGGTGTTGCCAATCCCGGCAACGTGACGCTCGAAGCCGCCCCCGGTGTTAGCGCCGACATTGATGCCATACTGCAGGGAGACCCTGCCGGCGGAAACGTCGCGCGCACAACCGGACCAGGCATCGTAATCGTTTACCCGGTCACCTTGGGGCTACGACTTGTCACCCTGCGTAACCTCACAATACGCAACTTCGACACGGGAGCCCTGATTACCCAGGGCTCGCGAGTGAACATAGACAACTGCCGATTCGAAAACAACATCAGCGTCGGCATTAATCTGACGGACTCAGCCCGCGTCACTCTCACGAACTCGCATATTACAGGCGGCGGCTTCCGCACCGGTGTTGGGAGCAGCAACCCGACTCCCGGCGACGGCATTCGAATTAACCAGAGCGCGCAAGCGAGGATCATGAACACGGTCATCGCGCACAACAACGCCCAGGGCGTCGTCAACTACACCGGCAACGCGGCGAACGTGGTGCTGTATCAGGTCGGCACCTTCTTCAACGGCGCGGACGTAGTCGGACCTGTAACGATAGCGCCGAACCCCAACCACTCTCAGTAGCACGGGCGCGAGTGGGTGGACTGAACAAGGGCGGGCCTGGTCGGAGCATTAAACTCCGACCAGGCCCGCTTATATCGTTTGTCGCCCGGCGGGCTAAGGGTGCGTCATCTCTTCCGGCTTGACGAATTCGTCGAACTGCTTGCCCGTCAAAAGTCCCAGCTCAATGGCAGACTCGCGCAGGGAGATGCCTTTCTTGTGCGCGTTCTTGGCGATTTTGGCCGCGTTGTCGTAGCCGATGTGCGGGTTCAGGGCCGTCACCAGCATGAGCGAATTCTGCAAATGCTCTTCGATCTTCTCGCGGTTGAGCTCGATACCCGCGATGCAGTAGTCAACGAATCCGTGACAGGCGTCTTTGATGAGGCGTATGGAGTGGAGCAGGTTATGAATCATCACAGGGTTGAAGACATTTAATTCAAAGTTGCCCTGCGAACCTGCGAAACCTATGGCGGCGTCGTTGCCCATCACCTGCACGGCGACCATCGTCATCGCTTCACTTTGCGTCGGGTTGACCTTGCCGGGCATGATCGAAGAGCCGGGCTCGTTCTCCGGCAGGACCAGCTCGCAGAAGCCTGCGCGCGGGCCTGACGCGAGCCACCGGATGTCGTTCGCAATCTTCATCAATGACCCGGCGAGCGTCTTCAGAGCGCCGCTCGCAAAGACCATCTCGTCGTGGGCCGAAAGCGCCGCGAACTTGTTCGGGTGCGATTTGAAAGGCAGGCCCGTCAGCTCCGCAATCTTCGCCGCCGCCCTTTCGGCGAACTCCGGGTGGGCGTTGAGGCCAGTGCCGACGGCCGTGCCGCCGATAGCCAGATCGTAAAGTCCCGGCAGAACCATCTTCAGTCTTTCGATGTCGCGCTCGATGAGGCTGGCCCAGCCGGACATCTCCTGCCCGACCGTAATCGGTGTGGCGTCCTGCAAATGTGTCCGCCCGATCTTCACCACGTCCGCGAACTCTTTGGCCTTCGCATCAATCGCGTCGTAGACACGCTGGACTTCGGGGATGAGCTTGTTCATCTCTTCGGCGGCGGCGATGTGCATGGCCGTGGGGAAGGTGTCGTTAGAGGACTGCGACATGTTGACGTGATCGTTCGGGTGGACGGGCGCTTTGCTCCCCATCTCCCCGCCAGCGATTTCGATGGCGCGGTTCGAGATGACCTCGTTGGCGTTCATGTTGGTCTGCGTACCCGACCCGGTCTGCCAAACACGCAGCGGGAAATGCTCGTCGAGCTTGCCCTCGATCACTTCGTCTGTGGCCTTCGCGATCAACTCCGCCTTGTCCGCCGTGAGCTTCCCCAAATCCTGATTGACGAGCGCGGCGGCCTTTTTCAACACCCCCAGCGCCCGAATCATCTCGCGCGGCATCGTGTCGTATCCGATGTTGAAGTGTTTCAGCGAACGCTCCGTCTGCGCCCCATAATACTTGTCCGCAGGGACCTCTATCTCGCCCATCGAATCCGTCTCAATGCGGGTTTTCACCGCGTCCTTCTCTTTTTGTCCGGTTGCTTCTGGTGGCATCAGACTCTCCATCCTTGCAAGTCAGTACCGCCTGCTTAAGCAGGGCGGGCGTCTGAAACGCGGAAGTCGGAACGCTGAACGCGGAATGAAAAGATTGCCGTTCGGTTCAGCGTTCATCGTTCATCGTTCATCGTTTAGTCTGACCCGCCCGAGACCTTAGGCGGTACTGACATAAACTGACATAATGACTACATTCTTAATTGTACACCAGAGATAAGGGATGGAGGTAAAGCAAGACCGCCGCGCCGCCAACCGGAAGCGGCTCGGACGCGGCGGCCTCTCCGCACAGCCCGCTTCCAACCCAGAGGGAGCAGACGTGCAGCCGGGAGCGCGTCCACCCCTGTCGCGCTCCCTCTCAAGCGATTAGCGTCGTTTAAT
>DASVXV010000175.1:0-18896 GCA_036392495.1 Pyrinomonadaceae bacterium | reverse complement strand
TGACCAGAGCGCAGCAAAGATCAGACCTGAATTTGTTCGATCCGTTTTTCCTAAGATTTTTGCAGGTTTTCGAGATAGTTCAATGATTCCCAAACATCTATCAATACTTGTGTAGATACTAATGGCGTCAGCCCTGGGTTAAGACGCAAACAAAATATTCGAGCCCCGGCAGGGGCGACCGTCTAAAGCCCAGGGCGCAAGCCCTGGGTCACCAGCAGGAAGAAATATCGAAGCCCATGAAATGGGCGACAGCCCGTGCACGCCCGTATGCAATTCAAGGGCTGTCGCCCGCTCGCGCGGGCTTGCATTTCAAATCGGCGCTGTGACCCAGGGCTCACTTTATGCCGTCGCCCCTCCGGGGCTCGAACTTTCCCTTACAGCCCTCTTATCTGCGCGCCGCTCTTCCGCTTTCCACCAGCTTTTCGTCCACTAAACCGTTCTTGATGGCGTAAAACGTTAATTGCGCGTTGGTGCCCATCCTCATTTTTTCAAGCACGCGGGCGCGATAGGTGCTGACGGTTTTAATGCTCAGCGCCAGCTCCTCAGCGATTTCGCCGACGCCCTTGCCGGACGCGATCATCAAAAGAATCTGGTATTCACGGTCCGAGAGCGCTTCGTGTGCGGGACGGTCCCCGTCGTTCTCAAGATCGAGCGCGAGCTTCTCGGCCACGGACGGGCTGATATACTTTCCGCCGCCGAGCACTTTTCTGATCGCCGCGATCAGTTCTTCCGGCGCAGTATCTTTGGTCAGGTAGCCTGAGGCTCCAGCCCTCAGAGTTCGCACCGCGTATTCGTCTTCGGAATAGCCGCTGAGGATGAGGATGGGAAGTTTTCGGAACTCCTTCTTCAGCTCCTTGAGAACTTCGATGCCGCTGCCGCCGGGCATGTTGATGTCGAGCACCATCACGTCCCAGAATCGCTCGCGCGCGCGCTCCCGGACAGAGTTCACCGCTTCCCTGGAGGTGCGCGCCTCGGCGATCTCTGCCGCGCCGTACTCTTCCAGGATAATCTCTCTGAGGCCTCTCCGCACATAGGCATCATCGTCTGCGATCAGAACCCTCATCGGTCGCCTCAAAGGAGTTTCGCCATGGCGGTCTGTTGCTCTTTACATGCGTCCTTAATCTATAAACACCGCTCGCTCCCGTTTTGTGGCAAATCAATCGCCGCCGTGGCGGAAAAGCTTCCGCCAGGGCCGCGAGAGTGTGCGAGGTTTGATCTGGACCAATTCCTGGAAAAGTCTGCCCTAGATGGCGCGAGCGCCTACCTGACTCCCTGCGCTCGGGACTGCCCGGCGGCCGAAACGGGCCGCTTCAAATGGAGCGGAATTCTGACGTTGACGACCGTTCCCGTATCCCTCGCCGGACCGATTTTGACCTCGCCGCCGAAGAGCAGAGCCCGCTCTCGCATTCCCAGAAGCCCGAGCGATCCCACACCCGAAACTTCGTTTTCAGTAATCCCTTTGCCGTTGTCTTTAACTTCCAATACGAGGTCGGCATCGCGCACGTTCATGTTTATTTCGACGCGGTTCGCGTGCGCGTGCCGCGCGATGTTGGTCAGGACCTCCTGAAAGATGCGGAACACGGCCGTCGAGCGGTCCGGCCCGAGATCAATATCTTCTGCGGGCAGCGAGCAGCGGCAAATGATTCCCGTCCGCGCCTGAAATTCTTTGGTCTGCCATTCAATCGCGGCGATCAGTCCGAGGTCATCAAGGACGCCGGGCCTCAATTCGGTCGCGAGTTTTCTGACCGAAGGAATCGTGCCGTTGATGAGCTTCGACATGGACTCTAATTTTTCGAGGAGCACGGAGCGCTCGACGCTGCTCACGGGATCGGACAATTTCTTGACCAGCCACCAGACATCCATCTTCAATCCGGTCAACGCCTGCCCGAGAACGTCGTGAATCTCGCGCGCGATCCGAATCCTCTCCTCTTCTCTGACAGATTGCAGGTGCGCCGAAAGCGCGCGCAATTGCTCGTAAGAGTTCAGGAGTTTCTCTTCAGACTGTTTGCGCTCCGTGACGTCCTCGCCGATGCCCATCGTCCCGATAACCTCTCCCTTCGGGCCGAGCAGGGCCGTGTTGCTCCAGGAGATGATTCTTCTCTCGCGGTCGCGCCCGCTTATCTGATACTCGATGTGAGGCGGCGAGACTCCTCTCTTGAGCATCTCCGTGAAGGCGTACTTGATCAACTCCCTCTGCTCCGGAGGCACGAAAGTCTCGAACCAATTCTTCCCGACGACCTGGCGCGCGCCCCAACCGGTCAACTTGAGCAGGTAATTGTTGCAGAAAATAATCCTGCCCTCCTGGTCGAACATCACTGACACGAGCGGGATGTTCTCCAGAACCTTACGCAGTTGCCGTTCGGATTCCCTGAGTGCCTGCTCGACGCGCTTGCGCTCGGTGATGTCCAGGACGAAAGCTATCCGCACGTCGTCCGTTTCGTTGAGCGTCGCCACCCCGATCAAAACTTGAATGCGGCGGCCTCCTTTGCGGATGTACTCCTTCTCGTAGGGGGCGCTGTTGCCGAACGCTCTGCGCTCCTCGCTGGCATTGTTGTCCAGGCGCCGGTGCTCGGGCGGGGTCATCTCCTGCCACTTCACTTTCCCTTCGAGCAGTTCTTCGCGTGTGTATCCGACGATCCTGAGGAAAGCGTCATTCGCGTCTATGACCCGTCCGCGCGCGTCCCAGAAAACGATGCCGATCATGTTGGACTCGACCACGCGCCTGAGCCTGGCCTCACTTTCCAGCCGCTCGGCGTTCAACTTCCTGCTCGCCTCCATGCTCCGGCTGATCATGACATAAAGCATCAGGGCCGTGATGAAGGTGAACCCCCAACCTTTCAGAGTCTGCCAGCGCGTGAGCAGATCTTTGTTCGTTATCAGGGCCGAGAGCAACTCGTCCGAAAACAGAATCCAGAGGCAGCCGAACAAGAGATAGGCCCCGGCGATCTTGAGCGGCGCGAGCGCCGGTCCGCCCCGTTCCCTTTTTGTCGAGGAGCCCTTCATACAAGAATGCCCTCCCCTCAAGATGAGCGCCAGGCTCATCCTGAAGACGAAACAGTTGTGGGTAACTTCAGTGAGTGATTTAAAAACAGGAGCCGTGCCATCACCAAAATGATACAGGGGGACACTAAGAGTTGATGGATCGTGAGGTACTTCTCCATCTCAATGCTCCTTGAGCGAGTTGCGTTTCAATCATTAAAGGGGAGACTGCCGACCTCCGCCTTAAAATTTTAGCGGCCTCGAAATATTTATCTCACCTGGCAGGAAAATGGTCTATCAGGAAGGAGAGAGAGAGATGTCAGGACTTTTCCCGACACTCATCATGGTCCGAGACGTGAATCCGCGTGCCCCGAAAATCAAAGTGATGGCGCGGGAGGCGTTCAAGTCTCCTGCATCAATCCTTGCTGCAGGGCGTATCGAACTATGTCAACGCGGCTGTGAAGGTCAAGCTTCTCCATCAGCCTTGCTTTATAGGTTTCGACCGTCTTGACGCTGATGTTGAGATGCGATGCGATCTCTTTGTTGCTGTAGCCCAGGGCGATGAGCCTGAGCACTTCCGTTTCACGCTCGCTGAGGTCATGGCTCTTCAAGACACCGTCCAAAGTCTGCCGCCGGCTTGAGCCGACGACCTTGCTCATCAAGGTCGGGTCGAGGTAAATGCCCCCGGCGGCAATCGTGCGGATGGCGTGAATCAACTCTTCGGCAGCGGCGCGCTTCAGCATGTAGCCGGACGCCCCTGCCTGAATCATCTGCTGCAAGTATCCTTTGTCCTCGTGGACCGTCAACGCCAGGACTTTAATCTCCGGCAACGCCTGCTTCAAACGTTCTGTGGCTTTGGCCCCGTTCAACTCCGGCATGGAGACATCCATGACGACCAGATCAGGGCGCAGCGCTTTAGCTTCCTGACAGGCAGCTTTGCCGTCGCTCGCCTCGCCGACGACATCCATGTCCGGTTGCGCGTTAATCAGCGCCTTCAGCCCCTCGCGGATGAGGGTGTGGTCGTCTGCCAGGAGAATTCGGAGCTTGCTCATCAATGAGAGACCTCCATAGAGAGCGGCGGCACGGGGATTCGCACGAAGAGCGTTGTTCCCGCGCCCGGCGTGGATTCGATGTCGAGCGTTCCGAAGACCAGAGCCAGCCTTTCCCGCATCCCCAGAAGGCCGAGTTTGCGCTCCGACTCGGTCGCGTTGATGACGGCTTCGACATCGAAGCCGCAGCCGTCGTCTTCCAGGATGGCGAGCACGTGATTATTACGGCGCTCCAGAATCAAGCTGATGCATTCGGCCCGCGCATGCTTGAGCACGTTCGTCAAAGCTTCCTGGATGATTCGGTAGATGGTGGTTTCAATCTGCGTCGAGAGCCTTTGTCCGTTGAAGCCGTTGAGGTGAAACTGAACGGCTTTCCCGCTCCGCTCCGACCATTTCTCCAGATAGTTTCCGAGCGCCGTGTGCAAGCCCAAATCGTCGAGCGCGGTGGGACGTAATTCCCAGGCGATGCTATGGACCGCTTGCCCGAGCTGGTCCGTGTACTCCTGCAAGTGGCTCAGGTATTCGGTGGCCTGCGGCTGACAGTAGCCCGAATCTTTGAGCCACTTGAGACCTAAGATCAGGGCTGTGATCTGCTGCCCCAGTTGGTCGTGCAACTCGCGCGCGATGCGGCGGCGCTCCTCTTCCTGCGCCGTGACGAGCCGGCGCAGCAGATGCTCCCTGGCTTTCAATAGCTGCTCGCGCGCCTCCTCCGCGTGCTTCCGTTTCGTGATGTCCTCAATGGTGCCCTCGAAGTAGAGGAGCGCCCCCCGGCCGTCGCGGACGGCGCGGACGTTCTCCGAAGTCCAAATCTTGCTCCCGTCTCTGCGGTAAACCTGCGCCTCGAACCCTTCGACCAGGTCGCTCTCTTCGAGGAGGCGCTTGAGAGTGATGCGGCTCTGGGGATCGGCGTAGTGCTGCTGCCCGATGTCCGTGCGCTCCGCGATCATCTCTTCCGGAGACTGGTAGCCGTACATGCGTGCCATCGCGGGATTGATAGAGATGAATTTCCCTTCCGGAGTGCTCTGAAAAATTCCCTCGACGGCATTTTCAAAGATGCTGTGGTATTTCTCTTCGGCGCGGCGCAGGGCCTCTTCATCCTGCTTGCGCTTGGTTATGTCACGCACTGCCGCCAGCCGCGCGGGCTTCCCTTCGTACAGGCAACTCTTCGCGGAGACCTCGATGATGATGTGGGACCCGTCCTTCCTGAGTCCCAGCGCCTCATAGGGCGTCTCCCGCTCCGCCTCGATTTTCGAGAGGACCCAGTCTCTCTGCTCCGGCGGCGTCAGGGTCAAGACGTCTTGGCCGATAAGCTCCCGGACCTCGTATCCGAACATCTCCGCGTAAGCTAAATTGACGTCCTTGATCTCCCTCTCCTGATGAATCATCACGCCGTGGAAGGCCGAATCCGCCAGCCCTTTATAACGTTTCTCGCTCTCCTGCAAAGCCTGCTCCGCACGCTTGCGCTCCGTGATGTCCTGCCCGATGCCGATCATCTTCACCGCCCGCCCGTTCTCATCAACGATGACCTCCCCGCGCCCGTGAAGCGTGCGCACGGTCCCGTCGGGGCGGACGATGCGGTAGTCGAAGTCGAACGGGTGATGATCTCTGAGCGCCGTGCCGATAACGTCCTGAACGAACTCTTGATCAAACGGATGGAGGTGGTCGAGAAACGTCTCGTAAGTCACATCGAACTCCTGCGGCCTGAGGCCGAAGATGTGGTAAAGCTCGTCCGACCAGGTGACTTTATTGTCCTCAATGTTCCATTCCCAGTGGCCCAGATGCGCGACGTGCTGCGCTGTGGCCAGCTGGCGTTCCCGCGCGCGCAATTTCTCTTCGGCATGTTTGCGCTCCGTGATGTCGCGCGTCACACCGAGGAGCGCGCTCACCTCGCCGCGCTGGTCGCGCAAAGGGACGGCGTGCGTCTCAAGCCAGCGGCGAGTCCCCTTTAATCCGATAATCTCAAATTCCAGGGCCCCGGCCCCGCCGCCGAGCACTTTTTCCGTCAAAGCGTTGAAATCCGCGCGATATTCGGGCGCAACGATGTCTGCAACCTTCGCGTCGCGCACCTGATCCAGCGAATCCGCTTCGATCATCGCCAGCCCTGCTGGATTCATCTCCAGAAGCTGGCCCGAGAGTCCGAGCAATTTGACGCATTCGGGTTCGGCTTCGACGATGGCGCGCAGGCGGATTTCGCTTTGAGCCAGGGCTTCCTCCGCGCGCTTGCGCTCTGTGATGTTCCGCGCAGTGGTGTGCATCACGGGCTTTCCACGAAACGTCATCCTGCTGTTACTGAATTCCACAGGAACTTTTATCCCGTCTTTGCGCCGGATGAAGGCTTCAGAGATGACGCCCTGCCCGTTCATGATCGAATCGAAATAGTTACGGAAGGCGTGCAGGTCCTCGTCGTCGTGCAGGTCCGGAATCCTCATGGAGAGCAGTTCTTCACGCGCGTACCCGGTCAACTCACAGGCGGCGCGGTTGGCCTCTACGAACTTCGCATCCGACTGCACCAGAAAAATCGCGTCCCGCGAGCCCTCGAAAATCTCCTGAAACCACTTTTCCCTCTCGCGCACGGCGTTCAGGCCGCGATCAAAAGCCGTGCTCAGCCAGCTAATCAATAAAGAGAGGAGCACGAAGATGCCCAGCCGAGTGTTGATGAAAAGGTCCGCGCCATCCCTGTTGCCCTTGAAGATGAGGTAAACGGCCAGGACGGAGAGCGCCGTGGCGACCGCACCGGGCTTAAAGCCGCCGTACCAGGCGCTGAAGACGACCGCGACGTAAAACAACGGGAAGATTGTCGGATAAAGAATCGAAGAGAGAATCGCGGTCAGCAGCGCTGCGATGATGACCGAACACAGGGCTGCGCCGTAGCGCAAAAGCGTGGAATTCGGCTGGGGCCTGATAAACCTTGGACGCATCCCTCGCGCTCCAGTAACGCCGACGCGAATAGAGATTCCGGAACAGACGCTTTTAGGGATTCGTGAGGCTCTTGATGGGAGCGAGATGACCTTCAGAGTACGCTTTATGAAAACCGCCGAGCGACTGCCTAACTTTCAGCTTTGATATTACATCCTGTGTCAATGGTGGCGCAATAAAGAAGCTTCGCTTCGACTCATTATATCCGTGTGGGATTCTGCGGTTGACATCGCAGGTTTCCTGGATTTAGTATCGCGCGCGCTCGAATTGAACGGTCCGCGTGCTCCTCGCACCAACCGCCTTCATAGTAGTAAATCCCAACTTGCACTCAACGCGAAAGATGCCTCGCCTGACCACGGTGCGCGCCTCAACGCTCAAGTGCCGCCCTAGTCTGACTTAAAGGAAGCCAACGCCCATGCGCCTCTATCGCTCTACTCTCACGCACTCTCTGCTCTTGATCTCTATTATCTGCTGCGTAGCTCTTATCTCGATAAGTATTTTCAGTAACAGGGACGCTTCCGCTCAATCCGGCTTCAGTGTGTCGGCCAGCCCTGGCAGCGTCCATGTTGGTGCGCCAATAACAGTTAGTTGGACTGCGCCCACGGGGCGTCCGGGCTCTGAATGGATCGGACTTTATAAAGCCGGAACCAGTGACAATAGCAATTACATCTCTCACCAGAGCACCGGCGGTGCGACCTCGGGCTCCTTCACTTTCAGAGTGAATTCGATTAACGGCACGAGCGAGCAGTTCGACTTCCGCTATATCTTGAGCGACGGCACAACCGCTGCGGCGACGAGTAATACGGTGACTGTAACCAATCAATACCCGACGGCTGTGAATGACACCTACACCACGCACGGAACTCTCGGCTGGGGCACTCACGCCACCGTGCTTGCCAACGACTCAGACCCGGACGGCGACTCAATCTCTATGGCTGCCTATCCGGTAGTGGCCGGCCCAAGTCACGGCTCGATTACCTTCAACAGCAGCGGAGATTTCTCGTACAGGCCGGACGCTCCTTATGTCGGCTCAGACCTGGTCACCTACAAAGTCTGTGACGATTACGGGCTCTGTTCCACGGCCAATATCACCTTCAACGTCGTCAACCAGCCCCCGACAGCCGTTGATGATATATACGTCGTGCGCGGCAAGCTGGCGTGGGGCGGCGGCCATGCAGGAGTGCTCAGCAACGACAGCGACGCTGACGGCGACGCGCTCTCGATGGGCAATCTTGGGTCCTGGGGGACGGAGCAGCAGGGGTCCGTGGCCTTCAACAGTAACGGCACATTCGCCTACACGCCATTCCCAAACTTTGCGGGGCTGGATAAGTTCGTCTATCAGGTCTGCGATACCAAGGGGGTGTGCTCGAACGCGACGATGTACTTCCTAGTCCTCGGGGACGCAGAGAACGCTGGGACAGCTTCATGCAACGCTTTCGTCGGTAAGCCGATCAACGTGACGAACGGCAATATGTATTTACAGCAGGGCGACTACAGCTTGCCGGGCGCAGGCCCCGCGATCAACATCACGCGCACTTACAACAGCATTTCGCAACGCGTGGGCCTCTTCGGTCTGGGGTGGTCAACAGCCTATGACGAATCCATACAGGCTTATGACAATAATCTCCTGCGCTTGAACCTGCCTGACGGGCAGGCCGCTTACTTTGGCCGCACGGCGACTACGGGCGCATTCTCTCCGCTCACGCCAGACTTTCGCGGCCAGGTGACGAAGAACTCGGACGGGAGTTTTACGCTCTCGCTCAAAGACGGGCGCACGCATAATTTTAACGCGGCGGGCAAGCTTCTTTCGCTGACAGACCGCAACAATAATCAGACCACTCTAACTTATGGAACCGGAGGCAAGCTTACTTCGATTACTGATCCTTTCGGGCGAACGTTGACCGTGACGACCGACGCCAACGGGCAAGTGCTTTCCGTGAGCGACGCGTTGGGCACAATCAGCACCTATACCTATGGCGGAAGTCAGCAGTTGCTGTCCGTGACTTATGCGGACAATTCTCTGTTCCAGTTCTCATACGTCTATGCCAATGGCAAGCTGGTGCTGAAGACTGTGACGGACGCGCTCGGCAACATAGTCGAGACGCACACTTATGACAGCACGGGGCGCGCCCTGACCTCCGAAGCGCAGGGCGGAGTGGAGCGCTACACGCTCAACTACGTCAGCGCCACCGAAACGGATGTCACGGACGCGCTCAACCACGTCACCAAATACTTCTATGACAAGAGCAAGGGGCGCAACGTGGTCACGCGCGTCGAGGGCAGTTGCGATTGCGGCGGCGGGACGACGGCGCAGACGTGGACGTATGACAGCAAGTTAAATGTTCTGACGAAGACAAACGGGCTGAACCAGACGACTACTTTCACCTATGACGCGGACGGCAATCCTCTGACCGTGACGAACGCGCTCGGCACGACCACGCTCACTTACAACGGGTTCGGCGAAGTTCTGACCGCGACAGACCCCATGCAGGGAGTGACAACTAACACCTACGACGCGCAGGGCAACCTGCTCACCATCAAGGATGCTTTGAACAATACGACCACCTTCACTTACGACACGCGCGGGCAACTCCTGACGGCGAAGGACGCACGCAACAACGTGACCACCCTGACGCGGGACGCGAGCGGGCGGCTCTCAGAAGTGAAGGATGCGGCCAACCACACGACCACTTATGCTTACGATTCGCGCGCACGGATGACGAGCGCCACAAATGCGCTCAATGAAGCGACCGGCTACGAATACGACGCGGCGGGTCGTTTGAAGAAGATCATCTATCCGGATACGTCATACGTTCAATACACATATGATCTTGGCGGGCGTCGCACGAAAGTCAGAGACGCGCGCGGCAACGAGACAAGCTTCGCTTACGACAGGGCGAACCGACTGACGAGCGTGACGGATGCTGCCAACCAGACGACGAGCTATAGCTATGATCTGATGTCGAATCTGACGAGCCAGACGGACGCCTTGAGTCGCACGACCAACTACGAATACGACTCCTTCAACCGTCTTAATAAGATCATCAACCCGCCAGCCATCGCCGGGGCGACGCGGCTCAACGAGCAGATCGCATATGACGCTGGCGGTCGCGTGACGAGCCGGACGGACGAGGCGGGGCGAGTGACGAGCTATGAGTATGACAGCGGGAACAGGCTCATCAAGGTGACTGACCCTGCACTGAAGCTAACGCAATACGAATATAACGCGCGCTCACAGATGACGGCTGTGGTGGACGCGCTGAGTCAGCGTTATGAGTTCACATATGACGCGCTGGGAAGGGCGACGCAAGTAACGCGCGGCGGCATTTCGATGTCTTACGCCTACGATGCGGTAGGCAATCGGACAGGGCGGACAGACTACAACAATGCCACGACCAGCTACACGTATGACAACCTGAATCGTCTGACGACTGTCGCGTATCCTGATACGACGACCGCGAGCTACGCTTATGATCAACTCTCACGCCTGAGTTCTGCGACCAACGCGAATGGGGTGGTCAGCTTCAGCTATGACAACCGCAACCGTATCAGCGGCACGACGGACGTGTTCAATCAAACGGTCGGCTATGGTTATGACGCTAACAGCAATCGCACAAGCCTTAACCTCAACGGCTTAACCTCTGCCACTTATCAATATGATGCCTTGAACCGCCTGTCGCAGTTGACCGACAACACGGGCTTAAGCGTCGGCTACGGGTACGATGCGACGAATAAGCTCAGTTCACGGAGCTTACCGAATGGAGTGACGGCAAGCTACCAGTATGACGGTCTGGATCGGCTGACGAGATTGACGAATAGCAAAGCTGCCGGAGCAATCACAGTCAGCGATAACCAATACCAGTACAACACGGCGAGCCAGATTACGCAGATTGCGGAGCCGAGCCGCACGCGCAACTTCGGTTACGACGCGACGGATCGGCTCACGTCTATGACCAGCCCGACTTTGACTGGCGAGACTTATGCGTATGACGCGGTGGGAAATCGGACGAGTTCACACCTGTCTGCGAGCTACACGCACCAGCCCTTCAATAAGCTGGTGAGCACAAGCACGGCCACCTACAGCTACGATAATAATGGCAACTTAATCTCAAAGACCGACAGCAGCGGAGTGTGGCAATACAGTTGGGACTATGAGAACAGGTTAAAACAGGTCACACGTCCAGATGGTACGACTATCAGCTACAAGTACGACGCTTTAGGGAGAAGAATTCAACGGCGTAAGAGTTTGCTTGTCGGCGAGGACGTGTTGAGCTTCACCTATGACGGCGAGGACGTGGTGCAGGATCGCAACGAGGCTGGTGTGGTGATAACCAGCTATCTCAACGGGCCGGGGATTGATAATAAGATTCGCCAGACGGGGCTGACAGGCACTCTCTATTATCTGCACGACCATCTGCAAAGTACGACTGCCTTAACTGATACTCTAGGCAATGTCATTGAGCAGCAGAGCTATGATTCCTTCGGCAACAGCGCAAACAGTAATCTAACAAGATATGGCTATACGGGCAGAGAGTGGGATTCGGACACCACTCTCTACTATTACAGGAACAGGTGGTATGACCCGCAAATGGGGAGGTTCATCTCTGAAGACCCGGTTGGGTTAGCTGGAGGTATCAACACCTATTCTTATGTGGAAAATAGTCCGGTTGGTTTAGTCGATCCACTTGGACTTTGCCCGCGGGACTCTAATGCACCGACTGACTCGCTCAATTCGATGCAATCGGATTACAATAAAGTGGAGAGATGTACAGCCTTGAGAAAAAGGTTAATCAGGCAAATACAAGAATACCTAAGACTAAAGAAAAATTATAGACCCGAGAAGGATTTTTTCGGAGGATGGGAATCCATGAAACAAACAAGCACTGGGATTAAAAAGATCATAACTAAGCGTGGATCACATTATAGAGCAATGAAAAACCTGCAAAAAGTGATACGAGAAAATAGTGAAGCTTATAAGAGGGAATGCATGGATAGGAATGATAATAGTAATCCGCAATATCCTGTAGAGGCTGAAGACATTGTGAGTGAAGATATTCCAGCACCCTATGACCCTAACGCACCTCCAAAACGATCCTTTTGGGATGAACTCTGGGATTGGCTACCAAGCTTACCAACTGAGCGGGAAATGGAAAAACATCGGAAGACTTATCCTTGGCTGTATCCGCCACCTTGGTTTCCAGTTCCAGTTCCACGTTAATATATGGGATTTTTACAAGAAAATGATCGAGTCCGTCAGATGCTGCGAGAGGCATTTGCCGATGTTCCATGTCCTAATTCATTCAAGGAGTCAAATTCTTGTGGTCAAATCAATCATGAAGTATGTCTGAAACTTCGTCGAGATTTTTATAACTATGAACCTGAAGAAATCCAATACATGCTTCCGTTTATTCTGGAAGATTTAATCCATACACATACAGGAGATGATATTGAAACAGAAGATGCCGAATATCTAATTTTACAACTTGATCCCTTTGGTATCGATAATGAATTAGTGCGCAACAATCAGCTTGAGCAATTCTCTATCTTCTCGAAAAAGCAAGCGCATGCTATATGCGAATGGCTAAAGTTAGCTCGTGGTTGGGAAGATTTAAAGAGATTCACACATTGGGTTGACACTGCTATTGATTATTGGTGTGGTCGTGCTTTTAGACAAGATTAAAATCAATCTACCCTGTTCTAATTCAGGTAGTGTTGCAGGAATTGATTCTCCGTCTGACTTCTGCTCCTCACCCGAACACATCAGCAGAGAGCTACACATATGATGCAGTTGGTAATCGCACAGCCTCACACCAAAGCTCGACCTATAGCTACCAGCCCTTCAACAAAGTAATCACTATCGGCTCAACCTCCTATAGCTACGATGCAAACGGCAATCTGACACAGAAGATTGATGCCAGCGGCACGTGGTCTTACGCGTGGGACTATGAGAACCGTCTGAAGCAGGTCACTCGCCCTGACAGCACAACCATCAGCTACAAATATGATGCTCTGGGCAGAAGGATTCAGCGTAGCAAGGGTAGCGAGTGGACGAAGTATGTCTATGACGGCGAGGATGTCATCAAGGACATCAACAGTGACGATAGTACGGTTGAGTATTTGAATGGGCCAGGCGTTGACGACAAAATCAGGCAGACGAGCGTCGCTGGCACACTCTATTTCACTCAAGGCCATTACTGCCAGCGGAAAATCTTGAGAGCGACCACGAAACTGACGACGCACCACGCCAGCAGCACGGCCACGGCCACCAGACTCGCCCCCATCGAAACCCCGTCATTCATCACCGCGCGCAACGAATCATTGAGCGCCGTCAGCGGCAGAGCCTTGATGAAAGGCTGTAGAAAATCGGGAAAGCGCGCGGACGAAAAGAAGGTGCCGGACAACAACCACATCGGCATCATCACCAGGTTCATCAGGCCAGACACGCCCTCTATAGTTTTGGGGCGCGCGGCGACGAGCAACCCGATTCCGGCGAAGGTGAGAGCGCCCAAGAGTAGCAGGAATCCCATCTCTACAAGTGAGCCCTGCACGCGGAAGCCGAACGTAAAGCGCGCGAATGCGATCACGACGATCACTTCGAGCACCAGAAAAATCATGCGCGAGAAGACGAACGAGAGCAGGTAATGCGAGCGGCGCATCGGCGTGGCTGCGAAACGCTTGAGCAGCTTTCGCGTTCTGGCGTTGACGACGGCGAAGCCTACGCCCCACAGCCCGCTCCCCATCAAGTTCATGCCCAACAGCCCCGGAATCAGAAAATCTATGTAACGAGCGCCGGGCTCTGTGACCGTCTCGTCCAGAGAGCTGACGACATCCTGCCGCCCAGCCGCGCGCTGCAAAGCGTCGTCAACGACCATTCTGGCCTGACGGCTCTCTGGCCGGGTCGGATCGTAACGATAGTTGAACCCGGCACGGGCTGAACGGGTCGTTTGTGAAGATGGCGTTTGAATGATTTCTGCGCCGTCCTCAGTTGACGGGCGCACGACGAGCGCCACTCTGCCGCTGCGCAGCGCCTGCGCGGCCTCTGACGGTGTGAGTTGAATCGCTTCGAGGTCGCCAGACTTCGCGAGGTCGCCTGCGAGCGCGGACGACGCCGCCGGATTCATTTCACTTCGCTCAACCGCGACGCGTATCTTCTCCGGCCCGGTGTTGCGAAAAGCTATCCCGAGGGCGAAGACCAGCAGGATCGGGAAGATAAAGACCCAGAAGATTACTTCCGGCTCGCGCAGGAATTCGCGCACGCGAGCCAGGGTCAACTCAACGAGCGGGTGCAGAGGCTTCCCTGGCGAAGTCTCACCGCCCGCGCCGCGCTGTAAGCTTTTGCGCTTCCCCGCAGCCGCCACGGTTTCTGTCTCTTCTTCCACGTTATTGAGGAGCTCCTGTTCAGGCATCGCGCAACATTCTCCCCGTCAAGGAAACGAAAACGTCTTCGAGCGTCGCCTGGTGCGTCGTCAGAGTCGTCAACTCCGCACGCGCCCGCTCGATTTCGGCAAGGAGCGCGGGCAGCGCCACTGCTATGTCCGAGACGGTCAGGGCATAGCCCTCCTTCATCTGGCGCACGCCCCTGACGCCCGGCAGATTCTCCAGCCGCTGCTCTTCGACTTCGCCCTTGATGCTGAACTCCACTATCTGGTCCGCGCCGAGCGACGCGATCAGCTCCGCGGGCGTGCCGAGGGCGATGACGCGCCCGTGATCCATGACGCCCACGCGATCACAGAGCCGCGCAGCCTCCTCCATGTAATGGGTCGTCAGGACGATGGACCCGCCGCCCGCGCGAAACTGTTCGACGATGTCCCACAACTTCAGACGCGCCTGCGGGTCGAGCCCTGTTGTCGGCTCGTCCAGAAACAGAAGCTCAGGCTCGCCCGCCATCGCGCACGCGATGGCGAGCCGCTGTTTTTGCCCGCCCGAAAGTTTTCCGACGCGCGCGTCCCGCTTTTCGTCCAGTTCCACGAGACTGATGATCTCGTCCACGCCGCGCCCGCGCTTGTAGAAGCTGCGAAAGAGGCTGACGGTCTCCCTGACCGTGAGTTTTTCAGCCAACTGCGTCTCCTGTAGTTGGACGCCGAAGCGGTTTCGCAATTCACGATCACGCCCCTTGCCCCAGCTCTCGCCGAGCACTTCGACAGTACCGCCGTCCGGCTTCGTCAGCCCCTCGAAAATCTCCACGGTCGTCGTCTTGCCCGCGCCGTTCGGCCCGAGCAGCCCGAAACACTCGCCCGTGCGGACCTCCAGGTCTATGCCGTCAACCGCCGTCACGTCCGGGTAGCGTTTGACCAGACCGAGACAACGCAGTGCGAGCGGCTGCTGATTAATGGTTGAGTGAAGATTATTCATCATTTGAATTCGACCGTTTTTCAGCCGCGCCAGCGGCTACCTGATTTTAGCCCGCCGCTTATGGTCTTTGAATGATTAGGTAATAACTTTGTCAGTACCGCCTGCGGTAGCGGGCGGGTAAATGTTGCCCAGACCCGCCCAGCTTAAGCAGGCGGTACTGACCAGCCGTCGCATCTCAGCCGGAAGAGTTATTACCCAATCTAATCGTCAAAGACCATAAACGCCGGGCTAAATTCATCTGGCCGCTGACGCGGCTGATTGATGTTCTAGCCCTGATTTTAAACGGTCGGTAAAGCGCTATCTGAACATTATCTTGAACGCATACCTTGCCTCAATCGTTCCGCCATTGCAAGGAGCATATGGAATAATTCAACGTGCCCAGTTGAAAAATCATCTTCCCGGATGTTACCGTCTTGCGCCTTGAGTACTTTAGTCACATCAGAAAAAGAGCGCCCGAAGTTTGCGCTCGACCACGAGTTGCGGCCTTTCTTTCCGGAGCTGGAGCAGTACGCCTCGACCGAAGCCCTGACGTCTTCGCCGCTTTACGCGCGGCTCAGGCCGGAGATCGAAAGGGTCCTCAATAGCGTCGAGCAGGAGGATTTCGCTGAGGCCGCCGCTCTTGAACAGCCTTTGCGCCGCCCGTTCATTCGCGCCACCGCCTGGAACATCGAACGCGGGCTCCGTCTGGACAGCATCATACGCGTCTTCAAAGAGCATCCGGTGTTAAGCGAGAGCGACGTGCTCCTGCTCACGGAGCTTGATTACGGGATGGCCCGCACCGAAAACCGCCACGTCCCGCGCGAGCTGGCCGAAGCGCTCGGACTCAATTACGCCTTTGCCCCCTGCTACATCAACCTGAACAAAGGGAGCGGACTGGAGGTCCACACGTCCGGCGAGAACACGCAGGCGCTACACGGCAACGCACTCTTCTCGCGCTATCCTTTGCATCACGCTCATTCGCTCGCTCTGCCGAACGGTAAAGACAAGATGAAGGGCAGCGAGAAGCGCATCGGGCAGCAGCGGGCCGTCATCGCGGACGTCGAACATCCCCTGGGGACTGTGCGGATGATGAGTCTGCACCTGGACGCGCATTCGACGCAGCGCCACCGTCATCTACAGATGAGGATCGTGCTGGATCACCTGGAAAGTTTAAGCCCGCAGCTTCCGGTGCTGATCGGGGGCGACTGGAACACTTCGACCTATAACTCGCGCCGCGCCGTCTATTCAATCGCAGGTTTTTTCCGGCGCGTGATGATGGGCGTCGGCCACGTCATAGAGAATCACTACCTGAACCCTGGGCGCTGGTTCGAGCGCAAACTCTTCGGCGAGCTTGAAAAGCGCGGCTTTGATTATCGTAACCTGAACGAAGCAGGAGTTGGCACGTTGCCCTATGATGTCAGGGACCTGGCGGTCAACACGAACATGGCGGATTGGGTTCCGCGCTGGTGCTTCTGGTTTCTTAATCGGGCGCTTGAGCCTTACGGTGGCCGCTGCTCGCTCAAGCTCGACTGGTTTGCAGGCAAAGAGATCAAGCCGGATGCTGCGAGTCCTCCGCGAGTGATCGGCGATTTGAAGGACGCCGAAGGCAAGCTCTCGGACCACGACGCGATTGTGCTGGACTTTATTCCCTCAAAGTAATATTTAATGTGGCAACAATCTAGCCACCGCAGACACAGAGGCACGGAGGAAGAGATTAAATTATGAATTATGAGTTTTGAGTTTTGAATTGAAAGCAGTAATTCATCATTCAAAACTCAAAACTCATAATTATTCCTCCTCTGTGTCTGCGGTGGTTAACCCCAGGCTAATTCAAAACGCACGAGGAGCGCCATGAAAACATCCCTGTCAGCGGAACGGACGAGCGAGATTTCGGAGAGACTTCAACAGGCCAACGACCATTTCGCCAAACGCTACCCGGGCGAAACCGGACGGCGTCAACCCGTGCACACGGTTTACGGCGGCGCGCATCTTTTCAAATCCGATTCCGCCAAGCGGCTCGGCGAACTGGCCCGGCGCTCGCTCGAACAGTTCGCGCCGGATTTCCTGGTCTTCGCAAAAGCACTCGGCCTTCCTGGAGCGGAGAGTTTGCCTGAGGTGCTCGATGCTTCCTCTTCTTTCATCGCGCGTCTCTATTCCAATCCGAATGAAGCGCAGCGTGAGAACAAGCCCGCCTGGCTGGCCCATACGATCTACTCGCGTGTCGTGGACAAGCTGCGCCGCGAGCCCGTGGAGGATTTTCGGATTGACTTCGAGGACGGTTACGGCAACCGCCCTGACGAGGAAGAGGACGGGCACGCCTCAACGGCCGCGACGGAAGTCGCCGAAGGGATGAAGAACAAGACGCTGCCGCCGTTTATCGGTATTCGCATCAAGCCCCTGACCGAAGAACTGCGCGAACGAAGCCTGCGCACGCTCGACATCTTTCTCACGACGCTGGTCGAAAAGAGCGGCGGCGCGCTTCCCGATAACTTCGTCGTCACACTCCCCAAGATTGTCATGCCGGAACAGGCTGCGGCCCTCGCAGATGTCTTCGAGCTGCTTGAGCCGGCGCTCGGTCTGCCCGCGGATTCTCTCAGGATGGAGATGATGATTGAGACCACACAATCAATCATCAACGAACGGGGCGAATCGAACCTCCCGCTGATGCTCGACGCCGCGCGCGGGCGCTGCACGGCCGCGCACTTCGGCACCTACGATTACACTGCGAGCTGCAACATTACGGCCGCGCACCAGCACATGACGCACCCGGCCTGCGATTTCGCGCGCCACATGATGCAGGTCGCCTTCGGCGGGACAGGTATCTGGCTCTCGGACGGCGCGACCAACATCATGCCCGTCGCCCCGCACCGCGCGCAGGAAGGCGGTCCTGAATTGACGCCCGAACAGGTGAAAGAGAACCTATCAACGGTCCACCGCGCCTGGAAGCTGCATTACGACCACATCCAGCACTCGCTCGTCAACGCCTACTATCAGGGGTGGGACCTGCACCCGGCGCAGTTTCCGACGCGCTATGCAGCCGTCTACGCTTTCTTCCTGGACAGCCTCGAAGCGGCGTCCGAGCGTTTGCGGAATTTCGTCGAGAAGGCTGCCAAAGCGACCCTCGTCGGCGACGTTTTCGACGACGCGGCGACCGGACAGGGACTGCTCAACTACTTCCTGCGCGCGATCAACTGCGGAGCCATCACGGAGCAAGAGGCTTTACAACTATCCAGCCTCACCGTACAGGAATTGCGCTCAGGCTCCTTCGTCAAGATTCTCAAGAATCGCACGACGTAGGACAGACATTCTTGTCTGTCATGAGCGCCGTCAGGCGCGAATACTGTCAACCAACATTGCCAGTTAAATGATAAGCGTGCTCGCGCACGCTTTGACAGGCAGGAATGCCTGTCCTACTTGGTTGCGCTCGACCAGGGCCAGTCTTCCGGTTTGGCTACTAAGCCGGCGGAGACCGGATTGTGTTCGATGTAGCGAATGATTCGTTTAAGTTCGGTCTCGTCGCGCACCCAACGGTCATAAGATTCGTCTTGCCAGAAGGGCTGGCCTGTCAGATTCAAAAGCTTATTAGCTTCGCGGGCGGTGAATCCTTTAATAGTTTTTGTA
>DASVXV010000174.1:0-22734 GCA_036392495.1 Pyrinomonadaceae bacterium | reverse complement strand
AGCTAACCCTTGCTCCTGTCTCAAGACAGGGGCAGCAACAACCACACCGCTTACCTGCCAAGCTTATGTTACAGCAAGCGTTGATTACTCAACTGAGAGCGATGCGTGCAGGATGTTTACCAGACACATTGTATAGCGTAGAGAGAAAACCTGAAAGCGTTTTCTCAGTGGCTACGCTTTTCCTCTGCCACTTAAAAGATGGCAGTCTCCAAGCGAGGTTTTGATGAAAAAAGCGCTGATCACAGGAATCACGGGGCAGGACGGGAGTTATCTGGCAGAGCATCTGCTCTCGTTAGGTTACGAGGTTCACGGAATCGTTCGTCGCGTCGCGCTCGAAGACGCTGCGCGCCGCTTCACGCGCGTCTCGCACCTGCTCGACCGGATCACGCTCCACGCCGCGAGTCTGGAATCCTACGCGAGCCTCTTTCACATTCTGACCCGACACGAGTTTGACGAGTGCTACCACCTCGCGGCCCAATCGTTCGTCGCCGAATCTTTCAGTGACGGATTCTCGACGATGAACACGAATATCAACGGCACGCACTACGTCCTCGCGGCGCTCAGAGAGATTCAGCCTCGCTGCCGCTTCTATTTTGCGGGCTCCTCCGAGATGTTCGGCAAGGTGGCCGAGGTCCCGCAGACGGAGACTACGCGCTTCCACCCGCGCTCGCCCTACGGCATCAGCAAGGTCGCCGGCTTCGAGCTGACGCGCAACTACCGCGAGGCCTACGGGATGTACTGCGTTTCGGGCATCCTCTTCAACCATGAGTCAGAGCGGCGTGGCTACGAGTTCGTGACGCGCAAAATCACCTCGACCGTGGCGAAGATTAGGGCCGGCCTCGTAGATGAGCTGCGTATCGGCAACCTCGAAGCGCGCCGCGACTGGGGGCACGCCGAAGATTACGTGCGGGCCATGCACTTAATGTTGCAGCAGCCGGAGCCGGACGACTACGTGGTGGCGATGGGCGAAACGCACACCGTCAGGGAGTTCTGCCAGCGCGCCTTCGCACGCGCCGGACTCGACTGGGAGCGCCACGTTAAGGTTGACGAGCGATTCTACCGCCCGGCGGAAGTTGACCTGCTTATCGGCGACGCCACGAAGGCGCGCGAGACGCTCGGCTGGCAACCGCGCCGCAGCTTTGAGGAACTCGTCAACGAGATGGTGGACGCAGACCTGCGCGCCCTCGCGGTGCCAACCTCCGCGCCGGGCGGTCATGCTGAGGCGGCGACATAAACAATTGATGATGCGTGCTGACCGATAAGAATTCAGGAGTCAGAATGAAGAAAGTGAACAAGGCTTTTCTTCCGAGCCGTGTTCCCGGTGCCATGAAATGCCCGCCCTGCCACCGGCTCTTCCTGATGGCTTCTTTTGTGTTTCGCCCGCCGCGGCATGTTATACTCGCCGGCGAAAACGGCCAGGAAGCAAGTCGGCGGCGAGTTCGGACGAAACCTCTTTCCCATTCATGCGTTCAAGCAACACATCACATGACGTTCTGACTGGAACAGTCAAAGGTCCGGGCGAGCTGCCGCACGAGTTTCTCTTCATCACCGCAGACAATTTGCGGACACGCATCGGCGAGTTCGTTTACTACGTGGCGCAGGATGGAGACAACGAGCGTCGCATCATCGGCAACATCACCTCGCGTCGCCTGGTACGTAACCTCCCGGACGTTTTTCTTTCCGACCCGGAGATTTCGCCATCGGTCGTCTCCTCGCTCATAGGTCTCAGCGCGGACTGCGGCGAGCTTTACGAGATTACGGTCGAGACCATAGGCTACTTCAGCCGCGCGCTCGGAGATTTCGTCAACCCGCGCATTCCGCCCAACCCCGGCGACCCTGTCTTTCTAGCTTCGTCGGAAACGCTCGCAGAGGTGCTCTCGCCCAGGCGCATGGGAGAGACCGGCTCGGCTCACGTCGGGAGTCTGCTGACGCGAAGCGAAGGCGAAGTGCCCGTCGTGCTCTCCATTAAAGACGTCGTCTCGACACATCTGGCGATCCTGGCCTCTACTGGCGCGGGCAAAAGCTACACGGCGGGCGTGCTCGTCGAAGAGTTGATGCGCCCTTACAACCGCGCCGCCGTGCTGATTGTGGACCCGCACGGCGAGTATGACACGCTCGGCACCATTCAAGCGGACGCGCGTTTTCGCGAGCCACAGGACAATTATCAGCCGGAAGTTAAAATCTTCACGCATGACCGCATCAAGGTACGCGTCTCGACGCTCACGGAAGCGGATATCAAGTACCTTCTGCCCGAAGGCACGTCCGACAAGATGCTCCATTATTTGTCGCAGGCCTACCGGAAATTGACCGCAGGGGAAAGGGGCGAGCGCGGGCTCTGGGGCTATCAGGACCTGCGCGACGCCGTGACGGCCGAGAAATATGGCGAGGAGGACGGGCGCGGGGGAAGCGGCGGCAACGTCGGCTCGATTGACGCGCTCCTGTGGCGATTGGACAATCGCTTTGACCGTCCGGATTCGATCTTCTCCGATAACGAGCACATCCCCTTAAACGAACTCTTCCAGCCGGGCCGCTGCACCGTGCTACAGCTTTCGGACATAGAGCAGAACGAGCAGCAGGTGGTTGTCGCCACACTGCTGCGTCGCGTTAACAAAGCGCGCATGGCGACCGTGCGCGAAGAAGCCTTGCAGGGGACGGACAGTTATCTACCGTACCCTGTCTTCGCCCTGCTCGAAGAGGCGCACCGCTTCGCGCCCGCGGGCCAGACCGTGGTCTCGACGAACATCCTCAAACAGATTCTTTCGGAAGGGCGCAAGTTCGGCGTCGGCATCGGGCTGATTACGCAGCGGCCCGGCAAGCTGGATCAGGACGTGCTTTCACAGTGCATGACGCAGATCATCATGCGCATCGTCAACCCGATTGACCAGGACACTGTGGCGAAGAGCGTCGAAGGCGCGGGCCGACAGCTTCTGGACGAGCTGCCGGCGCTGACCAAAGGCCAGGCAGTCATCTCTGGCGTCGGCGTCAACACGCCCGTCATGTGTCGTGTGCGCTCGCGCATCACGCCCCACGGCGGCGAGACCTTCGACGCGCCCGGCGAGTGGGCCCGCTGGCATTCGACGCGCGAGCGCGAGCACCGCGCGCAGGACAACGCCGTGCTCGTCAAAGAAGAGAAGAAGGCCGAGAAGATTCGCGGGATACGGATTTGAAGAGACGGTCATGTCATCCTCACCCACAACCAAAGCCCCCACTGGTTCCACTTTTGTTTGTGATTGTAAAGAGGATTTTCGTTCAGCCTGCAAGGGAGAACCTTTCTATAAAGAATATAAAGGCAAGCGTTATTGTTTGCTTCATTACCCTGGTAAAGAGAAGAGTAAAGAGTTCGATGAATCGTTGAAAAGAAAGTTTAGCAAGAATAATTTCGATTTTAGCGGCGTCTGGTTTCCCGATAAAGTGCAGTTCCAAAGTTTTCAGTTTGACGTAGAGGTAAGCTTTAGAGGAGCTACCTTCAACGCAGCAGCCGACTTTTCTGAGGCCAAATTTGACGCGGATGTAAACTTTAACCATGCCGAATTTAATGAGAAAGCAGATTTCAACTACGCCGTCTTTAAAGCGGAAGCGTATTTTAGAAAGGCTTTTTTCAATAATGCGGAAGCAGCTTTCAGAGAGGTTAAATTTGGTGCGGATGTGTACTTCACCCGTGCCGTTTTCGGAGCAAAGGCTGACTTCTATTCCGCAAATTTCATCGCGCTGGCATACTTCCGCTATGCCAGCTTCAGCGAGGAGGTCAACTTACGCAACGCTTCTTTCAGGGGTCCCGTTAGATTTGGAGGGAAGAGTCGGGACGAGCGCATATCGTTGGATCTTCAATACGCCGAGATAGAAAAACCAGCCTATGTCTCTTTTCAAAAGCTTACATTGCGCCCTCATTTGTTCGTGAATGTTGATGCACGCAAGTTTGAATTTACCCGCGTGGATTGGGATTGGCGTAGCATCGATAAAGAGATCGGAAGTCTAAAAAGCAAAGATGTCTCTTCGCCGCACGACGTGTTAGCCGTAGCTTGTTGGTATCTCGCGGATAATGCAGAAGAGAATCATCGTTATGAAGAAGCATCAAAGTTTCGCTACATGGCGATGGATGCGCGGCGGCGTGAGAAGTGGCGCGGCTTCGCTCCTTGGCGACTAAGTTGGTGGTACTGGCTGGCAAGTGGTTATGGCGAGCGCGTTCTCCGCGCTTTCGTGGTGCTGATCGGGGTCTGGTTTCTTTTTGCCCTGCTCTACACGCAAGTCGGTTTCGCGCGATGGGAGCCGAGGCGCACTAATGAAAGAGAAGCAGTGACAGAGTCGCGCGATGAAGTTGGCGAGCCATTAGGGCTGCCGCGAGCATTGACGTACAGTCTCGGCGTGATGACATTCCAAAAGCCTGAGCCGCGACCAGCAACGACCGCTGCGCAGAGCTTCGTTATTCTCGAAACAATCTTAGGCCCGTTGCAGGCGGCGCTGCTTGCTCTTGCCATCCGGCGCAAGTTCATGCGCTAATCTGAAGATTATTTGTTGTGTTACACAAAAAGTCATGTAATGGCGTTATAATCATTCGGCCGATTTTAGAAGAGCTATCAACATGAGCCAGCAAATCACTATCGAAGTTTCCGAACAGGTCGTGCGTCAGGCGACGCAGGTAGCGGCGCAAACCGAGCGCAGCGTTGAAGAGGTGCTGGCCTCCTGGCTGGAAACGGTTGTTACCGAGATGCCGGTTGAAGAACTGTCTGATGAAGAACTGCTCGCCTTGACCGAGTTGCGGCTTACAGATGAGCAGCAAGCCACTTTAGATGATCTCCTGACGAAGAATCAGGAAGGAATACTCGATGCGGAAGCGGAGAAGCAGCTAGATGAGCTGATGCGCCTTTACGAGCACGGTTTGCTTCGCAAATCTCAGGCACTGCGCGTCGCGGTTCAACGCGAACTCATCGCGCCGCTTCAGTCATGAAGCTTCCGCAGATCTCAGAAACAATTCGGCGGCGCGTGCGCCAAGCGGCACTAGACCGTTAAGGCGCAAGGAACTGAAGAAGTCCGGGGAATAGGTCCGCGAATGAAGCTGAGGAAGGGCGCGCTTGATAATCTAGTTCTAATCGCGGGGGCGATTCTTTTCTTCTGGCTGCTCACGCTGCCGAAGTTCAGCGGCGTGGTCACACATTATCAGGACAGCCTGCGCTACGCCTCGTCCACGCTCAAAGGCGAGATGCCTTTCTCCGATTTCGCCTCGATGATCGTCGGCTTTCGCGCGCTCTACAACAGGACCGAACCTTATCCGGTCCTGGGTGTCGCCTTCAAGGATTTGGGAATTGACTGGCCCGTCACTCACGGGAGCAATTACCCGCCGACCTGCTATCTCTTCGCCGCGCCCGTAGCCTTTTTCAACTGGCCCGTGGCCTCTGCTCTCTGGGCGTGGCTGATGCTCTGCCTGCTCGTCCTCAGCTATCGCTTCTACGGTCTGTCCTGGAGGATGGCTCTGGGACTGATGCCGTTTACGCTGCTCTGGGTCCCGGCCTCTGCCTCTCTCGGCCAGGCGACTATCATCTGGGTCTTCGGCTTGGCGCTCGCTTATCGCTTCAGGGGAAAAGAACTGCTCTGGAGCGGGGCGAGCATCGGGCTGGCCTCCATCTCGAAATACATGCCGGGGCTGATGATGATTCTCTTTCTGTTGAAGAGAAAGTGGAGGGCGATTGCGGGCTTCGTCGCCGTCTGGGTTCTGGCCCTGACCGTCGTCGTCCTGATGAACCCGGCGGCCATCCCCAGGTACTTCGAAGAGAACAGGACCACCTCTTTCTTCCTGATGCAGCGGACCGATAACACTGCGCCGTTGATCGCGAGCTTCCGTCACGGAGGAATTATAGGGGTCGGACTGCTCCTGCTGCTCTTCGCCGCGATCATCTTCGTCAACCGGCGTTATTTTTATGACTGGAAGACGTTCCCTTCGATGAGGGCCTGGATGCTGGTCACCTATTTTTCCGTAGTCATTCTTCCGATCTTCTTCATCTATTCGCTGATGCCGCTTCTGCCCGTCATCATCTATCTTCTCTCAGAGAGAAAGATCGCGACGACATTGATCAGCATCTACTGCCTTTTGATTTCGTCCATTTACATACAGGGTGGCGAGCAGTCCGTCCTGCCCATCGCGAGCGTCAGCATCTTCACAGGTCTGGCCTTCGTCCTGGATCAACTGCCCCTCAAAATATTTCAGCAGCGATGGTTGGTGACGGCAGGCGATAAAAAGGCTGCGGCTGCGTGAGCATTACGGAGCCCCGTCAGGGGCGGAAGATTTTAGCCCAGGGCGTTAGCCCTGGGTCACAGATGGAAAAGATGTTGAAGCCCATGCGAATGGGCGACAGCCCGTGAACGCCCGTATGCAATTTCAAGGGCTGTCGCCCGCTGACGCGGGCTTGCATTTCAACTCGGCGTTGTGACCCAGGGCTGACGCCCTGGGCTTTATTCTGCCGCCCCTGACGGGGCTTGGGTCCCTTTACCTTTTTGGCTGTCCTTAAAACGGAGCGGGCCGAAAACTTGTCCCCGCAATCCGGCTCATCCGGTCACGTTCGAATGAAAACCATAGCGATTATTTTCCGGCGCTCGGCGCGCGGTAGCCTGGGCGGGCACGCACCGCGACGCCTTTGCGCGTCGTCGTCACTTTAATCTTGTGATACTTGCCGTCGCGCATGTTCTCTTTGGTCGGATAGTAGCCGATAGAGTATTGCGTCCGGAGCTCGGCAGCGATCTGTGCGAAGGCTCTGGGCAGGTAAACGAGTGTGTCCGCGCGGTAGAGCTGGCCGCCGGATTTGCGCGCGATCTCGTCCAGATAGGCGTCCGCCGTGCGAAAAAGAAGATCTAATTCGGCGGCGATCGGGTCCATGCTGGTCGGCGTGCGCGAAGGTTGAGTGGGGTCGTTGCGGTTGCCGGGTGAGTTCGGGTCGTTGTTGTCCGGGGGATAACGGTCGTTGCGCGTGTTGCGCACCGTGATGACTCCGCCGGGCAGACGCACTGTACCCGGCGCGGTCGAGCCTCCGGTGCGGCCCGTCGGGACAGGGGTCTGGCCGCCCCCAGGGAAAGTCGGAGGCGTCGTGCTGCTTCTGCCCCCGAGAATGGTCGCCAGATCAATGACCTGGCCCGATTGCTGCTGCTGGCGCAGGAGGCGCTCTAACTCTTCGCGCGTGTCGTAGCGAATCGGGTAGATGATGATTCCGGCCTCCTCTATCATCCGCACGTTCTTGTTGTAGGTCTCGCGGTCACTGTAAGAGTCCACGCCGTCCGTGAAGATGACGATGGCCTTGCGCCCCTTGACGCGCTGCAAGGCGGTCAGGCCGAAACGCATCGCGTCATAAAGTTTCGTCCCCGCGCCGGGGCGCGTGCCGCGTATCGCCCATTGCAGGACCGCCCGGTCCGACGAAAAATCGCAGAGGTCGCGCACGCGGTCGTCAAACGAGATGACCTTGACGCGGTCCGCCTTCTGCAACTGCTCCGTGAAGGCGATGGCGGCCTGCTGGATCTGTCCCAGTTTTTCCTGCGTGCTCGCGCTCGTGTCGAGCATCAGGACGACGTGGAAAGGCGCAGTCACCGTCTCGAAGAAGGAGATTTCCTGCTTCACCCCGTCCTCGAAAACCTCGAAATCCTCCTGCTTCAAGTCCGAGATATATTTGTCGCCGCGGTCGCTGACGATGACCGGGACTGTCACGAGATTCGTCTCGATTTTGACGGACTCGATCTCCTGCTGGTCGTCGGCGTTTGCAGGCCCCTGCTCCACAGTCTCTGTGGGCGCCGGATTCTCTGGCTTCGGGGTCTCAGGTGCTGCGACCTTCTTTTGTGGCTCGGCGGTCTTCTGACGGTTGCGCCCTGCCTGCGCCGCAAGCTGGCCGGAAAACGTCAGGACGAGAAGGGCCGCGATCAGAACGGCTTTAAGAGAGAGGCGCATAAGAATCTTTGCTCCTTAACGGTCCGAGACGAAACTAACGAAGTGGATCACGGATGGTGGTTCGCGTCCGTTCGATGACAGCTTATCGTGAAAGTTTGCCTTTGCCAGTGCGTAATTCAATCCAGGCCCGCTTCGGCGGCGAGAGTTATAAGGTGTGGCAGTCGAAGAAGTGCCACAAAACCCTCAGTGGCAATCCACCTTCCAGAGATATTTTCTGATGAGGGCGAAATCCAACTTCGCCCGGACATCCACCTCAGGAGGAATAATCCAGTATGCTCTTATCAATCCGATCCTGTCATCCGGCTGGCGGCAAACGTCGGCCAGGGTCCCCTTTCAAACGTCGCCTCGTCTTCGGCCTCGTCGCGACCTTTTCATTGCTTTCAATCGCCTGGAACGCTCAGGGGCAAGCTTTGCGCCAGGAGGGCGCTGGGATTGAGGGAACGACGCAGCCAGTCCGTGCGGCTTCCGATCAGGTCTCCGATTCAGTAAGCGCGCCCGTCACGGACCCCGCGACCATCCTGCGCAACGCGAAGCTGATCTACATTCGCAAGAAGTCTGTCTACTTCAAAGCGCCAGAGCTTGAGAACGAGCTGCGCAAGCGGCCAGAGTTCGCGCGCTGGGGGCTGGCGATTACGAGGAACGAAGCGGACGCGGACCTGATTATCGAGGTGGGCCGCAAGGTCTTCACCACCAGATTCGTCTATACGGTCATTGACCCGCGCACGTACATCGTAGTCTTGAGCGGCAAGCTCAGCTCGCTCGGCGGAACGCTCACCACGAAAATCGCCAAGCGCCTCATCGAGCAGATGCAGGCCATACGTCAAGAATAATTATGAATGTTGAATGTTGAATGTTGAATTGAGAGCCTTAATTCAAAACTCAAAATTCAAAACTCATAATTATTCTTTCCTTTGCGTCGGTGCTTCTGTTAGTTTCTGCTCATGGCAGAAATCTACGTGAGCACTGACGTTGAAACGGACGGCCCGATTCCCGGTCCGCACTCGATGCTGAGCGTCGCTTCGGCCGCCTATACTGCGGATAAGACGCTGATCGGAACCTTTAGCGCCAATCTCGAAACGCTGCCGGGGGCGACCCAAGACCCGGAGACGATGAAATGGTGGGAGACGCAAAGCGCTGCCTGGGCCGCGTGCAGGCAGAACTTGCAGCCGCCGGAGAAGGCCATGCGGGAATATACAGCGTGGCTCAAAGCGCTCCCGGGCGCTCCCGTCTTTGTCGGTTACCCCGCAGCCTTCGATTACATGTTCGTCCAATGGTATCTGCACAAATTTACCGGTGACAGCCCCTTCTCTTACTTCGCCCTCGACATCAAGACCTTCGCGATGCTGCTCC
This sequence comes from Pyrinomonadaceae bacterium, assembly GCA_036392495.1. Taxonomy (GTDB): domain Bacteria; phylum Acidobacteriota; class Blastocatellia; order Pyrinomonadales; family Pyrinomonadaceae; genus QHXM01. Next base: position 13,463 of record DASVXV010000174.1, on the reverse strand, counting down.
TCGGCAAAGAGTACCGCGACACGACGAAGGCCGTCATGCCCGCGCGCTGGTTCGATAACCTGCCGCACACGCATCTGGCCCTGGACGACGCCATAGAGCAGGGCGCGCTCTTCTGCAACATGCTGATCGAGTACAAAAGCCGGACCTGACACATGCGCCGCGCAACTGCATAAATTATGAGTTTTGAATGTTGAATTCTGAATTAAGGCTTTCAATTCAAAACTCAACATTCAAAATTCATAATTATTCTTTCCCGGCAGTTCAGACTGCGCAGCTTACTTGAATCCGGTCGTCAGGCTTGAGCCGGTGATTTTGATGCGCGTCGTGTGCGGCGGCCCTTCATAGCCTCTCCAGACCTCTATCAACATGAGGGCGGCTCGCGGCTCGAACGGGCTTTTCAGATAACCCAGAACCTTGAGGTCCAGGGGCAGAATCTGGAAGTCCTCGCCCTGCTTCACGTAATTTTGCTCTAAAACGGTCTTCTTGCCCTGCCGGCTTGAGATGAGCTGCAACGTGCCCTGCTCGACGATGCCGTAGGGGCTCGTCTCCTCGTTCCTGTTCTCCTTGATCTTCAGCTCCGTCCTCAGTTGATCGCCTTTATGATTAGCCGGAAAGCGGAGCACGCTGAAGCGCACACCCGGCTGGATGTTGTACTGCCTCAGTTTGCCGGAGAAGAGCTTTTGATTCTCTCTCCAGAGGGCGCGGATTGTGACGGGCGGTTTTTTACGGCCCGCGTCTTCGGCCTCGCTGCTGTCGTAATCAAACGACCACATGACTTTGTCGCTCACCAGGTCAATGATGACGAGATGGGCGAAATAACAGCCGCAGGCTTCATCTCCAGGCTCCGTGTAGTAAGCGAACTTCCCGTCCTTCGACCACCCGATGGGATAAAACTCTTCGATAATCAACTGCTCCTGCGGAAAAGCCTTCCCGTAAAAGCTAGGGAAACGCCGCCTGATTAACCCTTCGAGCCTGACACGCGCGGGCTGTGCGTAAACGGCGCCTGGCCGCGCTTTCTGAGCGCGGGCGGGGAGGCTTTCGATTCCCAGAGCTGTTAAAGCCAGGATGAAAACAAGCATTCTTCTCATCATCGAGATTTAATCCCCTTCTCTTCTGCAATATACTGCTGGAGCGAAACCTGTTGATCTTTCACACTGAACCTCAGAAAACAAGAGAGGAAAGCAATGAACAAGTATGAAAGTGCTACTGACGAGAGCGGTCGGACAGATGGAAGCGCATCATTATTGGAAGAGATCACCGACAGCCATCGTCCACCCTGAAACGGCTGGTTCCGCTTCGGCCACTTCCCCACGCCGATAAACAGTTGGATTATTTGGCTCACTCGCGCGATAGACCTTGACGACTGCCTCGCCGAGCAAATCCACATCCCAGACGACGAGCGTGCCCGCGGCAAAATAGTCGCTCAGTTTTCGAGCGATCTCTTCCTCAGCCTTCCGGCCGTAATCCCCGGCGCTTCTGACTTCTACGGCGAAGACCGGCGCACCCTCCAGAAACTTCATACCGGTAGGCTTTCCAATATAGAACGCGGCATCCGGGCTAAAAGATTCACGGTGCGGAAGATTGACTTTGAAACCAGCGTTGTCCGAGTATGCGCGGCCATTCTTAATTTGGGGTTCATATTGACGCAGGCTGATATAGATTGCGCCCGCAGCACGATTCGGCAAATCTCCTGTCGGGGACATCAGAACAATCTCTCCATTCACGATTTCAGCCTTAGCATTGCCAGGCACTTTGTATAAATCCTCTATGGTCGCGCGAACTTTCGTGCTCATACTTAAACCTCTTTACTGTTAATCGCCTTCTGTATCTCTTTTAATATTTCTTCAGTTCCAACAGCCGTATGATTGTAATCTGTGAAAGTAAGAGCAGCCTTATACTCAGCTTCAGCTTCAGTGAGTTTACCTTGCAGATGAAATGTTCTCCCAAGGTTCAAATGGTAACTACAATTATTTGGGTCTAACCATACCGCCTCTTCGAACTCAGACTCGGCCTCTGCAAATTTTTCATACTTAAAAAGCTCAGCACCAAAGTTATTATGCAAATCAGCATTATCAGGTGCTAATAAGAATGCATGCTGATATTCAGCTTCTGCTTCTGTGAGCCGCCCTTGTTTGGACAAAATATAACCTAAATTATTATGCAAGCCAGCGTTTTGAGGGTCAATTTTCAAAGCTCGCCGACATGTTACTTCAACCTTCAACAACTCCTCTTCACTCATAGGAAAACCTAAAACAAGAGACATTATCGGCGTGTATTTGCCATAAGTAATATCACCCGCTCGAATGGGTTCGCCTTCATAGAAGGACTCATTTTCTTGCGTCACCCATTTAGAGGAATATATTTGCTGAGCTGAAAACTTATGAAGATTAGCCATCCTTTTAGGATCAGGCTCGCGCCTGAAGATGTTGGATAGTTTATTCCATAATTTCAATCCGTACCCCAATAAATATAAGGGCGCGCGAAGTTTGAACTGTTTGAAGCTATCCATTGGTTTTGACAAGATACCCATAATGGTATCTCCTATTATGGTTTGCATTTACTGAATTGATCAAGAACCCTGCCCGGCTGATTTTCCAGTCGCCAGCGCATTGCGGACCGCTTCCAGCACTTTCTGATCGTCAGGAAAGCCGAGCCAGCCTTTCTTGGCGACAACCGCGTCGCCCACCCAGACGGTGAACTCGCCGCGGTCTCCCTCGACCAGGTTCGTCTCCACGTTCAGCTCCTGTTTGAGCAACTCCGCCACACGGGCGGCGCGGGGCCTGTAGTTTCAAACGACGCAGTAGCGTATGGCAATTCGCTGCATTGTGGTAATCTCCTTCTGAACCCCGGATTATAGCGCGAGAGGCGGCGGAAATACTCAGCAATCTTGATCTGTGCCTGTCGTCTTCTCGTGCGGGGAGCTTAACATTTGAAGGAGAGTAATTGACAGATGGCTGAGGTGCAGGTGCCCGCAGGCGTGGAGTTTGTGACCCAGGCGGGCGCGATTCGGGAATACAAGCTGGAGAACGGGATGAAGGTCCTGCTGGTGGAGAACCGAGTTGCGCCCGTCGCCACCGTGATGGTCCTTTACAAAGTCGGCTCGCGCAACGAGGCCGTCGGCTACACGGGCTCGACCCATCTTCTCGAACACATGATGTTCAAGGGGACGCCGACCTTCAACAAAGAGCGGAACACGCAGATCGCCGCCACCCTCCAGAAGATCGGCGCGAGCTTTAACGCGACCACCTGGTACGACCGCACCAACTATTTCGAGACCGTGCCTTCGGACCAGCTCGAACTCGCCATCCAGCTCGAAGCGGACAGGATGCGCAACTCATTGATCGCGGACGCGGACCGCCAGTCGGAGATGACCGTGGTCCGCAACGAGCTGGAGCGCGGGCAGAACGAGCCCTCGGAAGTCCTGGACGAGGCGGTCTACGCGGCTGCGTTTCGCGAGCACCCGTATCATCATCCGACCATCGGCTGGCGCGCAGACGTCGAAGGCGTGCCCACCTCGCGCCTCAAAGAGTTTTACGACACGTTCTATCACCCGAACAACGCGACCGTCATTCTCGTCGGCGACTTTGAACAGGAAGAGGCGCTCCAGCTGATTCAGAAACATTTCGGCGCCTACGCGGCTTCCGCTCAACCGATCCCGGAAGTTTATACGGACGAGCCGCAGCAGCAGGGCGAGCGGCGTCTGGTCATCCGCCGCGCCGGAGAGCTCGCACTCGTTCAGATAGCTTTCCACACGCCGGGCGTGCTGGGGCAGATGAATGTGCTCTCGAACGAAGAGCTGGCCCGGCGCGCGGCCGACCCCCCGGAGGATAACGACATCTATCCTCTGGTGGTGCTCTCCGTGGCCCTCTCGCACGGCATCACGAGCCGTCTCTATCAGGCCCTTGTGGAGACAGAGCTGGCCGTTGACGCACACTCGAACGCGGACCAGCATCGCGACCCCGGCCTCTTCAACCTTTACGCGACCGTGCACCCGGGCGTGGAGCCGAAGAAGGTCGAAGAGACGATCCTCGACGAGCTTCGCAAGGTCTCGGAAGAAGGGTTGACCGCAGCGGAGATCGAGAAGGCGCAGCAGCAGATCGTCGCGCAGATGGCCTACAGCCGCGACGGGACATATAACATCGCGATGCAGATGTCCGAGGCCGAAGCCATCGCCGACTGGCGTTTCTACAGAGACTACGAGTTGAACATCAGCCGCGTCACGCTCGCAGACACACAGCGCGTCGCGCGCAAGTATTTCACGGAAGACAATCGGACCGTCGGCCACTTCATTCCGAAGCAGTCGGGCGGCGGCAACGGCTCGAATGCGGATCTCGGATTGCGGATTGCGGATTTAGAAAAACCCGCGTTCGCCTTTTCAATCCGCAATCCGCAATCCGCAATCCGCATTAAGAAGCGTGGCGTGCAATTCTTCCGCGAACCCGGACTGGAGCAGACCGCGACGGAGGGAGGCTCGACAACGCCGCAAGGCAAGGAGCAGCAGAGCGTGGCCCCGCACGGCGACAAATCTTCGGACGCCGTCGAGGCGATTACGGCGGCGACGGCCGGGCGCACAAACCTCTCTTCGCGCGTCGTGCGCACAGAGCTTGAGACAGGGGCGACGCTTCTGGTCCTCGAAAACCACGCGACGCCGACCCTCTCCCTGCGCTGTTCCTTCCGCGCGGGCTCCTATTTCGAGCCGCACGAGAAGCCCGGGCTGGCGCAGATTACTGCCAACATGCTGGAGCGCGGGACGAAGCGGCGCACCAAGCTGCAGCTCGCGCACGATCTCGAATCCGTCGGCGCGCAACTGGCCTTCTCCGCGGACCCGTTCGCCGTCAACGTCGCCGCCCGCGCGCTCTCGAAAGATTTAAAGCTCGTCATCGGCACACTCTCGGAAGCGTTGCGCGAGCCAGCGTTCCCGCGCGAAGAGCTGGACAAATTGAAGCAGCAGATTATCGCCGTCGTCCAGGAGCAGCAATCCAACACAGGCTATCGCGCGCGCGAACGATTCACGCAGCTCATCTTCGACGAGGCCAGCCCTTTCTACATGCCTTCGGGCGAGAAAGTGATCCAGAGCATCAACTCGATCACGGTCGAAGACGTCCGGAACTTTTACACGAAGTTCTATGGAGGGCGCTCGTTGATTCTAGCAATCGCGGGCGACGTTGATGCGGCGGACGTCCGTCGGCAGTTCGCAGAGGCGTTCGTGGAGTTCACAGGACCCGAGAGCGTTGACATCGCCGTCACGGACCCGGAACTGCAGAGCGACACGCTGCGAGAGATCGTGCTCGTCAAAGAGAAGGCCAACGTTGACATCCTGCTCGGCTCGGCCGCCCCTTTGCGCCGCGACTCGAAGGACTACTACGCGGCCACGCTCGCCAATAGCGCGCTCGGCGAATCTACATTGTCGTCGCGCCTGGGCCTGCGCGTGCGCGACCAGGAGGGCCTGACCTACGGCATCAACTCGCGTTTCCGCGCGCCCTCTCTGGCAGCGGGCCCGTGGTATGTCGGCGTCTCCGTCAATCCGAACAACATCGAGAAGGCCATCAGCTCGGCCCTCAACGTCCTGCGCGAGTACGTCCGGAACGGGATTCGACCCGAAGAGCTGGCCGACGAGAAGTCTTCGGCCATCGGCTCGTTCAAAGTCTCCCTGGCGACCAACGCCGGACTGGCGCAGGCAATGTGGAATGCGGAGTTTTACAGGTTGGGAACGGACTACATAGACCGCTACCCGCAGATCATCCAGGCGGTCACGCTTGAAGAGGTCAACGCGGCGATCAGAAAATATTTCCGGCCCGATCAATTGACGGTCGTCATCGCCGGCGACATCGAGCCAGGCCTGCACGCCAGCGCGCCGACCGTTTAAGGAGATAAGAAGCGGTTTTTGAAAATTCCGAATTCTGCACCGAAGGTGCATTGAGAAGGTAGCCAGACGTGCAACGTCTGGGAGCAGGTAAATTGTTTTCGCGCTCTGAAGAGCGCAAGAATTCTGTCCGCGCCTTCAGCGCGGGTATCTCAACGCCCACGGATTCCAGACGTTTCACGTCTGGCTACCTTCTATCCGCCGCTTGCGCGGCTAAAAGGAATTTTCAAACAGCTTATAAAAATCGCAGGTGATGAATTTCAGATAATTCTCATTCAAGCGAGCGGATGCTCTATGAAGCTGCGAGGAAGAAGTCTCAAGCGCAATTCACGGCGCAGGCTAACAAACTTACTTTGTAGCCTGCTTCTCGTCGGTTGCCTGACGACACCTGAAGAAAAACAGAGGCTCGAAACATTGCGCCGGATAGCCGCCGAAACGCCGGTCTATCCAGGCTTCAATCAGATAGACTCGACCCATGTGGTTAAGAGCACGGTAGCTTCTCTCAGCTTTTACTATCAGTCGTCAGCCGATTACAGTGAAGTCAAGGGTTTTTACACTAAAAAGCTTACAGCGAATGGGTGGAATAGTCCCGAAGAAGAAAATCATGAAGTTAACGCACAGATATTGAGGTTTCGAAAGGGGAATTATTCTATCTCTATTAACTATGATCGTTATAGAAGACAGGGGTGGGATTACGCTATAGGTTACGGCTGGAATATACCATAGGTGATTGACCAGAGTGTCTTGCGCTCTACCCTTTTCCTGTGACAGAATTCGCTCGCTGAACTCATCGCACGCCGCGTGCCCGGCACGGAGCTTTCACTTGTTTTCAAGTCTGCGTCCAGCAACCCCCACTCGCGCACCTCTCGCCAGAACAGTTCTAGCGACGCTGATAGCGCTTGTCCTTTTGGCGGGCGTCGTTCCGTTCAGCACCTTTTCGTCATCGGCGCACGAATGCCGTATGGACTGCTGCGCGGGCAAGCCGCCGCACGAGGCAGGCTCTTGCAGCGTCGCGTTTGCCGGCAAAGCTAAGACGAAAGCGCACGACCGCCACGGCGAACACGCGGCACACGATTCGACACAGCACCAGGCGCATCCGATTTCATCCGTCGAAGAATCAAAGCCAGCGGCTACCGTCACGTCTCAAGCGATGACGACGCCCTGTTCGCCCGCGTGCGCCGCAGCCGCGCTCTCTTCGGCGCAGTTGCGACGCCCGCGCGAGACGGCCGCAACCGCAGTCGCCCACAAGACGCAACCGCTCACAGTCAAAACTCTCAAGAGGAATTTTTGCAAACCCCCGTCAACCGACGAGGAGCGACGACGACAGACGCGCCCGCGCGCACCTCCCTTCTCTCTTTAATCTTTCAGCCTGATTACCGCTAAATACGCGTTGTCCGCGCAAGAGACTCTCTGGCGCGCCGTCGTCTATTTCGCGCGCATCTCTTTTCTTTGCGCCTCCAGCGTCTTTGCGAGAGAAAGTTTCACGCCAAGACGCAAAGACGCAAAGAGAAGCTGTTCGTTCCTTGAGAAGGGATTTTTGAAATGATCGGAGCTTCTATCTTTAGAAGACCGCAAAGCCTGGTCGTTATCTGCTTTAGGGTTCTTCTCGCTCTGAATTGTTCTCTGGCGCTGGCGCAGCAGAGTGTGAACTCCGCGACTTTGACGGGGCGCGTCTCGGACTCGGACGGCGCGAGCATCAGCGGCGCGGCGCTGACAATCGTCAACCTCGATACCAATCGAAGTCAGACTATGACGACAGATGAGGAAGGCCGCTATCGCTTCTCTTACCTGCCCGTCGGTCCTTATCAACTGACGGTCGAGCAAAAAGGTTTCGCCCAGCTCACTCAGAAGATCACGCTAACGGTCGGGCAGGCGCTCGACGTGCCCCTTAGGCTCACGGTCGCAGGCATCAGCGGGAGCGTCCAGATAACCGCGGACGTGCCTCTCATCGAAGCCGCGCGCACCGAAGTTGCCGAGACCGTGCTGCCGGCAGAGATTGACGCGCTTCCCTTGAACGGGCGCAACTATCTGGACCTGGCGCTGCTCGTCCCGGGCGTCTCGCGCACGAATACCGGCAGCAACCAGAGGTTTGCGGAGACCTCCGCCGTGCCGGGCACAGGGCTCTCCGTCGCCGGGCAGCGCAACCTTAATAACGGCTTTGTCGTTGATGGACTCTCGGCTAACGACGATGCGGCGGATCTGGCAGGCACTTTTTACAGCCAGGAGGTGATACGCGAGTTTCAGGTCGTCACCTCCGGCGGCATCGCAGAGTTCGGACGCGCTTCCTCCGGCGTCGTCAATATCGTGACGCAGGCTGGCACGAACGACTGGCACGGGCGTCTCTACGGTTTCCTTCGCAACCAGCGCTTCGACGCGCGCAACCCCCTGGCGACGCGCAAGGATTTACTGACGCAGGCGCAGTACGGCGCGAGCCTCGGCGGGCCCATCCGGCGCGACCGCACCTTTCTCTTCACTAATTTCGAGCAGACGCGGCGCAACGACTCGAACATCATCACCATCTCGCAGGCCAACGTGGCGACAATCAACAACCGGCTGAACCAGATTAATTTTAGCGGTCCGCGAATCGAGACGGGCGTTGTTCCTGGCGGCTTCGATACAAGTAACTTCTTCGCGCGCGTGGATCACAAAATCAATTCGGCGAACCTGCTCTCGCTGCGTTACAGCTTCTACGACATCTCCGCTCTCAACTCGCGCAGCGTCGGAGGACTGAACAGTGTCAGCCGCGGAACGGGAATCGGCAATCGCGACCAGACTTTCGCAGCCAATAACGTGACGACCCTTTCCCCACGCACGATTAATGAGGCCCGTTTTCAATTGACGCGAAGCCGGCTCAAGGCTCCCGTCAATGACGCGGTCGGTCCGGCTGTCACCATCAACGGCGTCGCCAGCTTCGGGACTTCGACCACCTCGCCGCTGGCGCGCTCGATTGACCTCTACGAACTGGTGGACAATCTTTCCACAGAGCGCGGCAGGCACTCGCTCAAGGGCGGCGTTGACTTTCTCTACAATCGCGTCCTGATAGATTTTCCCGGTGCGCTCCAGGGTGCATACACATTCACCAACCTCAATAACTTTCTGAGCGGGACATACAGCAGCTTCCAGCAGGCTTTCGGCGCGCCCTCGCAGTTTCAGGCCAACCCCAACATCGGGCTCTTCGTGCAGGACGAATGGCGTCCGCGCTCTGATTTGACCGTTAACGCAGGCTTGCGCTACGACGCGCAGTTTCTGCCCAGCCCCATCGAGACGGATACGAACAACCTGGCTCCGCGCGTGGGGCTGGCCTACTCGCCCGGAGACAGGAAGACTGTGGTGCGCGCGAGCTTCGGCATCTATTTCGACCGCGTCCCCTTGCGCGCAACTTCGAACGCGCTGCAACGCGACGGCTCGAAATACATCGTCGTCCAATTTTCCGCGCCGACTCAGGCGGGCGCGCCCGTCTTCCCGAGCGTGCTCAGTGCTCAGCCCTCCACGTTGCTGATCAAGCCGAACGTGACGCAGATTGATCCTGAGATAAAGAATAGCTACAGCGAGCAGGCCAACTTGCAGATCGAGCGCGAGCTGCCCTGGGACGCGTCGCTGTCTGTCGGATACATGCACCTGCGCGGGCTGCACATCATTATGTCTCGCAACATCAACGTGCCGCGCTTTCCGGCCTCGGCGGGCGTGCCCAATCTGGGACGGCCTGATCCGAACTTCGGCAACATCAGCCGCTACGAAAGCTCCGGCGACAGTTATTACGATGCGCTTGTCGTCGCCTTCAACAAGCGCGCGGCGCGCTCCTTTGGCCTGCGCGTCTCCTACACCTTCTCAAAGGCGATTGATAACGCGGGCAACTTTTTCTTCTCGACGCCGCAGGACAATTTCAACCTGCAAGATGATCGCGGGCTCTCGGATAACGACCAGCGCCACCGCCTGACCGTCAGCGGCACCTTGCAAGCGCCGCGCGCTTCCGGCCACTCTTTCTTCCGCCGCGCGCTCGCGGGTTTCGAGTTCAACTACATCTTCACTTACGCGTCCGCGCTCCCCTTCAATATCGTGACGGGCAGCGACCGCAACTTTGACACGAACAACAACGACCGGCCCGCTGGCGTGGGACGCAACGCGGGGCGCGGCTTTGATTTCGCCTCGCTCGACCTCAGATTGAGCCGTAAGTTTCGCCTGACGGAGCGGGTCGGGCTGGAGACAATCGCCGAAGGATTCAACGTCCTGAACCGCTCAAACCTGGCTCTCCCGAACAACACGTTCGGCACCGGGACCACGCCGCTGGTGACCTTTGGCCGTCCGACCGCGGCGTTCGACCCGCGCCAGATTCAGTTCGGATTGCGACTCAGTTTTTGAAAGGAATTATTCCGAAGCATGTTTATCAAAAGATACGCAATCGCAGCTTGCCTTGCGTCATTAACATTTCTCGCGGGCTGCGCGCAGAAGGCAGAGCAGCCCGCCGGAACTAACAACGCGCCGGGTGCGAGTGAGATCAAGCCGGTTCGCGTCTCGGCTGAGAACACGGATGGGGCTGAGCCTGCCGTTGCGGCTGCGCCGGACGGCACGGTTTATGTCGCGTGGGTGGTGCATCAAGAGAACAAGGACGCGGACGTGATGCTCGCGCACCTGGACGCCGAAGGAAAGGTTAAGGGCGAGCCCACGCGCGTCAATCCGAATGCGGGCGAAGCGACCAGCTGGCGCGGCGACCAGCCCACGGTTAAGGTCGCGCCCGATGGCACGATTTATGTCGGGTGGACGGCACGTATCACGTCGCAAAAACATGCGAACGACCTCTTCCTCTCAGCCTCGCGCGATGGAGGGAAGACCTTCGAGCCTCCAGTGAAAGTGAACGACGACCGCAAGGCCGTCGGGCACGGAATGCACTCGCTCGCGGTAGGCGCGGATAACCGCGTCTATGTCGCCTGGCTCGATGAAAGGGATGTGGTCAAACCGCACCCTGCGAAGCAAACGGGAGCGGCGCAGAAGATGGAGAACATGGAGGCCAACCGTGATGTCTTCTTCGCGGCGTCGTCGGACGGCGGGCGCACGTTCTCTCCGAATCAACGTCTCGCGAAAGATGCCTGCCCGTGTTGCAAGACGGCTGTGGAGGCTGATGCGCGCGGGCGAGTTTTCGTGAGCTGGCGGCAGGTCCTGCCCGGAGAGTATCGCCACATCGCGCTGGCCGCATCGGAAGACGGTGGCCGCAACTTCCGCGCGCCCGTCATAGTCAGCGACGACCGCTGGATGATCGCCGCGTGTCCGGTCTCCGGTCCGGCCTTGGCAATCGGTGACGACAACGCTCTGCGCGTCGTCTGGTACACGGAGGGCGATAAGGGCGGCGCACCCGGACTCTTCTGGGCGCAGTCAACCGATGACGGGAAGACCTTCTCCGAGAGCAGGCCGCTGGCTAAGGGAGAGGCGCGCGGCACCCCGCTTCTGCTTGCGGGTGGGAAGAGCGGCGCGACTGTTATCTGGGAGAGCAACGAAGGCGGCCCGTCACGCGTGATGAGCGCCAAACTCGCTGACGGCCAGAGCGCCGCGTCTGCCGCGGGCAGCGGTGAACTTCCGTCGGCTGCTTTGAGCGGCGACCAACTCTTCGTCTGCTACATCGCCAAGATTAACGACCAGCGCAGCGTTTGGGTCATGCGTGCGAAAGCTACTGCATGAAAAGATGTAATTGAACCGCAGAGGAAAGCAAATTATGAATTTTGAATGTTGAGTTTTGAATTAAAAGCTTTGGGCATCAATTCAAAATTCAACATTCAAAATTCATAATTCTCCCTCTGCGTCCTCCGCGGTTAATTTTTCGTCCATCAAAGGCTCGCCAGCAAAAAACCTCGCGCTTCCCGTCAATCCCGCCAGAAGACATGCAACGAAAAATGTCACCCATGTAGTCAAAAGTCCCAAAACCTTTGGTCTCCCTGTTATCTGCGCTTGCTTTGAGGAGGTTTTTCCATGCGTCGCAAGATTTTCATGTCCCTTCTGGCGTCCCTTTCGCTCAGCCTTTTCCTGGCGCCGGCCGCTTTTGCGGGCAGCAGCCCGGAGGCTTTGGCACGCCTGGCCGTCTCCGAGAAAACGACCGAATCCGCCCCGGCCATCGCCGAATTGCGTGCGATGGGGCCGAATGGTCTGCGAATTCTCTTCGACACCTATGCGGAAGAGATTAAGCGCGCGGCCTCCGGCCTCCCTGTAAACGAGCAGGAGTGGCAGCGAATCAGCGCCGCATTGGACGCCGTCAGCCGGCAGCGCCACAGCTACTCGTCCGGTCTCTACTGGTACACGGATTTTGAGCAGGCCAAAGTGGCCGCGAAGGCGAGCGGGAAACCGATTCTCACGCTGCGGCTGCTCGGAAACTTAGACGAAGAGTTTAGCTGCGCCAACAGCCGTTTCTTCCGCACAGTGCTCTATGCCAACGCGGACGTCTCGAAATACCTGCGCGATCATTTCATACTCCACTGGAAATCCGTGCGCCCCGCGCCGCGCGTCACCATAGACTTCGGCGACGGCCGGAGGCTTGAACGCACCATTACAGGGAACAGTATCCATTACGTTCTGGATTCCAACGGGTTGCTCGTTGACGGGCTGCCGGGTCTCTACGGGCCGCAGTCTTTCATGCGCGAGCTGACGCGAATGGAGGCGATTGCGAAACAAACGAGCGGGCAGGAGGCGGCAGCGCGCTTCAGAGCTCTGCGCGATTACCACAACGGGCGCATTCAAGCCATCGCCGCTGAATGGGCTTCGGACGTAGCGAAGGCAGGAGGCCGCGTGCCAGCGGACGTCGCGGCGAGGATCGAACAGAGAAAGAGCAACCCGGCCGCGATCACCATCGCCCCGATAGCCGTGACCAAGGCGGCGGTCGAAGTTAATATTTTAAGGTCCATCACGGCGGACGCCACCGCGCTCGAAGGGGCGACGGATTTGACCGTCTGGAACAAGATCGCCGACCTGCATGGCTCGGACTCGCGCATTGACCAGGGCAGCCGCGCCCTGATGATGCGCCTGAACCGTAACCTGGGCCGGGACGCTGGCCTTCTCGCACGCACCGTGCAGAACCTCGAACACTACATGGCGCTCGACACCGTGCGCAACGAGTACATGCTGCACACGAAGCTGCACGCATGGTTCGTCGCCGGGCAGGCAGGCACGGACGCCGACAACTTAAACGAGCTTGTCTACGCCCAGCTCTTCCAGACGCCAAAGACAGACCCCTGGCTCGGACTCTATTCGCCCGACATCTACACGGCGCTGGAGAACGGCGGCATCAATAAGTAAGGGCGAAAGTATGAATTTTAGCCCGCGCACGCGGGCGGCAGCATACAGCCCAGGGCGTTAGCCCTGGGTAACAACCATCAATTTGAGACGCAAAGCCCGCATAAGCGGGCGACAGCCCTCGAATGGTCCGTAGCATTCGAGGGCTGTCGCCCATTTCATGGGCTACGCTATTTCTCCCTGTCTGTAACCCAGGGCTGACGCCATTAGTATCTACACAAGTATTGATAGATGTTTGGGAATCATTGAACTATCTCGAAAACCTGCAAAAATCTTAGGAAAAACGGATCGAACAAATTCAGGTCTGATCTTTGCTGCGCTCTGGTCA
>DASVXV010000173.1:0-24065 GCA_036392495.1 Pyrinomonadaceae bacterium | reverse complement strand
AGCGCAGCAAAGATCAGACCTGAATTTGTTCGATCCGTTTTTCCTAAGATTTTTGCAGGTTTTCGAGATAGTTCAATGATTCCCAAACATCTATCAATACTTGTGTAGATACTAATGGCTGACGCCCTGGGCTTTATGCTGTCGCCCGCTCTCGCGGGCTTAATATTCTTTGTAAACTATCTTAACCCCGTGCTTACGCACGGGGCTTTATGCTGCCGCTCACTCACGTGAGCTAAGACAATTCTACCTAATATAAATCGGGTTCGAGATAATCCAGGGCTTGTCTTTGACGAGCGTGCCGAGCTGTGTGAGATAGACTTCGACGCGATAGATGCCGCGCTCCGTGACGGTGTATTCCTTCCTTGATGTTCCGTCCTCATCTTTTATGGCCTGGCCGTCTTTGATGAGCAGGACTCGCGCCCTGACGGGCGTCGTCACGGCCAGCCGTATTCCATCTTCAAACTCTACGTCGTCGCCCATGATCCGCTTGCCTTTACTTGTTTCGGCTGTGAAGGTGAAGCCAGTCGAATCGCCGAAAAGATCGAAGGCGATGTAGCAGTGGCCGCTCTTGAGCGCCGCGAGAAGCGTCTCTTCGGTCAGAGCTTCCTCTTTTTCAATCAGCACATGATTGCGGACCACGCTGAAGGTCCGCTCGTATGGGTCCAGGTGAACGCCGACGAGACGCTTGCCGGTCAGGTCGCCCAAACGGAAGCCGACGTTCGAGTGGGCGTCGTTTCCGGCGACGGCGACGATCTTTCGATTCTGCGCGCGCAGCAGCTCGTCCCATCTCTTCAACTCCTCATTCGGCTTCTCATAGAAGCGCGCGAACATCAGGTCCGGGTAGCTCCAGTAAGACCAGAGCCAATCGAAGAAGGTGACGAAGTAGCTGATCTTCTTCGTGTTCGTGTAAAGGTTATAGACCTCCATTCCGTCGTAATCGGTCACGTCCCAGCTCTGAAACTCATGCGGGTAGGCGATGAACGACAGGCTGCCGAGAGATTTCTGGCGCGTGAGCATCTCCTGACTTCCGATTGTGTTTGCGCTGGCAGCCTCAGCGCTGCCGGGCACGAGCAGAAAGCGGTCATGGCTCGCCGTGTTGACCTCGTTGCCGTTGACGAAGAGGACGCCGCCGTGCACGCCTTTCAAAGTCATTTGAGAGGTGTCGAACAGTGAGGAGGTGTGTTCGGTCATCACGACGAAGCTGAGGTTGTTGCGGTTGGCAGCCTCTATGATCTCCGTGAAATTCCCTAGGCTGTGCCCGCCGAGGCTGGAGTGAACGTGGATGACGCCTTTGTAGTCGGCATAAGCGCTCTGGTTTTGATCAACGACGCGCTCGGCGTTAACCTGCCGAATCGCGCGGTAAAGATAGCCCAGGCGAATGCGCCTGTAGATGAAGGGAATCTGAAAGAGAAGGAAGACGGCGAGCGCGATGAGCGTGATTCTCTTCCAACGCTTCATCTCTTTCCAGTTCGGCTTTTTCCACTTCCACTTCCACTTCATCTTTTAACTCTTCGCTTCTAATCTTCGTCCACGAAATCAACGGAGACAACGTGCTCACTGATGTTGCGTCCCAGGTTGACGACCAGAATGTGCTCTGGATGGACCGTGTAGGCGTCGAGCGCCGCGCGGTCGCGGAAAGTCGCGACGAGGCCCGTGTCGTAAGAGCGCGGCAGGTGAAGCACGTCGGTGCCGACGCTGAAGCTCTCAATCTCCGGGATGATGGAAGCCAGACGCCTGAGCCGTTTGATGTGCTCTTCGCGCACGTCTTGCTCTGCGTCGGCGCGGTATTTCCAGACGACAATATGAGTCAGCATATCTCTAATTCTCTAGGTAGGGACGACCATCTCGGGTGTGTCTCGCCTCTGTTATTAGCCCGCGCCAGCGGGCGGCCGTCTAAAGCCCAGGGCGCAAGCCCTGGGTAACAGTCGTGAAGAAATATTAAAGCCCATGAAATGGGCGACAGCCTTTTAGCTGCCTGTCATTCAATCGGGTGCCGCCCGCTCTCGCGGGCTTGCGTTTCAAACTATCGTACGTGACCCAGGGCTTGCACCCTGGGCTTTATGCTATCGCCCATTTCATGGGCTGAAAACAGGCTGCCTATCTTACTTCAAAAATTTATCGAACCACGCGAGGGTTCTTTCCAGGGCATCAAGACGGTGAAGCGGCTCACGCAGTCCGTGGCCTTCGCGCGGGTAGCGCACGAGCACAGTCTCTATCCCGCGCCGTTTGAGCGCCGTGTACATCTCTTCGGCCTGCGTGATGTGCACGTCGTTGTCCTGCTCGCCGTGAATCAGGAGCAGGGGCGTCTGCGCCTGCCTGACGTACCGGAGCGGAGACCAGCGCCACAGGAGATCATAATCATCCCACGGGAAGCCGCCAAACTCCGCGTGAATCAGGTCCTGGTAAAGCGAGGTCGCGTAAAAACTGATGAGGTTGCTCACAGAGGCTGAGGCGACTGCGGCCTTGAAGCGCGGCGTCTGCGTCACGATCCAGTTGGTCATAAAGCCGCCGTAGGATCCGCCCGTGACGCCCAGACGGTCCGCGTCAATCCACGAATACTTTTGCAGAACCTCGTCAACGCCCAGCATCAAATCGCGGTAATCGCCGCCGCCCCACTCTCGCAAGGTCCCGTCGGAGAATTTCTGGCCGTAGCCGCTTGATCCGCGCGGATTCAGGTAGAGCACTGCGTAGCCGCGCGCCGCATAAGCCTGGAAGGTCGGATTAAAGCCCCAGCCGTACATCCCGTGCGGCCCGCCGTGGATGCTCAGGATGAGCGGGTAGCGCCGGTCCGCGCGCCAGCCGACGGGCTTCAGCAGCCAGCCTTGAATCGGCGTGCCGTCGAAGCTCTCGAACTTAATCTCTTCCGGTTCGGAGAGGAGAAGTTGGCGCGCGAGTCGAACGTTGTGCCCGCTCAGTCGTCCGACAGGCAAGCCGGAACCGAGGGCCAGAGAGACTTCCGCCGGATTGACGGCGTCGCTCAGCGTGAAAGCGATGGGGACGAAACCGAGCCCACGCCCGACTCCGCCGACGTTGATATACTTGTAGGCGAGGCTGAAGTTTCCTATCTGGAATGGGCGAGACTCTCGCATATTTCTGATCTCGTCTGTCTCCGCGCTGGATGGTCTGCCTGTTACAAACAGGCTGCGCATCTCCCTGTTCGGATCGCCCCACATCGTAAAGGCATGAATGCGCCTGTCATTCAAGCTGATGAAGTGGATGGTCGTCCGTCCGTGATCGCCCGCAAGATAAAAGATAGCGTTGCTGCCGGGCGCCCAGCGCGGACTGCGCGCGCGGCGATCCTGCGCGGCGGTAAGTTCGCGCCCTACGCCATTGCTCACTGTCGCTTCGATCACCCAGACGTGCGTATCTTCGGCGACGCTGTCAATCGTCGTCACGTCTCGCTTCGTCGCCGTGTAAGCGATCCATTTGCCGTCGGGCGACCAGGTGGGCTCGTACTCGCACCCTTTGGTCTCCGTGATCTGGCGGACGCGCCCGTTCATGTCAACGGCGAAGATGTCTGAGTTGTTGTTGGCATCCGGGTCCGCCTCGTGATTGGAGAGAAAGGCTATCTCGTCGCCGCGCGGATTCCACGTCACGGCGTGGTCGTAAAAGGGCCCGGTCGTCAACCGGCGATACGACGTGTCCTCGAACGAAGCGTCAGCGTATGCGACCCAGACATGCGTGCGCATCCGGTCCGAAAAAGAGGTGCGCGATTTGTACCGGATACGGTCCACGACGCGCGGGTCGTCCGCGCCCCCGGTGCGCGAGGGCTCGGGCGCTCCTCCGACCACCTCCGCGTCCATTTTCTCCTCGGTCGCGTTGATGAAAGCGATGCGGCTCGAATCGGGTGCCCAGGCGAAGGACTCGCCCGCATAAGGGATGAAGAAGTTGGTCTCTTTGACGGGCGCAACGAAGCGCACCTGACGCGGCGCGAGCTTCAAAACCCAGAGGCCGCGCTGCGTCTCCTTCGAGCCGAGAAAGGCTATGCGCTTCCCGTCGGGCGACCAGCGCGGGTTGGAGCCGCTGAATCCGTCCGGCAGCAGCGGCTCGGCTGAGCTCGCAGCGACTGGTAAATCTCTTCTGCCGCCCGTTCCTCCCGCAGGCTGATTGACGCGCGCGAGCCAGAGCGTCGAGCGCGTCGCGTTCTCTTTAATGGTCGAGACCGTGTAAACGACCCAGACCCCGTCGGGCGAGATCTGCGCGTCGCTCACGTTCGCGAGGCGCAAGGTGTCTGCGGGAGTCATCGCGCTCTGCGCCAGCACTTGCGATGCTTGCGCTACCAAACAGATAATGCACCAGAAAAGAATTCTCTTTTTCATTACAAAAGATGGTTGCCTCCCTCTTTGCGCCTTTGCGTCTTTGCGTGAAACTATTCTCGCAAACCATTCACAATCCTTGTTATTCCATCCTTGATCAACGCAGCCCCAAAGTTAATCAACAACCCGAGACGTTTGTCAGCCACTCGAAGATAAGTCAACAACTGCTTCTTATGCACAGGGGCAATGACTTCCACAGATTTTATTTCAACGATTACCTTTCTTCCCACAACAAGGTCCGCCCTGAAGCCGTCATCCATTCTTACTTCTTCATAGATGAGAGGAATAGGCTGCTGACGGGCTACGTGCAGCCCGCGGTTTGTCAACTCATAAGCTAGAACCGTTTCATAGACCGATTCCAAGAGTCCTGGCCCAAGAGTAGTGTGGATTTTATACGAGGAGTTAACGATTTCTCTGGCGATGTCGTTTTCAGTCATAGCATTTGCCTCACGCAAAGACGCAAAGGCGCAAAGAGGAATGACTAAACAAGACGCGCTAATTCTTCGTTCAAAAGCTGCCACGCGCGCCTGATGTGTTCTTCGGTGGTGCGTATGTTACCGATGGAGAGTCGCAGTGTAAAAGCGTCTTTGATGCGCGTGTGGGAGAGAAAAATCTGGCCGCTCGCGTTGACGTTGTTCAGGAGCGATTCGTTGAGCGCGTTGAGGCGCGTCTCTCTCTCTTCTTCCGTTTCTCCTTCGACGCGCGGGGCGGCGCGGAAACAGAGGAGCGCGAAGGGCACTGGCGCAAGCATCTCCCAGTCGGGCGCGTCCGTAATCCAACCTTTGAGAAGCTGCGCGAGGCGGCAATGTTCGCGGATGCGTGCGGCCAGGCCGTGGTGTCCGAAGTAGCGAATAATCATCCAGAGTTTCAGGGCTCGAAATCGGCGGCCAAGCTGGATGCCGTATTCGGAGCCGTTGCGGACCGTTTCCGCTTCGCTAGTCTCAAGGTACGCCGGGGGGACGAGCGAGAAGGCGCGGCGCAGCGTCTCCATGTGGCGGCAGTAAAGGACCGAAAGATCGAAGGGCGTGAAGAGCCATTTGTGCGGGTTGGTGACGAGGGAGTCCGCGC
This sequence comes from Pyrinomonadaceae bacterium, assembly GCA_036392495.1. Classification (GTDB taxonomy): domain Bacteria; phylum Acidobacteriota; class Blastocatellia; order Pyrinomonadales; family Pyrinomonadaceae; genus QHXM01. The sequence goes on along the minus strand of DASVXV010000173.1, from coordinate 18,681 downwards.
GCTCTGCCCCGTCGAGAATCTGCCGCATCTCCGGGAGAATCGCGGCCGATCCGGCGTAGGCCGCGTCAACGTGCAGCCAGAGTTGATGCTCCGCGCAAATCAACGCAATCGCCGGCACAGGGTCAATGCTCGAAGTCGAGGTCGTGCCGACTGTGGCGACCACGCAGAAGGGAAGCACGCCGTCACGTTTGTCCTCCTCGATGGCGCGCGCGAGCGCCAGCGGGTCCATGCGAAATTCCTCATCGGTCCGAACTTTGCGCACGGAGCGCAGCCCGAGCCCCAGCGTGATGGTCGCTTTCTCGATGGATGAATGGGCTTGGTCCGAGACGTACACTCTGAGGAGCGGAAGGTCCGCGCGCCCGCTCATCCCGTCTTCACGGATGCGCAGGTTCAGTCGCTCGCGCGCCGCAGCAATCGCGTGCATGGAGGCGACCGATGCCGTGTCGTAGATGATGCCGTCAAGCCCAGCGTCCAGTCCCATCATCTGGCGGAGCCAGTCGAGCGCGACCTGCTCAAGCTCTATCGCGGCGGGGCTCGTGCGCCAGAGCATCCCTTTAACGTCGAAGGCGGCCGTCAGGAGTTCGCCGAGGATGCCTGGACCGGATGAAGAGGTGGCGAAGTAGGCGTAGAAGGAGGGATGATTCCAGTGTGTCAGCGCGCGTGGGATGAAATGATCAAAGTCACCGAGAATTGTCGCAAACGCTTCGCCTTCGTCTGGCGGTGAAGAGGGAAGTTGCGACATCAGTTCACCGGGTCTGACCTGTGCGAGAACCGGGCGCTCGCCGACAGTTGAAAGATAATCGCTGACCCAGTCAATCACCTCGTGGCCGAAGCGACGGAATTCAGCCGCGCTCATGTCGCCAAGCTCTGGCGCGAAGCCTTCTGATTTCTCTCTCATGATAATGACACCGGGCTATGAAGGATGGAGATTTCAGACGAACTATACAACCGCGCAGAAGAAAAGGGGTAGCTTTACGGAAAAGCTACCCCTTCAACAGCATCTCTTTTCGGAGACGGACCTCATCCGGCTCTGTACAAAACCATGGAGTCGCCATAGACCATGCGGTTGTTGTCCAGAAAGCCCACCCGAAAAGTCTCGCCCGCAATCATGCGGACCTCAACCCCCTGGAATACTTTCGGTGAGTAGTCTTTGATGTCTCGCCTGAGCACGCCCGGTTGCAGGAAATAATAGACGCCGGTTTGCTGCGTGGCACCCCAGCCGGGGCACTCGACCATTGACGAATATTGGCCGTTCGGCTGATAGACATCTTCGCCCTGGCACTGGGTGCCGTGATATTGAGTGGTGTAGCGCCAGACGCCGACGATTGTGGCGTCGTTTTGCGGCGCGGCAGGCTGTTGCAGCTGTGCATTGCCGCTGTCGCTATATTTTGCTGCGGCCTCAGTCGAAGCCAGGCGTGGCGGTTCGTTCGCTTCGGGCGCATTAGACGTGTTGGCTGAGCCGCCCTTCTGGTCCGCGCGAGCTTCCTCCTGCGCCGCGGGCTTACTGTTGGCCTGAGCCGTTCCGTTTGCGTTCTGGGTCGAAGATTTACTACAGCCCGCTGCTAAGAGCGCTGAGAGGCAGAAAGCCGCCAGCAGAACTTTACTGAAAAGTTGAAAGTGGGTTTTAGCTTCAGTCGGTTTCATCTCTTTTTCTCCATTCATAAGATTGCCCGTTCAAGCTTCAAGCGAAGCTTCCGTTACTCTTCTGGCGACAACGCTGTGGGTCGCCCTTCTCTTTGAGCCGAAAGTTTCAACTGCTCTATTAAGGTAACGCGCAAAGGAGTGATGAAAAGGCTAGCCGTTCGGCAAGATAATTTCGCTTGATAAGAAATCGCACGAAAACGGAGCGCGCACCGTTTCGTGTGAGGACTCCAGACTGTCTCCCGGACCATTGAAACTGACCCTGCCATTTCTCCACATCTCAAATCTGCCAGTCAACGCAACTTTCTTCAGCCTCAGCGTCTCGTTTCCGTGTAGAGATAGATTGCTGTGCGGCGAACGGCGTGTTTGCTATACTTGGCCGCCAGAGAGCCGTTCTCGACGTCAGACCTGCCGCGTGAGGTTTCAAAATTCAGTGCCCCCGCCCGATGTCACTGAGATTCTTCAAGAGGTGCGCGCCGGCGACAAAGATGCGCCAGCGCGCTTGATCCCGCTTGTTTATGACGAACTGCGTCGGCTGGCAGATTATTACCTGCGGCAGGAGCGCCCCGACCACACTTTGCAACCCACGGCGCTCGTTCACGAGGCTTATCTCAAGCTCATTGACCAGACGCGCGTTGACTGGCAGAACCGCGCGCACTTCTTCAGCGTCGCCGCACAAGTGATGCGCCGCATCCTGGTTGACCACGCGCGCCGCCACAAGGCTATGAAGCGCGGCGGCTTCCAGCAAAAGCTCTCGCTGGATGAGGCTGTGGATTACTCGGAGTCGAGCGACGTTGACCTCGTTGCGCTCGACGATGCGCTCAATGCCCTGGAGCAACTGGACGAGCGGCAAAGTCGAATCGTCGAGCTCAGATTCTTCGGCGGGCTGACCATTGAAGAGACTGCCGAGGCGATTGGCGTTTCGCCCGCCACTGTCAAAGCTGATTGGAGCATGGCGAAAGCCTGGCTGCGGCTGGAGATCGGCAGAGGTTACCAGCATGGCGATGTCGTCTGAAGAGTGGATGAAGCTCAAGGACCTGTGACGCACTACCGTCCAGTATGAGTCGCGAAAACGCGCGCCCTTTTTTGCTCCCTGAGAACAGAGGCCGGAGAAAGATTGGGCAAGGAGCGTTCCTTGAAGCCGCCCAGCCCGTAGATAATTCCCTCGACACGCGGCTGCAAATAGGTATAATGCGCGTCGTTCGACCGCATTAATGTATTGCCGTGCTTTTATCGCGCGCCGTGCTGTTCTCGTTTCGCTAAGAGGACACGGCTAGAACTATCTGGACCTGAAAAAGCATTTACCTCATAGCTCCGGGTGCAGATGCTTGTACATCTGCTTGGGTAAGCACTTTGCAGGGAAGGCTAAAGATTTTGCGAAACGGCACGAATCGCGTATTATTCGGCCATTCTTCAAAAGGTTATCAATCGGGGCTTAAGTTCTATTGATCGAATCTCTGCGCGGCGGCTGGATAAATGGCCGCTTGAAACATGAAATCTGAAAGGAGCTTGGGCCGCTTTAACAAAGCCGCTCAATTCAGTAAATAAGCATGAGAAAAATAATCGCGCTGACGCTCGCCCTGGCGCTGACATTTCTCTTCGGTTGTCAGAAAAAAGGCGCTGGCAATACAGTGAAAGTTGGCGTCTTTATGCCGCAAACCGGGGCCACTGCCACTTTCGGCATCTCTTCGGTTAACGCCATCCAGATGGCGACCGAAGAGACCAATGCTGCGGGCGGAATCAACGGGAAACAGATCGAGTTGGTCGTGTACGATGATCGTTCCGACCTGCAAGAGGCGGCCACTGTTGTCACCAAGCTGACGACGCAGGATCAAGTCAGCGCGATTTTAGGCGAAGTCGCCAGCACGCGGTCCATTGCCGCCGCGCCCATTGCGCAGGGCGCTAAAATACCGATGCTGACGCCCTCTTCAACTAACCCTGAAGTGACGAAAAAGGGCGACTACATCTTCCGCTCCTGTTTTACAGACCCCGTGCAGGGCGACGCCATCGCCAGGTTCGCTTACAACAAGCTGAATGCGAGACGCGCAGCCCTGTTAATTGATAAGAAACAGGATTACTCGGTCGGACTCGGCAACTTCATCAAAGAATCGTTCACTAAAGCCGGAGGCCAGATCGTCATCGAGGAGTATTACCAGGAGGGCGACTCAGACTTTAATGCTCAGTTGACTTCGATCAAGGGTAAGAACCCGGATGTCATCTTCGTCCCGGGCTATTACACCGAGATCGGTCTGGTCGCGCAGCAGGCGAAGAGGCAGGGCGTCACTGCTCCGCTTGTCGGCGGCGACGGCTGGGACTCGCCGCGATTGTATGAGATTGGGGGAACAGCCCTGATCGGCTCCTACTTCTCTAATCACTATACGGCGGACGACCCTGATCCGGCTGTCCAGAAGTTTGTCAACAGTTACAAGAGTAAGTACGGTCAAGTCCCTGACGCACTGGCGGCTACCGCTTACGATGCGGCTCTGATTCTCTTTGACGCCATCAAGCGTGCGAACTCAACTGACGGCACAGCCATTCGAGATGCGCTCGCCAAGACCGTCAACTTCAAAGGCGTCACGGGCGTGGTGACTTTCAACGCCAACAGAGACGCCGTCAAGCCGATTGTCATGATTAAGGTGGAAGAAGGCGGCAAGTACGGTGTGGCGGATCGCATCTATCCGGAAGGGACCGCGCCGCCGCCGACGGAGAGTCCGTCGCCGACTACTGGAGCCTCGCCGGCCGCGAGCGCTTCGCCGGCCGCGTCGGCTAACGTTTCGACCGCGAAGTAATAGGCTGGTTTAATTCGATGGGTTTTTGAGATTGGGAGTGGCAGGGCACAGCAAGCTTCACCACTCCCAATCAACCGCCGGACAAAATCAGAAATGCTCTTACCTACAAATCTCGACGGACGTTAATGGCTACATTCCTTCAGCAGTTTATTAATGGGATCACGCTCGGCGCGATCTATTCGCTCATTGCCCTGGGCTACACGATGGTCTACGGCGTCCTGCGGTTAATCAACTTCGCGCACGGAGACGTTTTCATGGTTGGAGCCTTCTCGGGCTACTACCTGGCAAACGGAATCGGCGTGCGCGGTGCGCAGAGTTTGATGAGCAATCCGGAAGGGAACGCGTTCGGGCGATTTTTATCGCATGGACTCCTCGGCTCTGAAGCAGAGCCATCAATTTTTACAGCTCTTCTGATAATACTGCTGGCGATGGTTTTGTGCGCTCTGCTGGGCGTCATCATCGAACGCTTTGCCTATCGCCCTGTGCGTAAATACTCCCGCCTGACCGCGCTCATCACGGCCATCGGTGTTTCGTTGCTGCTGGAAAACGGCGGGCAGGTCCTCTTCGGCGCGGACCCGAAATCTTTCCGGGATGCCTCGGACCGGCTCATCCCCTCGCAGAACATTGATCTCGGAGGCGGCGTGTCGCTCAATAATCGGGATTTGATCGTGCTGCTCGTCGCGCTGGGCCTGATGGTCTTGCTGCAATTAATCGTTTATCGCACCAAGATCGGGAGGGCGATGCGCGCTGTCTCTTTTAATTTGCAGTCGGCCAAGCTGATGGGCATTAACACGGACCGCATCATCTCTTGGACCTTCGCCCTGGGGTCCGCTCTGGCCGCAGCCGCGGGCGTGCTCTTCGTCATGCGCATTCCGAAGATAGAGCCGTTGATGGGCATTTTGCCCGGACTCAAAGCTTTCGTTGCAGCTGTGCTTGGCGGTATTGGGAATATTCCTGGCGCGGTTCTGGGCGGCCTGTTGATTGGATTAACGGAGACGATGGTGGTCGCTTACATGTCATCCACCTACAAGGATGCCGTCGCGTTTGCGATCCTTATTTTGATTCTACTATTCCGTCCCTCAGGTCTGCTGGGGGCGGTGGCGCAAGAAAAAGTTTGAACGATGAAGAGCGAAGGAGGAGGCGCTTCTGTCCCTTTCGCTTCTCTGATCACCGGCTAGTGCTTCCTCGAATATATGTCACGCTTCGCACGCAACATCCTTATTGCCGTCGCCGTCATTGCGGCCCTGTATGGTCTCGAATATATCTTCGTCAATGGCATCGGCGGATTTGAAATCCCCCCTTTCCATCGCCGAATAGTTTTGCTGTGCGGCATTTCGATCACGCTCGCCGTTTCGCTCAACCTGATTAACGGATACACCGGGCAATTCTCCATCGGTCATGCCGGATTCATGGCTGTCGGCGCTTACTCGTCAGCCTATTTCACTTTTTATTACGGGGAGCAACTGGCCGCCAATCTCGGCGGCGGGACTTTCGGCCTCTTCGTCGAATTTTTCCTGGCGACGTTGATCGGCGCGCTCGCTGCCGCCATTGCCGGACTCATTGTCGGCGTGCCGTCTTTGAGGCTCAAGGGAGATTATCTTGCTATCGTGACGCTGGGCTTCGGTCAAATCATCGTCGTGCTGCTGAACAATATCGAGGCGGTCGGGGGGTCGCGTGGGTTCTCGGGCCTGCACAGGGTCCAGAGCTTCTTCTGGATTTTCCTCATCGCGATTGCCACGATTGTGATTGTCTATCGCATTGTCCATTCGGCGTTCGGGCGTGCGCTCATCTCAATCCGGGATGATGAGCTTGCTTCCGAAGCGATGGGCGTCAACACGACGCGCTACAAAGTGATGGCTTTCGTCATCTCTTCGGCGATGGCTGGCGCGGGCGGCGTCCTCTACGCGCACTTCGACAGCGTTATTGCTCCAAAGTCTTTCGAGTTTCTCAAATCCTTCGACATTTTGATTATGGTCATCCTCGGCGGACTCGGCTCCATCGTCGGCTCTGTTATCGGGGCAGTCACGCTGACGGTTCTCCCGGAACTCCTGCGCCAGTTTGAGCAGTACCGGATGATTATCTACTCAGTACTCCTGATTGTCCTGATGATTACGAGGCCCCAGGGATTGCTCGGCGGCTTTGACCCCTTCAAAGGATGGCGCGCGCGGCGCCGGGCCAAGTCGAGGACTGAAGCTGAAGAGATTACGGCTGAAGATACGCGCGATGCCGTTTCGGTCAAGAAAGAGGGGATAGACCGTTGACGAGCGCCGATACTGCCCAACCGATGATGGACGATTCAAACCTGATTCTCAGGACCGAAAAATGCACGATTCGCTTTGGCGGCCTCACTGCTGTTAAAGAACTGGACATGAGCGTGCGCGAGCGTGAAATCTATGGCCTAATCGGTCCGAATGGCGCGGGGAAAACAACCGTCTTCAATCTGCTGACGGGCGTTTATGAGCCGACGTCCGGGGAGATATTCTTTAAGGGAAAGCCGATTCATGGCCTGCGCCCATACCAGATTGCGAGCCGCGGCGTCTCGCGCACCTTTCAGAACATACGCTTATTCCCGAGCATGACTGTTCTCGAAAACGTCTTGACAGCCTGCCATATTCATATCAGGCAAACGCTCGCCGATGCAATTCTATGCACACCGCGCTTTGTAAAGGACGAGCGGAAGCAGGAAGAGCTTTGTCTGGAATTGCTGGAGATCTTCGACCTGGCGCGTTTCAAGGACGAGCGCGGCACGAGTTTGCCCTATGGCAGCCAGAGAAGGTTGGAGATCGTCCGTGCGCTGGCGACGCAGCCCCAGCTCCTCCTGCTTGATGAACCGGCAGCCGGGATGAATCCTTCGGAGCAGGAGGACTTAATGAACTTGATACATCAAATACGCGACCGGTTCGGGCTGACGATCCTACTCGTGGAGCATAATATGAAGGTCGTCATGGGCGTCTGCGAGCGAATTCAAGTCGTCGATTACGGAAAGTCCATCGCGCTCGGTTTACCGGAAGAGATCAGGAAAGACCCGAAGGTGATCGAAGCGTATCTGGGAGATTAGCAATCCGTATTTCAGGTCTCTGTCAATATGTTAAAGCTCGAAAACGTTTCAGTTAATTATGGCGCGATCAACGCCCTGAGCAATATCTCTATGCATGTCGAGCAGGGCGAGGTGGTCACCTTGATCGGCGCCAACGGGGCCGGGAAATCCACGACCTTGCGCACCATCACCGGTTTGCTGGAGCCTGCGGAGGGGCGCGTCATCTTCGAAGGCGAAGATATTAGCGGCAAGCCGACTCATAAGCTCGTCGCGCGCGGCATCTCCATGTCGCCCGAAGGGCGGGGCGTTTTCGCTAATCTGTCGGTGCGTGAAAACTTGCAGATGGGCGCTTATCTGCAAAAGAATAAGAGCCAGATTGCCTCGGATATGGAGCACATCTTTCAGATGTTCCCGCGCCTGAAAGAGCGTGAGACACAGAATGCCGGAACACTTTCGGGCGGCGAACAACAGATGCTCGCGATGGGGCGTGCCTTGATGTCTCGCCCGCGCCTGCTGCTCCTGGATGAGCCCTCGCTCGGGCTCGCTCCGCTCGTCGTCCACACGATCTTCGAGGCTATAGAGGAGATCAGAGGCAAGGGCACGACCATCCTTCTCGTCGAGCAGAACGCGCACGCGGCGCTTCATCATTCGGACCGCGCCTATGTTCTGGAGACCGGCAACATCGTGATGGAAGGCCCTTCAAAAGAGCTGGCCGCAGATCCGCGCATCAAGGAAGCTTACCTCGGCGAATGACACGAAAAGGCCGGCGCTTCGTTTGTCTCAGAGTGCTGATAAATCCCCAAAACTGGAGAGCGACGTATGTTAATGAGAAATAGGTTATTACTTCTTCAAGTGGGAATCCTCCTCTTTGCCCTGGCGGGTTGCGACCACACAGGGCACGGCCCCGGCGCTTCGGACTTCAAGCAGGAGAACAAGCCCGATAACCTGAAAGCTCTCTTCCAGGAGATGCACAAGGCCCGGACCGGCAACGATACGAAGAGGGTCGCGGCCCTCACGCGCGGCTTATTGCCCGATGAAAGTCGCGTCAGAAAAGCGCTTCGTGACGACGCCCCCGCAGATGCGGTCAATCAGATCGTGACTTTAATTAAGAGCTTGCCAGCTTCGGACGAAACATCTCTGGCGCGGCTGTTTGCCGCGGACCCGGCGAATACTGAGGTGCAGGTGCACGGCGCGACGACCGAGGAGATCGGCGCTTACGCCGCGGGCAGCGTGGCGTACAACGAGTTTCCGGGCGGGGCGCAGCGTCTAGCCAATCAGATTCTTCGTCCCAACATGACCTTCTATGAAGTCGAGTATTTAAAGCCCGGCGCGGACGCCGGAATGAAATACCATCTCTTCTTCTGGGACGGCACTCAATGGACCATGCTCGGTCCCATCTGGAGAGCGTTGCGGTAAGATCGAGGGTTCGGTTCTCAGGCAGTAATTGAAGACGGTCTCTGACCGAAAGAAAGATTATCCCTGGCGCAGTGCTTTCGGCAAACGCCCAGCAAACTTTACAGTGCGCGCCAGGCAATTGCCGATCTGAAAGGGCAGTCGCGGCAGCCCATTAAACGGCCCGCCCATGCCGACGGTCGCCTCAATCGGATTCGGCCAGCGGTCGCGAAGCCCCGCCAACACTCCCTTACGCCTGCGCAAAATCCTGGCCATCGGGGTAATGTGTCTCTGCCGCATGGACGGCAGGGGCGATCCCCATTCTTTCAAGATGGCCGGGACGAGCCAGCGCGGGAGAGGTCTAGACCTTCGCGCGGCAGGAGTGTCGCGCACGCTCGCGCCGAGCAGTTGATGGGCCAGGCTGATCGCGCAAATCACCCAGTCCGCGCGCCGCCTGTCTGCGGTCAAACAGCGGTCCCAGTCAAAGCTTGAAGCTCGCGTTTCGACCGCCACCGCTATGTCGCAGAGCCACAGGGGACGCCATGCCCCTTCACGCAGCATGTGGATCGAGAGGATGCGAAGGTGATCCTCAGCGCTCGGCACACGAACCTCCACGTCTCCGAACGTGACAAGTTGCGAGCGAGCATAAATCTCATCCACGCTTCCGCCGCCAAATTTCTCAAAGCCACGGTGCAAGTCCACCTCAAATCGCTCTTTCAAATCCTTCAAGGCATTCTCGGCAGCGGCAAATTGTTCCGCTCTGACGCAGAGATCAATGTCTCCATAAGGGCGCAACCCCTGCTCTGGATAAGCTCTCGCGGCTGCCCATCCCTTAACCAGAAGAGGCTCGATGTCAGCCGAACGCAGAAGCGCGAGGGTCTTCTTGATTGTTTGTTGAGTGAGAGCATCCTGAAGAATGTTGAGGCGATATGCTTGACGGAAGCCCTTCGCGGCGGGAGTCTCGCGCAGAAGGTCGGAAGGCTGAATCCGCCACCAACAGAGCGCCGCTGCCCCTGAGCTTTGAAGTAGCGGCGCAATCTCTTCAAGTTCCGAAGCTGTGCACTCAAGTTTCGTGGGAGAGCGACGCCATGAGCCGGCGAGCGCTGATGCCACCAGGCTACCGGGCGACTCTGCCAGAGCTTTAAGCATTTGGAATCAGGAAGGCCGCCTCTCTCCCGGCCTGGTTAACCATTAAGGCAGGACAACTTGCTAACAGGCAGTGCCAGGCTGGCACGTAAAACCACCACCGCCAAAATTGGTGCAACAGTTACTTTGACAGTCGTTGGAGAACTCACACGGGCAACCGTTCGGGCGCTGGCTTGGAGCCGTACAGGGGTCGCTCCCGGCCTGAGCTGATGTCGGCGCAGGAATGGACAGAATCACTGGTAAAGCAAGCGCGGCAGGCAAATATTTCCGCACCAGGTCGCGCCGCGTGACCTTCCGCTGCATAATCCATCCGCTCTCTTCTTCGAGCAGATGAAACTTTCGCAGTTGGCCGAGCGCCAGCCAGACCACATCCTCGTCTACCAAGGTCGCCATCTCGCTCTCAAGTAAGCGCGCCGCTTCCGCGACCGTCATCTTTCCATCGCAATGTTTCCAAACGATGGCAGAGGCTCGATTGAGGCAGTGCGCCTTGTGCCGGTCCAGATCATAGACCAGCAGCTCATCAGGCAATTCTCTAACAACCAGATTGCCTTTTCGGGCAAGAGGTAGAACCCGGCTAGTTCGTGCACTCATCTGGATGCTCCTTATCGAATTTGCTCTTGCGGCAGAGCCGTTTCATAGAGAGACTTAGCGTGCAACTGAATTAGCGAGGGCTGTCTGAAGAACGTCTGGAAGATAAAAGCAATCCGGTCCCAAGTCAACAAATTTACGGCGGGGGAATGGGGAAACAGAATCCATCACCGCAATCGAGACCCGGACAGCAGGGAAGGTCGCCGGGATTACCGCAGGGCGCATCCTCAGCACCACACGGGGTGCTTCCTGTTTGAGCTACTGTCGGCGCAGGAATAGATAGAATCAAAGGCAAGACCAATGCGGCGGGCAGATATTTCCGCACCAGATCGCGTCGCGAGACTTTCATCATTCCAAAGGTTCGGCCCCCTTCTTCCAGCAGATGAAACCTGCGCAACTGGTTTAAGGCCAGCCACACCACGTCCATATCAACTGGCGTGGCAAACTCTCTCTCCAACAATCGCTTCAATTCCGCGACCGTCATCTTTCCATCACAATGCTTCCAGACAAGAGCAGAGGCTTGATTAAGACAATGTGCCTTGTGCCGAGTCAGATCATAAATGAGCACTTCATCCGGCAACTCACGAACAACTAATTCATCCCTACGGGCCAGGGGAACTAACTGTTCACTTCTTTCCCTCATTTCTCAGCCTCCTTCTTATTCTGCTCGTCTAAAATGTTTTGGAAGAAAGTCAACTATCCACGCTTGCTCCGGCGCGCCGCAGACCGTGTGAGCCATTAATTGCAACAATCCTTGTTCGGCGGAAAGTTGACGCGGTCGCCACTTTGCTCCGCGCTGATACCTGCTGATCCATTCAAGTGGACTTCCACTTGATTTGCGCTAAATTGGATAACCAGAGAGCGAGCCCTGAGCAAACAGAAAAGTTTTGATCGCCGAAACAATAAGTCAAATCCGGTAAGGCGTCAACGATTACTTCTCAACTTACATCTTGCAACGACTCCCGCGCAGCTTTCAGCGCTTCTGCCACACGCGTCGGCGACGTGCCGCCTATTTGTGATTTCGTCGCCAGTGTCTCATTAAGCGATAGAGCTTTGTAAACATCCTCCTCGATAAGCGGTGAGAAGGTTTGCATCTCAGCCAGCGTGAGTTCCTGGAGTTCAACGCCGCGCTCTATGGCGCGTAAGACCAGACGGCCCACCGTGTCGTGAGCTTCGCGGAACGGCATGCCTGTGCGCGCCAGGTAATCGGCCAGTTCCGTCGCGTTCATGTAGCCGCGCGAGGCCGCGTCGCGCGCCTCCTCCTCGCGCACACGCACGTTTCTGAGCACGGTCGCCGCCACTTCCAGCGACGCCGTGACCGTGTCGGCCGCGTCGAAGACGGCCTCCTTGTCCTCCTGCATGTCCTTATTGTAAGCGAGCGGCAAACCCTTCAATGTCGCCAGCAGTCCCGTGAGGTGCCCGAAGACGCGCCCGGCCTTGCCGCGGACCAACTCCATCGAGTCCGGGTTCTTCTTCTGGGGCATCAGCGAGGAGCCGGTCGCCACCGCGTCGCTCAGCTCTATAAACCCGAACTCGGCAGTTGCGTAGATAATGACGTCTTCCGCCAGGCGCGAGAGATGCAGCATGACGAGCGATGACGCGCCGACGAACTCCACACAGAAGTCGCGGTCGCTGACTGCGTCCAGGCTGTTGCGCGAGACATCCTCGAAGCCCAGCTCGCGCGCTATCTGTTCGCGGTCAATCTCGTAAGCAGTGCCCGCCAGGGCAGCGGAGCCGAGCGGCATGACGTTCGTGCGCCGCCTGACTTCCGCCATGCGCTCGCAATCGCGCGCGAGCATCTCGAAGTAGGCCAGGCACCAGTGGGCGAAGAGGACCGGCTGCGCGCGCTGGAGGTGTGTGTAGCCGGGGATGACTGTCGCAGAGTGCGCCTCGGCCAGGTCGAGCAGTGCGCTCTGCGCCTCGCGCAGCTTCGCGCCGACTTTGTCAATTTCGTCGCGCAGCCACAGCCTGAGGTCTGTCGCCACCTGATCGTTGCGGCTGCGTCCTGTGTGCAGCTTGCGCCCGGCGTCGCCGACGAGCTCGACGAGGCGCGCCTCGACGAACGAATGGACGTCTTCGGACTGGAGCTCGTCGAAATATCCGGACTCTTCAGCGGCGCGCTGACGTATGGTCCGCAGGCCCTCCTTGATGCTGTCCGCCTCCGACCGGGAGAGAACGCCCGCGCCCAGAAGTCCCTCACAGTGTGCGAGGCTCGCGCGCACATCTGCCTCTAATAATCTGCGGTCGAAACCGAAAGAGCGGTTGAACCGGGCGAACCCCTCGTCTGCCACACCCGTAAAACGCCCGCCCCACAAATTCTTCGAGCCCATAGCCGTCCTCCCCCGTCTAAATCTAGCGCGCGCCCTATTGTAAGCCAGCCCGGGCTTCTACACGCCCCCGGTTATTTGACTGATATGCGTCTTGACTGCTATTTTATGCATCTATGCAGTCATTATGCAAACTGATTGCATAAGAGGATGATGCAAAAAGAGGCCAGGCAGCAGAAGATTCTGAGTTTGATTCGCGCCCGTAGGATCGGGACGCAGGACGAACTGACGGCGCATTTAGAACGCGCCGGGGTGGTGGCGACGCAGTCGAGCGTCTCGCGCGACCTGGTGGAGCTGGGGATAGTCAAGCACCACGGGCATTACACTTTGCCCAGGGGGGCGAATGGTGCCGCGGCGCGCGGGCTCTTGAGTCTGGACACGGCGGGCGACGTGCTGGTCGTGGCGAAGTGCGAGCCAGGTATGGCCTCCGCGGTGGCGGTCGAGATTGACCGCGCGCGCGTCCCCGAAATCGTCGGCACCCTCGCGGGCGAAGACACGATCTTCATCGCCGTCGCCGAACACAAAGCGCAGCGCGCGGCGATGAAGAAGATCTGGGAGTTGTTTGGCTAAAGGGGCCGGTGGTCGGGGGCCAGGGGTCGGTAAATGCTTTTACTAGCCCCTGGCCCCCGACCACCGGCCCCACTAAAAGAACATGACTGAGAAGAAGATTAACAAAATCGTGTTGGCTTACTCGGGCGGGCTGGATACCTCCGTGATGCTGCGCTGGATCAGAGAGCGTTACGGGTGTGAGGTCGTTTGTTACTGCGCGGATGTCGGCCAGGGCGAAGAGCTGGACGGGCTGGAGGCGAAGGCCCGCGAGACGGGCGCGTCCAAACTTTACGTCGAAGACCTGCGCGACGAGTTCGTGCGCGAGTACGTCTGGACGGCCGTCAAGGCCAATGCGGTTTACGAGGGCGTCTATTTGTTGGGGACGTCGCTTGCGCGCCCTGTGATCGCGAAGCGGCAGATTGAGATTGCGCGCCGAGAGGGCGCGGACGCAGTGGCGCATGGGGCGACGGGCAAGGGCAACGATCAGGTCCGCTTTGAGTTGACCTACTGCGCGCTTGAGCCGGACATCAAGGTCGTCGCTCCCTGGCGCGAGTGGGAGTTTAAGGGGCGCTCGGATTTAATCGCTTATGCGAAGGAGCATAGCATCCCCGTGACAGCGACCGCCGCGAAACCTTACTCGACGGACCGCAACCTGATGCACATCTCTTACGAGGGCGGCATCCTGGAGGACCCCTGGGCGGAACCCCCTGCGGATATTTTTCAGTTGACGAAGTCGCCGGAGGAAGCGCGCGCGGAGGCGGAATATATCGAAATCGGTTTCGAGCGCGGCGAGCCCGTTTCGATCAACGGGCAGGCGCTCGACCCGGTCGCTCTGCTGGAGCGTCTGAACGAACTCGGCGGCGCGCACGGCATCGGCCGCGTTGACCTGGTCGAGAACCGTTTCGTCGGGATGAAATCTCGCGGCGTTTACGAGACGCCGGGCGTGACCATCCTACAGGCGGCGCACCGCGCTCTGGAGTCCATCACGCTCGACCGAGAGGTCACGCGTCTGCGCGATTCTCTTGGCGTCCGCATTGCCGAGAGCATCTATTACGGCTTCTGGTTCTCGCCCGAGTTCGAGCTGATGCGGCGGATGATTGACGAGACGCAGAGAGGCGTTACAGGCGAGGTGCGCCTGAAGCTCTACCGCGGCAACACGACTGTTGTGGGCCGCCGTGCGCCGCGCTCGCTCTACAAAGAGAGACTGGCGACCTTCGAGGCCGAAGACATCTACAACCAGCGCGACGCCGAAGGTTTTATCAAGCTCAATGCGCTACGCTTGCGCTTGCGAATGCAAAATTAAAAATGAAAAATGCAAAAGTAAGGCGGAAACCGATTTATAAAAATGCTTTTGTCTGAACTTTTTCCTTTTTCCTTTTTCCTTATTACTTATTCGGAGGGTTTGAGAAATGTTGATGACGAAAAGCGTGGATGCGGCGTTTGCGACGACCGTCGTGGTGGTTGAGGCGGATAAGATCGGGTCCGCCGCCTCGCCGCTCAATCTGCCGAAGACACTGGCAGTGATCGAATCCTCCGAGGCGCCGCGCGCCGGCGACGTGGTGGTCGTGCGCGCTTTGACCGACAGCGCGACCTATAACCAGTTGGAGTTGCCGACGGGGCGTCTCGCCAAGGTCAATCCGGGAGACATTCTGGTCGGGGTTCTCGGGCGCAGGCGTGCCCTGAAGGGATTCGTCGGCGACGTTCCAGAGACGGTCAAGGCTGGAGACCGCCTGCATCTGCTCAACATGGGCGGCGTCATAGGCCATTGCACAGGGCACCATTCTTCCCTGAGCGACGCCATCAGCTGCGAGGTGATCGGGCTGGCCTGCGACGAGGAGGGGCGCGTGCTCAACATCGCCGACGACGCGCTGCCGACCCGGGAGAAGCTGGAAAAGAGCGCGCCGCTGGTCCTCGTCGCGGGGACGTGCATGAACAGCGGCAAGACCTACGCCGCCACAGAACTCATCAAGCAGGCGACGCGCGCCGGGTTGAAAGTCGCCGCGGCGAAGCTGTCCGGCGTGGCCTGCCTGCGCGACACGCTCAACATGGCCGATCACGGGGCGATTGCGACGGCGAGTTTCCTGGATTGCGGCCTGCCTTCGACGGTTGACGCCGGCGATCTCGCCCCGGTCGCGAAAGCGATTATCACTCAGCTGAACGAGCGCGCGCCCGACATGATCGTCATAGAGCTCGGCGACGGCATCCTCGGCGGCTACTCTGTGGATTCAGTCTTCGACGACGAGGAACTGCGCGCGGCGACCGCGGCCATAGTCTTCTGCGCTTCCGACTACGTCGGCGCGTGGGGCGGCATAGAGCTCTTCCGCAGGCGCGGCATCAAGGTGGACCTGATCGCGGGCTCAGTGACCGACTCGAAAATGGGCGAAGACTATATTGAAAGGGAGTTCGATGTCCCGGCGAGCAACGCGCGCCGCGACGGGGCGCGACTTTTCAAGATAGTGGAAGAAAAGGTTTCAGGTTACAGGTTACAGGTTTCAAGTTCCTCTTTGGAGCCAAGCGTCTAAGCTTATTGAGAGTTTAAGTAAAGAGGAGAAGAACTTGAAACCTGAAACTTCAAACCTGAAACTCAAGGTCGGCATCTTCGGCGGATCGGGTTACGGCGGCGCGGAATTATTGCGCCTGCTCGTCACGCACCCG
Organism: Pyrinomonadaceae bacterium; assembly: GCA_036392495.1. GTDB lineage: Bacteria > Acidobacteriota > Blastocatellia > Pyrinomonadales > Pyrinomonadaceae > QHXM01. The sequence goes on along the minus strand of DASVXV010000173.1, from coordinate 2,557 downwards.
CAGGCCGAGATCGCGCTCGTCACGGCGAATGAGCACGCGGGCAAGATGGTCGGAGACGTGCACAGGAACCTTTACGGGTTGACGGACCTGCGTTTCACGCGCGCTCCGGAAGATCTGTCAGGTTTGCAGGACCTGGATTACATCTTCCTCTCGCTCCCGCACGGGCAGGCGATTGACCTCGTGCCACGCTTGCCGCAGGACGCGAAGGTGATTGATCTTTCGGGCGACTTCCGCCTCCAGGATCGTGAGACGTTCGAGCGCTTCTACAATCGCGAGCACACGGCGTTTGCGGCGCAAAGCGATTTCGTTTACGGCCTGACGGAGACGAACCGCGAGGCGATCAAGCGTGCGAAGCGCATCAGCAATCCGGGGTGCTTCGCGACGGCGACCATCCTGGGGCTCGCCCCGCTCATCGCCAGCAGTCTCACGAGTGGGCGCGTGGTCGTTGATGCGAAAACGGGTTCGTCCGGCTCGGGCGCGAAGCCCGCCGCGAACACGCATCACCCGCAGCGCATGAACTCTTTTTACGCTTACAAGCCTTTTACGCACCAGCACGTCCCCGAAATCGAGCAGGAGCTTCGCGCCGTCGGAGACTGGACAAGCGAGCTGGTCTTCATGACGCACTCGCTGCCGGTCTCGCGCGGCATCTTCGCCTCCATCTACGTCGAGTTGAAACAGGAGATGACGAGCGAGGACGTGCGCGCCGTCTTCGCCGATTTTTATAAAGATTCTTTCTTCGTGCGCCTCGTCGAAGGTTCCCCGGACATCAACTGGGTGAAGACCACAAACTTCTGCGACATCGGTACGGCGGTGCGCGGGCGCCAGCTCGTGGTCTTCTCCGCAATTGATAATCTGGTCAAAGGCGCTGCGGGCCAGGCCGTGCAGAACATGAACCTGATGGCGGGGCTTGATGAGAAGACGGGATTGATGCTGACCGGGAGTAATCCATGAAGCTGGATGAGGGATTTGAAGCAGCGGCCGTCAAGCCACTCATCTCCTTCGACATTTTGGAAAAGATTGACGTGCGCGTTGGAACAATCGAGCTCGTCGAAGGCGTGCGCGGCTCTGACAAGCTGGTCAAGCTCACAGTCAATTTCGGCGATCACAAGAGAACTATTCTCGCAAGCCTCAAGCAGGAACGCGAGAGTCCCAGAGAGCTGGAGGGCAGCCAGGCGCTCTTTATCGTTAATCTTGAGCCAAAAAAGATGGCGGGCGAAATCTCAGAAGGGATGCTGTTCGATATTGGCTACGCTGACGGGATTCAGCCGGTGCTGGCCGTCCCGGAAAGCCGCGTCCCCGATGGCGCAAGGGCAGGATGAAAGCAGAAACAGTTACAACCTTTGAAGAGATCGCGGCGAGCGAGGACCGCTTTCAACTGGCGACCTATAAGAAGATGCCTGTGGCCGCGGAGCGGGGCGAAGGTGTCTGGCTGATTGCTTCCGACGGCGGGCGTTACCTGGACCTTTACGGCGGCCATGCTGTCGCCGGGACAGGGCATTGCCACCCGCTCGTCGTCGCGGCGGTTTCAGAGCAGGCAAAGCGGCTGCTCTTTTACTCGAACCTGGTTTACTCGGACGTGCGCGCTCGCGCCGCCGAGCGCCTGGTCGCGCTCGCACCTCAGCCCATCAGTAAAGCCTTCTTCTGTAATTCCGGGACCGAAGCGAACGAGAACGCGATGCGGATGGCGCGCATGGCGACTGCGCGCGAAAAGATTCTAACCTTTACGGGGAGCTTTCACGGGCGCACGGCGGACGCGATCAGCGCGACCGCGCTCGGAAAATATCGTGAGCTCGGACGCCCCAACGTTCCCGGACACGTCTTCGCGGAGTTCGGCGATATTGAGTCGGTCGAAAAAATCGCGGACGAAACGGTCGCCGCGATCATGCTTGAGCCGATTCAATCAATGGCCGGCGTGCGCACGGCCCCCGCGGAATTTTATAGCGGCTTGCGCGCACTTTGCGACGCACGCGGGATCATGCTGATTTACGATGAAGTGCAAACGGGCGTCGGGCGCACGGGCGATTGGTTCTTCGCTGGAAGTGACGCGGGAGGCGGCGTCGTGCCGGACATTATCACTTTGGCGAAGGCTTTGGGCAGCGGCGTTCCCGTCGGCGCTTGCCTTGTAAATGAGAAAGCGGCTGCGCACATCAAGGAGAATGATCTGGGAACGACGTTCGGCGGCGGGATGCTGGCGATGGCGGCTGTCGGCGCAACGCTCGAAGCCATCGAGGCGGACGCGATGCTGTTGAACGTGAAAGCAATCGAAAGCTATCTGCGCGAGCGCCTCGCGGAGATTCCGCAGGTCAAGAGCGTGCGCGGGCGCGGCCTCCTGCTCGGCCTTGAGTTCGAAGACAAGGCCGCGCCCATTCATCAAGCCTTGCTCGAACGGCGCATCATCACCGGCACGTCGAGCGATGCCCAAGTGCTCAGGCTTCTGCCACCTTTATGTTTGAAACGCGAAGAGGTTGATCTGTTTGTTGATGCTTTGAGAAGTGTTGTTTGAACCGCAGAGGACGCTGAGGGCGCAGAGGTAGATAAAATAATTTCAAATACTCAA
>DASVXV010000172.1:0-3224 GCA_036392495.1 Pyrinomonadaceae bacterium | reverse complement strand
AAACGGCCTCACCGGCTTGATGCCCATCCTGACGGGCGACCTTGATGTGGAGAAAGTCAGACAGATCGTCGCGGAGTTCCCGCAGGCGGCGGGCTTCGGGGTGGGGACGAAATTGTCGAGCGAGGTCTCCAGAATCGCCGGCGTGATCTTCAAAGAGTGTCTCATCGAAAACCTGCCGACGCTCAAAGCCTCTAACTCGCCGGATAAGACGACGCTGCCCGGCCGCCTTCAAATCTTTCGCGGCGTCGGCGCGGACGGCAACTATGTGGCGGACGTCATCGGCCTCGACGACGAAACGGTCGAGATTCCGGGAGCCGTGCGGACCGAGCGCCTGCTGCTGCCTTTCTGGGAGAACGGGCGCCACGACGCCATCCCCTCCATCACGAAACAGAAAGCCTTTGTCGAAGAGCAGCGGGCGCGCTTTACTGACATCAACAATTACCAGTGCGCTTTGAGCGATAAGCTGCGCGCTTTGCGTGACGAGTTGACGGCAAGGATGCGTGAGGACCAGTCAGGCTGGCAGGACGTTTTGAAGGTTCCTGAAGACCTCGGTTCAGATCTCGCCGGAAAAAAGTAGTCTGCGATAGCGAAGCGATAGCCGTCAGTGGAAAATCAGCTTGGCTTGCTGTGAAACTTCCGTCTACACTGCTCACGTGAACTTTGAATGGGATGAAGACAAAAACAGAGAGAATGTCCGAAAGCATGGCTTTGACTTCGCCGATGCCTGGGAAGTTTTTGAAGCCCCCATGCGGGCGGTTCTTGATACAAGAGAAGATTATGGCGAAGACCATTGGACTGGAATTGGTCTTCTCGGGAATCGGGTGGTCGTTGTTGTATTCACTGAACGCGGCGAAGGTATAATAAGAATTATCTCTTTGCGAAAGGCACTGAAACATGAGCGCAAGAAATTTGAAGAAGCCCTCAGAGACAGATTGGGCACGCATTGACAGCATGTCAGATGAAGAAATTGATACTTCTGATATCCCGCCCTTGGACGATCAGTTCTTTGCTACGGCGCAGTGGCGGATGCCAAAGAGAAAAACCGCTGTCACCTTGAGCGTTGACGAAGATGTGCTGAAATGGTTCGAAGCGCAGGGAGCAGAGTTCCAACAGCGTATCAATGCTGCGCTACGAATCTACGCAGAGGCTCATCAGGAGTAGACTATAAGTATGCGAACATCATCGCGTAACTAAAAATGACGGAACAATGGCCTCAATCACTCCCAGCCGTACAATCCAGAATCGCGCGCCCGACCGCACGTTTGAAGGATGTGGTTCGTTTCTACCGCGACGGGCTGGGGCTTGACGTCATCGGCTCTTTTGAAAATCACGCAGGGTATTCGGGCGTGATGCTCGGATTGCCCGGCCATGAATACCATCTTGAATTCACGTCGCACGAAGACGGGAGCCCCTGTCCCGCGCCGACTAAAGACAACCTGCTCGTCTTCTACATTCCAGACATCGAAGCGATCAATCACCTGACCGAGCGTCTGAACGGCTTAGGGTATTTCGCCGTCGAGCCTGAGAATCCATACTGGAAAGAGAAGGGGACTACTTTTGAAGACCCTGACGGGTGGAGAATAGTTCTGATGAACACGAGCGGGATTTGAATGGTCGCCAGAACTGAAAAGAAGAACAGAACCATCCACGAATCCACACGAAACTACACGAAGAGAACCCGCTCATGTTTCGTGCCATTTCGTGTGGATTCGTGGACAGTTTTCCAGAATACTTCACTGCTGCTCTCTCTTAGATTTCTCCCACTCTCCCTCTCTGTTCAGGACGTGTAGTTCCGAGACCTTCCCGCCCTCGTCCCTGACAAATTTGATTCGGGCGGCGGGCACAGGCTCCAGCGTGAACTCATCTTTGGAGGCGGGCACCAGCATTAACTTCGGTCCACCACGGCGCTGTAGATATAGCCCGCCGTCTTCTACAGTGATCGTGCGCTCGCCGTAACGCCCTGCATATTCCTGCAACGCGGCGGGCGGAACCGCCTTGCCCGGCGCGGCTGTGGGAGGTGCTGCGAACGGTTCGCCGAAAAACTTGTTCGGTTCGACAATCATACGCTGGCGCGAATAATCATAAATAACTTTGAAACGCCGCAGCACGCCCGCCCCTAAGTTCCCATGCCGCCCGCCACGGCCAGCCGTGCCGGAAGAGGCGTCCGGGAAGGTTGTCGGAACATTTTCGAGCGTTTGACCTGCTATCTGTAAACTTTTCGCCCTTCCGTTGTAGCCCGTAACTTCGCCGCTCGCGCCTCTGCCCAGCACCACCTTCGCCGCGCCCTCCGGCACTTTGATTTCAGGATTCGAGCCGGTCTCCAGCGACAGCGCGTGGCTCGCGCCCGTATCAACTACGAGTTTGACAGGGATTGACTTTCCTTCCGTGACGGCGACCGAGGCGGTCGTATAAGGCCGCCAGCCTTCGTCAAAGGTTAAAGGCAGAATCGTTCCAGGCCCTGTGTATTTGAATTTCAAAGGCTCGTAAAATCTAATGACGCGCTGCTCCCAATCAACCTCGACGACCAGCGTGGAGAAGACTATTCGCCCGATGGCGCCGTCATGACCGGCCATGAACGGCATCGGGGAAACCGCCAGATCGCCGTTCGATAATTCTATTCCGCCGATGTTATAGGTCACTCCCTCCGCCACAGAAGCCTCACGGCCCGCGCCGCCTCCGCCCACGCCGCGGACGGACACCTTGCCCACGATCTTGAGGTTCAGCGAAGGGGCTATCTCCTGGTTCTGAAGAATCGTGCCCTGCGCGCCTGTGTCCAGGACGAAGCGCAAGGGGCGCGAGCCGTTGACGCTCACAGGTATCACCATCAGATTGCGCTCGACCTCGAACGGGACTTCAACCACACTTTTCCCTGCGGGGAAATGTAGCTCGGGCAAGCGCATGCTGGGTGCGTGCCGCGCGGGTTGAGGGGTCTGTGCCGAAACGTTCCCCGAAACGGAACAGAGGACGAAAGTGACGAGCGCAGCCAGACTTCGAAAGCTATTTTTAAAGGACATTGGTCTCTCCTGATTTGACGCGGAGTGCCGTTAAGCCGTCTTTAGACGACGTCAGTCTAAAGCCCATGTGGGCGATAGCATAAAGCCCAGGGCGCAAGCCATTAGTATCTACACAAGTCAGAAACCTCCATTTTTCTTAGGATTTCTGACTACTTGGGAAAGTGACCAGAGCGCAGCAAAGATCAGACCTGAATTTGTTCGATCCGTTTT
>DASVXV010000171.1:0-34746 GCA_036392495.1 Pyrinomonadaceae bacterium | reverse complement strand
CTGAATTTGTTCGATCCGTTTTTCCTAAGATTTTTGCAGGTTTTCGAGATAGTTCAATGATTCCCAAACATCTATCAATACTTGTGTAGATACTAATGGCTGACGCCCTGGGCTTTATGCTATCGCCCATTTCATGGGCTTCGGCGCGGTCGTTCGCTCGCGCGGGCTCTCACGCAACGATTCCCTCTCGCATTATTGCGTAAACCTATTGCGATATTCGGCGGAGTTCATAAAGCCGCTGATCATGCCGCGATAGTCCCCGCCGTTCTCATTCATAATCCGAATCCATTCGAGGTAGAGAATGTCCGGGTCGCGCCGCAGGTAGCCGAAGTACTGCATCACTACGAACGCCTCGTTGAAATATTTCGAGCTGACTTCGGCGCTCTCCGCAATCGCGCGTAGAACGTCGGCGCGCGTCCGCCTTCCGGCCTGTAGGTCCGCGATCAACGCGTCTTTGGTGGGGAGATTAACGCCCGCCGTGTTGACGAGCGCGTTGACGTAGGCGGCCGGGTCGGTCAGGGCGTCGTACCTGTTTTTGAACTCAGAGCGCGCCATGAAATCGTTGATGAAAGCGACGCGGCTCGCCTCCAGCTGCTGGTCCGACTGAAAGCCGCTGACGCGTCTCAGGTCCGGCATGAACTCACTGTAGCGCGGGACACGGGCCAGCGCCGTCGAGTAGAACCTGTAAACGAAGAAGCCGCGCGTGTGGAATTCCGTCGAACGGAAGAAGCCCGCAGAGACCTCTATCCGGTCGCAGAAGTTGCCATTGGCGTCCTTGCCCGATGGCGGGCAGTTGTTCAGGATGTCCTGCCAGCCCTGAAAGCCTACGGGGTCCGGGTCGCGGTTGAGAAAGTCCGCGTACTGCTGTGCGACGAAGAAGCGCGTCTCGTCAATCGGGTTGAAGCGCGCCAACTCGTCGCCGTTCAAGACACCGTCCGCGTCAAAGTCAATCCCGAGACGACGCCCCGCGCCCACCGGGACACCCGTGAAAGTCAGTTCCGCGTTAACGTCCGCGGCCTGCACGAGCGTCTGCGAGGAAAGGGGCGTCTCCCCCTGCCGGTCCGGCTGAAACAGTCCGTTGCCGACGTAGAGGAAGCCGCGGCGCGCGCCGCCGAAGGCTCCGCGGACCACAAGGTCGCAGTTGCCGATGTTCGCCTGCGACATTAACAGGTTGAGGCGGTTGGTGACGAAAGCCGTCGCCTTGTTCTCAGGGTTCACGGTCACCTGCAAGCCGACCGCAGGGGCGATGCCCGTGTCGAAGGCCAGAACGAACTGCGCGACGTCGAGGCGCTCGCCGTCGTTGTTAAAGCTGAAGACGGGCGAGCGCAGAAACGAGAGCATCGTGTCGAACGAGCCGTCGTGCGCGAAGCCGTAGCCGGTCAACTGCTCGCCCGGCGCTCTCTGCATCCCGGTCTTCTGGTAGAGGCCGCGCAGCTGCGGAACTTTGAAGTCCTGCGGCTCCTGAAGCGCAACGGCCGGAATAATCGTCCGGTTCGTCCCGGACCTGAAATTGTTCGCCGTATGACACTGGTTGCAGGTGAGAGCCCTTCCGTCGAGCAGAGCGTTGTTGAAAAGCTGCTCGCCGCGCGCGGCGCTCGGTCCAGTCTGTGGGTTCGGGTAAGTGCGGTCCAGATTCTGGAGCGGGTTCGGCGGATAGGTCAGCGTCCGCGTGAAAGCTTCAAACGCCGCCATCTCTTCCGGCGTCAGCTGGCGCGTGCCCCCGAGCAGCGAGACGAACGCTGGATTGAAGGCCGCCAGGCCCGACCTGTCGCCACGCCAGTGAAACGGCTCGTCGCCGACGATGCCGCGTAGCGACTGGGTCGTCATCGGTCCCTTCATCGGGTGGAAGGTGAAGGTGATGGGCGGGAGAATGTTGCCGGGGAAATTGCTCGTCACCTGCTGTAGATTTCCCAAGGGGTCTCCCAAATCCCACGCCAGGCCGTCCCGGTGCCCGTTCGCGTGACAACTCGCGCAGGACAGGTCGCCGTGCGCCGAAAGTGTGGCGTCGTAGAGAAAGCGGCGGCCGTTGCGAACGTTCGGGGGTTCCGGATTGTTGCCGACGGACGCGTTGCCGACGACGCTGCGCGATGCCAGGTCCACGACGCTCACTGTCTGGTCAAAGCGGTTGAGGACGTACAGCCGACGCCGCACGTCGTCGAGCGCCAGACCCGTCGGCCCCTGCCCGACGCTGATTCGGGCCTGCACCGCGCCCGAAGGGTCCAGCACGCCGACTTTGGCCGAGCCCGTCGCGGCGACGTAGAGCGTGCCGTCCGCGGAGCGCGCGATGTCCGCCGGAAGCGAAAGACTCTGGGCGCGCTCGGCGTCTGAGCCCGCGGGAATGTTCAGGTTGATGTGCGGGTTGAGATCAACGGGCGTCACGCTCGCGTTCGCACCCAAATTGATGACGGAGACGCGCGTGCTGACGAAGCGCCCGCGCACGACCGGCTCGAAGCGGACTTCGTTATGGGCCTCCGTGTTGACGACGTAAAGACGATTCGTGGCCGCGTCGAGCACACTGTTCCCGACAAGCGTCCCGACGCCCCTGACTTCCCTGCTGATGGAGGCGTTCGCGCCGCTCGCATCCAGGGCCACGACGTCCACGTCGGCGAGCGTGTAAGGGATGAACTGCGTCCAGCGCGGGTCGCCCCTTTCGTCAACCCAGTTGACGCCGCTGCGCTTGACGATGAGGCTCGGGTCGGGCGCATTCGGCAGTCCAGCCCTCATAGCGGGGTTTGGCGGGGGCGGTCCGCCGCCGGCCCTCACCTGCTGGAAGGGAACAATCGTCGTCTGATTGCCGGACTCGAAGACGGAGACGAAGACCTGCGCGCCCGCCGCGTCGCGCGTCAAAGAGCGCGGTTGTTTGCCACGTATGTTGATGACCTGCGGGGCTGTGCCGGGCGCATTCGGGTCAAAGACCTTGACCTGATTGAGGCCGGAGACGCAGACAAAGGCCATCTCTCTGGCGCTCCCAGCGAAGACCACATCCGTCGGCTCGTCCCCGACGTCAATCGTGCGCGTGACGTTGCCGGTCATTAGGTCCACAACGCTCACGGAATCCGAGAGCCAGTTGGTGACCCAGGCCTCGCGCTCGCTGCGCACGGCGACGCTCACGGGCTCCAGGCCCACAGGAATCTCTTTGACCAGGGTCAGGGAGCCTCCGCTCAGGTAGAAGACCGAGAGCGTGTTGTTCGGAGAATTGACCGCCAGGAGGCGCATCCCGTCGGGCGTGATGGCTAGAGGATGGACCTGCGGGCTCTCGAAATTCCTGAATGGGGGCGGTTGCCCCTGAGCCGCGGCGTGCGGCACGTCGCGCCGCACGAGCATCCACCAGGCGAGCAGTCCGAGCGCGCAGACCAGCACGACGCGCTTGACATTATGCGCATTGAGATAGGAGCGGGGGAGCATAGGCTTTATAAATCTCTACTTCTTTAATTGCCCGGCGCAAGGCGTCCGGGTTCCGAAAATTTTCAGTTAGGACGGCTCTCAGGCGGGAAAAGTCTTAAATAATTCTTCAGCTCGTTGCCTCAAATGCAGGCAGCCTGTTCTATACCATTTCGCCCGGCCACTGTCGAGCGCGCCGGGCGAGCGCCTCAAAGCTGCGGGTTCTACGCTAATTGCTTTTCGCGGTCTTAATGGTAGGGACAGCCTCCACAGAACTCTTCTGCTCCCAGCTGAAGCCCGGAGACTCCGCCCTCACCTCAAGGACCTGGTATTCCTTAACGACGTATCTGAGCTCGACTCGCTCATCAGGCACGTGGGCTGTGACCGTAAAGATGAAGAGGCCGCGAAGCTCTCTCTTGTTGAGCAGGACGGCGTAGGTGTGGTTGACCAAGACCTTCGCGACGCTTGCGAACTTCGAATAGGCGTTTGCCGTGTGGACGTTCTGCTTGTTGAAGGCGAGATGCGCCGAGAGCTTCTCAAGAGAGGTGTCCGTTCCCAGATCGGCGATCAGAGCCATGTCGTCCCCGGCGGTGGAAGCCTCGAAGTAGTTTTCAGTGCGGCACGCGCCGTTAAAGAGCAGGTCCGGGCTGTTACGCCGCTTCGAGTAGTCCGAGAGAAAGAGCGCAGTGTTCTGATAGCCCGTCTGAAATTCTTCCTGGGAGCGGCAGCTATAGCTCGGCGAGAGCGTCACGGTCTTAATCGTGTGAAGCTCCGGCAGATTGTAGTTCTGAGCGGCGGCGACGTTACAGGCGGCGAGCACCATCAATGCTAAGAAAAAGAATCTCTTCATACTGCCTCCGTTTTAATCTTAAAGCCTGTTTCAAAACCGGAGTATTAGCCACAGAGACACAGAGGCACAGAGGGAAGAAGGCAGTAAGCAGTAGGCAGAAGGCAGCAAAGAGGTGCTACCTTGTCTGCTTTCTGCCTTCTGCCTTCTGCTTTCTGCATTTCTCTGTGTCTCTGTGCCTCTGTGGCTTAGTTTTGAAATGAACTCCTAGTCTCCCGCGGTTGCTTCCTCGACCTTGTTCGGAATCACTTCGCCGTCCGGCATGATGATCCTTTTGTGGTCGGACGTCACTATCTCCCCCTCAATCGTCACCTCTTCGCCCGTAGGCATAGGGACGGGCAGGCTGTCCAGAAAACGCTCCGCGTCAATGGCAGCCATGCAGCCGGAGCCTGCCGCCGTAATCGCCTGGCGGTAGAAGGAGTCCTGCACGTCGCCCGCGGCGAAGACTCCGGGCACGTTTGTCGCCATCGAGTGCCCGGCGGTTCTCAAGTAGCCGACCTCGTCCATCTCCAGTTGTCCCTTGAAGAGCTCCGTGTTCGGCTTGTGGCCGATGGCTATGAAGACGCCCTCGCAAGGAAAGACTGTCTCCTCTCCGGTCTTGCGGTTGTAGAGGCGCACGCCCGTCACGCCGTCAGCACTCGTGCCCAGAATCTCTTTGACCTCTGTGTTCCAGATGAATTCGAGCTTCTCGTTATTGAACGCCTTGTCCTGCATGATCTTTGAGGCACGCAAGCTGTCGCGACGGTGGACGACGAAGACGCGGCCCGCGTAGCGCGTCAGGAACGTGGCCTCTTCCATGGCGGTGTCGCCGCCGCCGACGACGACCAGGCGCTTGTTGCGGAAAGCCGGAAGCGGCCCGTCGCAGGTGGCGCAGGCCGAAACGCCGTTGCCGCCCAGGCCCTCCGGGACTTTCGCCTCGCCCGGAATACCCAGCCACTTGGCGGACGCGCCCGAAGCTATGATCAACGTCTCGGTCTCTATCGTGTGGCCTTCTCGCGTGTAGAGCTTGAAGGGACGCTTCTTTAACTCAACCCGCTCGATATTGGCTTCCAGAATTTCCGTGCCGAAGCGCAGGGCCTGCGCTCTGAACTCCTCCATCAACTCCGGCCCCTGAATGCCTTTGGAGAAGCCCGGATAGTTCTCTACGTCCGTGGTGATCATCAACTGCCCGCCCGGAATCAACTGCCTTTCGGCATCATTCGCATCAACCAGGAGCGGGCGCAGGTTGGCCCGCGCCGTATAAATGGCCGCCGTCAGCCCTGCGGGCCCGGAGCCTATGACGACCACTTCTCTATGAATCTTTTCTTGTGCCATGTTTGTTCGGTCGGTCTCCTTCGGAAAGCGTCCGGCGGGGGCTTTTCGGGCCGCTCGCGCCAGAAGAGTGTAGCCTTTTCAGTTGCGCGTGTAGTATAACAGACGTGCTGGAGTAGTCGAATATCGGAAGCTGCAGGCCGACGACGCGCGGGTGAGCCAACCATCCTTTCCCATCGGCACGTCCGAGCCCTTTGCGAAAAGCATTCAGACGAGCACCTTGAGCATACAGGAGAGCAATTCCGTCAGCCCTGCGCAGACTGTTGAGACTATCGCTGTGCTCGGCGCTGGCACGATGGGACATGGCATAGCACAGGTCGCCGCCATGGCCGGCTACCGGGTCATCCTGCGCGACGTGGAACGTGACGCGCTCGTGCGCGCCGTCCAGTCAATCGAGCGCAACCTGCTGAAAGGCATCGAACGGGGCAAGCTGACGGAAGAGGACCGCGACCGCACGCTCCAGCGCATTCGCGGTGCGGTCCAATTAGCGGAAACATCGGACGCGGACCTCTTTATCGAAGCCGCGCCGGAAGTCCTGGAGATCAAGCGTAACATCCTGCGCGACGTGGAAGCGCTCGCGCGCAAGTCTTTCATCTTCGCTTCGAACACTTCGTCACTTTCGATCACAGAGATTGCGCGGGACGCGCGCCATCCGGAGCGCGTCGTCGGCATGCACTTTTTCAACCCCGTGCACCTGATGCGCCTGCTGGAGATCGTCAAAGGCCAGGACACGAGCGCTGAGGTCTTGGCCGCAGCGCGCGAAGTCGGGCGCAGGATGAAGAAGGAGCCGATTACGGTCAGGGACGTGCCCGGTTTCGCGTCGTCTCGTCTCGGCGTCGCGCTCGGCCTCGAAGCCATGCGGATGCTCGAACAGGGCGTGGCGAGCGCGAAAGATATAGATACCGCGATGGAATTAGGCTATAACCATCCGATGGGGCCGCTGCGTCTGACAGACCTGGTCGGACTGGACGTGCGCTTAAATATCGCCGAATATCTGCACACGGCGCTGCCTTCGGAGACTTTCCGCCCGCCCGAAATCCTGCGGCGCATGGTCTCGGAAGGCAAGCTCGGCAAGAAGACGGGCGAAGGGTTTTACAGGTGGGACGAGTAAGATAGTTTTGAATTTTGAATTTTGAGTTATGAATTAAGGGGAAAGGCTTTTAATTCAAAATTCAAAACTCATAATTCATAATTGATTCATGAGTACTCCCTATAACGAAGAGAGACGATTCGCGCTGCGCATGCCGCTGCGGCTGCCGATTGTTGTTTCGGGGCGCGCGGAGGATGGGGCCGCGTGGAGCGAGCCGACCGAGACGGATGACATCTCGACTTCCGGCGCACTGTTTCATCTCAATCAGAGGGTGAATAAGGGCGAGCGCCTTTACCTGCGCGCGCATCGCCCGGACGGCGCGCCGATTGAAGTGACGGTCACGGTCGTGAGGGTCGCGCCCGCGATTTACGGCACGGCGCGCGTCGGCGTTTCCATCAGCGAGCCGGTGGAGAACTGGCTGCGCCTCTTCGTCTCGTGGGTCGCGGACGAGCAGCCCGCCCCGCCCGACCCCGAAACAGAATCCTCCTCGCCCGAATAACAGCCGGAATCTTTTAATCCAGGACCATCGGAGCAATCATGTCACAACCGCAAGAAACATTATCGCAATCTTACGAAACGCTTTTAGTTGAGCGGCGCGACCGCGTCGCCATCATCACGATTAATCGCCCCGAGAAGAGAAACGCGCTCAACATCAGGACGCGCGAGGAAGGGGCGGCGCTTCTGGAAGCGCTGCGCGATGACGAATCAATTGGCGTCGTCGTCTTCACGGGCGCGGGCGACAAGGCGTTCATCGCGGGCGCGGACATAGCGGAGTTCGCAGGCCGCACCGCGCTCACGCAGCGCGACGTGATGCGAGCGCGCTCGCTCTTTAACGCGATAGACGATTTTCCGAAGCCGGTCATCGCGATGATTAACGGCTACTGTCTGGGGGGCGGCTGCGAGCTGGCGCTCGCGTGCGACCTGCGGATCGCAAGCGAAACGGCCTCGTTCGGCCAGCCGGAGATTAATCTGGGGATTATTCCTGGCGGCGGCGGGACGCAACGCCTGACGCGGCTCGTCGGCGAAGGCAAAGCGATGGAGCTGATTTTGACGGGCGAGATCATCAACGCCCAGGCGGCTTATAACATCGGCCTGGTGAACATAGTCGTGCCGGCCGCGGACCTCGAAGCCAAGACGATGGAGATCGCCAACCGGATTGCGGAGAAGAGCCCGGTCGCGCTGCGAATGGCAAAGGAGGCCGTCAAGCTCGCTTCGCGCTCGAATCTGGACGAAGGCTTGCGTCGTGAGGTGGACCTCTTCGCGCTCTGCTTCTCAAGCGAAGACAAAGACGAAGGCGTCAACGCTTTCCTCGAAAAGCGCAAGCCCGTCTTCAAGGGAAAATGAGCCGATCTCGGATTGCGGATTGCGGATTGCGGATTTAAGAAAACTGGGTATCGTTCTTCTTTTCAATCCGCATTCCGCAATCCGCAATTGAAAGATGTTTAGAATCTTTGCGCTCATCATCGGACTGGCCATCGCCGCTTGGGGCGGCGTGATAGCCTATCGCGCTCTCTTCGTCGAGCCGGGCATGACCGCGATCAACGAGAGCACGGGCGCGCTGCACCAGTACCCGAACCTGCTGCGCCTTGCGAGCGGCCTCATCATGCTCGCCTGCGGCATGTGCGCAGCCTTCTTCGCCGCCCGCCGCAAACCCATGTAAGCGCCGCTTGACGCGCTTTTGAGCTTTAAGCTACTCTCTTATTCCCACCCGAAGTGCTTCATTGTGGGGCCATAGCTCAGCTGGGAGAGCGTTTGACTGGCAGTCAAAAGGTCGGGAGTTCGATCCTCCCTGGCTCCACCAAAAATTATTCAGCAACATAAAACAGGCTCAGCAATTTCGCCTCATCTCATACTGGACCCATGAGAGGTTCCGCGAACCGTTTTTTCTGATTGGAGGGAATGGTATGAATACGGCTAAACCGGATTTGAAGGCTGAAGCGATCCGTTTGCGGGTGGAGCAGCGGATGTCTTTAAGGGAAATCGCCGCCATTACCGGAGCAGCGAAAGGCTCCCTGAGCCTCTGGCTGCAACCTTATCCTCTGACAGATGATGAGAAAAGGGCCAGAAGCAAAGCAGCGAAGAGGTATGTGACGCCTAAGAAGAGTCATTGAAGAATCCAAATTTTATAAGATGATCGCATGGCAGGGCATGAGTAGCCAGCAAAAGGGCAAGATTGCTGAAGCGGCAATCTTCTTTCGCTTAACTTTGCATGGGTTCAATATTTATACCGCTTTTTCTGATGGGGATAAAACAGATTGGTTGGTCGCTGTCCCTGAAACCGGCAAGATACTTAAACTTCAAGTTAAATGTGCTAACGTGCATTCTCATGGCCTGCTAGGGATTCAGTTAACCTGTGCAGAAGGCTATCATAAACGGAGAAGATACAAGCAAGGTGAATTTGATTTTATCATCGGCTATTACCTTTACAACGATACAGCCTATGTCTTTTCGTTCGACGAGCTAATTAATCATCGAACCAAGGTCGCTATCTCTGAACAATATGCGGAAAGATGGGACAAGCTGAGGACATAGAGAGTTTGTGATTATATGATGCAATGCTTGCGATATTAGGTATGGCACATAAGGCTTCATACTCATGCTTCCTTATTCTCTGAGGTCACGATTTCGATCCCCCTCGGCTCCACCATTTATTTCAATAAGTTAGGGGCGGCACTTTGGCCGCCCCTTAGTAGTCTTATCACTACAGTGTCACTATCCCACGGAGCTGCCGTTTCTTCAATTCCACAAAAGAATCTTATTGTGGAATTACGGAAAGGTTGAGGGTGTCTGATTTCGGCAATTATGGTATGCCCAAGATTTCAGAGTATCGACTATCGCCATGTATTACTGCCCGACGGTTTTAACTTTGATGAGTGGGGCAGATTTGCTACAGTAATTGAAAATATTTATGCCGTACAATCACCTGTCATCAGAAGAAGAGCGCGTCATCGTCCGTAAGGGTACGGAGATGCCGTTTACGGGCGAATACGAGAATCTTTTCTCTCCCGGCACATTTATCTGCCGGCGCTGCAACAACCCGCTCTATTCGGCCGAGGCCAAATTCCATTCGGGCTGCGGCTGGCCGAGTTTCGACGAAGACTATCCCAACAGTGTGGAGCGCCATGTGGACGCCGACGGGCGGCGCACAGAGATCCTGTGCGCCCACTGTCATGGTCACTTGGGGCACGTTTTCGAGGGCGAAGGCTTCACCGATAAAAACATGCGCCACTGCGTCAATTCCCTTTCCGTTAGATTCATTCCCGAGGGCGAAGAACTGCCCCCGGTGCTCGATGCTGACTAAAGCCGCAGCGCGCCGACTGAACGCGCTGCCGCGCTTGTTTTTGTCCACGACGTCAAATGTCGATCCCCGAGACAACATCCGCCGAAGCCTTCTGGCGCTACGCTGGAGGGAAATGCCTGTTCGAGAGTCGGGGCGAGGCGTGGCGGGACATTAAGGCATGGCTCACCGCACTGCCGCCTGTCGTCGAGGCTTTACACATCCCTTCGGTCAGCGAGCCGTTCCTCGCCTGGACCACATCGGGTGAAGTTGATTTCCAGGAGCGGGAGGACGGTCAACCCTGGATCACCAACCGAATAAGGAAGGGCTCCTTCTTCCTCACCACTGGAGGGGCCCCGTACGATGTCCGCTGGAGTGCGGTGAGTGCGGAGCCGTTCGAGACGATGCTGGTCTTCGTCGAGCTGCCTGTTCTACAGCGCGCGCTGGAGGAGGTCTTCGGAACGGACGCGACCCACGCCCGGCTGCGAGACGCTTCGGCGTTCGACGATGAAGCCTTGAATTCGTTGTTGGGGCTGCTGCGCGAAGAACTGATGCGCGGGCAGGCGAGCCCCCTCTTCGTTGAAGCCATCGCACAGGCGATTGCCATCTACCTCGCCCGAAGCTATGGGGTGACGGACGAAGAGCCGCACAGTAGTAGTCCCTCACTTCCTGGCCACAAGCTCCGGCAGATCACGAACTGGATGGCCGAGCACGCCGCCGATGAGTTCAGCCTCGAACGCCTGGCGGCCCAAGCCGGGTTGAGCAAGTTTCACTTCCAGCGCCTGTTCAAGTCCGCTACGGGCGTCTCGCCCTCGCGCTACCACATCAACCTGCGGATGGAGGAAGCCCGCAGGCTGCTGCGCGAGACGAAGATGAGCGTGATAGACGTCGCCCTTGAAGTCGGCTACACAGACCCCAGCCATTTCGCGCGCCTCTTCCGCAGAGAGACAGGCCTCTCGCCGAGCGAATATCGCCGGCAGCGTTGATCTTCACTCAGCCGCGGATTTTCAGGCAGAAAAATTCCACCCTTTCAGCACGCAAATACCACCCATTCGGTGCGGGACGGTACGCATTCCTGCGCCGATTTGCAGGACTATCTTCCTTTTGCGCGGCTAACCCGGGTTTCGAGCAATATCGCCATAGGTAGAGCAAGAACGCCTGAGACAGGCGAGCCCGCGCAAACTAAAATCCATTCAGAAGGTCACAGACGAGCAATACGAAGGTTGAACGGATGTTTTTGAAATCGTCTTTTATCAAGCGAGAGAAAACGGTGAAAAAGAAATCGACGTTTTTGGCGCTGGCGCTGGCGATGTGTCTCAATCAAATCGCTTGCGGCGCGGGAAAGAGTACGGTCAGCAGCACGGCGCCAGCGCAGACCAATGAAGTATCAAATAAAAAGGCAGAGGATATGAAGATAAGAATAACAATCGGGAGAAAGGTGGTTACAGCCACTTTGACTGACAGCGAAGCCGCGCGGGATTTTGTTTCCCTGCTGCCGCTGACTCTGACCCTGGAAGATTATGCGGGGACCGAAAAAATCAGCGATCTGCCGAAAAGATTATCCACAAAGGGCGCGCCTTCGGGCAGCGATCCTTCTGTCGGAGATATTGCTTATTACGCCCCTTGGGGGAATCTGGCGATTTATTACAGAGATTTCGGTTACTCAAACGGACTCGTCATCCTCGGAAAGATAGACGGCGATATGGAAGCATTCAACACGCCCGGCTCGGTAAAGGTGACAATAGAGCTTGATGAGTAGAAGGATGAAGATCAGGGATGGTCGCATGGTCTGGAGGAAAGTAATCAACAAGGAAGCGCGTTACAGGTTTGTAATTGATGCCGCGACCATATAAGGCATCGCACCGTTTAGTTACTGGATAGGAGGGAAGGAAGTCAACTACCCCGTGATTGAATCAAGGGGCTTGTCCCTGCGGACGGACCGCGAGACTATAGGCTTGTTGACACAGCCCTGCTACTCGAAGCCGAGTAGCGCAGCTACCTTGAGATTTTACGATGGCTGGTAGAGCTATCAACTCCCTATCTCAACTTCAAAGAGCGAAACCGTTGGCTCTCCGAAGAGAGTGCCTTTGCTCGGTTGAAATTTTACCACGACGGGCGCTCCTCTCCGAGATAAATCTCGGGGTCTCCGCGCCTGTCTCACGAAAGGTGATCTGATGAAACTACTCGCGACGACCATCATGTCGCTCTCTTTGCTCGTCCTGGCGTACGCCCAAGCGAATCGGGAAGGAACCACTCCGGCGTCGAACACAGCCGCGGCCGCCCAAAGCAATCAGTCGCAAAAGATGAGCATCTCGCGAAGCGGTACGCGGACGACCAGCAGAGGGCCGGAAGCGAATTTTACCGGCAGCGTGAGCGTAGAGCCTTTGTTCCCGGTCAACGCTCCGTCGCGCACCTCCGGCGCGAGCGTCACGTTCGAGCCCGGCGCGCGCTCCGCGTGGCACACCCACCCGCTCGGCCAAATACTGATCGTGACGGCTGGCACAGGCTGGGTGCAGCAAGAAGGCGGTGAAAAGCAGGAGATCAAGCCTGGCGATGTTATATGGACGCCGCCGGGCGTAAAGCATTGGCACGGCGCCACTGCGACCAGCAGTATGACGCACATAGCAATTCAGGAATCTCTTTACGGTAAAGTCGTCGAGTGGATGGAGAAGGTCAGCGAAGAACAGTATCTGGCGAAGCCGAGCCGGCCATGATTTCAACCCGCCCTATAGACGGGGCATGTCGTCATAGGCTACTTTAGCAGGCAAATCGACACGTTCCATAGATGAGATCACGCGCGGTGAGACACGTGCGCGGTTCTAAGGTCAGGACGCAGGGCAGTTCTGACGACGGACAGTTGTTCGCGTAAGCTCTGGCGGCGCGGAATTTGAGCCGTCGGCCTTTGCGGGCGGGAGATTGGTTTAGGCACAAACAGGGGGAACCAAAGATGAAAGACGATCTGGACGAGACCTCAGGGCCTGAGTTGACGGCCGACGAGGAGGCGCTTGTTAAGGAGATGCCGACGTTGACCGACGTTGGGCAGGCTCGACGCACCTTCCTGGGGCAGACGCTTGCGGGCAGCCTCGGGTTATTCGCGCTCATGCTGCTGGAGAAGGAGCAGGCGATGGCTGCGCTCGGCACATCACCTGACGCCGTGTTCGCCCCTGCCATAGCGCCGGAGAATCCCATCAGGGTCACACTGAAGGTGAACGGCGCTACAAGGACGCTCGAACTGGATTCACGTGTGGTACTGCTCGACGCTCTGCGCGAGAGGCTCGAACTGCCGGGGACGAAGAAGGGCTGCGACCAGGGACAGTGCGGTGCATGCACGGTGCTCGTTGACGGGCGTCGCGTGCTGTCGTGCCTGACGCTCGCCGCCACACTTGAGGGCCGGGAGGTCACGACGATAGAGGGGCTGGCGAAGGGTGAGACTCTTCACCCCATGCAGGCGGCCTTCATCAAGTACGACGGCTTCCAGTGCGGGTACTGCACGCCGGGACAGATTTGCTCCGCAGTCGGGCTGCTGGAAGAGGCGCGCCGTGGTGACGTGAGTCATGTCACTCAGGATGTGACGGTGAGGACAGCAAGGCTTACGGACGATGAGATACGTGAGCGCATGAGCGGCAACATCTGCCGCTGCGGCGCCTACCCGAAGATAGTTGCCGCCATCCAGGAAGTTCATTCCGGCAAAGAGTCGGCGCGCACTTGGCGCTTCGTCGAAGAGGAAGAGCTGGCCCGCGTCAGGAAGGAGATAGCCGATGAGACCGTTTAAGTATACACGGGCGAGTGATGTGGACGCGGCCGCGCGAACTGTCACTGCGAACCCGAATGCGAAGTTCCTTGCGGGCGGGACCAACATTCTCGATTTAATGAAAGAGGATGTGGAGCGCCCCGCAGAGCTTGTGGACCTGACCCGACTGAAGCTCGCCGAGATTAAGACGGCGCCGGGCGGCGGAGTCACTATCGGCGCTCTCGCCAAGAACACAGACACGGCCAACCACCCGCTCATACGCAAGAACTATCCGCTCCTGACGCAGGCCATTGTCGCGGGTGCGTCCGGCCAACTGCGCAACATGGCGACCAACGGCGGAAACCTGATGCAGCGTACGCGCTGCCAGTACTTCTACGACACGGCGATGCCCTGTAACAAGCGCGAGCCGGGCACGGGCTGCGGCGCGCTCGAAGGCTTGAACCGCATCCACGCCATCTTCGGCTGGAGTGAGAAATGTGTGGCCACTTACCCGGGCGACATGGCGAACGCGCTCTACGCGCTCGAAGCCATTGTGCGTGTGAGAAGCGCTGACGGACGAGAACGCACAATACCCATCAATGATTTTCACCGCCTGCCGGGTGACACGCCGGAGAAAGACAACAACCTCAAGCACGGTGAACTGATCGTGGCGATTGATCTGCCGAAGTCACCTTTCGCGAAGAACTACTACTACCTGAAGGTCAGAGACCGCGCCTCCTATGCTTTCGCGCTCGTCGCTGTGGCCGCAGCCCTCGAACTCGACGGAGGCCGTATCAGGCAGGCGCGCGTCGTCATGGGAAGCGTGGCCCACAAGCCCTGGCGGAGCGCGGAGGCGGAAGCCTCACTTACCGGAAGACCAGCCTCGGAAGATAGCTTCCGCAGGGCGGCCGATGCGGCGCTCGCGGGTGCGCGACCGCTCGCGCATAACGCCTACAAAGTCGAACTTGGGAAACGAGCCATCGTTCGCACGCTGCTGCGCGCGGCCAGGCTTATCTGACAGGGGAAGGGGGAACAATATGGCTAGATACATCGGGAAAGAGATGAGCCGCGTGGACGGCGTGGCGAAGGTGACAGGCAGGGCGAAGTATGCGGCGGAGTTCCGTGCGCCGAATCTCGCCTACGGCTTTATCGTGCTGGGGAGCGTGGCCAGGGGCACGATCAAGGCGATAGACACGCGGGAGGCCGAAAGCTCCTCGGGAGTGGTACGCGTCTTCACGCACCTGAACGCTCCGAAGCTCGGCCCGAAGGCTTCCACGGAGTACGCGCCACCGCGCAACACAAGAGAGCAGGACAAGTCGTTCCGTGCGCTCCAGTCGGACAGAATCTACTTCAACGCGCAGCCCGTGGCGTTAGTCGTCGCGGAAACGTACGAGCAGGCGCGCTACGCAGCCCGCCTAGTCCGTGTCTCTTATAACGCGGAGAAGCCCTCGACCGACACGGAGGCCGTGCGCGAGCGGGCACGCGTTCCCACGCAAGGTCAGCCACCCAAACCCCGGGGCAACCCGGAAGCGGCGATGAAGACCACCCCCGTGAAAGTAGAGGCTGAGTACCGCATTCCCATAGAGCACCATAATCCAATGGAGCCGCACGCGGCCGTCGCCGTCTGGGAGGGAGACAAGCTCACGATCTTCGACAAGACGCAGGAAGTCTACGGAGTGCGCAGGCACCTCGCCTCGCTCTTCAACGTCCCCGAAGAGAACGTGCAGGTCATCTCGCCCTACGTGGGCGGCGCGTTCGGGTCGTCACTTCGGCCGAACTACTACCCGTCGCTCACCGCGATGGCGGCACGCGAACTCAAGCGACCCGTCAAGGTCGTCTATACCAGGACGCAGATGTTCACAGGCCACGGACACCGCCCTTACACGATACAGAAGATCGCGTTAGGCGCCGAAGCGTCGGGCAAGCTCACCGCGATGATCCACGAAGCGGTGCACAACACCTCGACCTTCGAGGAGTTCAACGACAACACTACAGGGTTCACGCGCCAGGTCTATGCCTGCCCTAATCTCTACGCGTCAACGAAGATTATCGACGTAGACCTCAACACCCCAACCTGGATGCGTGCCCCCGGCGCGGTTTCGGGGATGTTCGCGCTCGAATGCGCGATGGACGAGTTGGCCTATGAGCTCAAGATCGACCCGCTTGAACTTAGGCTCATCAACTACGCCGAGAAAGACCCGGAGAGCGGACGCCCCTTTTCGAGCAAGGCGCTCAGGGAGTGCTACAGACTTGGCGCGGAGAAGTTCGGCTGGAAGAACCGCAAGTTCGAGCCGCGCTCGATGCGCGACGGCCGTTGGCTTGTCGGCTGGGGTACTGCCACCGGCGTCTGGGGCGTTTTCCAGTCACCCGCCTCCGCCAAGATTACATTCAGGGCGGACGGCACGGCGCACGTCGTGAGCGCCACGAGCGACATCGGTCCTGGAACCTACACGGTCGTCACGATGATCGCCGCGGAGTATCTGGGCCTGACGCCCGAGCGCGTCCAGTTCGAACTGGGCGACACGAAGTTCCCGCGCGCCCCGGCGCAGGGCGGCTCGCAAACGACAGCGAGCGTCGGCTCGGCCGTACACGGCGCGGCCCTGGCCGTCACCGCTAAGCTTTTCTCGCTCGCGAACCAAGACGCAAACTCACCGCTTAAAGGGGCGGTAGCCTCTGACGTAGAGATGCTCGACGGCCGGCTGCGACTCAAGAGCGACCCGTCGAAATTCGTCAGCATCGCGGAAGTCATGAGGCGCAACAACCTCACGGAAATCACGGAGACGTTTGAGTCGAAGCCTTCGGAGGAGCGCCGCAAATACGCGACGCTGGCTCACGGCGCGCAGTTCATAGAAGTGAAGGTGGACCCGGACCTAGGCCAGGTACGAGTCACGCGCGCCATAGAGGTCACGGCCTGCGGCAAGATCATCAACCCGAAGGCCTCGCACAGCCAGGAGATCGGTGGCGTGGTCTGGGGCATCGGCATGGCGCTTACAGAAGCGACCGAGATAGACCACCGCTACGGCCGCATCATGAACCCGAACCTACAGCACTACCACGTGCCGGTCAACGCCGACGTCCACGAGGTCGAGACGCTCTTCGTCGAGGAGGACGACACAGTGGTCAACCCGCTCGGCGTCAAGGGCATGGGCGAGCTCGGCATGGTCGGCATCCCGGCAGCCATCGCCAACGCCGTCTTTCACGCCACAGGCCGTCGCATCAGGGAACTGCCGATTACGCCGGACAAGTTGCTGTGATGAGGATAAGACCGAGGTGAACTTATGAACGAAGTGCGAGCATTAATCGAAGCATTCGACGCGGCGAACAAGAGGGGCGAGCGGTGCGCTCTGGCGACAGTCGTGAGCGTCGAAGGGTCTTCGTACAGGCGCCCGGGCGCGCGGATGCTGGTCTGCGAAGGGGGAAAGAGTACCGGCACGATCAGCGCCGGGTGCCTGGAGAGCGACGTGATTGAGCACGCCAAGCGCGTCATTAAAACTAGCGTGGCGAAGCTCGTCGAGTACAACACCGCCTCGACGAGCGACGAGATGGCCTGGGGCTTAGGGCTCGGCTGCAACGGCATCGTGCGTGTGCTGGTCGAACTGCTCGCTCCTAGCTCACTCTACATAGAGACGCTGAGGTGTTCTTGCGAGGCTTCGGCTTCTCCCGTGTTGGTAGCGACCCTTTATCAACACACGCCGTCGGAGTCGGCAAGAGATGCGGCCCGAATCGAAACCGGGGCGCGCCTCTTCATCAACGAGTATGGGGACATCAGCCGCGAGAAGTTGAACGAGCGTGTGGCCGCGGTGCTCGAAAGCGAAGTGCGAGCGCGAGATCTGTCGCTCGGAGGGGAGACGTCCGGCGCTCGCACCTATGATGTGGACGGCGGCGCTGTTAAAGTATTCGTTGAAACGCTCCTGCCCCCCGTCCCACTTATCGTCTTCGGAGCGGGTCATGACGCGCTGCCGGTTGTCGAACTTGCGCGCAGCCTTGGCTGGCAGACGGAGGTCGTTGACACGCAGGCCCGCCACGCAAGTCTCTCCCGGTTTGCTATGGCTGACAGGGTCACACTCTCGCGCCCCGAAGATATGGCCGCGCAGATCCGCATTACGGCGCGGACTCTGACGCTTCTGATGACGCACAACTACTCACAAGACCTGGAGTTGCTCAGGTTCCTGCTCAACTCACCCGCCCGCTACATTGGGGTCATGGGCCCTCGCAAACGCACCGAACGGATGTTGAATGAGTTGGCAACGGCCGAAGACACATCCCGCCTGGACGAAACGGACTTGGCCCGCCTTCACTCTCCGGCCGGTCTGGACATAGGGGCGAACTCGCCCGCCGAGATCGCTCTGTCAATCATAGCCGAGATGCGCGCGGTGCTTGCGGGGCGGCGCGGCCGGATGTTGCGCGAGCGCCGGGGCTCCATTCACGGGGGCGCGGGTGACGGCGAGCGCGTGCCCCTGACGGAGGCCGAGGTCATGCCTGTGGCGGTGGCTTGAAGGGCGAAGGCTGGCCAGGGAGGACATTACCAGAGTGGTCGAAAGCAATAGGTTGGGCGTCGGCGCAGTAATCTTGGCGGCGGGATCATCCTCCCGCATGGGTAGCCCGAAGCAGACTCTTCAATTCCGGGGCGAGAGTCTCCTCAGGCGCGCCGCCCTCGCCGCGCTCGGCGCTGGGTGCGGTCCAGTAATCGTAGTGACGGGCGCACACAGTGAGCTGTCGAGATGTGAGTTGGACGGGCTCGACGTGCGAGAAGTATTGAATACCCATTGGGAGACCGGGATGGCGTCATCAATCCGTGCGGGCGTCGAAGGACTTGTCAGTGCGACACCGGACGTGGTCGCAGCCGTCCTTTTGTTGTGCGATCAACCTCACGTTACCGCTCGGATCATCTCCGGCCTCGTCGCGGCACACCGCGCGACCGGGAGCGCGGTCGTCGCCTCGACGTATGGCGGGAGCTTCGGCGTGCCGGCCCTTTTCAGCAGGACGCTCTTCGCCGAACTAGCTCGGCTCGAAGGCGCGGCAGGCGCAAAGTCGGTTATTAAGAGACACGCTTCAGAGGCGCACTTCTTACCCTTCCAAGGCGGTGAGGTGGACGTGGATACTCCCGATGATTTCGCGCGCCTGATTGAAAAGGGTGTCGAACAAGAATAGGCTTGGTTTTAGTCCAATGTCAGGCTCTCAGGTCGTTTCGTCTTTGTAAGGTGTGGGGATTAATGCAGGTCCAGTCTTTCCTTTAAACTTTTAACGTGATCTCGTGAGACGGTGAGTTCGGTGCGGTTCTTATCTTTCATTCGGATCAGCATTCGGCCACTGAACCAACGGTGTAGCTCATCCACGAAGCGCAGGTTAATCAACGTCGCTCTGTGAACGCGGACGAAGCCTCTGGTTCCGAGCTTTTGCTCAAGCTCGGAGATCGTATGGTCCACGATGTAGTTTCTGTTTTCCGTCGCAGCGTAGGTCAGCTTATCTTCTGAAAAGAAGTGCGTGATTTGATCGAGCTCGATAAACATGATTCGGTCGCCGACGCGTGAACAGATGCGGTCGCCGTTGGCACGCGGCGCGGAAGAGAAGCGGTCGGCAAGCTGCGTCATCAGCGACTGAATCTGCGCTCTGAGCTCAAGCGATCTTCCAGTCTCCCGCAAGAGGTCCAGTTTCCTGAGCGCGCGTTCGAGTTGCTCGGGATCAATGGGCTTTAAGAGGTAGGCGATTGAGTTGACCTCGAAAGCACGGAGCGCATATTTGTCATAGGCGGTCGTAAAAATGACCGTCGGCTGCGTCTTGAGCTTCGCCAGCAGCTCAAAGCCATTCATGCCGGGCATCTGAATATCTAAAAAGAGCAGATCAACAGATTCGTTGAGAAGAAACCGGAGCGCCGTTGAGGGTTCCGTGGTGCTGCCGACAATCTCAATGCGCCCCGTAGCCTGAAGCAGGCGGCGCAGACG
The DNA here is from genome assembly GCA_036392495.1 of Pyrinomonadaceae bacterium. Taxonomy (GTDB): domain Bacteria; phylum Acidobacteriota; class Blastocatellia; order Pyrinomonadales; family Pyrinomonadaceae; genus QHXM01. Next base: position 15,168 of record DASVXV010000171.1, on the reverse strand, counting down.
CTTGAGCGCCAGTATTTCGTCATCAACCAGAAAGGCGCGCCAGGTTGCGCTTATAGCATTCATCGTTTCAGGCTATTTGTGAGCCATTCAGTGGAAGATAGACCGTGACGCTGGTGCCCGCATTCGTAGAGCCAACTGAGAGCTTTGTCTCATCGCCGAGCAGTGTCATCAGACGCGCACGCAGGTTATCAATCCCATGTCCGTAAGGGATCAGCTCGCCATTGAAACCCGGCCCGTCGTCCCATACTTCAAGCGCCAGAGTGGTCTTCTGAAGGCGCGCTGAAACTCTGATGACGCCGCCCGTCGTCCTGGGCGAGATGGCGTACTTGACGCTGTTTTCGACCAGTGGTTGAAGCGTTAAAGGCGGCACGGGCAGAGCGTCCAGACCCGGCTCTACAAAAATCGAGTATGAAAGGCGCTCGCGGAAGCGTGCGCGTTCGATTTCGAGGTAATCGGTAACAAGTTTGAGCTCTTCCCTGAGCGGCACATGGTTTTGCTCGCACGCATCGAGCGATGTCCGCAGCAGGGCGGCCAGTCGCTGAACCATCTGTTCGGCGAGCACAGGGTCTTCCAGGATCAGCGCGGAAATCGAGTTCAGCGTGTTGAAGAGGAAGTGCGGGTGCAGCCTGGACTCCAGAGAAGCCAGGCGAGCCTCAGAGGCGAGTTTGAGGGCGCGTTCCTTCTCCAGCTCCTGCGTGCGCAGTTGCAGGGTTGTGGCCTGCATCCGGTCTCGAATCTTCTCATAAGTGTGAACGCTCAAACCGATGACGAGCGCGATGACGAAGACGGCCGTGGTCTTATACCCGAACTCCGGCCAGAAGCTCTCTTGATTGACGAAGCCGGAAACGAGCAGGCAGAGCTGCACCATGAGTGTGGAGATAGCGGCGATCAATCCGAGCCCGATAAATACCCCGGTCCAGCGCCAGGGTTGCCGCAGCGCCGCCAACCGCTCGGCGACCACAGGCATCATCAGACCAAACAGCATTCCGTAGATGGTGGAATGAATGAGTGAGATCGTAAGCTGCGTGCCGAGCGTCTGTTGGTTGTTTTGAGATTCAGACCAGAACAAGAGCAAGCCTAGCGCCAGCGCGACAAAGGTATTGAGCCCGACCAGACGGAGCAGCCGTGTGCTTAAAGGGATGGTTTTAGTCCGCGCGCTCATTCTCAAGCAGGTGAAACTCCTGGGCCTTGTGAACATCAGGAGCGGCCGATGTGGCAGCCGGTGCAATCATGCTGCACGACGGGAAGCGGCGTAATATTTAGCCAGCGTTGCGCCTCACGTTCGTACTTTGTGCCCCGACATTCTTCGATGATCAGCCGTAGATATTTCAGTGCTTTTCGGCGCTCGCCTAAAATGCTCCAGCCGCTCGCGAGACCAAAGAGCAACTCGCCCCGACTGTGCATACTGAGTTTCCGGAAGAAAGGTTTCTGCCATTGATAAACTTTCTCGTAATCTTTGAGCGCGCTCAGAAGTAAAGCGCGCCCCTCAGCATCCGACGAATCCCAACCGGATTGCGCCAGGCCGATCAGGGTTGCAGAGCGCCCGATCTTCACTCTCATATTATGGGGTTCGAACCTGGCGGCGTCGTTCATCTCTTTCAACCCACGTTTCCAGAGACTATCGCCCGCGCTCACATCCCCTTTCGCGTAAGCTTGAGCGGCGCGCGCCAGGAGTCCGCCGCCGTGCCAGACAAGCGCATCGGCATGCTTTGGGTTAACGGCTAAAATCTCTTCTGTGAATTTCATCCCCCGCTCAAGGCGTGAGGCGTCACCCATCATGCCCGCGAAGAAATCATCGCGAACAAGCGCATCGAAGCGCGGTGCGGGACTTGGCGCATTGCCTTCCTGAGTCCGGGAGACCTGCGCGCGCACAGCGATGGCAGCCGACTGGTTGAAAGATTGAGAAGAAGCCGTGACATAGAGTCCGCACGCGATGATGACGAAAAAGAATTTGATTGGCCGGAGAGTTTGGGCCGAAGGAGGGTTCATCGTGCACCTCTAGACTTTCAGGAAGATTATGGATTGGCCGCGCTATTTGGATTTCTTAACAATCTGGCTCTGGACATGCCTGGTAAAGACTCTGTCCGGGTTAGCTCTGAGCGCCAGATTGATCTCGCTCAAGGCTTCGTCCCTTCGCCCCGCATCAAGGTGGAAAATTGCCAACCAGATGTGGGGCGAGTCCGCCGCCGAATCAATCTCGACAGCCTTCTTCAACATCTCGAACGCCTTCGACTTGCTTCCGCCGAAAGAGTCCGGCGTGTAGTAGTAACTGATCGCGCGTGAGACGTAGGCATTAATGTTTTTCGGGTCGAGTTCAATGGCCTTATCCATTTCATCCACTGAGCGCTGGCCGTAACGCATTCCGCCGCCATAAACGTGTGGAATCAGCTGGCTCAGCAAATCCCCCAGCAACTGATGCGCGTCCGAGGATTTTGGATTAAGCGCCACGGCCTTTTCAGCGGCGGCGACACCAGCTTCGGCCGCCTGTTTGAACAACTTGTCGTTCTGGCGCGCTTCAGCCGCTTCACACATCCAAACCTCAAATTGTGCGAGACGCAAATAGGCCTCGAAACTGTTTTTATCTGCCGCCTCTTTCTGAGCTTTCGCGACTATGCGCTGGAGGTCTTCAATGGAAGCACGATCTCGCGCCTGACGTGCGGCGATAACTTCCGGGCTTTCATTTGACGATTGTGCCGTAGCTGCCGCCTGGCCCAACAGGAGTGCCTGACAGACAATGACCAGGAGAATCATTTGCTTCATCTTATTCACCTCAATTCGCGTGGGTTTGCCATACCTCGTGTGTGGTCACTTAAACAGACTGAAGCTTACCGTGATGACGAGGAACTGGCGTGCATTAAAGCGACGGGCGGGCGGAATGAATAGATGAACGGGAGGTAAAAGAGGACGAGCGGTACATGACAGCGATCCAATAGTGGACGGGCGGAGGCTGAGAAGGACTCTCCCCCGGACCGCCCGAGGGCATATTTCGGATCTTGACGGACGCTTTTATGTAGCTTCGCAGCGCATTGACCTGGCGGTCGAATATTTCAGGAACTCAGTAAGCTGAGCGGACGTTTACAATGACTGAAAAACCATTCTGGTCATCGGTCAGGGACTCAATGAAGCGTTTCGCCGCCTTCGAATGCTTACGTAGGACAGGCATTCCTGCCTGTCAAAGCGTGCGCCAGCACGCTTATCATTTAACCGGCAATATTGGTTGACAGTATTCGCGCCTGGCGGCGCTCATGACAGGCAGGAATGCCTGTCCTACTACGAAAATGAAAAAGATAACTTTCCTCTTGATTCTATTAGTGGCCTTCGCAGCATTCGGGCAGGCCGCTCCCGTTGATTCAGGCACGACCGCCTTCGTCGGCGTGAATGTCATTCCGATGGATAGGGAGCGCATCCTGAAAAATCAGACCGTGATCGTTCGCGACGGGGTGATCGCCGAAATAGGCGATGCTAAAAAGATCAAAATCCCCAGGGGGGCGCAGACGATTGACGGCAAAGGAAAGTTTTTGATTCCAGGGCTCGCGGACATGCACGTTCATCTTTTCTCGGACGATGAATTCCCGGATGCCTTGGCGGAAGACGAATTGAAAATCATGGTGGCCAACGGCGTGACGACGATTCGTTTGATGACCGGAACGCCGGAGCAGCTCGTCCTGCGCGCGAAATCCGCGAAAGGCGAAATCCTGGCGCCGACCATTTACGCGGCGAGTCCGCAGTTCATCGGTAGAAAATCCAGTAACGCCTACGTCGTGACTAACGAACAGGAGGCGCGCGAACGGGTGCGCAAAGCCAAACAGGACGGCTACGATTATTTGAAAGTAACTACCAATCTCAAGCCGGAAGTTTACGAAGCGATAGTTGACGAAGCCGCCAGGCAGAACATACGCATCGTCGGCCACGCCGACAGCCGTTTCGTAGGCTTGCAGCGCGCGCTCCGCGCCCGCCAGCAAATCGAACATCTGGATTCATATCTCGAAGCGCTCTTGCCCGAAAGCGCGCCCGTCAAAGGTTCCGTCTCGGACATCTATCTTTACAGGCCGGATAATTGGGTCAGCCTCGATTACCTTGACGAGAATAGAATTCCCGAAATCGCCAGAGCGACCGTCGAGTCGAATCCGTTTTCCACGCCGACACTGACTCTTTTCAAATACACTTTCGGCATCGGCAGAACAGAAGAATCAATCAGGGCTCAGCCAGACATTCGCTTCTACCCGCAAAAGACTATTGATCTCTGGCTCGGCGTCAACAAAAGATACTGGGCAAGCGCCGCTTCAGCCGAAAGGCGCGCCAGATACGTTGCCATCAGAAACAAAATCACGAAAGCGATTCACGATGCGGGAGGCAAAATCATGGCCGGCTCGGACACTCCGGAATGGTTGATGCTCTACGGCTTCTCGCTCCACCGTGAGCTGAAGACCTTGAGCGAAGCCGGCCTCTCGAATTATGCCGTGCTGGAATCGGCGACGCGCAACCCCGCGGAATTCTTCGGAACGTTGAAAACAACTGGAACTATCGAAAAAGGAAAACGCGCCGACCTGGTTCTGCTTGACGCTAATCCTCTGGAAAGCATTTCAAACACGGAGAGGCGCGCGGGCGTGATGCTGAAAGGTAGCTATTATACGCAGACGGAAATGAACAACTGGCTCGACCGAATCGCACCGCGTTTTCAACACGCGCTCGACTAGGCGAAACCAAAAGGCGACGATTCGTGTATACTCCGCGAGAACTATTCCCCTTCGCGTGTTCTTGCTCGCACGCGATTCGACCCTCAGAGACAGGACTTTTCCTGCATGATACAACGCCCCCCTCGCTCTCGTTAAAGCCATGAAACATGGTTCTCTCATTGTTGCCCTGCTCAGACCTGGTGTAACAACACTCTTGCTTCTCCTCTTCACCTCCGTAGCTCGCGCTCAGTGGGAAAGCCAGGCGAGCGGGACGACCGTGCGGCTGCGCGGCGTCAGCGCAGTCAATCAACGGGTCGCGTGGGCGAGCGGCGATAAGGGAACGTATGCGCGCACAGTTGACGGGGGCAGGACCTGGGTTCCGGGGCAGGTGGCGGGCGCAGAAGGCCTGGACTTTCGTGACGTGGACGCTTTCGACGCCGACACGGCGTACCTGCTCGCTATCGGTGAGGGCGAGAAGTCGCGCATCTATAAGACGACTGACGGCGGGCTTCACTGGACCTTGCAGTTCAAAAACAGCCGCCCCGCGGCCTTCTACGATGCGATGGCCTTCTGGGACAGGGACCACGGCATAGCCGTCAGCGATCCGGTTGACGGGAGGTTCCTGATTATCGCCACGGCGGACGGGGGCGCAACGTGGACGGAGATGCCTGCGGAAGGGATGCCGCAAGCGCTCGCTGGCGAGGGCGCGTTCGCGGCCAGCGGAAGCTGCATTACAGTACGCGGCAAACAGAACGTCTGGTTCGGCACGGGCGGCCCCTCAGGCGCGCGCGTCTTCCGCTCAAGGGACGGAGGCAGAAGCTGGCAGGTGACGACGACTCCCATGACGAGCGGCAAGGCAGCGGGCATCTTCTCCATCCTCTTTCTGGATAACAGTCATGGGATAGTAGTCGGAGGCGACTATACAAAAGAGCGCGAGGTCGGGAATAACGTTGCGTGGACGAGCGACGGCGGGAAAACCTGGCGGCTCGTGGAGACCAAGCGCCCGAACGGGTACAGGTCCTGCGTCGCAATGGTGACAGGAACAGGGAGGCGTTCGCTCGTGACGGTCGGCCCAAGCGGGTCAGACTTCTCCGTGAGTAATGGAAAGAGCTGGCGCATCCTCGGCGGCGAAGGATTTCACAGCGTCAGTTTCGCGCCTGTTTCTAATGCCGGATGGGCCGTCGGAGAAGCTGGCCGCGTAGCGAAATACGTGGGCGCGTTTGCGTCTCCGACGAGATGATTTCCGGCTGAGATGCGACGGCTGGTCAGTACCGCCTGCGGTAGCGGGCGGGTCTGGGTGAGCCAAGAACCCGCCCGCTACCGCAGGCGGTACTGACAAAGTTATTACCTAATCAATGATTCAAAGACCATAAACGCACGGTAAAGTGAGCGATCACAAAACGCCTTCGTCGCTGAAGCGGCGGGCTAAAGTCAGAGCATCGCTGACGCGATGCGGCGGATAATATTTTCAGACACACTCTTAAACTCATTTGAGCTGATATGACTGAGGCGACACAACAAACGATTGCGGCAGGAACCGTTTCAACCGAAGAGATCAGGTCGCACTTTCCGGCGCTGGCCCGTCGCCACGACCGATATCCTGTGGCTTATTTCGACGGTCCGGGAGGCACGCAGGTCCCGCGCGAGGTGGGCGAGGCCGTCCTGGACTACCTCTATCACCATAACGCCAACACGCACTGGGCCTACCCGACGAGCGCGGAGACGGACGAGGCGATAGCCGGCGCGAGGCTGTCGGTGGCAGACTTTTTAAACGCCTCGCCGGAAGAGATCGCGTTCGGCGCGAACATGACGACTCTCGCCTTTCATCTCTCAAGGGCGCTCGCGCCTCGATTCGATCCGGGCGATGAGATCATCATCACCGAACTGGATCATCACGCCAACGTCGCTCCCTGGCGCGCCCTCGAAAGAGAGCGCGGAGCTTTGTTGAAGGTTGTCAGATTCTCTACTGTTTCAGGAGAGCTTGATTGGGAGGAGTTTGAGAGGCACCTGAGCCCGCGAACGAAGCTTGTCGCCGTCGGGGCCGCATCTAATGCGCTGGGCACAATTAACGACGTGCACAGGGCCGCGTTGATGGCCCACACGGTCGGCGCGCTTCTTTTCATTGACGCGGTCCATTACGTGCCACACCACCTCGCGGATGTTCGCGCCATGAATTGCGACTTCCTGGCCTGCTCCGCGTACAAGTTTTACGGGCCGCACGTCGGGGTCCTGTTCGGCAAACAGGAATGGCTTCGGTCCCTGGAATTCCCGAAACTCCTGCCCGCCCCGGACACAGCGCCGGAGCGCGTTGAAACCGGCACGCAGAACCATGAAGGGATAGTAGGGGCCGCAGCAGCCGTGGACTTCCTCGCGTCGCTCTCCGCAGGGGAAAGCCGTCACGAGCGGCTTTCCAACACATTTGCGGCCCTCCATTCGCGAAGCAAACTCTTAACCGCACAACTTTGGGAAGGTCTCGCGCCTATTCAAGGAGTGACGCTTTACGGTCCGCCTCCGCAGAGCCCGCGCACGCCGACCATCTCCTTCACAGTCGAAGGCGTGACCTCGACGGCAGTGGCGCAAAAGCTTGCGCGCCTGGGCATCTTCGTGTCTCATGGTGATTTCTATGCGGCGACCGTAATCGAGCGCCTGGGCCTCTCAGATGAAGGACTCGTGCGCGCCGGGTGCGCTTGCTATACGACCGATGAAGAAGTCTCGCGTCTGGTCGAAGGCGTCCGAGCTATCGCCGCCGAAAGATAAACAACTGTTGGCATCAAGCGCACGGTCGGGAGGCGCTGGTATCCGGAGCGATTCCATTGGCGGCCACTTTCAATAACATGATCGTTCTTCTGATGGGATTCGCCGGGACGGGCAAATACACCATCGGGAGCAGACTGAGTAAACTGACCGGGGCCAAGCTGGTTGATAATCATTTAATCAATAATCCTATCTTCACTGCGGTCAATGCAGACGGCGTCACGCCGCTGCCTCCGCCCATCTGGGACAAGGTGAAACAGATCAGGCGCATCGTTTACGAGACCATTCGCGAATACGCGCCTCAGAATCTAAGCTTCATCTTTACGGCCGAGCTGCGGCACAGTAATCCGGCGGACCATGTCGCCTTCGTCGAGCTGAAAAAACTCGCGGATGCGCGCGGGAGCATTTTTATCCCGATTCGTCTCGTCTGCGATGTGGAGGAGTTGTGCCGTCGGGTGGTGACGCCGGAGCGGGCTGAGCGTCTGAAAGAGATCAGCACGGAGCGCGCCAGGAAGAAGTCTGCGGAGGACGAGGTCCTGAATCCGCGACACCGTAACCTGCGGACGATTGACGTTACCAACAGGTCGCCGAGCGGGAGCGTGGCCGCAATCGTCAAAGAGATAAGCGCTATCAGGGGAGCACGCCGACTCGCGGCTAAACGTTCCTGAGATACCAATCCGGCTGCGAGTCCATGAAGAGCTTTGCCGGCGGAATGGGAAACGGTGGTCCCGATTGAGCCTGCTGTCTGAAGACGGGGCGGAAATCCTCTGTCAGAGTCGTCACCTTCCCGTCAATCGGAACTTTCTTCCGCGCGAGCTTTCTGTAATCGCGCGTCCTGCCCCTGACGTCCTTGTAGTAGTCCCGAAAGTGTACGGGGAGAATCCGCATCCCTTCGAGCCAGTAATAGACCCTCCCGGAATAGGCCGCATGAAGCCACTGCTCCCAGGGACTCGGGGAATACAACTCCTGTTTTAGAGTCTCCGTGAAAAGGGGAAGCCACAGAACGTAGATTCCCTTGCGCGCGTACTCGCTGGTGCGATACCGGATTCTGGCGAGCGTGAGGTTGCTCAACTGCACTTCGATTGCCACCGGAACGTCGTTGATGTACGCGCTGACGTCCGGCCTCACGGTGCCGAGGTCTCTTTCCATCTCGCATTTCCTGACGCGCGGGTCTGCGGACAATTTTTCGTAGAGCGCTATCTTGCAGCGGCGATGCGCTTCCGATTCGCCGCTGCCGTATTCGCACGTGACGGGAGGCATATGCGCGAAGTGCGGGGCCTTGATCTCGCCTTTGCGGAGCGTCACCGTCTGACGGCAGCAGAAACAGAAGAAAGGCCCGTCGCCCCTTTCGACTTCCCACGCCGCGACCTTCTGTCCGCCTACCTGTCTCGATGCAGTTAACATAACCTCAGTTCGTCTTTAAAACCGGAGAACGAAATGGTTCATTCGTTATCATTTCCTAACTGCTCAGCTCGTTGAGAGAAAGCTCGACCGCGACCGGGTCCAGGCTCCTTTTGAAGATGATCGTGTGTGGAGGAATCCTCGTGAGCGGGTCGCGGCTGCCGCGCAGCTCGTCCCACGCCGCCAGAATGAAATTCTTAAAGCCCGCGTGCTCGAACTCCTTGAGCCTCTCTGCCAGGTGTTGCGGCGTCCAGAATCCGAGTATCTCCAGGTAAAACTGCTGCCCGTCGGCGCGCCGCAAGACGAAGTCAGGGATGAATGCGCTCTCGCCCAGATCAATCACTTCACGACTCGGCGACAGCTCCCAGGATGTTTCGCTTCGTCCCCAATTGGCTGCGAATTTTTCGAGGATGGAATTTTCCGCCAAGGGGTCGCTCAGGTAATGAGAGCTTAAACGCTTCTGGCTGCTTGCCAGCTCATAAAAGGCGCTCTCCTGTCCCTTCGCCACGGACTGCGCGATCTCCGCGCGCATCCGCCAGCCCTTGCAGAGCAGCAGCGCCGGCAGGAAGACTGCCATCTGGACGCCGTACTTTTGAGAGCGTTGGAAAAGCGAGACGGGCCCGTCGAGCCGCACCTCGTATCCGGTCTGCGGGCTTCCCTTTATTGTGTGAATCAGGCGGTACGCTTTAATCGCCCCGAAAAGCTCCCGGTAAGATTCAGGGTCCTGCGTCTCGACGGTGAGTCGCATCTCGACGCAGTGGTAGAGTAGTGCCTGCGCCTGGGAGATATTGTAGAGATTGAGTAGCTCACGCGCCTCCAGCGCTTTGAAGCCCTCAAGCCTCTGGTTTTCCGGCAGGTCCGCGTAGAGTCCTTCCAGGATCACCTCCGGCGCGCAATCCAGCTCCTGAGCCGCCTCTCTGATGACCTCCGAGCGCAGGCTTTCATCCTGCGTCACAGGGTGATGCGCTCGCGCCTTGCGGAACAGAGCGCGCCGAATCTCCAGGGGTTCTTTCGCGCTCGCGGTCTCAAAGTCGCACCTGTCCGTGAGCAGCTTGATGAAGCCGCGCAGGATCTTATAGTCCGTGCCCGTGCCGACGTATTCTTCCAGAACCTGGTCCAGGTCGCGCCGTGCGTGCCCCTCGTGTTCGTGGAAGAGATTAATCAGGTGGGTCGCGTCCCGCAGATAATCCGCGTCGTCCGTGGGGATATAGAGCGGTCGAATGCTTCCGCCCCTGCGCCAGCTTCGTGCCAGATCAGCCGTCAGCATCTCTCTATCACCACCTCAACCATCCGGAGTCTGTAACGGGGCGCGCCTCGCGGAACTGATCGCTCTGGCTGCGCCGTGAGCTGATGCCCTCTTCGGTCGTCTCGCTCGACACGACTTCATAAAGGACCGCTTCCTTGCCGGGTTGTTTTCTGAGGATGCGGCCGAGCCGCTGGATGTGCTCGCGCGTCGAGCCGGAGCCTGAGAGGACAATGGCGACAGCCGCTTCGGGGATATTCACGCCTTCGTTCAAGACCTTAGAGGTCGCCAGGGCCAGGACCTCCCCGCGGTTGAAGGCTTCGAGCCATTCGCGCCGCTCTTTAATGGCGGTCTGGTGCGTGATCGCAGGGACCAGGAACTTCTCCGAGATGCGATAGACCATCTCGTTCTCGGCCGTGAAGATGAGAGTGCGCTCCGTCTTGTGACGCGCTAAAAGGTCCGAGAGCACGCGCAGCTTGGCCTCCGTCCCCAGGGCGATGCGCTTAGACTCTTTGTAAGCCATCAGCGCGCGCCGCCCCTCTTCGCTTCGAGCGCTCGCCTTGATAAATGTCTGCCAACCCATCAGGCCGCCGAGGTCAATCCCCTTTTCGTTCAGGAAACGGCGAAAGATGGCGCGCTCGCTTTGATAAAGCTGGCGCTCCTCGGGGCTGAGGCGGACGTTGATGCGCGCGATTGTGTAATCGGCCAGATACTCGCCTGCCATCTCGTGCGCTTCGCGGCGGTAGAGAATCGGACCGATCAATTGATTGAGGCTTCGCTCCTCACCGTCCGCTCGCTCCGGCGTGGCCGTCAACCCCAGGCGGAAAGGGGCGATTGACAGCTCTGCCGCGTAGCGATAGACGCTGCCCGGCAGGTGATGGCACTCATCAAAAATCAGCAGGCCGAACTGATTTCCCAGCCGTTCCATGAAGCGAAACGCCGAAGCGTAAGTTGTGACCGTCAGCGCGCCGATCTCGTAATATCCGCCGCCGATCAAGCCGACCTCCGCCTGAAACGACGCGAGGAGCAGGTCGTACCACTGGTTCATCAAATCGAGCGTCGGGACGACGATCAGCGTCGAGCGCCCCGTCTGCTCAATCGCCATCTGCGCGACCATAGTCTTGCCAGCGCCCGTCGGAAGAATGACGACGCCCGAGCGCCCGCGCTTTCTCCACTCGTCAATCGCCTCTCTCTGATAAGGGCGCGGCTCGACCCGCGACCCGGTCGAAAAATCGAACTGGTCGTAAGCGCGCGCCAGGTCCTCATAGGGCGTTCCGGCGCGTATGAAATCTTTAATGATGTGGCGGTAGGCGCGTGCCTGCGCCCTCCAGCGCAAGACCCTTTCGTCCCACTTGAAGTGTGCGGGTACTTTCACGGAACGGTCCGCGCCGTCCAGGACGAGCGTCCCGGAATCGAATCTGAGGACTAAGGGTGGCAGACTCATTCCGTAAAACTAACGCGAGAAGTGCGTAGACTTTTCGCGCCGCCCCGCTCTTAAGCGGCCTTCTTCTGCGGCGGGCTGGTCCGTTTGACGCGCAGGCCGAGCCGTTCGCGCAAGCCCGGATAGGCGCTCAATTCCGCGTCCGGGATGCAATAGGGGCAAACCCATTTGCCGTCGGAGTTGCGCATGTGGAGCGTCTCTTGCGGTTTCTTGCAGGCTTCACATCTGAAATCTTTACTCATCTCACTTCTGCCTCTTGTTCCCACACGCTTGCTCAGGCGACGCGTGCGCCTTGCCTCTGCGGGTCGTATTCCTGTAGTAGATACTGGCGGGCGATAAATTTCAGGACCGCCGAAACGTGCTTGCACTCGTAGCCCGGCTCGCCGTTGCCGTTGAAGATGAAATCCGCGCAGGTGCAGACCAGACGCTTCGTCGTCGGCTCGCAATAGATGCGGTAGTCACGCTCATGGCCTGCCTCGGAATAAGCTATCCAGCCGTAAGGCGAGGCCAACGCGACCCTGATCCTTTCGGAGCGGGCGGCACGCTTTTCGGCCGGAGTGAACGGAAATACGTGTGCGTCGCCCCTCTTTTTCGCTTCCTTTTTCATGGGAGGCATTATAGCATGTTTTGCCCGTTCGCGAAACAGCGTTTCAAGGATGGAACAAGATCGAAAAGGCTTTTCGTCTGTTCCGGTGGATTGCAAGGGGCCGACCGCCATTGGACCGAGCCGGATTTGAGCGAGACACATGAATGACCGTAGAAAATTGATCAAAGCGTCGGAGATTGGAGAGTACGTCTTCTGCGCACGCGCCTGGCGATTGCGTCTTGAGGGCTGCGAGCCGACTTCCGGCCAGGGGGCGCGGGAAGCGGGCACGCTCTGGCATCTGAAGCACGGCCGGACCGTGAGACGTGCGGAGCGTCTGCGCCGGGTCGCGGCATATTCGAGTTTCCTCACGATAGTCTTTGCGGTCCTGCTCCTTCTACTCTGGTGGTGGCAATGATCTATCTCTTTGCGGCTCTGATACTGCTCGTCATCATCACGCTCGTCTCTTACGTTGCAGCGCGGCGCGCCTCCAAGCGCAACGGTCTTCCCTCCGGACGGCTCCTCTACAGCGATACGGGTTTCGCCGTCGGGCGAATCGCACCTGCGGAAAAGGACCGGCAGGGAGTCAGGCAGGAGAAGCCCTTGATTTCCAGGTCATACGGACTGATAGGCAGGCCGGATTATCTTGTTCGGACGGACGAAGGAATCGTTCCAATCGAGGTTAAATCAACGAAGTGCCCGCCCGACGGCCGCCCCTACGATTCACACGTCTTTCAACTGGCGGCCTATTGCCTGCTGGTGGAGGACGTGCTCGGCGAGAACGTCCCTCACGGAATTATCAGGTACTCCGATAATGAGCTGATCTTGGACTACACGTCGGAGTTGAAGGATGAGCTGGTCTTCCTGCTGGAGGAGATGTCTGAGGCGCGCCTGGCTGCGGATGTTCACCGCAGCCACGAGGACGCGCGGCGTTGCAGAGGGTGCAGCATGCGCGAAGCTTGCGACGAAGCCCTGGCATAGATTTCCGATCTCTTCACTCGCTGACGCTTGAAACTTTTCCGCCGCGCAGAAGACGCCCGTCCCAGCGACTGACCACGTCCACGTGAATCTCGAACTGGTCGAGAGCGCGCTGGACCGTGTGGTTGACGATGTCGTCAATCGTCTGCGGGTGATTATAGAAAGCAGGCACGGGCGGCAGGATGACCACGCCCATCCTTGAGAGCTTCAGCATATTTTCCAGGTGAATGTCGCTCAAGGGGGACTCGCGCACCATGAGCACGAGTTTGCGCCGCTCCTTGAGGATCACGTCCGCCGCACGCGCGATCAGATTGTCGCTCAGCCCCGTACTGATTGCCGCGAGCGTTTTCATGCTACAGGGCGCGACGATCATGCCGCCGGTTAAAAACGAGCCGCTGGAGATCGGGGCTCCCTGGTCCTCGACCGTGTAAAAGCAGGTCGCCATCTGTTTCACTTCTTCGACCGTGTATGGCGTTTCATGCACAAGGGTGCGCGCGGCCCACTTGCTCATCACCAAGTGGGTTTCGATGCCCGTGCCTTCCAGGATTTGCAGCAGGCGCACGCCGAAGATAGTCCCGGTCGCGCCCGTTATCGCCACGATAAGTTTGCCGCTCAGTTTTTCGCTCATACTCCAAACTCCCAGGATCGAACAGATGTTACACCCGCACTCTCAAGCGAGCCAAATACATTATCACCGGGTAATGTCCTAATTTGAAAAGCTAAGGTCCGAAGCACAACACAGCCATTGTCCGCATTCGCAGTTGTCCCATATTCGGATCAGTGTCTAGCGCATAACGCTCGAATTCACCGGGCGCGGCGAACCGCCGATACGGGCAGGTTCTCGATAAAAGGCAAGCTAACTCGCGCTCCGGTTGAATGAGTTGTTATGCGCTGCTGTCAGGCAGCCTCGCTTTCGGAACATCTTAACGCTTGTCTCAGGAAGGTGATGCGTCTACCTCAACATGCACTGGTCTATGGTCAGATATGTAGTATTTGACCCCTTTTACGGAGCCGCTGATGATCGAAGGGTCTTTATCGTAAGCATAGATGGTTGGCGGCTTGACGATGCGATTTTTCAGCGAAGGCGAGAGCATCACGAAGTCAATCAGCAAATGCTCGACGTAAGAAGTTGTGCGGTCGCCCCCGGCGGGATCAGCCAACGGCTTTTCCCACCACCACTTGTTCATATGCTTCTCGCGCAACGGATCAAGCGACTCGACAATTATATCCCATCCTCCAGGATGGCCTGGCTCCAACTCAGATATCGCATTGAAGTCGCCTAAGATGGCAACCAATTCATCGGGATCGGGTTTTGCAAGTGCCGGGTTGGAGTCCACCTTCTCACCTGCGACCCAATCGGCTAGATGCTGACACTGAGCCCTCCGCTTATCGGCGCTACCCTGATCGTCGAAGAATGGTTGCCCGGATTTAAAGTGGACGCCGACGACTAAAATTTGCCCCCCATCGTTGACGCTCCGCACGCGCAAGCCGAAGGGTAGCCGCCCTTCGCCTCCGAAAATCGGGGACGCCGCGACTAACTCGTACTGTTTCTCATCATACGCAAGGACGACCTTCTGATCTGCGGCCTTCCCAGTGCCCAGCAGTTGTCCTTCCTTGTCATACGTTTGATAGTTCCTTGATGTAAACCCGTTGGCGAGCTTAAGAACTTTCTGAAGCTCGTCGAGGCTGACGATCTCCTCAAAAACGATCACGTCGGCATCAAGCTTAGAGATTACCTGGGCTATCGAGAGCCAGTCGTTATCGTCTCGTTCTTTTAGATTGAGGCCAGACTTTTTTGACATTTCGAGGAACCTGTCATTGCCCAGCCAATAAATATTGAATGTTGCGAGCTTCATCCGACATCCTCCTTCTACAGCTAATGCTGTGTCATCTTCACTCGAAAAGCAATAGCAGATTTTGCTGAACTTCTCGCGACTCTGCGCCTAACGCTCGAATTAACCCGCCCCGCGCGAGCAGCCTTCAATCTACACCGACAGGAGAGATGATAAAAGCCATACTATCGCGGGGTCGGGTTGAATGAGTTATAGGTTGTCGAGGTTCATTCTTAGTCTCTGATTGATTAAAATTGGAG